>NZ_CP103057.1:3152500-3752500 GCF_025231525.1 Sphingomonas endolithica
CGGCCGCCCGCTCGATGAGCGGCCGCGACCCGATATGGGCCGGATCGTGTCGCAATGGCGCCCGGTTTGATGCTGGACCTTTTGCCCCATTGCTGTATTAAGGCGCTATGACAGCGCTCAACAGCGACGACAGCCCGGTATATCTGAAGCTACGCGCGACGATCTCGGCCGGCATCCTGCGCGGCGATTTCGGCGCTGGCGATCAATTGCCCTCGGTCCGCGCGCTCGCCGCCGAGCATGGCGCCAACCCGCTGACGGTCGCCAAGGCCTATCAGAGCTTCCAGGACGACGGCTATGTCGAGGTGCGCCGCGGCGTCGGCATGTTCGTGCTGCCGGGCGCGGTCGAGCGTCTGAAGCTGGCGGAGCGGGAGCTGTTCCTGAAGACGAGCTGGCCGCGGATACGCAGCCACATCACGCTGCTAGGTCTGGATGTCGCGGATTTGCTCGAGCGCGAGCGGGCTTAATCTGCCGGCTCGGGGGTGGACCTACGCCGCCGCAAACACGCCCAGCGCCGCGATCTCTTCCGCACCCAGATCGATCCCGAACATCATGCTCAATCGCAGCTTATAAACGCGAGGATCGGTAATTTCCGCGCTTGTTTCGTCGCTGCCGTTGCGCCGCTTGTAGTCGCGATCCTGCAGGCTCGCAAAGCCGTTCGGCAGCACGATGCTGACGATATTGCTTTTGGTGAACCGGCTGACCGGCGCGGTTGCGCACCAATGATTGCCCATCGCCAGGTCGGCGTCCCACACCTGCGCCAGCGTAAAGCTGTATTGCCGCTGCCATCCCTGACCGCCGTCGCGTGACAGCATCCAGCCATAGACCGGGTCCGCGTCGAGCCGGAACGCCGCGCCATCCGGTGCCATCGCCGTCGCGCCATCGACCAGCGGCATGGGCGGCGTATAGCTGCCGCCGAACCCCGGATCGGCTATCCAGTCCTGCCCGTCGATCGTCACCAGGCTGAGCGTATGCGTCAAACCCGGCGTGTCGCTGCCGAGCAGCCACACGCGGCCGAGCAGTGGCCGGGCAACGAACCCCAGCGCCGCCAGCCCATCGCGGAACAGCCGGTTGTGTTCGAAGCAATAGCCGCCACGCCGTGCCGTGACGAGCTTGGCGAACACGCTGTCACTATCGAGCGCGATAGCGCGCCCGAGCATCACGTCGAGATTCTCAAACGGTATCGCCAGCCGGTGCGCGCGCTGCAGTCGCGCCAGCCCCTCGGCATCGGGCGACGGCCGTGCGCCAAGCGTCAGGCGCGCGAGATAGGAATCGAGATCGAAGCTCATGCAGCGAAGGCCTCGGCCTCGACCGAATACAGCACTTCCGCGTGCGCCGTCGCCGCGGCCTTCAGGCCAAGAGCCTCGGGCACGATCTGTTCGACATAGAAGCGCGTCGCGGCCTTCTTCATCGCCAGGAACCCGGCATCACCCGTCGCGCCCTCGGTAGCGCGGCCGAGCCGCTCCATCAGCCAGCCGCATGTCGCGACCGACAGCATGGTGAGGAACGGGTAGGAGCCGGCAAGCTTGTCGTCGGCGTCGAGCGCCATCATGCCGCGTCCGATTTCCTCGCAAGCGTCAATCAGCGCGATCAGCTCGGAATCGCGAGCCTCCGCGCGCATATCGGCGATCAGTGCCGCGAACGCCGCGCCGTTATCGAGCCCGAGCTTGCGCCCGACCAGATCAGCGGCCTGGATGCCGTTGGTACCTTCGTAGATCGGCGTGATGCGCGCATCGCGGAAGAACTGCGCCGCCCCGGTTTCCTCGACATAGCCCATGCCGCCGAACACCTGCACGCCGATCGAGCTGACTTGGCAACCGATATCGGTGCCGTGCGCTTTGGCGAGCGGGGTGAGAATGTCGAGCCGGTTCTGCGCGCCTGCTTCGCCAAGCGTCGCGCGATCGACCTGCGCCGCCGCGAGATAGACCAAAGCGCGGGCTGCCTGGGTCTGGGCCTTCATGCGCATCAGCATCCGGCGGACGTCGGGGTGTTCGACGATCCGCACGGAATCGCGGCTGGCGCCGCCGGCGCGTGCCGACTGGACTCGATCCAGTGCATAGGCGACCGCCGCCTGGGTTGCGCCTTCCGCAACCTGCACACCCTGCAGGCCAACGTTGAGCCGGGCATTGTTCATCATCGTGAACATGGCGCGGATGCCGCCGAATTCGGCACCGATCAGCTCGCCTATGCAGTCATCGTTGTCGCCGAAGCTCAGCACGCAGGTCGGCGAGGCGTGCAGCCCCATCTTGTGCTCGATCGAGACAACGCGAACGTCGTTGAAATCGCCCGGCGTGCCGTCTTCGTTCAACCGGTATTTCGGCACGAGGAACAGCGAGATTCCCTTGGTGCCCAGCGGTGCGCCTGGCGTGCGAGCAAGGACGAGGTGGACGATGTTCGGCGCCATGTCGTGATCGCCAAACGAGATGTAGATCTTGGTGCCCTTGATGGCGAACTTGCCGTCCCCGAGCGGTGTCGCGGTGCTGCGCAGCGCGCCGACATCGGACCCGGCCTGTGGCTCGGTGAGGTTCATCGTGCCGGTCCATTCGCCGGTGGCGAGATGCGGCAGATACAGCGCCTGCTGCTCCGCGCTGCCGTGATGTGCCAGTGCCTCGATCGCACCGACGGTCAGCGTCGGGGCGAGCGCGAAGCCCATGTTCGCGCTGCCCAGCGTCTCCAGCACTGCGGTCTGGATTGCGAAGGGCAGGCCCTGGCCGCCATGTTCCTCAGGCACGCCGATCGTGCCCCAGCCGCCCTCGACATAGTCGTGATAGGCTTGCACGAACCCGTCGGGCATCACCACACCGTCCGTCGTCCACTTGGCGCCGACCGTGTCGCCGATGCGCTGCAGTGGTGCCCATTCCCCCTCGGCGAATTGCCCGACGCCCTCGAGCACCGCATCGACCACATCGTCGCTGGCGGCAGCGAAGCGTTCGCTTTGCGCAAGTTCGGCAATGTGCGTGACATGCTCCAGCACGAAGCGCTGGTCGGCGGTGGCGGGGGTGAAAGGCATTGCTCTTATCCTGTTGGTTCCGGGGCGCTATAGCGCCGGGACATGGCCGATCCAAACCCCCAGCACGAGACGCGGACCTTACCCTACGGCGCGGCCGCGATTGCCGACGCGGCACGGGTGATTGCGGGTGGCGGGTGTGTCGCGGTGCCGACCGAGACGGTGTACGGGCTGGCGGCGGATGCGACCGATTCGGCGGCGGTGGCGGGGATCTATGTGGCGAAGGGGCGGCCGAGCTTCAACCCGCTGATCGTGCACGTGCTGGACCTGGCGGCGGCGGAGCGGATTGCAGTGTTTGACGACACGGCGCTGCGGCTGGCGGCGGCATTCTGGCCAGGGCCGCTGACCTTGGTGCTGCCGGTGCGGGAGGATGGAGGGATCGCCTCGCTGGTGACTGCCGGGCTGGAGACGGTGGCGGTCCGGGTTCCGGCGCACCGGGCGATGCGGGCATTGTTGGAGGCAAGCGGCGTGCCGTTGGCGGCGCCGTCCGCCAATGCCAGCGGTGGGATCAGCCCGACGCGGGCGGCGCATGTTTTGGCGAGTCTGGGTGGGCGGATATCGCTGGTGATCGACGATGGGGCGACTGAGGTGGGGGTAGAGTCGACGATCGTGGCGACGGCGGGCGGGATGCGCATCCTGCGCGAGGGGCCTATCACGGCCGAGTTATTGTCGGACATGTTCCCGGGCGGAGGCCGGGAGCCAGTCGCGATGGACGGCGTAACTGAGCCCCGGCGTTCGCCGGGGAACGTCAGTGCGCCGGGGCAGCTCGACAGTCATTATGCGCCGCGCAAGTCGCTACGTCTCAACGCGACTGAGGCGCGCCCCGGCGAATGGCTGATCGGTTTCGGCGCGATTGGGGGGGACGACACGCTTTCCACCGCTGGCGATTTGACGGAAGCCGCAGCGTACCTCTTCGATGCGCTTCACCGCGCCGACGCTAGCGACCGGAAGACGCTCGGCATTGCGCCGATCCCGTCCCACGGCATTGGCGCGGCGATCAACGATCGGCTACGGCGCGCTGCGCATCGACCGTAGAATTGGTTCGCGCAGAGGCGCGGAGGACGCAGAGAAGAAGTTTCTTCTGCTCCGCGCTCTCTGCGCCTCTGCGCGAACCAGACCTTCTTCAGGCCGACACCGCCGCCTTGGACCGCGCAGCGAAGCTCTTGCGCAGCTTCTGCAGCTTGGGCGGGATCACCGCCATGCAATAGGGATTGCTGCGGCCTTCGGTTTCCCAATATTCCTGATGGTAATCCTCGGCCGGATACCATTCGGAGAGTGGTTCGATCGTGGTCACAATCGGCCCCGATGACGTTGCCCCGGCACGCGCCATTGCCGCGCGAGCCTCGGTTTCCTGCTCGTCCGAATGCGGGAAGATCGCCGACCGGTATTGGGTACCGACATCGTTTCCCTGGCGGTTGAGCTGCGTCGCATCGTGCGTGGCGAAGAAGATGTCGAGCAGGTCGGCGTAGCTCAGCTGGTCGGCATCGAAGGTAATGCGGATTGCCTCGGCATGGCCAGTGTCGCCAGCGCATACCTGGCGATAGGTCGGGTTCTCGACCGTGCCGCCGATATAACCGCTCTCGACCTTCTCGACGCCGATCACGTCGTTAAACACGGCTTCCGTGCACCAGAAACATCCGCCTGCGAGCGTGGCGACTTGGCTTGCCATCGATAAACTCCTTGATCTGCTTGAAGCCAAGATAGGAAGCCGGTGGCGCGGTGCAATCACCGCTGGTAGGCGCTCATGCCAGAGGAGCGGTGATGATGAACGACATGACGGTGATGGTAACGGGCGGCGCAGGCTATATCGGCAGCCATGCGGTGCTGGCGCTGCTCGATGCCGGCTACGGCGTGGTCGTGGTCGACAATCTCGTCACTGGGTTCGATTGGGCGGTTGACGAGCGCGCGACGTTGAT
The DNA here is from genome assembly GCF_025231525.1 of Sphingomonas endolithica. NCBI lineage: Bacteria > Pseudomonadati > Pseudomonadota > Alphaproteobacteria > Sphingomonadales > Sphingomonadaceae > Sphingomonas > Sphingomonas endolithica. Next base: position 3,157,421 of record NZ_CP103057.1, read on the forward strand.
CGAATGCGCGATCGAGGATGAGGGCCGCGTGCGCGCCGCGATCCGCGGGCATCACGTGAAGGCGATCATGCATTTTGCCGGCTCTGTCGTGGTGCCGGAATCGGTCAGTGATCCGCTAAAATATTATCGTAACAACACCGCTGCCAGCCGCTCGCTGATCGAAAGCGCGGTGACCGAAAGCGTCCCGCACTTCATCTTCTCCTCCACCGCCGCGACGTATGGCACGCCGACTACCGAGAAGGTGTCGGAGACCAGCCCGACCGTGCCGATCAACCCGTACGGCATGTCGAAGCTGATGACCGAGGCGATGTTGCGCGATGTCGCGGCAGCGCATCCGATGAACTACGCCGCGTTGCGTTATTTCAACGTCGCCGGCGCCGATCCAGAAGGGCGCAGCGGGCAATCCACGGCTGGCGCCACGCACCTGATCAAGGTCGCCGTCGAAGCGGCTACGGGCAAGCGTGATAGTGTCGCGGTCTTCGGCACCGATTTCGACACACCCGACGGCACCGGCGTGCGCGATTACATTCATGTGAGCGATCTCGCCGCCGCGCATGTCGCCGCACTCGACTTGCTCATCGCCGAACCGACGCGCAGCCACACGCTCAACGCTGGCTATGGGCGTGGCTTCTCGGTCAACGAAGTGCTCGATGCGGTCGATCGCGTGACCAACGTGCAGATTGTGCGCAATCGCCAGGGCCGCCGCCCGGGCGATCCCGCGGCGCTCATCTCGGACAATGCGGCGATCCTGCGCACGCTCGATTGGACGCCCAGACGCGACGATCTTGACCTGATCGTCACCGATGCCCTCGCATGGGAGCGCAAGCTCTCCGAACGCGGATGAACCAGAAGTCCGCGCCACGATCGACCAGGCTGGCGGTGCTGATCCCGTTCGCGATCGTCACGTTGATTTGGGGATCGACCTGGCTGGTGATCAAGGACCAGCTGGGCGTGGTGCCGCCGAGCTGGTCGGTGACCTATCGCTTCCTCGTCGCTGGGCTGACGATGCTCGTTTATGCGGCGGTGAAGCGCGAACGGCTGGCGCTGGACGCACGTGGTTGGCGGTTCGCGGCGGCGCTCGGCCTCGCGCAATTTTGCCTGAACTTCAACTTCGTCTACCGCGCCGAGAGCTACGTTACTTCCGGGCTGGTGGCGGCGGTGTTCGCGCTGCTGCTGGTGCCGAACGCGATCCTGTCACGCATCTTCCTCGGTCAACGGATGGGTGCGCAGCTGCTGCTCGGCTCGGGTGTGGCGATGGCGGGCGTGGCGCTGCTGTTCCTGCACGAGGCGCGCGTTGCCGGGACGGGCGCGCAGGCGGTGCTGGCGGGGATCGGCATCACCCTGCTCGCCGTCTGCTCTGCCTCGACCGCCAATGTCATGCAGGGCACGGCAACGGCCAAGCGTTACCCGATGGCGACGATGCTGGGGATGTCGATGCTGATCGGCGCGGCGTTCGACGCGACATTGGCCACCGCATTGACCGGGGCGCCGGTGTTGGACTGGCGGATCGGCTATGTCGCGGGCGTGCTGTATCTCGGCGTGTTCGCCTCGGCGGTCGCCTTTACGCTGTATTTCGGGCTGATCCGCGTGATCGGTCCGGCCAAGGCGGCCTATTCAGGCGTGGTCACGCCGGTGATCGCGATGATCCTGTCGACATTGTTCGAGGGCTATCGCTGGTCCTGGCTTGCGGGTGCAGGCGCGGTGCTGGCAATGGTCGGGCTGGTCATTGCGCTGAGAGCCCGGAGGCCCAACCGGTAATCGGGATAACGCAGGCGCCAGCCGAGCACGCGCTTGGCCTTGGCGTTGGCGACGCGGCGATTCTCGGCATAGAAGCTGCGCGCCATCGGGCTCAGCGTGTCGAGACCGACGAACGGCGGCGCGGCCTGCCCGAGCAGGTGGGCGGCATAGGCGATCACCTCGTTCTGCCCGCACGGCCCATCATCGGCGAGATTGTAGGCGCCGGGCGGCGCATCCAATGCCGCGATGACGCCCGAGACGATATCTTCGACATGCACGCGGCTGAACACCTGGGAAGGCAGATCGACGCGGTGCGCGCGGCCTTCCGCCACGCGATCGAGCGCGGAGCGTCCCGGGCCGTAGATGCCGGGCAGCCGGAACACTCGCGCGCCAAGCGCCAGCCAAGCCTGGTCCGCCGCGACGCGCGGGGCGCGGCGCCCGGTCGTCGGGGCGCTCTCGTCGACCCAAGCGCCGTCTGCATCCCCGTAGACACCGGTGGAGGAGAGATAGCCGCGCCGGGCGGACGATGCGTTCAGCGCTTGGCCGTACTTGGCGAGGACGGGGTCTGAGTCGCCTGCGGGAGGGACAGAGGACAGGATGTGCGTGGCGCGCGCCAGTTCGCGCGTCACCGTGGCGGTGTCGCCAAAGGCGAGCGTGTCATCCCGGCCATCACGCGTAGTGCCGATGACGTTCCAGCCGCGCTGCCGCAACGCCGCGGTGATGTGGCCTGCGGTGTAGCCGAGCCCGAAGATCAGCAGGCGAGACATGTAGATCCCCGTTTCCCGGCGTGGCGCTTCATGACGGGATCCTTCTTGACTGGGCCCCCGGCCTTCGCTGGGCATCAGGCGACAAACTATCGCGCGCCGAAGCCATTGTAGAGCAGGCCGAAGAAATCACCCTTGTTCCAGCGCGGGCGCTCGTCGCCATCCGCGATCTCGCGCGCGATGGCGTAATTGGTCTCGACGAAGCGCACGCCCTGCGCCCAGTCGAGCGGCAGCGTGATCTCGTCCGAGGGCTGGTGGTAATGGTGCGCGAAGAAGTCGTCCCACGCTGCCTTGCCCGCTCCCTTTTTGCCTGGCCATAGGAAGACCGAGGGCACGCCTTTTTGCACGAAACGATAATGGTCGCTGCGTACGAACAGGCCCATTGCCGGATCGGGGTCGGGCGACATCACCACGCCTTTTGTCGCCGCGGCCTTGGCGACGATCGGCCCGAGTGTCGAGCGATCGGCACCGAACACCGTCATGTCCTCGAACTTGTAGGTGATGATCGGCATGTCGAGATTGACGTCGGCGACGATGCTGGTGAGCGGCACCGTGGGGTGGTTGGCGAAATAATCGGAGCCGACCAGCCCCTTTTCCTCGGCGGTGACGGCCAGGAACATGATCGTGCGGCGCGGCGGCTTGCCGCTCGCCTTGAAGCGCCTGGCTTCCTCGATCAGGCTGGCGATGCCGACCGCATTGTCCTCCGCGCCATTATAGATCGTGTCGCCGGTCGCATCGGCCTTGCCGACGCCGACATGATCGAGATGCGCAGAAAGGATCACGACCTGCTTGCCGATTGCCGCATCGCTACCCGGGATCAGCCCTACGACGTTGCTGCTCGTCTTGGGCTCGAAATTGGTGTGCAGCGCGATGGTCAAGTTGCCGGGCAATTGCTCGGCCTTGAACCTGGCCTCGCTGTTGGCGGCAAGCTTGGCGACCTGCGTCCAAGGCGTGCGGGCGCCGGCGAACAGCTTGGCTGCGCCCGGTTGGCTCAGCGTACCGAGCATCGGGGCACCCTCCGCCTTGCCGGTGCCGTCGGCATTGGCCCAGATCGTGCGCGCCCGGTCCCATGCCTCGGCGGCACGCGCGAAGGGCGTACTGCGCGGGCCGGCGCGCTCGAGCGTCAGCGTGCCGACCGCGCCATGGTCGGCGGCGATCGCCTGCTTGGTGCCGGCGCTGGAGAAATGCGCGCGTTCCTCGCTCTGCAGGCTGTCGGGCGCGCCACCGAAATAGGCGACGATCTTGCCGCGCGCATCGACGCCGGCATAGTCGTCGCGTTTCACGTGCGGCGCGACGATGCCGTAGCCGACGAATATTACGGGCGCATCGACCGCAGTCGCGCGCTTCGCCGGATCGACGCCGGGCGCGTAGTCCTCCCCGAAAACGAACGTCAGCGGCGAGGTGCCGGGACGCGACAGCACCATATTCCCCTTGTCCGCTGCCTTGTAGGTGACGAGCGGCACGCGCTGAAGATAGCCGCCATCGTCACCGCCGGGCCGCAGACCCGCCGCGTAGAATTGCGCGGCGACATATTGCGCGGCGATGTCGTACTCGGCACTGCCCGCCTCGCGCCCGCGCATCGCATCCGAGGCAAGAAACATCACGTGCGCCTTCATCGCCGCCTGATCTTCGGGCAGCGGCGCAGTGACGATCGCGTTGGTGGCCTTGGCGGTTCGCTTGGGCGTGGCGGCAGGGGGCGTATCTGCGGCAAAGGCGCCGCCGGCAATCGCTGCGAGCGCGACCGCGCCCATTATTCGGAACATCTGGATCACTTCCCGCTTTATTCGTCCCAAGCGGGTAGCACCCTTGCAATCCCACGCAAGAGCCGTGCGATTTCGGTAGCATAGCGCATATCTGCTCCTGTAGTCGTCATCGCATGCTCGACATCCAGACCGCCAGCGCCACGCCCCATATCATCCGCCGGATAGATTATACTCCGCCCGACTGGCAGGTCCCGACGATCGCGCTCGACTTCGACTTGGATGCAGCCGCGACGCGCGTCCGCGCCACGCTGCAGGTGGTGCGGACCAGCGCCCATGGTAATCCGCTGATTTTGGATGGCGATGGACTGACGCCGATCATCGTCAAGGTGGACGGCGTTGCCGTAAACGACTGGCGGCATGAGGATGGGGCGCTGGTGATCCCGCTGAGCGGCGCCGATCATATCGTCGAAACCGAGGTTGAGATCGCTCCTGAGCGCAACACGCAGCTGATGGGGCTCTACGCCTCGGGCGGTAACCTGTGCACGCAGTGCGAGGCGGAGGGCTTCCGCCGCATCACCTTCTTCCCCGACCGTCCCGATGTGTTGAGCGTGTACACGGTGCGCATGTCGGCCGACCAAGCGCGTTACCCGGTGCTGCTTGCCAACGGCGATCCTACCGCGGCCGGCGAGTTGCCCGCTGGCCGGCATTGGGCGGAGTGGCACGACCCGTTCCCCAAGCCGTGCTATCTGTTCGCGCTCGTCGCTGGCAATCTGGTCGCCAATCGCGCGCGCTTCACGACGATGTCCGGCCGCGAGGTGGCACTGGCGATCTGGGTACGCGCGGCCGACTTGCCCAAGACCGAGCATGCACTGGCCGCGCTGCAGACATCGATGGCGTGGGACGAGCGCGTCTATGGGCGCGAATATGATCTCGACGTGTTCAACATCGTCGCGGTGGACGATTTCAACTTCGGCGCGATGGAGAATAAGGGGCTGAACATCTTCAACAGCCGCTACATCCTGGCCGATGCAGACACTGCGACGGATTACGATTTCGATGCGATCGCCGCCGTCGTCGCACACGAATATTTCCACAATTGGTCTGGTAATCGCATCACATGCCGCGATTGGTTCCAGCTTTCGCTGAAGGAGGGCTTCACCGTGTTCCGGGATCAAGGCTTCTCTGCCGATCAGGGCAGCGCGGCGGTCAAGCGGATAGAGGATGTGCGCGGCTTGCGCGCCGCCCAATTCCCCGAAGATGCCGGCCCGCTGGCGCACCCGATCCGGCCGGACGAATACCAGGAAATCTCCAACTTCTACACGGCCACGATCTACAACAAGGGCGCCGAGGTGATCCGCATGATCGCCACCATCCTGGGCGCCGAACGCTTCCGCACCGCGACCGATCTATATTTCGACCGCTTCGATGGCACCGCGGCGACGTGCGAGGATTTCGTCCGCTCGATGGAGTTCGGCAGCGGCGTCGATCTGACGCAGTTCCGCTTGTGGTATTCGCAGGCCGGCACGCCGCGCGTGACGGCCAGTCTGCGTCACGAGCCGGGCAGCGGCCGCGCGATACTGACTTTGTCTCAGCGGACGCTGCCGACGCCCGGTCAGCCGGACAAGCAGCCGATGGTCTTGCCGCTCAAGATCAAGCTGTTCGGCGCGGACACCGCGACGACCCTGTCGGGCGAGCAGTTGGTGATGCTCGACACCGCCGGCCAGCAGATGATTTTCGACGGTGTGACCGAACGGCCGGTGCTGTCGATCAACCGCGGCTTCTCCGCGCCGATCATCGTCGAGACCGATCGCTCGGCGGCCGATCTGGCCTTTCTCAGCGCGCATGACGACGATCCTTTCGCCCGGTACGAGGCGATGCAGCAATTGATGCTCGACACACTGGTGGAAAGCGCGACGCTCGGCCGCGCCGATCACGCGGCGGTGATCGCAGCGGTGGCGGGCACGCTGGACGATGCCTCGCTGGATCCGGCATTCATTGCCGAGGCGGTGCTGCTCCCGTCCGACGCCTTTGTCGGCGATCAGATGCCGCTGGTCGATCCGGAGGCGATCTTCCGCGCGCGCGAGGCGCTGCGGCGTGATCTTGGACGACAATTGGATGTCCGGTGGCGCGCGCACTATGAGGGCGCGCTAGCCGAGCGCTTCGAATATACGCCAGCCGCCAAGGGGCTTCGCCGGCTGAAGACAGTGGCGCTCGGCTATATCGCCGCCAGCGGTGCTGCCGATGCACCGGCGCTTGCCTTCCGCCAGTTCGAGGCGGCGGACAACATGACCGATCGGCAGGGGGCGCTGACCACGCTGATCGCCGGTGACACGGCCGAACGCGTGGCAGCGCTCGACATCTTCTACAACCTGTACGGTGATAATGCGCTGGTGCTCGACAAATGGTTCCAGACGCAGGCGTTGTCGCCGCGCGACGACACGCTGGCAACTGTCCAGGAACTGGCGCGGCACCGTGATTTCACGCTCGCCAATCCCAACCGTGCGCGCGCCCTGATCGGTGCCTTCAGCGTCAACCAGCGGGCCTTCAATGCCGCCAGTGGTGCCGGCTATCGCTTCGTCGCCGACCAGTTGATCGCGCTTGATAAGCTGAACCCACAGACCGCGGCCAAGCTGCTGCCGCCGCTCGGGCGCTGGCGCCGGTTCGACGCAAAGCGCGCGGGGCTGATGAAGGCGGAACTGGAGCGGATCGTAGGAACGCCCGGGCTGTCGAAGGACATGTTCGAACAGGCATCGAAAAGCCTGGCGGGGTAGGCTGCCCGGTGGCAGGTCTCGACATTCGGCAGATCACTCCACCAGGCGCGCCAAGGTAAGCGCATTGCCCAGTGCGAAGCCAGCGCTGGTATTGTCGTAGATCGTCCACTGCTCGTCGGGCGCCGCACGCGCCACGTCGGCATGCCCCGCCAGCGCCAGCGCATCGTAATCCGAGCGATACATTTGCGGCGAGCCATGCCACCGCGCGTAGCTCAGTCCGCGCCAGCCGCCCGGTGTCGCTGCCTCCGGCACACGTGCCGGGTCGGCCGCGACGCGGGCGATGCGATGCGCGACCAGAAAGTTATCGGCCTCCAGTGTGAACCAGCTAGCATGCCGCGGTTCGCAAGCGAACGCGCCGCCAAGCACGCCCGCCGCGTGCGCGAAGAAAGCCGCAGCCACTGCCTCGTCGAACACCAAGCTCGGTGGCAATTGCACCAATAAAGGCCCGCGCTTGTCGCCGAGCCCGGCCACCTCTTCACCGAAACGGCCGAGCAGATCGTCGACCTCGACCAGACGCCGCTCATGCGTGATCGTCTTGGGCAGCTTGACGGCGAAGCGGAAGCCGGGCGGCACGCTTGCCGCCCAGCGTTCGTAGGTCGTGCGCCGATGGGGGCGATGGAAGCTGGAATTGATCTCGGCGGCGTCCAGCCGCGTCGCATAGCGCTCGAGCTGGCTGCCCTGTTCGGGGAAGTCGCCGCGCGACGGCGCCGGGATCGCCCAGCCGGCAGTGCCCACGCGGGGCCGGCTAGAAGAGGCGCCCGCCATTGGGCACGTCCTTGCTCGGGGTAACCAGTACCACTTTGCCATCGGCATCGGGGAAGCCCAGGGTCAGGACCTCCGACATCATCGGCCCGATCTGCCGCGGCGGGAAGTTGACCACCGCCGCCACTTGCCGGCCAGCCAAGTCTTCCAACGTGTAATGCTCCGTGATCTGTGCCGAGGATCGCTTGATCCCGATCACCGGGCCGAAATCTATCGCCAGTCGGTATGCGGGCTTGCGCGCCTGGGGGAAGGGAAGCGCTTCGATGATCGTGCCGACCCGGATATCGACTGCCAGGAAAGCGTCGAACCCGATCTCCGCCGCAATGCCGGCCGCTGCATCGTGCGTCACGTGCATCAGAAGTTCACGTCGTCATAGTGGGATGGCGGGGCGATCCCCTCCATCCGCTCCGACAGCAACGGCCGGAAGCTCGGCCGGCTTTTCATCCCGGCATACCAGCGCGCGGTTTCCTCGTGATTCTTCCAGTCGATACCGCCGAGATAATCCGCGACCGAAATCTGCGCTGCGGCGGCAAGGTCGGCCAGACTCATCGTCGTGCCGGCGATCCAATTGTGATGGCCGAGCAGATAGTCGGTATAATCGAGGTGGCGCACCGCCGCCTTCATCGCCTCGCGCAGCGCTTTCGAATCGGGGGCTTCCTTGGTCACCAGACGTTTGACCATGCGCTCGTGGAGCAGCGGCGCCGTGATGTCGGCGAAGAAATGATGGTCGAACCACATGACTAGGCGGCGGATCTCCGCGCGGTTGATTGCAGTGCCGCTGATCATCGCCGCTTTCTCGACCGTTTCTTCGAGATATTCGCAGATCACCATCGAATCCATCAGCAGGATCTTGCGCGTGGTGTCGGTCATCACCGGCACTTGTCCGGCGGGGTTCATGTCGAGGAACTCGTCGCGCCGCTCCCATGGGCGTTCGCGCACGAGTTCGTACCCGACGCCTTTTTCACCCAGCAGCAGGCGCACCTTGCGCGAAAACGGGCAGAGCGGGAATTGATGGAGTTGCCACATGGGGGCGTGTTAGATCGACTGAGCGGGCGGGGGAAGGCGAGAATGGCTGACGACAGGTTGGAGACGGTAGCGATCACCTACAATCAGCCGGAAACGCTGGTGCTACGGTCGATGCTGCACTTCTACGGTATTCCCAATCTAGCGATTGGTGCGGCACATGCGGCGGTCAATCCGGTGCTGATGGTGGCCCTGGGCGGCATTCACGTGCGCGTACCGCATGATGCCGTGGACGAAGCGCGCGCATTGTTGCGCGAGGTGGCATCACGGCCCCAGGCGGTACGGCCGTATCTCATCGACAATCGATGGTTGAACGCGGCCGTGGTTATCGCTTTTTGCGCCCTGCTGGGCTTGCCGGTGCCACCGACGCGCACCGGATCCACGTTTTTGCTAGGGGAGTGACGTGGCGGGCCGGGCAATCGCGCGCCAAACCTTGGTTTAGCTGGCAGAGCCATTGGACTTACTTATCGCCGGGCGCGCCACTAGCGGCGGTATCCAGAGCGGCCGAGGTCATGGCGAACAGGCTGCGCAGCCGTGCAGCGGTCGCGCTCAATTCCTTCTGCATCGTGGCGGCGTCACGCGCGGTCCGCCCGGCCAGCGCCACCGCGCCGCGCGTCTGTTCCTGCAAGTGGCGATCGAACTGTGGATCGTCGCGCCGGGCAAGATCGCGCAACGTATCGCTCGACCGGACCTTGCCCGTATAATGCGACAGCGGCCCGACATGCGTGTCGAGCACCGCCCCGGCAAAGGCGTCGAGCACGGTGGCGACGCCTGCCTGGACCTGAGGGTCGTCCAAGGCGCGCGCGACCTGATCGGCCGACGGCATCTCGCGATCCCGTGCCACCGCAGGATTGGCGGCCAATAACGCCGCCGAGAAGGAAAGCAGGGAAATCAGTCGCATGACACCGTCCGATCCTATTGGGCAGAAGCGCGATGTAGCAGATTACCGGTTAATTTGCGAGTCCGCTGCTTCACTCCGCCGCGACCATCTCCAGACTGTCGTCCAGCGCGTGCGGCAGGCGACCGATCATCTCCTTGGGCACCACTTGCCAGAAATGCCCGGCCGCCAGGTTCCAATCCTCCAGCATCGCACCCGACCATTTGCTGTCCGTCGCGGCATGGTGCGTGCGGATCAGGTCGAGCAGCACCGATTCCCAGTGCATTGACGACAGCCGCTGCCAGGTGATGCTCTCCGGATTGGCGCGGCGTTCGAAGCTGCCGTCCGTGTCATAGACGAACGCCATTCCCCCGGTCATCCCCGCGCCGAAATTGGCGCCGACGCTGCCCAGCACCACCGCGACTCCACCGGTCATGTACTCGCAACCATTGGCGCCGCAGCCCTCGACCACCACCGTCGCGCCCGAATTGCGCACGGCGAAACGCTCGCCCGCCTGGCCGGCGGCCAGCAAGCTGCCCGACGTCGCGCCGTACAGCACGGTGTTGCCGATGATCGTGTTGTCCTGACTGGCGAGAGGCGAACTGACCATCGGGCGCACGACGATCTTGCCGCCGGATAGGCCCTTGCCGACATAATCGTTGGCGTCGCCGAACACTTCGAGCGTGATGCCCTTGCACAGGAATGCGCCGAGGCTTTGGCCAGCGGAGCCGCGCAGCCGCACATGGACGTGCCCGTCGGCCAACGTCGACATGCCGAACTTGGCGGTGATCTCGCTCGACAGTCGCGTGCCCACCGCGCGGTGCGTGTTGCGCACGCTATAGGTCAGCTGCATCTTCTCGCCGCGGCTGAACACGGCGGCGGCATCGCGGATCATCTGCGCGTCGAGACTGTCGGGCACGTCGTTGCGGAACGTGCTGAGCGAGAAACGCCGCTGGCTATCGTCCGCATCCACCTTGGCCAGGATCGGGTTGAGATCGAGATCGTCGAGATGCTCCGCTCCGCGGCTGACCTGGCGGAGCAATTCGGTGCGCCCGATCACCTCGTCGAGGCTCTTGAAGCCCAGACGCGCGAGGATGTCGCGGACTTCCTCGGCGATGAAGGTCATCAGGTTGATGACCTTTTCGGGTGTGCCGGTGAATTTGGCGCGTAATTTCTCGTCTTGCGTGCATACGCCCACCGGACAGGTGTTCGAATGGCATTGCCGGACCATGATGCAGCCCATGGCAACCAGTGAGAGCGTGCCGATGCCGAACTCCTCGGCGCCCAGGATCGCGGCGATGACGATGTCGCGCCCGGTCTTGAGGCCGCCGTCCGTGCGCAGCTTGATGCGGCCGCGTAGGCCGTTGAGGGTCAGCGTCTGGTTGACCTCGGACAGCCCCATTTCCCACGGCGTGCCGGCATATTTGATGCTGGTCTGCGGCGAAGCGCCCGTGCCGCCGACATGCCCGGCGATCAGGATCACGTCGGCATGCGCCTTGGCGACGCCGGCCGCGACCGTGCCGATCCCGGCGGAGGAGACCAGCTTGACGCACACTCGCGCGCGGGGGTTGATCTGCTTCAGGTCGTAGATCAGCTGCGCGAGATCCTCGATCGAGTAAATATCATGGTGCGGCGGGGGGCTGATCAGTGTCACGCCCGGAGTTGCGTGGCGCAACTTGGCGATGAACTCGGTCACCTTGAAGCCGGGCAACTGCCCGCCTTCGCCGGGCTTGGCGCCCTGTGCGACCTTGACCTCGATCTCTTCGCAGGCTCCGAGATATTCCGCCGTCACGCCGAAGCGTCCGGAGGCGATCTGCTTGACGCCCGAATTGGCGTTGTCGCCATTGGCATAGGGCGTGTAGCGGGCCTTGTCCTCGCCGCCTTCGCCCGACACCGCCTTGGCGCCGATACGGTTCATGGCGATCGCCAGCGTCTCATGCGCTTTGGGGCTGAGCGCGCCCAGGCTCATGCCCGGCGTGACGAAGCGCTTGCGAATCTCGGTGATCGCTTCGACCTGGTCCTGCGGAATGCCTTCGTCGGGGAAGTTGAACTGCAGCAGGTCGCGCAGATAGACCGGCGGCAATGCCTCTACGCCGCGCGAGAATTGCAGGTAGGTCGAGTAGCTGTCGCTCGCCACGGCCGATTGCAGCAGGTGCATCAATTGCGCGGAGTATGCGTGCGTCTCGCCCGAATGGCGCTGGCGATAGAAGCCGCCGATCGGCAGGTGGACGACCGCATCGTCGAAGGCCGCCTCGTGCCGGTCCGTCGCATTGACGAACAAGGAGGCATAGCCTTCGCCCGAAATCTTGGCCGGCATGCCCGGGAAGAAATCGTTGACCAGCGCACGGCTGAGGCCGACCGCCTCGAAATTATAACCGCCGCGATAGGAGGAGATCACCGCGATCCCCATCTTCGAGATGATCTTGAGCAGCCCCTCGTCGATCGCCTTACGGTGTCGCGCGACACATTCGTCTAGCGTCAGGTCGCCGAAGAGACCACGCTCATGCCGGTCGGCGATCGAGGCCTCGGTGAGATAGGCATGCACCGTCGTCGCGCCGACGCCGATCAGCACGGCGTAATAATGCGTGTCGAGGCATTCCGCGGTCTGGATGTTAATGCTGGCATAAGAGCGCAGGCCCTTGCGTACGAGATGCGTGTGCACGGCCGCCGCCGCCAGCACGCCGGCAATCGCCACGCGATCCTCGGAGGTGCGCATGTCGGTCAGGAACAGCTCGCTCTTGCCTTCCCGCACCGCTTGCTCTGCCTGCGTGCGGATGCGCGCGATCGCGTGGCGCAGCGTATCGGGCGTGCCGCCGGCGTCGAACGTGCAGTCGATCTCCGCCACGGCATTGCCGAAGAACGCCTTCAGTCGCGCCCAGTCCGTGCCGGTCAGCACCGGCGAATCGAGCACCAGCACGCCGTCCTTGCGCGCGCCGGTATCCAGAATGTTGGATAGATTGCCGAAGCGGGTTTTGAGCGACATGACATGCCGTTCGCGCAGAGGATCGATCGGCGGATTGGTCACCTGGCTGAAATTCTGCCGGAAGAAATGGCTGATCAGCCGTGGATTGTCGGACACGACGGCAAGCGGCGTATCGTCGCCCATCGATCCGATCGCTTCCTTGGCGCCTTCCACCATCGGCGACAGGATCAGCTCCATATCCTCCAGCGACTGCCCGGCAGCGATCTGACGCCTGGTTAGATCGGCGCGAGCGAAGCGAGTCACGGCATCACCGGGGGCTGGCGGCAGATCGGCGATGGACAGAAAATTGCCGATCATCGCCGCATAATCCGCCTCGGCCGAGATCTTGTCCTTGATCTCGCAATCCTTGAACAGCACGCCCTCGTCGAGATCGACCGCGATCATCTGACCCGGACCCAGCCGGCCCTTTTCGAGCACGGTCGATTCCGGCACCACCACCATGCCGGTCTCCGAGCCCACGATCAGCAGCCCGTCGCTGGTCAGCGTATAGCGTAAGGGGCGAAGCGCATTGCGATCCATGCCCGCCACGGCCCAGCGCCCGTCGGTCATGGCCAGCGCCGCCGGGCCGTCCCACGGCTCCATCACGGATGCGAGATATTTGTACATGTCGAGATGCGCCTTGGGCATCTCGCCCTTGCCCATCCACGCCTCGGGAACCAGCATCAGCTTGGCGGTCGGCGCGTCGCGGCCCGATCGGCAGATCGCCTCGAACGTCGCGTCCAGCGCCGCGGTGTCGCTGGCGCCGGCCGGGATCACCGGCTTGATGTCCTCCGAATGCTCGCCGAACGCCAAGCTCGCCATCTTGATCTCGTGGCTCAGCATCCAGTTCTTGTTGCCGCGGATCGTGTTGATCTCGCCATTATGCGCAAGACAGCGGAACGGCTGCGCCAGCCACCATTGCGGGAAGGTGTTGGTGGAATAACGCTGGTGAAAGATCGCCACGCGGCTTTCGAAGCGCTGATCCTGCAGATCGGGGTAGAAGAGCGACAGGCTCTCCGCCAGGAACAGCCCCTTGTAGATGATCGAGCGGCACGACAGCGAGCAGACGTAGAAGCCCTGGATCTGCGCGGCGATCACGCGCTTCTCGATCCGGCGCCGCACGAGGTACAGGTTCTTCTCGAACTCGGCCGCGGACTGCTCGTCAGGCAGGGGCCCCGCGATCATGATCTGCTCGATTTCGGGTCGCGTCGCCTGAGCCTTGATGCCGATCACCGAAACGTCGACTGGCACCTGGCGCCAGCCATAAATGGTATAGCCTTCCTCGATGATCGCGCTCTCCACGATCGTCCGGCACGCCTCCTGCGCGCCGAGATCGGTGCGCGGCAGGAAGATCATGCCGACGGCCAGCCGGTTGGGCTTGGCGTGATGGCCGGAGGCGGCCACGGCATCGTCGAAGAATTTGAGCGGCAAATCGACATGCAGACCAGCGCCATCGCCGGTCTTGCCATCGGCATCCACGGCGCCGCGGTGCCACACGGCCTTCAAGGCATCGATTGCCGATTGCACGACGCGCCGCGACGGCGTGCCATCGGTGGCGGCGATCAGCCCGACGCCACAAGCGTCGGATTCGAATTCGGGGCGATACATGCCATCGCGGGCGAGGCGGTCGCGTTCGGACTCCATGCTCATGGCTTTTTCTCGTCCCCGGCTAACGCCATGATGTCTTTGGTAAGTTCGGCGACGTCAGCCTGCATGTGGCTCATGGACTGCTTCATCAAATCGCGCTGCCAAGCGGCAACGTCCGGATCGCTCATGATCGTCATGGACTGCTGCATGTAAACGCGGCCGGTGGGCGTGCTAAAGAAGGCCTTGAGCTCTCGAAGCTGGCCGACGTCGAACCGTCGCGCATAGGCGTTGGTCATTGCCGTCGCCATGCCCGGGAGCCCGGCATGCATGGCTTCGGTCGAGCGCGACAGCTGTCGGTCTAGGAAGCGGTCAAATACTTCCCGAGCACGCGCGTCGTTGTTTAGAAGCGCTTCGAACTGCGGGTTCTGCGTCATGCTTTGGCGAATGTTCGCGAGCATCGGCTGCATCATCCCATCGATCATCTTTTCCCGCGTTGCTGCCGGGAACAGAAGCTCGATCAACTCACTGGCTACGGCGACCCGTGCCGGATCGAGCGCCGGTGTCGCCGCTCCGGTCTGCGCGGCGGCAACGCCGGAGACTGCCGACGCCGCAACCATCAAGGCCAGCGCGGTCGCATGTCGTATAGCGCTCATGCCGCCACCCTCTCGCTCGCTGCCTTGGCCTTCAGCCACTTGTGCATCGCGGCCGACACATCACGCCCGTCGCGGATCGCCCATACCACCAGCGAGGCACCACGCACGATGTCACCTGCCGCGAACACGCCGTCGAGCGAGGTCATCAGCGTCTTACCGACCAGCAAGGTGCCCCAACGCGTGACGCCTAGTTCAGGCGTGCCGAACATGGTCGGCAGATCCTCGGCATCGAAACCCAACGCCTTGATGACGAGATCGGCCGGCACGTCGAACCCGCCTTCCGGATCGACTTCCGGCGCGCGCCTGCCGCTGGCATCGGGCGCGCCCAGCCGCATGCGGCTGGCCTTGACGCTCGTCACGCGCCCGACCGTCGCTTCGGCTGCCGCGGCAAACGCTTCCGGCGCGGTAAGCCAGACGAATTCTACGCCTTCCTCCTCAGCATTGGCGACTTCGCGCTGCGATCCCGGCATGTTGGCGCGGTCACGGCGATAAAGGCACTTCACGCTGGCCGCGCCCTGGCGCACCGCGGTGCGCACGCAATCCATCGCTGTATCTCCGCCGCCGATCACCACCACATGCTTGCCCTCGGCATTGAGCGATCCGTCATCGAACGCCGGCACCGCATCGCCGAAGCTCTTGCGGTTGGAGGCGGTGAGGAAATCGAGCGCGTCGACCACGCCCTGGCTGCCGACACCAGGCGCCTTGATCGCGCGCGGCTTGTACACGCCCGTTGCGATCAGCACCGCGTCGTGCCGCTGGCGCAACTCGTCCAGGTTGGCGTCCCGGCCCACTTCGAAGCTCTCGTGGAACACGATACCGCCCTGCTTCAGCCGCTCGACCCGCCGCGTGACAACATGCTTCTCCAGCTTGAACCCCGGAATGCCATAGGTCAGCAGCCCGCCGGCGCGGTCGTAGCGGTCATAGACATGCACGTCGTACCCATGATTGCGCAGATACTCGGCGGCGCTCAGCCCCGCCGGACCTGCACCGATCACCCCGACCGACTGGCCCCGCGCGGGCCCGACCGTGACCGGCTCGACCCAGCCTTCCTCCCAGGCGGTATCGGTGATGAATTTCTCCACCGACCCGATCGTCACCGCGCCATGCCCGGTGAACTCGATCACGCAATTGCCTTCGCACAGCCGGTCCTGCGGGCAGATGCGGCCGCAGATTTCGGGCATGGTCGAGGTCGAATTGCTCAGCTCATAGGCCTCGCGCAATCGCCCCTCCGCAGTGAGCCGCAGCCAATCGGGGATGTGGTTGTGCAGCGGGCAATGCACCGAGCAATAGGGCACGCCGCATTGCGAGCAACGCCCAGCCTGATCCTCGGCCGCGGGCGGCGCATAGCGCTCTGCGATCTCGCGGAAATCGTCTGCCCGCACCGGGGCTGGGCGTTTGCCGGGATAGGCCTGGGGCCGTCCCACGAATTTGAGCATCGTATCGGTCATGCCGCCTCGCGTGTATCGAGCGAGGTGCATAATTTCGTTCTTATGACGTGTCACGCAAAAATCGTTCAATAGGTAAGCATGTTTAACCTAATCAATTACGCAGGTTCTTTGAGGCCAATCTGCAAAAGCTGCTTACCCTAATTTAGGACCCATCGGCATTAATGAGACAGTAGTGCGATAAGGGCGATGCTCCCAGCGACGATTCGATACCAGGCAAATGGCGCAAAACCATGCCGGCCAACGAACGCGACGAACCAGCGGATCACCGCCAGCGCTACGACGAAAGACACCACGAAGCCGATCGCGATCGCCGTCAGATGCGCATCGCCCAGTTCATGCCGGCCCTTGTACAGCGCCAGCGTCGTCGCGCCCATCATCGTCGGGATGGCCAGGAAGAAGCTGTATTCCGCCGCGGTCTCCCGATCGACGCCCAGCGTCAGCGCGCCCATGATCGTCGCGCCCGAGCGGCTGACGCCCGGAATCATCGACAGGCATTGCACCACGCCGATCGTTAGCGCCGTGCGCCACGGCATCTCCTCCACGCTGCGTGTCACGACATGTTTCTGAAGCCGCTCGATCAGCAGGATCAGCACGCCGCCGACGATCAAGGCGATCGAGACGACGAGCGGCCCAACCAGGGGCGCCTCCAGCACTGCCTTGATCGCCTTGTAGGCGATCGCCCCGACGATCGCCGAGGGCAGGAAGCCGAGCAACACGTTGCGCGTGAAGCGGATCGCCGCCGGGTCGCGCGCCAGCAATCCTCGGCCGACCTTCATGAACCGGCCCCAGAACAGCACGATGACGGCCAAGATCGCGCCCAGCTGGATGACGATGTCGAACGTCGCGTCGGCTTGGGGCAGCCCGAGCAGCGCGCCGGCCAGGATGAGATGGCCGGTGGAGGAGACGGGCAGGAACTCGGTCACCCCCTCGACGATGCCGAGCAGGATGATGACGATCAGGTCGTACACTGGTAATTCCCCAATAGCCGCGCGTTATGCGCTGGCGCTCACCGTACCGAAGCGGCCTTCGCGGCGATAGCGCACCAGCCAACTGGGCGCGACGCTCGCCATCGGCGTCGGCGTGATGCCGAGTGCAGCAAGCCCGTCGGTACCGGTCACCACATTGTCGCGCTGCAGCATCTTCCACTGGTCGGCGGTGATCGGCGCGCCGGGCAGGAAGCCTGCCTTGGCGATCAGCCCGCCGACGACATCCGGCAGTTCCGCGATCCGCGGCGCGCGGCCGATCGCCTGCGCGATCCAGCGGATCAGGTCGCCCATCGTCACCACGTCGGGCCCGCCAAGCTCGAGCGTCTCACCGCCGAAGCGGCCGGGCTCGGCGAGCACGCGGGTGACGGCGGCGGCGACATCGGCGACATAGACCGGCTGGAACCGTGCCCCGGCGCGCAGCACCGGCACCACCGGAGTGGCGGCGATCATCCCGGCGAAGCGGTTGACGAACTGGTCCTCGCGCCCGAACACGATCGACGGGCGCAGGATCGTCGCGCGCGGGAAGGCCGCGCGCACCGCGGCCTCACCGTCGCCCTTCGATCGGCCGTAGGCAGAATCGGATGCGGCGTCGGCGCCGATCGCCGAGACATGCACCAACGCCGTAACGCCGGCCGCCGTGGCCGCCTGCGCGACGGTGGCGGCGCCTTCGGCCTGCACGGCGTGGAAATTACCCGCCAGCACGCCGACCAGGTTCACGACCCCGTCCGAGCCCTGCACCGCGCGCGCCACCGATTCGGGCTTGGTCACGTCGACCGCGGCGAACTGCATCTGCCCCAGGCCACCCTGCGTGCGCAGGAACAACGCCGCGCGCGGATCACGCTGCGCGATCCGCACCCGCGCGCCTGCCTTCATCAATTCCTGTGCGACATATCGCCCCAGAAACCCGCCGCCACCGATCAGCGTCACCA
Source organism: Sphingomonas endolithica (assembly GCF_025231525.1). Taxonomy (NCBI): domain Bacteria; kingdom Pseudomonadati; phylum Pseudomonadota; class Alphaproteobacteria; order Sphingomonadales; family Sphingomonadaceae; genus Sphingomonas; species Sphingomonas endolithica. Next base: position 3,175,623 of record NZ_CP103057.1, read on the forward strand.
GTTTGTCGTTCATGTGATTGACCCTTGGATACCAGGCGATCCCCTTGGCGCATGACGGCGTGTGTTGACAAGGCCATGACAGCACCCCTAAAGGCCGCCCCCTACCCCGTGCCCAGATGGCGGAATTGGTAGACGCACCAGCTTCAGGTGCTGGCGCTCGCAAGGGCGTGGAGGTTCGAGTCCTCTTCTGGGCACCACTTTCCGTCAAAGATGGGCACCGGCTGCTCGCTGCCGCTGCCCGTGGCGACGACGGCAGCTTCTAAGGCTGCTCGCGAACCGGACACGATGATCTCGTCGCGCGAGACATGTCCTCGCGAGACGAATAGCACGACGCAGTTTCTGCGCAGCGCCGGTTCACCTTCAAGCAGTTTAGTGCGCACAAGAGTAGCGAACCGCTCGACGACGGATCAAGTTCTAAGCGACTTGGCACGGTAGGACACCAATCCTAGTGAACAGGCTCGCGGCATAGCGCCGCGAGCCTTTTTGCACCTTTCACCCCCGACGAAGAGGATCTGACGATGAGCAACGCGCCGTGCCGAGCGCTGCCGCAGGCGCTGGTCCCGCGCCGGTGGTGGGGCAGCCCGCGGGCAAGCAGACCAACACCAATCTCGCCGTGTCGCGTGGTTTAGGCGATTGGTTGCGCACCAATCGCACGAGTCTTGCCTTCACCTCTTACCAAACCGGGCAATTGTTCCTGGTCGGCGTCGCGCCTAACGGCACCGTCTCGTTCAATCAGCAGAACTTCACCCGCGCGATGGGCGTCTGCTACCAACCGGGCAGGCTCTATCTCGGCACGTCGCACCAGGTCTGGCGGCTGGAGAATATGCTGCGTCCGGGGGAGATGGCGAACAAGAGCTTCGACATGGCGCTGATCCCGCGCAATGCGCAGACCACCGGCGATGTCGACATACATGAGGTCGGCACCGATGCATCGGGCCGCGTCCTCTTCGTGAACACGAAATATAGCTGTCTGGCCACGCTCGATCTTAATCACAGCTTCCGTCCAATCTGGAAACCCAACTTCATCTCCAAGCTCGCCCCCGAAGACCGTTGTCACCTCAACGGCATGGCGTTGGACGGCGGCAAGCCGCGTTTTGTGACCGCGGTCAGCCGGAGCGACATCGTTACCGGCTGGCGCGAACGCCGCCATGAGGGCGGCGTGTTGATCGAGGTGGAAAGCGATCGCATCGTCACCGATCAACTGTCGATGCCGCACAGCCCGCGCATCTATGGCGATCACGTCTTGGTGCTGGACTCGGCGCGTGGCCAGATCAGCCGGATCGATCCCGCAAGCGGCAAGCGCACCGGTATAACCTTCTGCCCGGGTTTCCTGCGTGGCATGTCGATCCATAACGGCCATGCGCTGGTCACCGTCTCGAAACCGCGCAACGGCACCTTCGCCGGCCTGGCACTCGACGCGGCGCTGGCGGACAGGGATGCCGAAGCATGGTGCGGCGTGCTGGTCGTCAATCTGGCATCTGGTGACATCGTCGAATGGATCAAGCTCGAGGGCTTCATCACCGAGTTGTTCGATGTCGCCGCCATGCCCAACGTCGTGTGCCCGATGTCGCTCGGGCCGGACACGTTGGAAATACGCTCCACGATCACTTTTGACCCGGAGATCCTGCAGCTGGGCTAGGTCGGCCCGAGTGTGCCAAGCGACCGTGGCTGACGGGCATCGGTCGATTGGCCAGCACCCTAAGCTACAGAGTCCTTTGGCTAGAGATCAGAGCTTCAAAGCAAGGTGGTCTGATTTCCAACGGCAGGTCACTAATATCTCGCGAAGCGGGATCGCGTTCAACCATGCGCCGCAGCGGGACGAGCTTCGCGTCCTCGAGCCGCGAGGGGGCAGGATCAGAGTCGAGAAACTGCCAGCCGCCATCATCCATGTCATGGTAGACATGGGCGACCCAAGCACCCTGTTCGATGATCCTCCGGGTTGCAATCACCGCCGCATGTTGGGGTTCGTCAAACGGCCAGTCGGGCATGAGTCGACGAACTCCTTCAACGAACGATACTCAATCAGTGCTAGATGCAAGAGGCGGCGGAGAACACCGCGTTGTCGAGACATATGGCCACAGCGCCATAGAAGCGTTCGATCATCGCCGCTCGCTGGTGCTCAATCGTTTCGGCATCGACAGCGGATCGGAGCCTTGATATTTGGTTTCATCGTTGGCGGTGACGTCGGATGCCAGCGGCTAGGAGACCGCGCGCTCTTTCCGATCTGGAGAGCGAGTCGATGCGGTACTATTTCAATGTTGCCGGGGCGATGTACGATCCCGACAATGAAGGCCTTGAGTTCGAGACGATCACCGAGGCGCGTATTCAGGCCGTGCAGTTTGCCGCTGAAATGCTGCATGACCACCCGACGATCATCTGGGCCGGCGAGGACTTCCGCGTTGAGGTGACGGATGCCGATCGCCAGATGCTGTTCACGGTGATCGTCGTCGGGGTGATCGCACCTGCAGCCTGACCTTTGCTGTTGTGGCCGAGGCGGTCGATACCAACGGCGTAAAGTAGCGCCCCACTCAGCCGCGCGGCACCGCGTTCCTCAGGCCGCTGCCAGCAAGCGCTTCTGCTGCTCGGGCGCGGTATCCGCGGTAAGGTACGTCGCGTCGAAATCGCCCACGCGGGTAAGCCGTGCCCAATCGTGGATCTGCACGCTGCCATTCTTCAGCGTCACGACATCACGCAATGCCCGCAAGGTACGGTTGACGTGTACGCCGGTCAGTGAGGTCGCATCGCCAAGTTGTTCCTGCGTGACGGGGAAGGGGTATTCCTTGAGGATCTCGCGATCGCCACTGGAGCGGATCGCCATCTCGCAAAAGATATGCGCGATCCGGGTTTGCGAGTTGCGCCGGCCGACATTCACGACCCATTCCATCAGGATCGCGGCGTCCAGCATGCAGTCCCGCCAAAAGGCTTCGGCAATCGCCGGGTAGCGCGAGGCAAGCGCCCGGATCGCGGCATGGGGAACGCGCAGCACCATCGTCTCGCACAGTGCGTTGATGCCGCCGACGCCAACGGGTCGCACGGCCGAGAGCAGATCGGCCATGTCACCTGGCACATGGAAGGCGGTGATCTGCCGCACCCCTTCCGATGTCTGGCCGAAGCGACCCACCATCCCCGATGCGACGAGGCAGGCATAGGTCGTCCGCTCATTGATGTGCAGATAATCCTGCTTGGAGCGCAGCACGAGCTCCTGGATCGGCAAAGCGAGGATCGCGTGCTGCTCTTCCTCGGTCAGGAGCGAGCGCACCATCAGCCGGTCCACGAATGGCTGTAAGCGTGTGGTGGATTGTATCATTGCCACTCTCCCGGCTGGAGCGGGAACTCAAAAAAACTCTGAGCCGTCGACGCCTCTGATTGCTTTGTGAGCGATTGCGCCAGAATAACATAGATTAAGGTTAAAGTCTAACCTGCTGCACCTTGAGCAGGAATTGCGCTCGATTCGCGTCGTAGGGTTATCGCCGGTACGCGCTCAGGCACCTATGATGCCGGCAGATCGATAACGCCGGTGTGCCGGAGGTGGTACACTGGCAGTAAACGACCGTGCTGATCTGACGCCAACAGAGGCGAGAGATACATCCATAATCTATGTTGAAATGGACGCACCGTTTTCGGGCTATAGCGATACACATCGTCGGGTAGTCGATTGGGCGCTGGCGGCTAAGAGCCGACGTGCTCCTGCCCTGCAGCGGAGCACCACCATGTCGCTATTTCATCTGAACCTGAGAACGTCCACCGACTTCATTCCCGACGAGGATGGCACCGAGTTGGCCGATCTGGCAGCGGCCGAGGATAGCGCCACGCGCTCGGCGCGCGAAATGATGAGCGCCGAGGTGTGCGACGGTGATCTTCAACTGGACGAGAGCATCGAGATTCACGATGCCCAAGGCCGCTACCTGTCGGCTATTCGCTTCAGGGATGTGTTGAAGATCCGGCTTGGTGGCCGCGAGATCATGGCGCGGGGCTGATCGCCTTCGAGCATCGCTACCGATCCCGCCGGCCGAACAGGAGGTCACACGCCGCTGAGGGCCCTACATCGAACGGCGTGTCAGCACCGGCACCACCGGTAGGGTTCAACGTGGCATCCACCAGGTAACTATGAGACCTCCCCGCAGCATGGCGACGTTGCTCTATAGGGCTTCGCCGCGCGGTTCAATTATGGGTCGGGGCACCACGAAGAAGAACATGCGTCGCATCTCTGGCATCCGCCGGAGCTACTCGGTAAGCGCCACCGCAGCGCTAGGCCGTGGGACGCACGATGTTTGTAAGACGATGGCAGCACAGTTCGCGCAGTCCGCTTTATGGGATATTGCTGCTCGCCATCCTGCTGCGCATCTGGGCCGCCCTGGCGCCCGGATTTCACCACCCGGACGCTATCTTTCAATATCTCGAGCCGGCGCACCGGTTGCTGTCGGGCGAAGGCGTGATCACTTGGGAATGGCGCACCGGCATCCGCAGCTGGCTGCTGCCGACGCTGTTTGCGGTACCGCTGGCGGTCGGCCAGGCCTTGAGTCCCGACGGCCAGCTGCCATTGATGCTGCCACGATTGGCGACGGGTGCCGCGTCGCTGGGCATCGTCTGGGCGGCATGGAACATCGGGCGCCGGCACAGCTTGCTAACGGCCACGCTGGCGGCGTTCGTTGCCGCGACATGGTTCGAGCTGGTCTTCTTCGCCGCCGAAACGCTCTCCGAACCGCTCGCCGTGGCGGCGATGATACCTGCCGCCGCATTGATCGCGGATCCCCGCCCGAGAACCGGCAAGATCGTACTGGCGGGGGCGCTATTCGGCTTGGCGGTATTCGCCCGGCCACATTATGCGCCGGCGGTGGCGGCGCTAGTTGTGGTGTCGTGGTGGCATGATCTCGCCCCGCGGCGCTTCGATCGTCGTCGTTGGGGGGCGTTGATCGGCGGCGCCGTGCTGGTCGCCGCGGCAGGCGCCGTCGTCGATGCTCGACAGGGATTGATGCCGTTCGCGTGGATCCTCGCCAATTTCGAACAGAACATTGTCCATAACGTGTCTGCGCGCTACGGTACGTTCCCGATCCTGACCTATGTCGACTGGTCGCGGCAGCTTTGGAGCTGGTGGCTGATACCGGCGATCATCGGCGTACGCTTCGGCTGGCGACAATGCCCGGGCCTGCTGGCCGCTGCGGCCGTGACCTTGCTCCTCCACAGCGTGATCCCCCACAAGGAATACCGTTTCGTCTTTCTGACCGTCGCCGCCGTGACCCTGCTGGCCGCTTTTGGTTGGGGTGAGCTGATCGCGATTGCCGGTCGGCGCTGGGGTGCCTCGAAGGCGCGGGGAGTGGCAATCGCCGTGTTCGCGATGTGGGGGGCGGCCTCGATCGGCGTCGCGCAGGGCAATTCATCGCCGGCGCGAATCAGGCCTAGTACCGACGGATGGAAGACGTTTGCGGTCCTGCGACAGGATCCGGCAGTGTGCGGGGTTGCGCTGATCGAACCCGCAACCTTTACCGCCTTCCCCGGTACGGTTGGGCTTCGGCGCGGTACGCCGATCAGCCTCTTCACGAGCGGTGATCCTGCCTCCCGCGACGGGGACCGCTGGACCACGGCGCTACGTTGGCGGCAGACGTTCAACCGCATCGTGACCGTGTCGAACGGGCCACCCCCGCTTCCGCCGGGCTATCGCGTCGACCATTGCGAGGGGCCTGCGGAGGCGCGCATGTGTATCATCGCCCGGCCTGGCACCTGCAAGGACGGAGCGCGGTCTCCCTTTCTCGTCAACCGGGTGCTGGCGCGCCGAGGATATTGAGGTCCTCGGTGCTGGCGTGGCCACCGGCGCGCCGCGCTGCCCTGCGCCATGCGTTTCGCATTGGACAGCGGGTACGCGCTGCTGCTTAAATCGCCCGATGCGCGCCTCTCTCCTGCTCACCCTGTTCCTTTCCACCGCCGCCGCGGCGCAAACCGTGCCGCCGCCGATCGACGCGGTCGATCCGATGATCGGCACCGGCGGGGAGGGCCATACCTTTCCTGGCGCGACGGCACCCTTCGGCATGGTCCAGCTCTCGCCCGATACCGACACCGGATGTGAATTGCGCGCCTGCTACGCGCATGCTGCCGGCTATCGCTATGAAGATCCCACCATCCAGGGGTTCAGCCACACGCATTTTTCCGGCGCGGGCCATTCCGATCTCGGGGACGTGCTGGTGATGCCGCAGGCCGGGTCCGACGTGCGGCTCGATCCGGGCGATCCCAAGCAGCCCGGCTCCGGCTATCGATCGCGCTTCGATCACGCGCGCGAGACGGCGCGGCCCGGTTATTATGCGGTGTCGCTGCTCGACAGCGGGATCCAGGCCGAGCTCACCGCCGGCACCCGCATTGGCGTGCATCGCTATACTTTCCCCAACGGCCAGGCGGCGCATCTGCTGATCGATCTGCGCTCCTCGCTGTACAATTATCCCGGCAAGACCTTGTGGTCCGGGTTGCACCTGCGCCCCGACGGCACGCTGACCGGCTTTCGCGAGACGCGCGGCTGGGCGCCGGGGCGCAAATTGTATTTCGCGATGCGTTTTTCCGCGCCGCTGACCGACCACGCCTTCGTCGATCGCGATGCCGCGGTGCCCTATAAGGGCTTTGCCGGCCCTGGCCGCGGGAGCGATGCGCTCGCGGAAAAGCTGGGTCGCGCGCTCGAAGCCCGGCTCGATTTTGGTGCGCTGACCGCGCCGCTCGAAGTGAAAGTGGCGCTGTCTGGGGTGGACGAGACCGGCGCGCTTGCCAATCTCGCTGCCGAAGGCGGCGATTTCGATGCGGTGCGCGCGCGCACCGCCGCGGCCTGGACGCAGGCGCTGGGCGCGGTGGAGATCGCGGCGCCCGCGCCGATGCGCAAGAACGTCTACACCGCGCTGTATCACACGTTGCTCGCGCCCAGTGTGTGGAGCGATGCCGACGGTCGTTATCGCGGGCCCGACGATCAGGTGCACGAGGCCAAGGGCTTCACATTCCGCTCGACCTTTTCGCTGTGGGATACGTTCCGCGCCGAGCATCCCCTGCTCACGCTGATCCAGCCGGCGCAGACCAGCACCGATGTCGTGCGTTCGCTGGTCGAGAGCCAGCGCTATAGCCCGGATGGCATCCTGCCGGTATGGCAATTCGCCGGTCGCGAGACCTGGACGATGATCGGCTATCACGCCGCGCCGGTGATTGCCGACGCTTATCTGAAAGGCATTCGGGGCTTCGACGCCGCCGCCGCGCTCGATGCGATGGTCGCGAGCGCCAGCTATGCGCCGTATGGCGGGCTCGGCGAGTATATGAAGCGCGGCTACGTGCCGATCGACAAGGAGCCTGAGGCGGCCTCCAAGACGGTCGAATATGCGTATGACGATTGGACCATCGCGCGCATGGCGCGGGCGATGGGGCGTACCGACATCGCCGATCGCTTCGACAAGCGCGCCGGCAATTGGCGCAACAGCTTCGACGCCAAGACCGGCTGGCTGCGCGCGCGGCTGTCGAGCGGCGCGTTCCGCACGCCGTTCGATCCGACGGCGATCAATTACGGTTCGGATTATACCGAGGGCAATGCCTGGCAATATAGCTGGTTCGTGCCGCAGGATCAGGCCGGCCTGTTCCGCCTGTTGGGCGGTGATGCCAAGGCGATCGCCAAGCTGGATGCCATGTTCGAGTTCGATACCTCGAAAGTGGATTACAGCCATGCCGAGGATATCGCCGGGCTGATCGGCCAATATATCCATGGCAACGAACCGAGCCACCACGTCGCCTATCTGTACGGCGTCGCCGGCGCACCGTGGCGCACGCAGGAACGGCTCGGCCAGATCGTGTCGTCGCAATACAAGCCCAGCCCCGACGGTCTGTCCGGCAATGACGATCTCGGGCAGATGTCGGCCTGGCTGGTGTTCACCGCGCTTGGTTTCTATCCGATGGCGCCAGGCTCGAACGAATATGTCATCGGCCGCCCGTTCGTCGACCACGCCACGCTCAATCTCCCCGATGGCAAGAAGTTCGTTATGGTCGCCGACGGCCTGTCGGCCGCCAATCGCTATGTAAAGGCCGTGACGCTGAACGGCGTCGCGCTCGACCGCAGCTACCTTCGGGACAAGGAGCTTCGCGCCGGTGGCGAGTTGCGCTTCACCATGGCGCCGACGCCCAACAAGCGCTGGGCAAGCAGCAAGGCCGCGCGGCCCTTCTCGATATCGGCGCCCTCGACGCCCGATTGATCGCGCCAGTCACGATCATCGCACTGTATCGGCTGCGGGGGCAGGGGCGGTGTGGCCCCATCGGATCGTCGCGCGCCGCGCAGTGCACGGCCCGCGCGTTCCCCGCAGGGATGATCTGTTCCGGGTCATCGAAAAACTGGTGCTGCCGGTGAGGATTGAACTCACGACCTCAGCCTTACCAAGTCTGTGCTCTCGATTTTCCCCGGTTGTATGTGGATCCATAAAGGGCTGATTTGCACGGTTCTATCGTCGAAATCTCTTGTTGTTCCTGCCTGTGCTTGCCCGTGGCTTGCTTCAGCGTGCTTGCCCCGTTATTGACCGGCGTATGGGAACAGCTCGTATAACCAAGCGATCCGTCGAGGCCATCGCACGCCCGCCAAAGGGAAAAAGACAGCACCTGTGGGATGATACCCTAAAGGGGTTCGGCGTCATGGTCACGGCAACTGGCGTTCGCTCCTACATCGTTCAGTACCGAATGGGTGGGCGCGGGCATTCGACGCAGACCATCACGATCGGCCGGCATGGAAGCCCATGGACGGCAGAGAAGGCGCGCGAACACGCGAACGATCTGCTGGAGTTGATACGAAAGGGGGTTGATCCGAAGGCCGCGGAGGCAGAAAAACGTCGGCGGGAGGACGAGGAGCGTCAGCAGAAAGATGTCTTGGCGTTTGGCGCCTATGTGGACACCTTCATCCGGCGCCATGCGGTGAAAAAGCAGCTGCGAAGCACACCGGACATCGAAGCAGTATTCCGCCGCGACCTGAAGCCGCGGCTTGGAGATCGCTCAATCCGTGACCTGACCCGTGCTGACATTGCCAAGTGCCTTGATGAGATTGGTGATCGCAGCGGCTCAGCGGCTAACAAAGCTCACAAATGGCTGAAAAAAATGCTGAACTTCGCTGCCGAGCGTGGGGACATCGCCACTTCGCCAATGGATCGCATGGCACCGCCGCACGAACAGTCCAGCCGCGAACGCGCGCTAAACGACCAAGAAACACTTCTGGTATGGAACGCCAGTGAGGCACTCGGATACCCCTTCGGCCCCCTTGTTCAACTGCTTCTGCTTACAGGTCAGCGCTTGCGCGAGGTCGCGGGAATGCAGTGGACTGAGCTCAATGAAGCGGCGACCGAGTGGCTGATACCAGGGCAGCGGACTAAGAATGGTAACACCCATCTGCTGCCACTAAGTGCCGCGACGACAGCCGTGATTCAAGGCCTCAGCGCTCGGAAGGTAAGTGACAGCTACGTGTTTACGACGACGGGGCGATCCGCAGTTAGCGGCTTCTCGAAGGCTAAGTCGCGGCTCGATGCCATCATCGCAAAGCAGAACGATGATCGATCCCTTCCAGGTTGGACGTTTCATGACCTGCGTCGAACGGTCGCAACCGGGTGCCAGAAGCTTGGTATTCCCATTGATCACACCGAAGCGTTGCTGAACCACACCGGACGAAGGAAGGGCCTCGTGTCGGTGTATCAGGTATATGATTACCGGGATGAGAAGGCGAAAGCGATTGAGCGCTGGGGAGATAAGCTCCTGTCGTTAGAATAGGCGTTTGCAGCTGCGGGTATAATCAGTAGGCGCCTCGCATGGTTACGAAAAGCAGCGATTCGTGGATCTCTCTGCCTACCGCGATCTCCCTCGCCCGTCGCCCAGAGGAAAGTGATGAAATCGCTTGGAGGCGATTGGTAGATCGTCTTTCTGTCGGCGGTATACGCTCCAAAGCGGGTGCCTATGTGGAGCGCGAGGAAGGACACCAGGTATGCTCACTGAAGGGCGTCGAAGTTAAAACCGCAATTTGGGCGAACCTGCGCTGGGAGTTTCCGCTAGATTTGGTCATGGGGCGCGTGCGGGGCATTGGCAGCATCGCAGATGACAACCGGCCTTTTGAGGTGGAACTCAACGGCATGCAGTTGTGGCGGGAGGATCTTGCTGATCTGAAGTCGGGCGCGTCACGGGGTGGCGGCAGGCCGCATGGAGACTTCTGGCCTGACCTTACGGAGGAACTAGTGGTCTACTTCTATGAACGGGGCCCCCCTGCAGATAGCACGCCGGTCGGCCGGATTTGTGAAGAGATACTAGTCTTGCTTGAGGCGCGAGGCGCCAGGGCGCCCGGATCGCCGCAACCGCTGCGTCCAGTTGTCCAGGCGATCGTGGAGCGGCTGCGCGAGTGCGAGGCGCGTTAAATAAGTTAAATAGGTTCCCAGACGACGTCATCGGCCGAGTGCCACCATAGGCTTGCTGCCCGCCATATCCGGTTGGCGGCAACCATGGAGTAAACCGTTGAAGTCGTTTGATGAACATCTGGTCACGAATAACGTGACACAGCTCGGCAATTTGCCTGCTGCACTAAACACCGAGCAGGCGTCTCGCTATACTGGTCTCGCGACAGCGACACTGGAGAAGCTGCGATGCACTGGCGGCGGTCCCCCGTTCGTCAGCTACTCGCGCCGGGCAATCCGCTATCGCCTCGCCGATTTAGATGCTTGGATGACCGCGCGGACGCGGTGCAGCACGTCAGAACTCGAGCGGCCTGATGCGCATGGTGCTCGGAGGGCGGTATGAGTCACGGTTCGCTTGATAAGAACGCGCGCGCTCCTGTGCTGAACGAGCACACGGCGGTGATCGCGATGTCTGACGCGAAGGCATCTGCATTGATCACAACGGTGATGACCGTGCGGCAGCTGGATGAACTCAGCTACCGAGCGAAGCTGCGCCACTGGACGCGCACGGACTCATGGAATCCTGACGGTGCCCGGCTCCGCCTGAAGAACACCAAGATTGAGCCATTCTCGGTCAGGATGTACGATGGCGACATAACTGCCATGCCACTGCTGGTTGGTCGACCTTGCTTTGGGATTCTTACAGCGTTTTTGCGCTACAGAGATGCTACTAAGCTGGTGAAAGGTCGAGGGCTTCAGCCGTCATCCCGCTGCGCATCCTGCGTCTTCCGACCGGATTGTGAACGCATCGTCAGGAATCGGCTTATGGCCTCCCCGGCACTCAGACAGGCGTATGACCAGTGGCTGCTCGCGGAAGGGCCGGGGAGCTTTGTCCGTCCCAACTGGAAAGGTTCGCATGCCTATCGCGCATGGGGGAGACTATGCGTCGTCGCGGAAGCTACGCCATTCAAAAGCGTGAATGACCAGGCGGTTCTGAATCATTATCAGGACGCGGACAATGCCGTTCTGGAGAAGGACCGCATCAGGCAGATTGCAGCACGAAAGAAGCAGCTGCGCGCCGGAAACATCGACGATCGGCACCTGCTCGACATCCTTGTCGCCGGGGCCTACCGCTCGGACGATTTGATCGAAGCCATAACTGAGGACGGAGCTCCTAGAGCATTATGGCAGCTGCCCGTGGACTCGCTGCTCGAGCTGATCGACGTCTGGGTCTGCCGGGAGGTATTGAGGGCGGAACAGAAGAAGGTGACTGCGGCCAGCATCGCGCGAATAATTGTAGAAAGAGGGTGGCGAAATACGAGCGCTAATTTTGGCGCCCTCAGCACCAGAGTGTCGAGGGATTTAGGCCGGATCGAGCGGTTCGAAAACACCCCGTGGAAAGGATGGGTGCTACTTCCCCCTTTTGATCCTCGTGCGGAATTTAGCTCGGAAGGCTAAGCCTGGCGGAGCCCCCTAGATTTGTGTCCCGCTCCGGCCAGGACCGCCCCCCTGTGAATTTGCTACTGTCGCCAAAGACCACTCCGACGAGGCACTCCGAGGGCTTTCGTTTTTTCACTGTTTTTGCTGAACTTAGCTCCCTGGAAACCCCGTCCAACTCCTCTTGGTGAGATTACTTCGAGTAAAATCTCTCACCAGAGCTTTGGGGGCGGCATCCCCAACAACATTATATAATCTGATTTGATTGACTCTGAACCTATCGGAGTGGGTCTGCTTAGGGTGGAGATCGAACGGTGACGACGGCGATCCCAACAGTCGAGCTGCTTAGTGAACGCAGCGTAGCTTGCTGTGCGGCGGTGAGCTGGCTGACCGTGGGCCGTCGACCTTCGCGCCATACCAGCACCCACAATGCCTTGTGAGTCCGTCTGCACTTCCCACCCGCATCCCATCGCTCAATGCGTCACAACCTTACGGTTACCTAACCAAACAAGAGGTCAAACTATGAGATGCTTCACCGCACAGGTAGAAGGAACCGAGGACGGAACGATCATCGTCGCCCGCTCAGGAAGCCACGCTGCCGAGATATTTGTTACCTTCTGGATCGCTCAGCACGATGCTGCCCCCCGGTGCGTTCCATATCATCCGAAACGATCTCGGGAAGTTGCCGCTCCTTGAAGGACTGCGAGCAATGATGCAGGGCAAGGTCAGCGGCGTCGTTCATTTCGATCCAGAAGAAGGTCACACGCTTGAACCGATGTAGAAGGGCTGCTCGGCCAAGCTGACAAGCCGGTAGCGCCGGAGAACGCTCCGAACCGGTATACCAGCTCGAGCTTGCCTCGAACTGGTGTACCGTCGCAGGGTGTCAACGACGAGTGACTGAACACTCGATCCTTAACGCAATGGACGACGACACTAACTGAAACACCGACCGCGTAGCGCCGTCGCAGCCCTGGTTCGCGCTTTCCCGAGTCAAGGGCGGGAGGCGTAGCAGACCGCCGACGCAGCATGACGTTAGTTGAGGGTCTCCAGTTTATTTGCTCTCTGCCTGCAGTCACAGGTTCACGAATTGAACAACAGAGCCGCTGAGTTCTGCCCGCACGCGATTGGCCGTCCTGACGACGTCAGGAACGACCAATCGATTAGCTCAGTAGCGGGAGTTCAGGTGAGTGCCAGACCATCGCGATAGGAGTGGAGCAAGATCGTCCCTCTCCTGAGCGGACGCTTCCGTTGCCCACAATTCCAGTAATTCGCTGAAGTGGGTCTGGGTGTCAGCGTTACTTGCGATAAAAATCGGCTTCAGATCGTCATAATGCTGCATTATCCAGCTGCGTCCAGCTGGCGTTTCGATGAGCGGCACAACCATGCGGCGAACTACTTCATCTGCACGCTCGACCAGTTTCCCCTCAATCAGCAGGAGCTTCCCCGTGGCTTCGAGTAGCCCGGCCAGATTCTCCACCGCAGGCAGCGCGAGTAACTGGTCCCGGAATGTTGCCATGACGGCACGACGATGCGTTGATGACAAAATGGTGGCTGCTTTAGTCCATGCGAGAGCATAGGGACGTTCGGCTTGCGACACTAGATCAGGGAGGAGGTCGCTCAGCGCTCCGAAAAGATCTGCCTGTTGGCTACTCTTGCCTGTGGCAGGAACCTTCGCGAGAACCGCAACATCAAGCATCGGCTCGTTTGCGGCGATTATGGCGCGCCATTGTTCACGCTTCACGTCCTTCAACGCGCCAAGAAATTTGCCCTTGGCGCGTCGGCGGTCAGCTACTGACGCTCCGCCCGTTGATGAAAGCAAAGCTACGTAAATGCGGAGCGCCGAGCGACTTAGGCCGGCAGCGGCAAACTGGGTCCAAAAGTTGGTATACTCTGGAAGCGTCGCGAGGAGCGCGCTCCCTGCCGCGTCGGGCATCAACCGAAGATAGCGTTCGACATCTCCTACGATGGCTTGGACGGGCAAGCGCCCCAGGTCGTGCGTCAGCGCTCGCCGCGTGAGCAGTGGCGAGATTAATCCAGAGGTCGACGGGTCGTTTGTTGCTTGGTTGACTAGATGACTTGCGAATGAGGGTGGAGAAAACCGAGTAAATTCATTATCTACAGCTTCGACGAACCAGGGGTTCGCACCAACAAAATCATCCCAACTTTGACCGTAAGCGGTACCTAACGCAGTTTTGCTGGCAAGCATCAGCGCGACGAAACGAGCAGCGGGATTGTAGTCGCCCGCAGCAATTAACTGTTCCACGTTTTTCTGAAGAACGCCTTCAGCGCCTAAGGCATGAAGTTTCTCACGTGCCGCTACTTCAACCAGCGACAAGCGCCCGAGAAGGAGCGCGGCAGCTTCGCTGGAAGCGCTCGTTGCTTCTGTGGTACGTAGAACCGAGTCGGCTGCGACAATAGCCGTCGTCCACGATTCCGGCGGTTCCCCGTCGAGCACGATACGCGCGCGTGCTTCTTGGTGTGGCGCCGGGTTCGTCGCAGAAAGTCCCTCCACGAACGCACTGACGATCGCATTGGGGCTGTGAATGGTCCGTAACGGTATCTCGGCATCGTCATCCTTCCACAACGCCGAAGTCACGTCGAGGAAGAGAGTCGCATCGCCAGGCAAGAGAACGTTAGGGCGCACCAGTTCAGCCGCTGCAGCTCGCGTCCAGAGCATCTCAATCAAGCTGACCAAGCGCACGCGGCGGCTGTGGGCCTGGAATAGCGAGTGTTGCGGTATCGTCGGGATCGCGATCGCGACGTCAGCCAAGAAGGATTCAAGCCGATCCGGCGGGCAACTTGTAGAAAGCATTTCAAACGCATCGACCCCACCATCCTCAAGCATGTCTCCTGCAAGGAAATTTCGGCGGAGCTTGCGCCATGCCGATCTGAGCCACGGCGCGTCATCGAGCTCGGCTCGCGCTAATAGTGTGACAGCTCTAGGTAGCGATCCGTCGTCATTCGGTAGATCGTCCAGCAGGCGATGAATAATGCCTTCAAATCCTTTAACCTGCGCGGCCTCGCGCAATGTGGCGACGTCGGTCTTCGCGAGCGCAAGCTCCAAGCGCGTGCCAAGTAGCACTTGCAAAGCGTCTTCCAGCGGAACGCTGAATCGCAACGCGGCAAGAGACCGCGCCCATTCCGCATCTTGATCTGAAAGGTCGAGTGCGGGGTTCGCAATCGCCGCATGGATGTCCTTCTCGATAACGGTGCGATGGATAACGAAATACGCGATTGATACCAACGGGATGCCCGCATCAGACCACTGCAACCACAAAGTAGCAATTGCATTGATCAACTTATTGATGTCACGCGGAGTTATCGCAAAACGTGAATCGATGGTTCGTGAGTAGATCCGGCTAACCTGAAAGCTCCATTCATCTTCGTAAATATCGCCGAACACAGCTTTCATCTGACACGCGAGATAACTTTGCCAATGAGAGGAAACGGGAGGCGATAAATAAAAGGTAATATCGAACGTCTTGTCGACGAATGACCTAGCAGCAGCTGCGCTGTCTTTCATATCAAGAAACATACCGCTGATCGCATTCTCATCGACGGGCAGGATTATTGTGGGCAATCTAGTGCGCGGTAATGCGTCTCCTTCCTCCAGCGCTCCAAGGAAGAAGCTTCGGATCGTATTCCACATCTCAATAGCTTCTTTTGCTGGTAATCGATCAAGATTATCAATTACAAGGACAAAACGCCGGTTGTCCGCCGAGGCAGCTTTGATCAGTTTGCGAAACTGGTCTTGAAATTCGAGCGTAGTTGGCTCGGGCGATTTTATCACGCGCTTTGTTTCTTCAGAGACCTGCTTATTGAGAAAGAGCGCCAAGAGCGACGCACTTTCTCGCTCCTTGCGGTATTTATTCCAGTTGCCTCGTGACCAAAATGCTTTTGAGAACGGGTTGCGGTGTGGACGCCACGCAAACCATACCGACAACATGATTATAGCTGGCGCAATAATCATCGAAAAACCTGCTGGAAAAGCAGCGCGCTCGTACCAAGTGGAATCGACCTTACGCATTAAGGTGTACCAGTCGGTTCCAATCAGGCGAGTGCCTGCAGGCACGAGCACAAGCGAGAGAAGGACTAGCCAGCCACCCGCCGTAAGGCGGGGGGAGGAAATGGTCTTAGTGTCTTCGATACGTCTATTTAGGACATCGATATTTTCCTGCCAGTCGGCAGCTTCGATCAGCTTGTGGCTGTCTAGAAAGGCAATAAGTCGCTCAAGGAAGGAACGCTTAGGTGGGTCGCTCTGATGTAACCATGCATCATAGCAAAAGATAAAGGTGTGCTTGGGTCCATCCTCTGGAAGGCGCTTCCCAAGTAGACGCACGACGGTAGATTTCCCGCTTCCCCATGGGCCGAGGAGTCCGATCATTTTAATACGGTCGTGCGCGGTGATCACGCCCGCAATTGCCGTAGCTACGCGATCATGTGCTCCGAAGGAGTCGCTGTCGGATGCACTATCCTCGATGAAGTTTAGATGATGAGCCGCAATCGCGGCGCGAGATATAGTAGGCATCAAACTCCTATCAGGTCGAATTTCCAGCGCAGTCCAGCCCTCCAGCGGAGCCTACATAATGTCGCAGGTCAATGCGCGTCTTAGCCCCCAGAAGATCCCAGTTCACCAAATCTCGTTTTGAAGGCAGCCGATCATTCATTTGAAAATGGCACCGCCTTGTTTCCGATGGAGACAAGGGAGGACGGCGCATGTGGCAACGCGGGTTTAGCGATGCGTTGCATGGGTATACCTTCGCGAGACAAGGCGGTGAGACGGTTAATCCTCGTCGTAGCGTCTCAATAGAGTTGACCGATCATTTTTGGGACAGCATACAAGCTGGATCTAGAACCCAGTGAGACAGGGTGGTTGTATGTTGGTAGGTTACGCGCGCGTTTCGTCGGTTGGTCAGTCGCTGGAGGTGCAACTCGATGCGCTGAAGGATGCCGGCTGTGAAAAGGTTTTCTCTGAGAAGCGAACTGGCACAACCACCGCTGGGCGCGATGAGCTTGCCGAAGCACTGACGTTCGTGAGGGACGGTGACACATTGCTCGTCACGCGACTTGACCGCTTGGCGCGCTCGGCTGCCGACCTGCACACTATCGTGAACAGATTAAGCGAGCGTGGCGTCGGGTTCCGCTGTCTTCAACAATCCGGAATGGACACGACAACAAGCACAGGCAAGCTTCTCCTTGGGGTGCTCGCATCGATTGCCGAGTTCGAAGCTGACATCCGTCGCGAACGTCAGCGTGAGGGAATCGATCGTGCGAAAGCAGCTGGTATCTACAAGGGACGTAAACCGTCTGTAGATGCCGCTGCGGTGCGTTCTCTGCGTGACCAAGGGCTCGGGGGTAGCGAAATAGCCAAGAGGCTCGGTATCGGTCGTGCGAGCGTTTACAGGGCGCTACAAGCCAACAATGCTCAGTGCTGAAGAAGCCGGAGAGCGCGACTTAAAGCTCGCCTCTAATCCGAGGCAACCTCCTAAGGGACGCCACTTCTATACAGCTCGCGGCACCTCGGTGCGGTGCGCTCAGGGTCAGGCTCATCGACCCTGTTGTGACACCGCCACGCGGGACGCAAGATTGCGGATCGACCCGATCTACGTGGTTGTGGATCAGTCGTTCCTCCGCACCGCCTCGCCGGTCGTCAGGAGGAAGTCCTAGGGAATGCTGGAAGCTATTACCCGGATGCTGCCAATCCGGCGGTGCCGCGGCTCGAGAGCCATCCACCGGGCTGTCATGCGCTGCTACTTTGGTTGATGTTTAGTTGGTGTTAAGTTGGTCAAAATCGCTTTGTTTCAGCGACTGCCATTCACTTGGGTTTGCCAATTTCGGCAGAAAACTGCGGTTTTCCTGCTTTGTCATAAAATAGGCTTGGTTGAACGGTTTAACCAAGCCCACCTTGCTTGCTTCGCAAAGCGGATCGCAGGGGTAAGCTCATCCCGATAGCATTTGCCTGTCATGTGCTTCCCCATGAGTCCGCCGTCATACCCGATTAAGGTCAACGACCGCTTCCCACCAGGTCGCGACGTTCGGGATCGGCAGAGCGGACGCCAGGAGCGGACAGACCGGAAGCGCCCAATTGCAGACATTCGCCACTTGGGCGATGATGCTGCCATGGGTATCCTGATGGTCATTCTGCTGACGCTGGCACTGCTCGTCTGCAACCTGATCTACTGCGGGCAGCGGATCATGGCCGACCTGCGACAATCGCGGCGCACGAATGTGACATTGGGCTCGTTTGCCTTCTGCGGCGCGCTTATGGCTACGGGTGTCGATGGCCTGGGCCACGCTCGCCAGTCTCGCCCATCTCTAGAGCCAGCTAACGCCCATGTGTGGACGGCCCTCCGTTGGCAAGCTTGATTAGTCGCTTCGCACTGCTGGTTGGTGCGGCCATGTGTCCGACCTGTTGGTGCGGCGCATGGTGCCGCTGGCCGTAATGCCATTCGCGCGTTTCGGGTCCCGATCAATTGCACGCACTCGTGGTGCTTGGGCGCTTTGGGTTCTCCCGATCCGGCGGTTTCAACCGGCTTTGTGCATTAGCTTCTGTTCGCCCTTCCCAACCTCGTCAGGCGCGGTCGACCGCGCCGTGTTCCTTATGCGATCTGCGGCTCGCGATAGCGCTCGCCGCTGGCCATCATCGCCCAGATCATGCGGGCATTCTTGTTGGCGAGCGCGACCGCAGCAACCTTTGGCTTACGCCGCGCGAGCAGTTGCACGAGCCACGGCCGCTTCGCACCGTTGCGCTCGGCATAGCGCACCACCGCCATCGCCCCGACGATCAGCATATGGCGCAGATACTGGTGCCCGGCCTTGGTGATGCCGCCAAGCCGCTCCTTGCCGCCGCTGGAGTTCTGCCGCGGCACCAGGCCGATCCATGCCGCGAGGTTGCGCCCTGAACGAAAGATCGCCGGATCGGGAACGGTGGCAACGATCGCGCTGGCGAGCAGCGGGCCGACGCCAGGTATCTCCATCAGGCGGCGGCCAAGCTCGGTCTCGCGCGCGCTTGCCAGGATCCTGCGGTCGTTGTCGAGGATCTGCTCCTTCACCATGCGCAACTGAGTGGCCAACATTTCCAGGCAGACCCGCGCATCCGCCGGCACCCGTTCGTCAGTCGGATCGGCGATGACGTCGAGGAGCTGATCGATGCCGTTCCTGCCGATTGGCGCCACGATTCCGAACTCGGCAAGGTGCGCCCGCAGTGCGTTCGACAGCTGCGTGCGCTGCCGATTCAGGATCAGCCGAACCCGGTGCAGCATCATCGCGCTCTGCTGTTCGGGTGTCTTGATTCCGACAAAGCGCATGGTCGGCCGCGTCACTGCCTCGCAGATCGCCTCGGCATCGGCCGCGTCGTTCTTGCCCCGCTTGACGTACGGCTTCACATATTGCGCCGGCATCAGCTTCACGTCGTGTCCCAGCGCGACCAGCTCACGTGCCCAATAGTGTGATGATGCGCACGCCTCGATGCCAACCAAGCAGGCCGGCAGCTTCGCGAAGAACTTCAGCATGCGGCCTCGCGTCAGCCGCTGGCGGATCACCACCGCGCCATCCGCATCGACACCGTGCACCTGGAATACGTTCTTCGCGATATCCAAACCGATCGTCGTGTCGTTCCTCATCGTGGCTCTCCTTCCGGCTCTCTCCGCAGATCATTCTGCGGGAGGGGTGGAGAGCCGTCCACGTCATCAATTGCGGACGTTGCGGGGCTTTTCTCCTGCTCCAAACCTGCCATTAATCTATGAGCAACGTAGGAAGATCGAGATGCACTATCCGCTAATGGACATCACAGATCGAATCTCAGAACCTCCAATTTGGTGGCTCCAAGGTATTCCCCGATACTGTGACTACCATCCACATGAGGCTACATGGGGATCGACGAATTTGTTGGTGCGGGTATGCTGTCAAAATTGCCATCGCACGTTCGACGTTGCGATCGGCACAAACGCGGTATTGAAAGAAGGCATTGTAGACCCGGTGCTAGGATACCCTTTCGACAGCAAGACCGGAATGATGATCGATTTCCCGAACGGCGATCCGCCCTTTCATCTTGGGAAAGACGGCTTCAATTGCATTGGAAACACGATGGGCGCGGAGTGGGTTGCCATCTTGCAGGTATGGGAAGGGAGTTGGCCGAATTGGAACCGGAGGCCCGACCTTGAGGGGCCATCACCAGACAGTCCAATCTAAAGAACGCCTGTTACGCTCCTACAGCAGACGGTCCGCAATCCACCAGTTTCAGCCATGGCAGCTGCCGCCCACTTGCGGACATTCAGTCGCAAGATGCCGCGTTCTATTGCGGACGTTCCCCCCTTCATTATTGTCGGGCAAATGACAGGGGAGGCGAACATCGCGGCTCGGGTTGCAGCAATCAGCTACACGCTCGCTATTGCCGCGATGGTATGGTTCACGTTCGCATTCTTCGGGTTCGACCTTAAGGGCGACGTCAGCGGGCTGATCGTGTTTGCTTTGCTCGCGCTATCGCCGATCCCCGTCTGCATTCTCTGCTTCCGAAGAGATTAGCGGACCTTCCACTTTCCACCACTTTCGGCCGTTCAGGCTGGCGAGCCGTCCAACGTCCGCTAACGCCCGTTTGCGGCCATTCGTACATGGCGGCTCGATCGCCAGCGCGTGCTATTTTAGACCGCCCGTGCGTGTCCGACGTGGCAGCGAAAACCCAAATCGGTGGGACATCCACTTGAAAGCACTCAATGGGGCTGCGCCTGCGGCAATCAGAAGCGAAACGCTCCAATACTGATCGGCATATTCAAACGGGCTCCCGCTAGTGAACTGCCGATACAGGCTAGGCATGAGAAGCAGCAGGGGTAGAGAAGCCAGTCCTAATGCGACAAAGGCTGAAACTAGCCGACTCTTACGCCCGATCATCATACTGGCACCCTCGACTATGCCATGCGACAGAGCTGCGGCGAGACAGCTTAGGATGACTGCGCCAATGATGCCGAATAGTACCGCCGCGATTGCCGGTCCGATCATGTTGCAACGGTACCATATCAATCATCCCGTGCAAGTCAGAAGCTGCCTGTCTGCTTTCCACCATTCCCGGCCATGGCAGCTAACGCCCAATTTCAGTCATTGAGCCGCAGGAACAACTTGGCTGAAAGCTGCCGCGTGCGGCGCTCGCTTCGCGGGAAGCGTTATGCCTAGTGAGGCGGCGCACCATCGGACCGCCCGCCAGTGAACGTCAGACACACCTCCTCGTTGCCGCCGTATCCTGCACACCGTCTGCTTGTTCGGAGAGAAGTAGACCACGACCTCCCGGCCGTTCGCGGCGTGTCGTGCGCGCCATTGGAACTGGTCACCTGATCGTGAGCCAGTCGGGTCTTCAGGACCCCAAGAGGTTAGCCCCTCCGCTTCCACTAGTTGACCAGCAAATGCCTGTGACGGGATCGTGGAGGGACGGCTAATCTGCTCAGCCACGAGCCCCTCCCGCTTAGCGGCGGGGTCACTGAATGTAGCGATCACCTTCGGCTCCGCCGCAGCGGCTGATAGGATCAGAAGAAGGACGAGCATTGATGTTCTCCTAGGGATCGGTCCTGTAATCACAGGAGCGGAGCAGCCTGTTTCCACCTAAGCTGTTAGCCTCAACATGTGCAGATATTACGCAGAAAAGGTCTGCTTCCTGCTGCGGCCACCCAAAAGCAGCCAGTCCCCTAACCACCAATCCCGGTCATTCACGAAGCGCGAGGTGCAGCCCGAAAGCGGACGGGCAGCGAACGCCCAATCCTAGCCCTTTGCTCGCGTTGGCCGAGCGCCTAGAAGCGGTCGGTAGGTAAGGGGGCGAGAGCGATGCTTGGCAAGATTGTTGGCGCTACTTTGATTATTACAGCGTCCCTTCCGAGTAACGCACAGGTCCCGCCTGCACCATCATTGCCGGGCCAAGATAGGCTGAGCGAGGAACTGGTTCGGTCAATCGAAACGAAAAACTTAGCTGCCTATGGAGCGCTTCTGTCCGACGCCGTGCATGTATCTGAGGATGGCAAAGAGGTAGCTCGCAGCAAGACAGACTGGATGAACACGTTTGGGAAAAAGCTGTCCGCTGACGGCGTTGTCTTCAAAATGGCTCCCGGATTTTCGTCCACAGGACGCCTCCTGTTTATCGAGTATTTTAATTCAGCCGGAAGCTGGGGCGGCGATGTTCCAGCACATTGTTGCTGGTCCTACGACGCGGTGGCCTACGACCTCGCTGGCGGAAAGGTCATTGCGATACGGCGTCTTCGCGGAGGCAATACCAAGCTGGATGAGCGCGGTTCACCAGCGAAATAACGTCGGCTAATCGCCATCCCCTTCCCGAAAGCGGACGGTCGCCTTTCCACCAATGTCGGCCATGGCAGCAATCGCCCACTAGCCGACGTAAGCCGATCACGGTACTTTCGCTCAAAGCGGACGGTGGGGATCAGTTTGGATGAACAAGTGCATCTTGCTCGCCTTGTCGCTGACGATGATTCTGGGAGGCTGCGCCAGTCGGAAGCCTCCGTTCTCGCGCGCCCAATTCCTTGCTGCCAAATTGCGGTGCGGTGCGGCTGACGCCTACATGATCGAAGCCGCTCCCAACACTATTGGCTTTCGCGGAACGTCCGACGACCACGTTAGCCAAGCAAAGTGTATGAAGGAACATTTGGCGGAAACAGATGTGCAAACCGTCGTTCTTGGGTCACGGCTTTACGTATAACTTCGGTTCCGATGTAAAGCCCGCTCTCGCTGCGTCGGCGGGAAAGCGGACAGACCGAAAACCAGCCGGAGTCCCGAAAGCCGACCGTCAGCAGTCCACCAGGTCGCGACGTTCGCGATCGACAAAGCAGGCGCCAGAATTAAAGCGCGCAAGCACCGAAGTTATCCGAGCTGGCGCCCGGCACCGTATGACAGGTCGGTGCAGCAGCCGTTGCCGGGTCGTCGTTCTTTGTCACGCCAAGTGTCACGGGATGTGTCACAGCGCTTGAACAAGAAACCGCAGAAAACCGTCGTTTCGGAGAAGTGGTCGGGGAGACAGGATGCGAACGGAGGACCAAGTCCCCCGAGTTACGTACGGTGAGCCTATGAGCCGAAGATCGTGTTTGCTGCCGGCATGTCGAGCGCCGTCGGTGCCCTGCTTAGTTGGCGTGTTGCCAATGGTGTTTCCGAGGTTGCATTCTCAACCTGAGATGAAGTGTTCAACTAAACGGGATCTGACGCGAGCATATCAAGGAAGCATGGTCTCGATGCTCCCAGCATGCTCGGCCTTACAATATCGAGCGGGCTCTGGCTGGAGCTTCGCGGGCGCCGTACAGGGCGATGGCACTGATCGACAATCCCCTAAATACCGACCCCGAGCTTGGCTCTAACCGTCTCGCATCGAAGCGGGATTCGAGATCGAGCTTGCCTCGGAATGGTGTACCATTCCGAGGCAAGCTTTAGCAAAGCACTAAGGTACAGTTGCTAAGACACGGCGCAGATGTCGGAGAGGGGCCCAACTGGGGCGGGACAAGTCTCACCGCTCCGCAGCAGCGCGACGGTATTCAGCAACGAAGTCCTAAGGCTTGATCGTTGGCCTGACCCGGATGCTGCCAATCGGCGGAGCCACCGAGGGTCTGCCATCCACAGGCTGGCCAGGCGGTGGTAGCCGCTTTCCAGCGTGCAGACCTAATGGCGCGGATTTCGTGCTCGTTGCGCGGGAGCCTTATATTGCGACATCGAAGGCTCGTCGCAACGTTGCGCACGCTCGATCAGCAACTCCGTCGTTGCGTCCCGATTTACCGCCCTCGAGAACAGATAGCCTTGTCCAAGGACGCAGCCGGCTGCTTGTAGAAGGTCGACCTGATCCTCGGTCTCTATCCCCTCGGCAATGACACGGATGTCTAGTTTCCTCGCGATCTGGATCAGACCTTCCACAATCGCCATGCTGGCGTTGTTGGGAGCCAGACGATTGACGAAGCTCTTGTCGATCTTGATGATGTCCACAGGCACGGTGAGCAAGTGAGTCAGCGAGGCGTAGCCCGTGCCGAAATCGTCAAGTGCAACCCGAAGACCTTTCGCGCGCAGCGTCTCGACAGCCTTGCGAACCATGTGGTCGCCATCGCCCATGTAGACGGTTTCTGTAACCTCGACGATAACGTGCTTCAGCGGAACGCCCTCGCGTCCGAAGGCCGCCGCGAGCATGGAGTCGAGGGTGCCACCATGCATGTCCGCGGACGAGACGTTGACGCCGACGTGCTGGAAGGGGATGCCCATGTCGAGCCACGCACGAACGTCTGCCGCGACGAGCTTCATCATCCGCTCCGTCAGCGCCTTCGCGACGTGCACGTCCTTCATCGCCTCCTGGAAATCGCCGGCGGATATAATGCTGTCGCCCAGCCGCATCCTGCACAGAGCCTCGAGCCCCACGATGTCGCGCGTGTCCAACCGGACGACCGGCTGGTAGAAAGCCTCGATCCGGTTTTCGAGCAGCGCCGCATCCACTTCCCGGATGTGGCCCAAGCGGCGGGTGATGTTTGTTCCTAGCCCCGGCCAGTACCGCACGAAGCCGCCGCGTCCGGTTTCCTTTGCGTGATATAGAGCAAAGTCCGCGTTTTGGCGGACCCGTTCAGCTATGCGGTCGCCTGCCGATAGCACCGCACCACCAACGGTCGCGCGCGGCACGACGAGGTGGTCGCCGCATTCTGCAGGCTCAGCCAGCATCTCCAGGATGCGTTCAGCGGTTTGCTCCAGGTCACGTAGCTCTTCCGGCGCCTGGACGATGATGGCGAACTCGTCGCCACCAAGGCGGAAGGCTCGCTCCCTGGCTGACGCTGCGGTGATCCTGGCTCCGGCAGTCTGCAGAAGGCAGTCACCTGCTTGATGGCCAAACGTGTCGTTCACGAGCTTGAGGTTGTCGAGATCAAGAACGAGCAGCGCCCAATCCCCCGGCCGTTCGCAGTCGAGCGCCGCTAACGCAACATCGAACGCTGCTCGGTTGGACAGCCCGGTGAGCGCGTCAGTGAAGGCGCGGCGCTCATGTTCGATGACGCGCTGGTGCCGCTCCAAGGCAATGATGCATAGATGCACGCAATTCCGAACGATCTCCCTCTCAAGCTGTGTCGGACCTCTGCACTCACGATAGTAGAAGGCGAAGGTGCCGATCGCTTCCCCAGCCGCGTTGAGGATCGGCTTGGACCAGCATGCGCGTAGGCCGATAGGAAGAGCCAGATGCTTGAAAGCCGCCCACCTGCGATCGTTCGCAATGTCGGTAACCGTCACCTCCTCGCGAAGGAAGGCGGCGGTTCCGCACGATCCAACGTGCGGGCCAATCGGCACCCCCTCCAGTGCTGCCGAATACTCGGCTGGGAGACTTGGGCCGGCAAGAGGATGGATCAAGCCTGCTCGATCAACCGTCAGAACAGAGCAAACGGCACCGGGCGCGAGTCTTTCCGCCTCCTCGCACATGCGTTCCACGGTATTTGCCAGTGTTTCGCCGGTCGCGATCATCTCGAGAATGGTATTCTGGAGCTCTAACACCGTGATTCGACCTGACGTCGGTTGCGAGCCTCGCTGAAGATTCAGAGCTCGATACCGAATATGAGCAGGAAATCTTTAACAACTCGCGCTCGGTGCCAATGAGCTAGGCATTGTCTTTCCTCATTCGTACCCTCAATCGAACTGGATAAACGAGTCGCATGACGTGACTTGTGGCCCACGCGGTCTAGGTGGTGCGGACAGTTATCTAGGCCGCAGTACGATGGCCGCATGGCGCTAGGATCCAGACGGCTACTGGGTGGAGATCAACGATTATCCGAAGCCGAAGAGTGGCCATTAGAATGTGTACTGTCGTCGAAAGTGCATTCGGACGATCGTAGTCAGGCTTCGATCAATTCGCGTATGCGGCCAGCAAGCGCATCCATGCCAAAGGGCTTGGTCAGCACGTGCATGCCTGGGTCGAGATGACCGTGGCTGAGCACGGCGTTTTCAGCATACCCAGTGATAAAAAGCACCTTCAGATGGGGACGGATGTTGCGCGCCGCATCTGCCACCTGTCGACCGTTCATGCCGCCCGGCAGGCCGACATCGGTGATCAGCAGATCGATCCTCAGGTCGGAGTTCAGGATCTTGAGTCCCGCCGCGCCGTCGGCGGCCTCAATCGCCGTGTAGCCCAGATCGGTAAGGACCTCAGCAACGAGCATCCTCACGGTAGGCTCGTCATCGACGACCAGCACCGTTTCACCGGCCTCTGCGCGAGGTGACTGCTCGAGGTCTGTTTCGATCTCCCCCGCCTCCGCCTCTCCGAAGTGTCGCGGCAGGTAGATGCACGCCATCGTGCCTTCGCCCACCTCGGAGTAGATGCCGACCGAACCGCCGGACTGCTTTGCGAACCCGTAGATCATCGAGAGGCCCAGGCCGGTGCCCACGCCTATAGGCTTGGTCGTGAAGAACGGGTCAAACGCCTTCTCAATGACGCCCGGCGTCATGCCGGTGCCCGTGTCGGACACGCACAAGGATATGTACTGGCCCGGCTCCAGCCCCCGTTGCTCGGCCGCACGATGATCCATCCATCTATTCGCCGTCTCTATCGTGATCTTGCCACCTTCCGGCATGGCGTCGCGTGCGTTGATGCACAGGTTGAGAACCGCGTTCTCCAGCTGGCTGGGGTCGATCAAACTCGGCCACAGCCCGGCCGCATGCACGGTCCCGATCTCCACCGCCGGACCGACGGTGCGGCCGATCAGATCCTCCATGCCGGAGACCAGCTGCTTCACGTCCGTCGGCTTCGGCGCGAGCGTCTGGCGCCGCGAGAAGGCGAGCAGTCGATGCGTCAGCGCGGCGGCGCGCCTTGCGGCCCCCTGCGCCGCATTCACGTACTTCTCGACATCCGCCACCCGCCCTTGCGACACGCGGACCTGCATCATCTCCAGACTGCCGGAGATGCCCGTCAGGAGATTGTTGAAGTCGTGCGCCAGCCCTCCAGTGAGCTGTCCCACCGCCTCCATCTTCTGAGACTGGCGCAGCGCATCCTGCGTCGCCATCAGTTCGGCCGTTCGCTCGGCGACGCGGCTTTCCAGGGTGTCGTTGAGTTCGCGCAGCCGCTCCTCCGCGCGCTTCCGCTCGGTCAGATCGAGCATGGCGCCGATCATGCGAATCGCGCGCCCGTCCTCATCCCGAAACACGTGCCCACGATCGAAGACATCGGCGAACGTCCCATCCGCGCGACGGAAGCGGTATTCGGCTGCCCAATGGTCGCCAGCGCCGTCGATGACTGCATGGATGGCGGTGTCGACACGGTCGCGGTCATCCGGGTGAATGTGCTCCATCCACCAGTCGCCGGTCGGCTCGACCTCGTCTTCCGCATATCCGAACAACACGGTGACCGCCTCGTTCCAGTCCACGCGATTGCTGGCGAGGTTCCAGTCCCAGATAGCATCGTTGGTCGCCTTGGCAGCCAAGCGGTAGCGTTGTTCGGTCTCGCGCAACGCGGCCTCGGCGCTCCGGCGCTGGGTTTCATCGCGGGCGATCTTGATAAAGCCGCCAATGGTGCCGTCGGCATCGTGAAGAGGGCGGACCGACCCGTTTGCGAAGAAGCGCGAGCCGTCACGGCGCACGTGCCAGCGTTCGTCGTTTGCGCAACCTTCAGCGCGCGCCGTGGCGAGTTCCCGGTCTGGCACGCCGGCAGCCCTGTCCTCCGAAGTGAAGAGGATGTCCGCGCTGTTGCCCTCCATCTCGGCAACCGACCAGCCGAACACGGCCGCCGCGCCTGGCGTCCAGTCTAACACCCGATTGTCGGCGTCGACCGTGAAGATGGAGTGGTCCTTCACCCCCTCCACGATGCGCCTGTTACGCTCCTCGCTCTCGCGAAGCTCGGCTTCCGCCCGGTACGTCTCGGTCGAGTCATGTCCCTCGACGAAGATGCCCGTCACACGTCCGCCATCGTCCGTGATGGGTTCGTAGATGAAGTCGAGCATGAGCTCCACAGGTCCAGCGCCTGGAAGCTCGAGGCGGACGGGTGTGCGATCCGCGACGTAACGCTCGCCTGTCCGGTAGACCTGATCGAGCAGGTCGTAGAACCCTTGGCCGATCAGCTCGGGAAACGCCTCGCGCACGGTCTTGCCGACGAACTCCCGCTCGCCGAACAGGCGCCGATAGGTGGCGTTGGCGAACTCGAAGACGTGCTCGGGACCGTTCAGGACCGTGATGAAGCCAGGCGCCTGCTCGAACATGCGACGCTGCCGTTCGGTGTCCGCGGCACGGCGCCGCGCGGCAAGCACCTGCTCGGTGATTTCGGTGCATGCGCAAAACAGACCTTCCACCAGCCCGCTGTCGCCTCGGATGGGCGTGTAGGAGAAGGCGAAGTGGGTCTCCTCCTCATATCCGTGCCGGTTCATCATGAGGGTGATGTCGTCCATGTGTACGGGCATCCCGCCATATGCCTGTTCCACGATCGGGATCAGATCCGCCTCGATCTCCGACCATACCCCCAGGAAGGATCGACCCAGCGCAGCGGGATGCTTGTCACCCAGCACGACGGCATAAGCATCGTTATAGAGGAAGGTCTGCGAAGATCCCCAAGCGACGAACATGGGCTGGTTCGCGCTGAGAAGGACAGACACAAGCGTCTTGAGCGGCGTGGGCCATTCCGCCGGAACGCTGAGCGGCGTCTCAGCCCAGTCGTATGCACGGATTGCGGCGCCCATCTGACCACCGTCGGCGAGGAAGCTAAGCATCTATTGTTCCAATGGATCTCAAGCGTGCGGTATCACTGCTCGTTGCTGCCCGCTACCTATGTTGGCTCCGACGTCTCACGCGACAGTCGGTCACGTCACGATGCGGTCGCTCCTCAACCTGAGTGCTTATAGGCGAGCATTCTTTCCTCGCCGGTCGTCAAGAGGAGGTCCTATGAAATGCTCAAAGCCATCACCCGGATGCTGCCAATACGGCGGTGCCGCGCGTTAAGAGCCATCCACCGGACCGTCACCCGCTGCTACTTTGGTTGATATTTAGTTGGTGTTAAGTTGATCAAAATCGCTTGGTTTCAGCAACTGCCATACACTTGGGGTTGCCAATTTCGGCAGAATACTGCCGTTTTCCTGCTCCGTCAGAAAATGAGGTTGGTTGAACGGTTTAACCAAGCCCACCTTGCTCCCTTCGCAAAGCGGATCGCAGGGGTAAGCTCATCCCGATAGCTTTTGCCTGTCATGTGCTTCCCCATGTGTCAGCCGTGATACCCGATTAAGGTCAACGACCGCTTTCCACCGAGGCTGTGTGAAAACGTCTCGTCGCTACCGAAACGAGCAAGATCCGAATCAACACGGCCATGTTCGTGTAAGAACGGGATCAACTCGCGGCGGACTTTGAATCAATGTTGCGGCTCGTGCGCCTGTGTCCGCGTTTTCACACAGCCTCCACCACTTTCGATCATGGCGGAGCGATCGGCGGGGCGATGATGCCGCTAGGTCCCAACTGGATAGCGAATGGAGATAGGTGAGTAGTGCACTGGCTATTTCGTCGCGCTACTGCAGGCCATATCGGAACGGCATGCCGGATCGGTCTTCCGGGCTGCCGCCATAAGCTGCCCACTGTCGTTCAAAGAACGATACAGAGGATCAGCATCCTGCTTTTTGGCGCACGCGAGCAATAGAGGCATCATGACCTCGGAATCATGACCATGAGCTTTGAGAAGGGCCGCGCTTTCCCTCTCGCCAGTAGCGAATGTGCCGTTGACCTGCATCCGCTTGCCTTCAAACAAAGCGCGTGCCGTTGATTGAAGGGTTAGCGACATCTTGGGATTAGGCCCAGCTAGAGCCAATTCTCTGCCGTAGTGAAATGCCGCTACACAGTGTCCCGGCTTGGAGCTGTCGGGTATTTGGGAAGATGCCGTCCCGCACGCACCGACTGCCAATGTCGATGCTGCAACTATGAGAGCCCGGTAATCTAGCATGGGAGCATGCCTTGCTATGCTAATTATGCCGCTAATATCCGGCAACTGGCTACGAATCCGCTAACGCTTACTGCTGCTCATGGGCTGATGCAGGCGTCGTCGAGCACGCCATTCAGTTGATACGGCCCTGTTCAGAGACGGTAGGGTTGCGCGATGTCCGCCATCACCACACGCCTTACCGGAAGCAGACGGACCGCTATCGCCCAATAGCGGACATTGCGATCCCGCTACGGCGATGTCACAAAGGTGCGGTGAGCAGCGACACATACGAGTGGCTCCCAAAGCCTCCTAGCGCCATGCAGCGACTTGTTGCGGGCATTTTGACAGGAGCTTTGACATTGTCGGCACTTAGCAGCTTCGCCGGTTGGCGCGTGTTCGGCAATCACGACGCGGAGGTGTTGGCGGTAGTGGGCCTTGTGTCCAGCATCGTGTTCTTTCGCTTCATGCCCGGCGTCAAAAGACGATCGTAGCTGGCGCTGTCGGCGTCAGCTTGCCACCAATTCGGACGTGGCAGCAATCGCCCACTTGCGGACATTGCGCTGTCCGAGCATGCTCATCTTCTCACGACAACTCGGAGGTGCGATGTTGCGATCGTTCTTACTTGCACTCGGATTGTTCGTTGCGACGGTCGTCCCTGCCGATGGGCAAGCGCCCTCCCGTCATATTGGCATAGTCCTCGGCTGGGACGTGAACTGCGCGATGCGGGCAGATGGCAAGGCAATAACGTCCTGTGGCTTGATGCTTCAAGAGGGCAATCTAAAGGTCCTCGTCGGTGTCGATCGCAGCGTAAGCTACACTGTCTCGAAAGACTGTGGGCATCCGCATAACTACTGGCTTCGCACAGGTCCGATTGAGGGTGGGGGCGACTTGTCCTTCTTGCTGGCAGATGTCGCGACTGCTGCGCAGTTTGACGGCAAGATCAGAGACGATACCTGCACGAAGCAGAGCGCCCCGGTGGCAGGGGCGTTCGAGAACCTAAAAACGGCACTGATGATGCTTCGAACGTTCCCAGCCTCACCGGAGAATAAGGGTATTTGGCTGAACTGACGACTCGATGGGACGATGCGCTATCGCTCTTTGTCTCACCGCGAACATTTACATGCCGCGTATGCCGAATGTCCGCTTACCACCAATTGTCGCCGTTCGTCATTGTGGCGGCGCTCAGCGAATGAGGGCTTCCAGGTGGCCACGAAAGTGGCAAAAAGCGCCCGCAAAATTCTGTCCGGCGTAGATCCGAGCCCGCCTCATCGGGCGGGCTTACCCGTTTCAGGGGGTGTACGATGACCGTTTCTGCACCGCACCTCGCCAAGGCTCGTCGCATCGAGCAACTTACCACTGAACTTTGTTGCGACGCTCAAGGAGCGGCTGGGTAGGCCTCGCCTACTTCGGAGGCTGGTTCGATGTTCTGCCCCACATCGTGCGCGAAACCTCTAGTTGCTTATCACGGACGGCCCATTCCTGCTGCGTCAAGCACACGCGCCTGACACTGATTCTGCTGCCAGTCACTGGCTCCTGCCGACATACCTTGGTTTCTTGCTTGGCGCCCGCAGACGGCTGGGCCTCGCCAGCTTGGCCTATGGCGAGCAATGCAGCAGCGACGAATAGATCTATGGTCATATTCACCTCGACTCGATTGCGAGGTCTTTAGATGCCACAATTAAATAAGGGAGAGAAGCTCGTTAAGCGGCGGTTACCTTCCGGACGAAGGCGTACCCGCTCCTCACATAGACAAGTCCCGTCGCATCGAGCAGCTGGCCAGCGACCTGCATAGCCTGGCCTTCGACGTTGCCGAGCCATCCCGGTGTATCGCTCGATCGGATCAGTTAACCGCCGAGGGTGAGCGCATCGCTGCTGCTGTACGGGCTGAGTTCCGTGGCATCGTAGGGTGAGCAAGCGCAAGCCATGGCAGCACACCGGACCTGACAAGCGCCTGCTTGGCCGTGCTGGACAGGTCCAGCGTGCCCGCCGCCTCGCCCGTACGCGATGGCCTATGCGAGATGTGCGACGCTGAGGGCCGCTTCACCTTCGACACCGTGGTCAACCACAAGGTGCCCCTCACCCGTGGCGGTGAGGACACCGACGAGAACACCGAGAGCCTCTGCGACAAGCATGACGCGATCGTGACCGCCCAGCAGTTCGGCAAGGCCGAGCCGATCACGGCGGAGGGCATAGGGCGCGATGGCTCTGTCAGAGCGAATGCACCAATCGTTAGGTGGGGCGGGGTAGGGCATGCCCCGCCCCCGCAAGCCTGCCAGCCGTTTCGGTACTTCAATTCATCGCCAGAGGTGATCCTCCTGGTGGTGATGATGTACGTGCGATTCCCACTATCGCTGCGCAACGTCGAGGACCCGCTGTTCGAGCGCGGCATCGATATCTGCCACGAGACGGTGCGGATGTGGTGGAACAGGTTTGGTCCAATGTTCGCCGGCGGATGTCGCCGGCAGCGTATCTCGAGCATGCGCGGCTTTCTTCACCGGCGCTGGCATTTGGACGAGATGTACGTGAAGCTGAATGGCGAGATGGTCTACCTCTGGCGAGCGGTTGATCACGAGGGCGAAATCCTCGAAAGCTACATCACTAAGACCTGCGACAAGGAGGCGGCGCTGCGCTTTATGAAGAAGGCGCTAAAGCGTCATGGCAGTCCTGAGGCGATAACCACCGATGGTCTGCGCTCCTACCGCGCAGCGATGAAAGAGCTGGGCAACGAGCAGAAGCAGGAGGTCGGTCGCTGGGCTAACAACCGGGTCGAGAACAGCCATCTGTCCTTTCGAAGACGAGAGCGAGCGATGCTGAGGTTCAGGCGGATGAAGACGCTACAGAAGTTCGCCAGCGTGCATGCCAACGTCCACAACCACTTCAACCTCGAACGCCATCTTGTTGACCGCGAGACCTACAAGGAACGCCGCTCAGCCGCGCTGGCTGAGTGGGGTCAGGTCGCGAGCTAGGCTGTCCTGCTCAAAGAGCGAAATGCAGCTTGTGGAGAGCGGTTCGCATTAGACTGACAGCACCCTTCTGACGCTTGACAACCAGCACGAGCCGTATGAGTTTTGATCATGATTGTTCCGCTGCTGCTCTTGATGGCTCAAGCCGCAATCTCGACCTCACCGTCGCAGGACGACGTCATTGTAACCGGTCGCCGGGCCGAAAAGGCGCTGGAGGCATGCCTCGCCCGCAATTGCCCCCCTGCTGAAGATGTCGAGGCATCGCTCTTGTCCTCAGTCGAGCAGTTCGCCGATGGCCGCTACCGCGATGCGCAGCGTACCCTGCAGAGCGCGATTCGCCGCAACCGCGATCATGCCGCAGAGCTGCCAGGGCCGGTGTCGAGCCTCTACGCCACATTAGCGAAGGTCGCAGAACATGAGGGTGATACCGACCTTTGGCGCTCATCGGCACGCAACGACGTACTGGTGCTGCGACGTCACCTAGGCGAGAGCAACATAGCAACATTACGTGAGGAACTTGTCTTTGCTGACAGCATGGTCGGGCTCGGCGCGCTCGACTCGGCCGCCACCAACTACCACATGGTTCAACAGAAGGCGGCGAAGCGCGGTGAAGTGAAACTGGCGGCCCACGCGGCTTTTCGGCGCGCTTGGCTGGCGCTGATGTTAGGACGGGAAAAGGACGCCGAGCGGTTTGCCGACGAGGCGGTAGAAATCGCCGGCCCGGGCAACCGGCGGATGCTGGAACTGCGCGATATCCTGCACCTGCGGATCGCGATCCGCCCTAGCAACGAAGGTGCCGTGGATGCGCTGGCGGCACGGTTGCGCCAATCAACGGCCGAGGCGCCCGTTATATTGTTCCAGCGCCCGGTCGAGGACATCAATCCGTCTCAGACTTTCATAGTGCGAAATCCACAGCTCGACTCCGCCATTCGGTTTTCCGATGTCGGTTACTGGGTTCGGTCGGACGGAAGGACTGCAGAGGTTGAGGTGTTGCGCAACTCCGGGCTTGGTCCATGGGCGTCCGTCATTCTCCGACAAGTCCGTGAACGGCGTTACGTGCCGCTTGATGTGGAGCCGGGGCATGCGGGCATCTACCGGATCGACCGGTTCACGGTTAGAGCAGCCATGGGGACACCAATTGGCACGCGCATAAAGCGGCGGATGGGTCCTCTGACTGTGCACGTCGTCGATATTACGGCAACCGACGCTATGAGCGCGGCGCATCACGAGCGCACGCAGGAGACAGGGGCAAATGGGGGAGGCTGAGGTCGCCTGCCAAGCGTGGTAGGAATGCCAGTGCGCAGGCATCAATAGGAGGCATGTCGATCGATCGCGCGGCCGTTCGGCGCTAGTCTTTTGCCTGACGAATGGCAGCTAACCACCAACTTCAGCCATGTCAGCAATCGCCCATCTGTTGCCATCCAGGGCGCCGTTACGAGTACCTAGAACCGGCCGTTCATTCAGTTTCGATCATGGAATGTCTGATCCGAGCACCGGGAGCGTGATCAACCGCTATTGGGTGAACCGGCTACTAGACTGCGTAGTCGGAAGCCGAAGCCATTCTCCCGCGTCCAGATCATCGTTGCGGGCACGCGCCGCTCCTTCCCTCCTGGTGCTCCGGCGAAGAGGATTGTTCCCTCGATCCGTACGCGATCCGGCGTTTCTCCGTGCACACGGCTCAGAGCGAAAAAGCTGTTCGCCGCCTGCTCGGCCCAAAGCTTGGACGCAGCTTCCGACCCGATCGTAGGGGACAGCCCGGCCCAGGAAATCTCCGCTTGATCGTAAAACAGGTATTGAAGGGGCCGGGCAAAATCGGGACCGCGTGGATTCGTGAACCAAGGGGTTCGGAAGATGTTGTAGGCTTGAGCAGCCGCCGCGCGATCGCCGGTCAGCAGCGAACATTCCGAGAGGCGCGTGACATCGTTCCGCGTCCTCTCGGGATCGAGCAGGGAGCACGATGGTAGCGACTCGACAGCTGCCTTTGCGACTTTGAAGCCGTATTGCACGGTCAAGCCAGGATCGCAGGCGCTCTGGGTGCTCTGATGGCTCCTGCCGCGTGCATCAACCGTCTCCACGCGTACCATCCAGCCATGGAAGCAAATTGCCGGGGAGGTCTCTGGCTGCGGTGCGAGCTGGCGATCAAACGCATGGCCGTCTGCTTGCAATGCCTCCCAAGTGCCGAGCGAAACGATCGCAGAAAGAAGGGTGCGAGGCGCTCCACCTTTACCTGCCTGCGATTGTAGCCACTCCACGCGAGGCTCCGACGCCGGGCCGCGGACGAAGTTCACCAGTCCAGCATCCCGGCCATAACCATCGACGAAGAAGGCCCGGATCACCTGCGATCCCTTGCTGGCCAGGTCGTCAATTGCATCCACGCCATACGCATCTTGCTGCTTCTGCTGGGCCTTGATAGCGCAGCGGTCCCGGCCATTATCATCCGCGCACTTGCCGCTTTGAGCGCGGCCGGTCGAAGCGGACGTGACGATACTAAGTGCGAGGATCCCAACAAGCAGCCTCATGATCGCCCCCATAATTCACTGCTGGTATGGAGCCGCTCTTCCCATTGAAGCAAGCCGCTTTGCTGTCGAATATTGGCGGGCGCGATCATCCGTAGCGGCAGCTCGCCTTAATTCGCGCCTAAAAGCAGCCCGTCCGCTCACCACCAAAATGTGACACTCAGGCTTCGCGTCTGATGCTCGATTGCGCACGGCGCGCAACGATGCGAAGCTCGGTCAACATCCGGGGAGAGCAGCTACATGATCGCTATCGCCGCTGCCCTCTTAAGCGCGACTGCGCCAAGCTGCGCCCCTGTGCCCGGTGCAAACCACTTGTGGCAACCGAATATCCGTTGGATCATCGTAGGTGAGATGCATGGAACGAACGAGTCGCCCGACGCTTTCGTCAACCTGATTTGCTTGGCTGCCAAAACGGGGCGTCCAGTTACAATTGCTCTTGAATATTCGTCAGACGACCAGGCTGCTATTGATGCATACCTCTCTTCCGACGGGGCTGCCCAAGCGCGTGCCAGCTTATTAAAGCTGTCTTTGTTCGCGTCCGATATGCAGGATGGCCGGGGTAGTATTGCCTTCCTGCGCTTGTGGGAACAGCTCCGGGTTATGAAGCAAGCAGGCAGAATTGTTGGCGTAGTAGCATCCGACGTTGGTCGATCGACCCCACAAGGACAGGAACGCAATGCGGCGATGGCGCAGACGTGGACCTCGATAACAGCAGCCAACGACGGCATAATCTTAGCGCTAGTCGGGAACCTTCATGCCATGCGTAGGCCAATAACTATTGCCAACCGAACCATCGTGCCTGCGGGATCCATCATGCCGGCCAAGCGGACCATCACGATGACCATCGACGGTAACGGTGGAAAGGCTTGGAATTGCCAAGATGATGGCTGCCTACAGCATGACAACGGCGATCCTCGCCAAGCAGCGCATGGTATCACGTATTTAACGGCCGCGGACAGGCAGTGGGACGCCACTTACGAGTTGGGCGTTCCCACCACCGCGGCGGTTCCGGCAAATGGAACAAAGCCGGCACCACCAAGCAAGTAGACAACGTTGAACGGCGGCTATCCACCACTTTGGCCATGGCAGCTAGCGCCCAATTGCGGTCGTTCAGCTCAACATTGCGGCAACCCAAAAGCGGACATTGCAGCGCGATAAGCAAAGGGACATACAGCGGCATGACCTCAAGCGAAGATCGCCTGCTGATCGCCCTTGCGTGGATGTGTGAGCAATACATCGGTAGTGGAAAGCAAGACTGGCTGGACCATCAATGCATGGGGGCTGGCGAAGACGCTGTTCGACTTTTGGTAGAACACGGGTTGATCGAGCCCGGAGCCCGCGGTGGGAGGTGGACGGAGGCCGGCAAGGCCCTGCTCGCCAAAGGTTAAGGCGGCGGGTCTTCAATCGCCCATTAGCGGACGCTCTCGCTGCCATCTTCGGGTGAGGGTCGTACGTCGCAAAAATGCATAATCCAGTTATCAAAGCTGGGTGCGACGTGATCGACGGTGCCGAAATCATGATCGAAAAACCAGACCGAATCGCGATCGGCGCTTCCGTCCCTAAGTCTCTCGGCGTCGAAACAAAACATGTTGCCCGCGCTGTCGGCTGCAAATGCAATCAGATGCGATGGCATTCCGGCCTCTCTCCAACCGGAAGTCTGCTCCAGCATCTCCGCTGGAGAGTAGAAATCGCCGACGTCACGTAATGGAAGGTCCTGATCGACGATCGAATTTAGAAGTGAGATCGTCGGTCGGGGTAGGCCTGTCTGAAGCACTGCCTCGCGGTAGTCCGTCGGGAGACGCACGCCCATTGTACGCTCTAGCGTCTGCATATCCGCCAAATGAACCCTCTCGGGGGGATAATGAGAGGAAGTCCACGTCTCGACGAAGCGTTTCAATCCCATCTGTCTAATCCGCACATTGTGCGAGGATACCTAGCGGGTGGATGAAACCGTGCAATGTCGGCTTTCCACCAGTTGCGGACCTTCGAGGCGGCAAACTAACGCTGATCTGCCTTTAGGTAGATCCAGCAGTGAATTTTGCCATCGCCGCTCCGACGGAACGGGATCGAGGGGTGGGGTACCAGACAGCCGGACTTGGTACTGACTCTTAAAACCCTACGTTGGCCGACATGAGCATGGACGTGATAGACGAGAGCACGCGGGCAGCGATCCTGCGCCTGACTATAGCCGAGCGGGAGTGCCTGAAGCGCTGTCTGGACCATCAGACTGCTAAGCAAATGGCCCTCGATCTTGGTATCTCTCCTCACGCCGTGGAGAAGCGGTTAAAGATGGCCCGCGCCAAGCTGGGCCTGTCCTCATCCCTTGAAGCCGCGAAGCTAGTGAAGTCTCTAGAGCGGTCCGGTCGGCTGGGACCCGCCTCGTCGGACCTTCCGCCGGGCAATACCACGCCCGATGAAGGCGGCTCCAATGCCGCCCCGCGAAATGAGACCACGTGGATCACACGGCGGCAGAAAATTTATGTGGTCTCAGGAGCAATGCTAATGAGCTTTCTTGCAGCAGCAGCCTTGATGATTTCCGTTCAGTCACCCGGCGCCATGGAGGCGCAGACAAGCACTTCAGCAGTGGCGCCGTCTGCACCACCAGCCGCACCCAGGTCCGTGCCCACGGCCGGCACCGAGGCTGCCTTGCGGCGCCTTGTCGCTGGTCTGGCGAGCGGTTCGCCCGACTACGAAAAGCTCTCTCCGCGATTCGCCGAAGTCGTTCGTGGGGATCTGCCAATGACACATCCCATGTTCAAAACGCTGGGCGAGCTAAAGTCGGTCACTTACCGCGGGCCCGGCATTATGGGCGACGACGCCTACAATCTGGTGTTCGCCAACGGCGAGGTAATTATGTCGGTAGCGCTCGACACCGAAGGCAGGATGGCCGGCGGCATTCTTCAACCGGGAGGAAAAAATCCTTACCGTTAACTGCGGACGCCAACTGCCGCGTGGGGCAAAGGAATGTCTGCTCCCCCCACTTTTAGCCGTTCAGGGTGCGATCGGGCGTCGATCTGCTCAACAGCCGCCGGTCCGCTCCTGGCCCGAAAGGCGGGCTGCCCGCTGGGCGGAAGAACCTGCTTTTCCACTGGAGCTTGAACGGCCACAATCGATGTAGTGATTGGCCGTCAGGTTACAGGAAGCTGAGCGGAGCTTGACGTGACGAATCGAGCGCGAGAACGGTGGGCGGCTTACATCCGCGCTGGCGGCGCCCTGCGGGCGCACAGGGTTAACGATGGAAAGCGGCCGACCCGATCCGCTCCGCATCGCACATAGCCGTCTGCCGCCAGCCGCTGCTCCGCCCAGTTCTGGAATACCCATGATCCACCGAACGCGACTGGCACCAAGATCATTCCTGCCACGGCGATCCCGTTGCCGATCCGCCCCACTACGGCGTCATTGCGGAACACAGCCAGCGTTCCCCATATCGTCAATGCCACAAAGATCGGCATTAGCGTCAACATCCCGACGTCGCCGCCCGAGATCCGCACCTCCGTCGCACGGGCGCGCCACGCGGCAAAAGATGCTGCTATCGAACTTGCCAGCAACGATCCGCAAAGTATTGATAATGTCAATCCGATGCTTGCCATCGTCAGCGCCGCGCGGCGTCGCTCGCTCGTCATCGCAGCGTGGGAAAGCGCGGGAGATGTTTCCAGAACATGTCGCGGATCTGTCGCTTCGCCTCGGCAATTGCCGTGTCGCGGATCAGGTCAATTACGTTTCCAGCGGCCTGGAAAGCAGTGCTCTTTCCGCGCGCTACCAGTGCCTGCCTCTGCCGCTCCAGTTCGGCGATGCCTTCATCAAGCTGCTTTTGCAGACGCTTGGTGAATTGATACTTCGTATCGATCGCGTCAATCGCCCAGCCGACGCCCAGCCCCACCACCACGGCGAGCACCAGGGGCCCTACCGCCAACGTCATGCCCATCGCGACCGCTGCCGACCCCACGGCATAGCCCACGCCACTCGCGATCAGCGCCTTGCTGACATCCCCGGCGATGCCGCCCAGCAGCTGCCCCATCGTGGCATCGTCACGAATTACATAGTCGACGATGTTCCATGCGGTCAGCAGGACAATAGATACAATCGTGCCGCCTTTGACCGATTTTGCCACCCCCGCCTTGCCAATCCCCAAGCCTACGACCTTGGGATGGAGAGCACCATATCTCGTTCCGGTCAGCACGCGGCGAAGACCCGGATACCCCTTGAACACGACATGCAACTTGCCGTTATAGCTCTTGAAGTAACAGCGACCGCGTATACCGGTTTCGCGCACTAGTTTGCGAATCAGCATCGCATCGTCCGTGGCGGAAAAGTAATTGGCGACCGTGTGCCAATCTTCTGAGTACGCCTTCCAATGCTTGTCGGCCATGGCCGGTGTCATCTTACCCGTAGCGACCGCTTCGGTCAGCCACATGCGGACAAGCATGTCGCGATCGGCAATGACGATTTGATCGGTCCGCTCGGTCATCGGCGCTCCTCGTCCCTCTTAGCCCTGCCTTCCACGATGCGGAAAAGGCTGGGCTCTTTGCTGTTGATCGTGAAGCTTTCACCATGCCATACCACCGGCGGCTCGCCCGCCACAAGTCGACCGAGACAGCTTTCGACAGGAATGGAATCGGTGAGGCGTTGCTGTGCGACCGAAAACAGCCGCACCCATGACTCCCGTCCATTGGCACAACGCTCCCCGCCATTCTTGCTACCATAGCTGTCGAGCACCGCCACGACCCCGCCACCTTCACCGATTCGTTGGACATCGTGGTAGAGGACAGGGTCGGCGCGCTCTGCGGCGAT
This sequence comes from Sphingomonas endolithica, assembly GCF_025231525.1. NCBI lineage: Bacteria > Pseudomonadati > Pseudomonadota > Alphaproteobacteria > Sphingomonadales > Sphingomonadaceae > Sphingomonas > Sphingomonas endolithica. The sequence goes on from NZ_CP103057.1 coordinate 3,215,566, forward strand.
CGGAAACCGGATCTGCGTCTTCGCGCCGCCATCACCATGGGTGTAGATGCCAGTGCCGCCGGTCACCTCGATCGCATCCGAAACCAGGATCGTTATCGTCGGCGCGCCGGCGTTTTGCGCTACCCCGTCAGCTGAATCACAGCCGGCGAGGGTTGGAAAGATGGCCGCCAAGGCCAGCATTGCGGTGGCTCTCATAAGGGCAGGCTAGACCGGGTCGTCCCCTTGCGGAAGCGCAAACTGCACGATCTATAGCGCAGTGCACGCAATCTGCTGGGTTACGGAAGCGCCAAGGCTCATAGACCGCTCTTGCGACGTTGAGCCGCGAGCATACCGTCGTCTAACTACCAACCTGGGCCGTTGGCGGTCCACAACGCCGACGCACCATGAGCCGCCGTCGCTACGCTCATTTAAGCCGTAACGCTCAAACGATCTACCGGACGGGCCCGCTAATTTCGATGGCGCGCAAGCCACGCCGCGCTGTCGCGCGAATCCTCTTCCACATCAAAGCCTGGGTGATCGTAACGCTCAGCGATCTCCTCCCGCCATTCCTTGGGGGCATTCCAACGATCAAGGTAGCTATCCTTCGCGACGTCATCCAAGCCGGACCAGAACGGTAGCCACTCCAAATCGAGGTACGCCTCTTCTGCGCCCTGAGTAGCGCCATCAGCGACACCGAGCGAAGGGAAGACGATCCAAAAAGGTGGTGGCTCGGACATCATCAGTTCTCGTCGCTATGCTCATGCCAAGCGCCCAATCACTGCCTAGCCAATCATCTGGCATATCGCCTAGCTGATTGGCCACCGCCTCGTAGATGCGCTCGGCGCGCTTTCTGTTCGCGGAAGATGGCCGCCTGGTGATCGTCTTCATCATCTGAAAAGCCGTGAAGCTCGAACGTCGATCACCCCTCCTCTTCGGTCGACCTCCACGTCGCGTCGAGCACGGCAGGATGTCGGCGGTGACGGGAAACTCTGCATCAACAGGATTCCCGCCCCCGATTGGATCGCGGCGCCTACGAATGGAACAAGCTAGTCGTCTGCGACCGCAGCTGAACGCATGTTTAGATCCACGGCTACTTCTCAGCGTCGTCGGTCACAGGATCGATGATCCAGCCATTGGCTACGTCATAGCGACCGATCCCCTCTAGCTCGAGCTTCAGCGCGTGCCGAAGGTGTGTGGCATCAGGCTCAGCACATGAGGCGATAGTTACACGTTGTATCGTAAAGCCACCCATCTGAGCCCTATTCACGACCTGCCAAGTCACGAAGATTTCGGCTGCGTGGTTAGTGGATTGCGCAAATACGAACTTGTCGTTCCCGTGCTCGCAGTCGACGAAGAATAATTGCATTGGTTCACCTCGTTGTTGTTGAGGTGATCACCATGACAGCGCTGGTACGTGGATGCGGGTGCATTCGCAATGACCGTTATGGCTTCGCATTGTTCAGCGAGCGAAGCACCCTGTGTCACTAATCACTACCGGTCTGGGAGCGGTGCTTCGCTTCTCAATTCCGCGCACGACCAGGAATGCTGCTCTGGTGAAGCGGCCGGATTAGGGTCAGGACCCATTGATGTGAGAGGCTCGATCTGATTCAGGCTCTGCGAGGAGACTGGCGATGAGCAACCTGTATTGGCTGACGGACAAGCAGATGGCTCGGCTTGAGCCATATTTTCCGAAGAGCCACGGCAAGCCCCGGGTTGATGACCGGCGGGTGTTGAGCGGCATCGTCTTCGTAAATCGCAACGGGCTGCGTTGGTGCGATGCGCCCAAGGAATACGGACCGCACAAGACCCTCTACAACCGGTGGAAGCGGTGGGGCGAGAGAGGCGTGTTCCTGCGCATGATGGAAGGACTGGCCGCTACGAGCGCCACGCCCAAGACGATCATGATCGACGCTACCTATCTCAAGGCACACCGCACGGCATCGAGCCTGCGGGTTAAAAAGGGGATCTCGGGCGCCTGATCGGTCGCACCAAGGGCGGCATGAACACCAAGCTTCACGCCGTCACCGACGCGAACGGTCGCCCGCTGAGCTTCTTCATGACCGCTGGCCAGGTCAGCGATTACACCGGCGCGGCTGCCCTGCTCGACGATCTGCCCAAGGCGCAGTGGATGCTTGCCGACCGCGGTTACGACGCAGACTGGTACAGGGACGCCCTTCAGGCAAAAGGCATAATGCCCTGCATTCCGGGCCGAAACTCCCGGAACGTGCCCATCATACGATAAGCGCCGCTACCGAAGCCGAAGCCGCATCGAGATCATGTTTGGCAGCCTGAAGGACTGGCGCCGCGTCGCCACCCGCTACGATCGATGCCCGACGGTCTTTATCTCCGCCATCGCGCTCGCAGCTACTGTCATCTTCTGGCTCTGATCAACGAGTCCTGAGCCTAGAGAGTCTGTCGAGCGGGGAAACCGATCACGTTTTGAGCGGCGCGGTTGTGAGCAGATACCGCGGGCGCCGCCGACCGTGCTAAGTTTGGCTCGACGACCATCACGGCAGGTGCCGCCGCCGCCGAACGCGGCCGCGACATCCCTCGTCAAATTAAGTGCAGGATATGACGAAGGTGCTCGCAACCACACCGTGCTGCTCCAGCCGCATCCGCCCCCCTGATGCTATCGAGTCTAGCCCCCAAATGGTTTTGCGCCATGTGCTTGACCGGTGATTGCACAGATGAGAGCGCGGGCACACCGCTCTCACCAAGCGACTCCTAAGTCGCTGAAAAACTGGTGCTGCCGGTGAGGATTGAACTCACGACCTCAGCCTTACCAAGGATGCGCTCTACCACTGAGCTACGGCAGCATTCCGCCAGAGCCTTACGGCAGCAGCGGAAGCGGCCTAAGAGACGTTGGAGGCGACATTGTCAAGGCAAAGCGAGCGATGAACGACAAGGAAGAGAAAGCGGCGCGGCTAGCAGCGGCGCTGCGCGAGAACCTGAAGCGGCGCAAGGCGCAGAGCCGCAGCGCTGCTGATGCGCCGCCCAAGGGGGATGCGCCTAGCGAATAGGGGCGCATTTCTCAGCCAGCCAGGCTTGCTCCGCGGGGTCGAGCTGTGGCCCGAGCACGTCCACCACCTTGGCGTGATAGGCATCGAGCCAGGCGGCCTCCGAGTCGCTCAGCATCTCCGCCACGATCAGTGTGCGCTCGATCGGCGCGAAGGTCAGCGTCTCGAAGCCGAGCATGTCGGCATCGCCCTGCGGAAAGGCGCGCGGCTCGACCAGCACGAGGTTCTCGATGCGGATGCCGTATTCGCCGGCCTTGTAGTAACCAGGCTCGTTGGAGATGATCATGCCGGCCCGTAAGGGCTCGGACGGGCCGCCGCCGGGATAATTGGGCTGGGCGATACGCTGCGGTCCTTCATGCACCGACAGATACGCGCCGACGCCGTGGCCGGTGCCATGTGCGTAATCCAGCCCTGCCTCCCACAGCGGCCGCCTGGCAAAGGCATCGATCTGCCCGCCATTGGTGCCGGGCGGGAAGATCGCGGTGGCAATGGCGATGTGACCCTTGAGCACGCGGGTGAAGCGGTCACGCATTTCCGCGGTCGGCTCGCCGACCGGCACGATCCGCGTCACGTCGGTCGTGCCGTCGGCATATTGGCCGCCCGAATCGACGAGGTAGAGTTGCCCGGCTTCGATAGGCGCGTTCGACTCTTCGGTGACGTGGTAATGCGGGGACGCGCCGTTGGCGCCGGTGGCGGAGATCGTGTCGAACGAGGTGTCGAGCAGCACGCCCGTCGCCTCGCGCAGCTTCTGCAACTTGGCGGCGGCGGAGAGTTCGGTCTGGCCGCCCTCGGGCAGTGCCGTTTCGCACCAGCGCAGGAACCGCGCCAGCGCGCCGCCGTCGCGTGCGGAGGCGGCACGGTGGCCGGCGATCTCGGCCGGGTTCTTGAGCGCCTTGGCGAGCACGACCGGATCGCGCGCGGTGAGGATCGTCGCGCCGCCCGCCGACAGGCGGTCGAAGATCGCGGCCACGGCGCGTTCGGGATCGGCGGCGATCAGCTTGCCGGCATAGCCGCCCAGCGCATCGGCGAACTCGGACCGGTCGCGCACGCGCACCGCATTGCCGAGATGCTGGCGCACGGCATCGGTGACCTTGTTGGGCGCGACGAACAATTGCGCGGTGCCATCGGCATCGACGATCGCATAAGCGAGCGCGACCGGCGTGTGCGCGACATCGCCACCGCGAATGTTGAGCGCCCAGGCGATCGAATCCAGCGCGGTGAGCACCACAGCGTCTGCTTGGGTGGAGCCCAGCCAATCGGCGATCAGCCCGCGCTTCTCGGCCGACGATGCGCCGGCCAGAACATCGTCCTGCACGGCAAGCTTGGCGTCAGAGGGCAGCGGGCGATTTGCCCAGATCGCGTCGATCGGGTTGTGCTGCACGGCCACCAGCGTCGCCCCTTTCGCCTTCAACGCCGCACCGGCCTCGCGCACCCAGGCGCTGGTGTGCAGCCACGGATCATAGCCGATCCGCCCGCCCTGCGGCGCATGCTCGGCCAGCCAGCCGGTGATGCTGACCGCCGGCACCGGCTGGTACGACCAATCCGCGCCGTCGACCTGCTGGCGCACCTGCAGCGTGTAGCGCCCATCGGTGAACACCGCGGCCTGGTCCGCCAGCACCGCCGCGGCACCGGCCGAGCCCTGGAAACCGGTCAGCCAGGCAAGCCGCTGCGCATAGCCGCCGACATATTCGGACATGTGCTCGTCGGTCAGCGGCACGACGAAACCGTCGAGGCCGTCCTGTTGCAGCTGGGCGCGGAGGGCGTGAAGGCGATCGGTATAAGGCGGCATGAGCGAATACTCTGGCGAATGATGTGCGCTGGGATTGGCACAAACCGACCATGCAGGACAACGCTCTCGCGGGTCGCATTGCCCGCCGCCATGGCCCTGAGGTGAGCAGCTTGCAAAACGCGGCGCGGTATAAGCCTCCTTCGTCACCCCGGAACAAGTCGGTGATTGTACCGCTCGGACATGTACCACCACGTCATCCCCGCGCAGGCGGGGATCCATACCGCTTGCTTCGCGGCTTAAGTTCTGACGACCGAGTTTATGGATCCCCGCCTGCGCAGGAATGACGATCTATGCTCGAAAGGGATAGCCGTCGAACAAGTTGCGGGTAACGACGTGGCTGTCGATCCGACCCTTCGACAAGCGCGCCGTCCACGCTAAGAGGCGTTATGACCGAACTCACTCCCCCTATCGCCGAGACTCGCCCGCATAGCTTCACCGTGCACGGCGTGACAATCAAAGATCCCTATGCCTGGTTGAAGGACCCCAACTATCCCGAGGTCGATGACCCGCAAGTGCTCGCCTATCTCGAAGCGGAGAACGCCTATTTCGAAGGCGTGATGGCGCCGCACAAGCCGCTGACCGAGCGGCTGTACGAAGAGATGAAGGCGCGCATCAAGGAGGACGATTCCTCCGTGCCGCAAAAGGATGGCGACTGGCTGTACTGGACCGCGTTCGAGACCGGCGGGCAATATCGCAAATGGTGGCGGAGGCCCGTCGCGGGCGGGCCGGACGAATTGATCCTCGACGAGCCGGCACTGGCCGCAGGCAAGGAATATTTCCGCCTGGGCGCGATCGTGTTCAGCGAAGACGGCACGCTGATGGCTTATTCGACCGACGCGGACGGCTCCGAGCGCTACACGATCCGCTTCAAGTCGCTGGCGGACGGCGCGCCGCTCGCCGAAGAAATCGACGGCGTCTCGGGCAAATGGGGCGCGGATTCGATCGAGGGGGCGATCGGCAATATCGTCTTCACGACCGATGGCAGCGGCGTGCTGTATGGCCTGACCGACGAGCATTGGCGCACGCGGACGATCAAGTTCCACCGCCTGGGCACGCCGGTCGCCGACGATGTCGTGATCTATTACGAGGAGGATGCGAGCTTCTCGGTCGGCGTCGACATGACCAGCAACCGGCGGTGGATCGTGCTGGCGACCGGCGGGCACGACACGACCGAAGTGTATCTGCTGCCGGCCAACAATCCGCTCGCCACGCCGCTGCTGGTCTCGGCGCGCAAGACGGGACGCGAATATGATGTCGACGAGCATGACGGCACGCTGTTCATCCACACCAACGACGTGGACCCGAACTTCCGCCTGTGCACGGCGCCGATCGCGACGCCGGGAGAATGGACCGAGCTGATCGCACCGTCGGCGCATTTCTACATGACCGGCATCGACTGCTTCCAGGATTTCTTCATCGTCGATGGGCGCGAGGACGGCTTGGATCAGATCGAGATCCGGCGCTACGAAACGCCATTGGAGGCGCAGCGCATCGCCTTCCCCGAGGCGAGCTATGACGCGGGCCTGGGCAACAATCCCGAATATGACATGGCAGTCCTGCGCGTCGGCTATGAATCGATGGTCACGCCGGGCACCGAATATGATTACGACGTCGCGAGCGGTACGCTGACCACGCTGAAAGTGCAGGAAATCCCGTCCGGCTATGACGCGGAAAAATATCGTACCGAGCGGCTGAAGATCACCGCGCGGGATGGCACCGAGGTGCCGGTGTCGATCGTCTACCCCAAGGATTTCCCGCGCGATGGCTCGGCGCCGTTATTCCTCTACGCTTACGGTGCGTACGGCTATGCCATCCCGCCGGGGTTTTCGACCGGGCGGCTATCGCTGCTCGATCGCGGCTTTGCCTATGCCATCGCGCATATCCGCGGCGGCGACGATCTCGGGCAGCAATGGTATCTCGACGGCAAGCTGGAAAAGCGCGCCAACACGTTCAACGATTTCGTCGATGTGGCGAAGGGACTGGTCGAAGGCGGCTGGACCAGCTCGGGCAAGATCGCGATTGCCGGGCGTTCGGCGGGTGGCGAATTGATGGGCGCGGTGGTCAATTCCGATCCCGAACTATGGGGCGCGGTGATCGCTGACGTGCCGTTCGTCGACGTGCTCAACACCATGCTCGACGGCGACCTGCCGCTGACGCCGGGCGAATGGCCGGAATGGGGTAATCCGATCGAGGACAAGGCCGCGTTCGAGCTGATCCGCTCTTATTCGCCGTATGATCAGGTGACGGCGCAGGATTACCCGCCCATGTTCATCAGCGGCGGGCTCAACGATCCGCGCGTGACCTATTGGGAGCCGGCGAAATGGGCGGCCAAGCTGCGCGCGACCAAGACCGACGATAATGTGCTGCTGCTCAAGACCAATATGGGCGCTGGCCATGGCGGCAAGTCGGGGCGGTTCGAGAGCCTGCGCGAGGCGGCAGAGGAGCATGCCTTCGTGCTGTGGCAATTGGGGGTCGAGTCTTGAGCGCCGCCGTGCTCCTGCGCACGCAGGAGCCCAGGATCACAGGCGCTGCCCTTTATGGCCCGGGGCTCCTGCGGACGCAGGAGCACTGAGCGCCCATGATCCGCTTTACCCTCTCGATCACCGCTGCGCCCGAGGACATCGACGAGCTCGGCCATGTCAACAATGCGGTGTGGGTGCAGTGGGTGCAGCGCATTGCGCTTGCGCATTGGTATGCGGTCGCCTCGCCCGAGGATCAGGCAGCCTATTTCTGGGTCATCACCCGGCATGAGATCGACTATCGCGGCAACGTGGCGGCCGGCGAGACGGTGGTCGGCGAAACCTGGGTACCCGAGCCGCCCAAGGGCGCCCGGTTCGACCGGCATGTCCGCTTCATCGGCCCGGACGGCAAGGTGAAGGTGCAGGCGGTGACCACCTGGGCGCAGATCGACAAGGCAACCGGCCGCCTGCTGCGCGTGCGCCCCGAAATGGCGGCACAATTCCTCTCGTGATCCTCCCCGGAACGGGGAGGTGGCAGCCGCAGGCTGACGGACGGAGTGGGCCGGCAGCGTAGCGCTCGTGGCGGGCCCCCTCCGCCATGCGCGTGAAGAACGCGAATGGTCCCCAGCATCGGGTTGACCATGCCCCGCATGGTCAAGGATCGTCCGGGGGACGATCCGACCCGATGCTCCGTATCGGGGAGGAATAGGTTAGCCCGAATTCCGCAACGCGGTGGCGATCGCGTTGATCGACAGCAGGATCCCCTCACCGATGCGCTCGTCCTGCTCGCCGGCACGGCGGCGCTTGATCAATTCGATCTGCAGCAGGTTGAGCGGCTCGATATAGGGCAGGCGCAGCCTGATCGAGGCGTCGAGTGTCGGGTGCTTCTCCAGCAGCCGCGACTGGCCGGTGGCGGCAAGCAGCCCGTCATGCGCCTGATGCCAGCCGGCCTCGATCCGGCCGAACACATGGTCGCGCAGTCCCGCATCCTCGACCAGCGCCGCATAACGCGCGGCGATGCGCATGTCGGACTTGGCGATCACCTGCTCCATATTGGCCAGGCTCGCGGCAAAGAACGGCCAGCCCTCGGCCATCTCGGCGAGCAGCGTCTTGTCCTCGAACTCGGCCAGCGCCTGCCCGACGCCGTACCAGCCGGGCAGCATCACGCGTGCCTGCGCCCAGCTGAACACCCACGGGATCGCGCGCAGATCCTCGATCCGGTCGCTCTTGGTGCGGCTCGCCGGGCGGCTGCCGATCTTGAGATTGGCGATCTCGGTGAGCGGCGTCATCTGGCGGAAGAAGGTGCGGAAGCCCTGCGCATCGTCGTCATAGACGAGCCCGCGATAGGCCTTGAAGGCATTCGCCGACAGCGCCGTCATCGCCGCGCCGAAGCGCTTGGTGTCGGCGGCGGACAAGGGATCCGGCTCCAGGCTGGCGAGCAACGTCGCCGATGCCATCGCCTCCAGATTGGCCATCGCACTTTCGCGCGTGCCGTATTTGCCCGCAATCACCTCGCCCTGTTCGGTGATGCGGATGCGGCCCTGCACCGTGCCGAACGGCTGCGCGCGGATCGCGGCGAAGCTCGACCCGCCACCGCGCCCGACCGCGCCGCCACGGCCATGGAACAGCTGCATGCCGATGCCGGCGCGCTCGAACACCGGCTTTAGCGCGGTGGACGCGACGCTCAGGCTCCAGGTCGAGGTCAGGTAGCCGCCATCCTTGTTGCTGTCGGAATAGCCGATCATCACTTCCTGGTGGCCCCGCGCGGTGGCGATCGCGGCGATCTCGGGCAGCGCGAACCAGTCGGTCATGATCCCGGGCGCGGCTTCCAGATCGCCGATCGTCTCGAACAACGGGATCGCCATGATCGCCGCAGTCGGCACGGGGCCAGGCCGGTACAGCCCGACTTCCTTCAGCAGCAGGTTGATCTCCAGCAGGTCGGATACCGACTGCGCCATCGAGACGATGTAGTTGACGATGCAGCCGGGCCCATAGGTCGCATGCGCCTCGGCCGCGGCGCGGACGATGGCGAGTTCGCCGCTCGTCTCTTCCGAATAGTCTGCAAAACCGCTCGCCAACGGCCGTGCGCTCGACAGTTCGGCGCGTAGCAGCGCGACCCGCGCCGCTTCGTCCAGCGCCAGATAATCGTCCTCGACCCCGGCGACCTTGAACAGTTCGGCGACCACCCGCTCGTGCACCGCGCTGTTCTGCCGCAGGTCGAGCGTGGCGAGATGGAAGCCAAACGTCTCCACCGCGCGGATCAGCCGACCTAATGCGCCACCGGTCGATAGTGGGCCCTTATCTTCTGATGCGAGACCATGCGCGATTGCCACGAGATCGGCGCGAAACGCCTGCGGATCGGCATAGGCCGCGCCCTTCAGCGCCGATGGCCGCGGCGCCGGCGTGCCGGTCAGCGTGACATGCGTCGCCGCCAGCCGCGCATAGATGCCGCTCAGCGCGCGGCGATACGGTTCGTCGGCGCGGCTCGCGGCGCTGTCGCCGCTCGCCTCGGCCAGCTGCTGGACCGCGGCGTCGGCGGCGGCGAGATCGGTCGAGATCGACAACTCGGCGCCCAGCGCATTCACCGCATCCAGATAATAGACCAGCACCGCCGCGCTCGACTTGGCGAGCGCCGCGCGTAGGCTGTCCGCGGTCACGAACGGGTTGCCGTCGCGGTCGCCGCCGATCCAGCTGCCGGGCCGCAGGAAGCTCGGCACGCGCGTGCCGAGCGCCCGGTCCCAGCGCTGGTACAAAGCGGGCAGCGCCGGCAGGAACACGTCGCGCAGATAGCTGAGCGCGGTCTCCACCTCGTCGGCGACGTACAATTTCTCGCGCCGCAGCACGCGCGTCTGCCACAGCAAGGCAATCTGGCGCAGGATCGCCTCGTCGACGCGGTCGCCCTCAGGCGTTTCGGTCAGGCCGCGATCCTTCATCGCCAGCAACCCGGCGATACGGTTGCGATGGTCGATCATCGACTTGCGCCGCACTTCGGTCGGGTGCGCGGTCAGCACCGGCGCGATCAATGCATGTTCGAGCAGCCCGACCACCGCCTCCTGGTCGATCCCCTCTGCCGCCAGGCGCTTCAGCGCGGCATCCAGCGTGGCGCCCTCTTCGGCGGCGATGCCCTGGCGGTCCTCGGCAAGGTTGGCGAGCATCGAGAACAGCATGAAGCCACGGACGAAATCGAGCGTCTCGTCGATATCCAACCGGTCGAGCCCGAGATCGGTTTCCGTCGCGTCATCGCTACCGTTACCATCGCCATTGATGCTGCGATGCCGCCCGACCGAGGCGGCGCGGATATATTCGGTCCGCTCGAACAATGTGTCCCCGCCATAAGCGCGGATCACATCACCCAGCAGGGCGCCGAGGAAGCGGATATCGGGATTGTTTGCGATCGTGGGGAGGTCGGCCATGGTGTCATGCTGCGTTGCGGCATCGCCAAGGTCAACCGCCAGCGTCACTCCGCCGTCTCATTGTCGTGCGCCGCCCGCCTGGCATCGGCATCGCGACCCCATCCCGCGGCATCGCGCTCGTCACTGCTCAGGATTGCGTCATGATTGGTATCGGTGGCGTCGAAGCGCGCGATGCTGCCGGCCTTGAACTCGTCGAACGTCAGCTTTCCGTCGTTATTGGCGTCATAGCGCTTCAGCCGTTCGGGACGGCGCTTGAGATCGGCGATCCTGACGATGCCGTCGCCATCGCGATCGAGCCGGTGGAAGCGCTTGATCAACCCGCTCTCAAAATCGGCCCGCGGCAGGTTCGTCGGCGGCGTGAAGTCGACGTCTTCCTCGGCGATCTTCTGGCTGCAGGCGGCCAGCCCCAAGGCGATGGCGACGACGAAGGCGATACGGACGGTCATGAATACTCCCTTTGTGCGGGAGAACGGCAGGCGCGGCGAAATCGTTCCGGAACGGTCAGGCCTCAAGCTCGACATCCCAGTACAGCCAATCGTGCCAGGTATCGTGCAGGTAATTGGGCGGAAATCGCCGGCCATGTTCCTGCATCTGCCAGCTGGTCGGGCGGATCGCGGCGATGTGCAGCGGCATGTGTGCCTGGAGCGGCGTGCGGCCGCCTTTCTTCAGATTGCAGGGTGCGCACGCGGTGGCGACATTCTCCCACGTCGTCCGCCCGCCTTGCGCGCGCGGAATGATATGGTCGAACGTCAGATCATGCCCGCTGCCGCAATATTGGCAGCTGAATGTGTCGCGCAGGAACACGTTGAAGCGCGTGAAGGCCGGGAAGGCGGAGGGCCGCACATAAGATTTGAGCGCGATGACCGAGGGCAGCTTCACGCGCTGCGTCGGGCTGCGCACTTCACGCTCATATTCGGCGACGATATCCACGCGGTCGAGGAACACCGCCTTGATCGCGGTCTGCCATGGCCACAACGACAGCGGGTAATAGCTGAGCGGCGTATAATCGGCGTTCAGCACCAGAGCGGGGCAACCGTCCGGGTGCCGGATCAGATCGGGATGGTACATAACCCCCTTTCGCGCCGCTGTTTCCTTGACGGCGCTGTTGCCGATCAGGATGACACAGGCATGACAGCACGGCACATGACGCACGGTCAAGGGGCACGTCGGTCGTCGCCCGCCGTGCGGCTGGAGCGGCGTAGAGAAAGAGGTCCTTGGCATGGCATGGTGTTCCCCGGCGAAGGCCGGGGCCCAGTGGCGGAACGCTCGTTGGCGGGGGCTGCGCGCCGTTATGCCGGCCATTCCGACTGGGCCCCGGCCTTCGCCGGGGAACGGCGTAGCGCTTATGGAGACTTGGTCGTGAAGTCTAGCTTAAACACTCCCGCCCCGAACAAAAGAGGCTCGCGAGGCGACAGTCCCACATGACGATCACCACCCGCTTCGCCCCAAGCCCCACCGGCGCGCTGCATCTCGGCCATGCCTTTTCCGCGATCCAGTCGCACGACCGCGCACGCGACGCAGGCGGGCGGTTCCTGTTGCGCATCGAGGATATCGACGGCACGCGCAGTCGGCCCGAGCATGTGCAGGGCATCGTCGACGACCTGCGCTGGCTTGGCCTTGCGTGGCACGGAGACCCGCTGTTCCAGTCCACACGCCTCGACGCCTACCAGGCCGCGCTCGACAGCTTGCAAGGGCAGGGGCTGCTCTACCGCTGCTTCTGCACCCGCGCCGAGATCGCACAGAGCCTGTCCGCGCCGCACGGCGCGGCACCGGTCTATCCCGGCACCTGCCGCAGGCTTAACCTGGGCGAACGGGACGGCACGCCGTTTGCGTGGAGGATCGACATGGCGAAAGCGGTGGCGCTTGTCGGGCCGCTCGGCTGGCAAGACGAGATCGCCGGGCCCCAGCGCGCCGATCCCTCACGCCACGGCGATGTCGTGCTGGCGCGCAAGGATGCGCCGGCCAGCTATCATCTCGCCGTGGTGGTGGACGATGCCTTCCAGCAGGTCAGCCATGTCGTGCGCGGTGCCGATCTCAGCGAAGCGACGCATGTCCATGTGCTGCTGCAGCGCCTGCTCGGCCTGCCGACGCCCGTCTACCGCCATCATGCGCTACTGACCGACGCCGACGGGACGCGGCTGGCCAAGCGCAACGGCGCGCCGACGCTCGGGTCATTGCGCGACCGCGGCATGGACGGAAAGATGCTCGCCGACGATCTCCGCGCCGGCCGCCTGCCCATTGGCTTTGCCCTGCCGAATGCCTAGATTACGGCCATGACAACTTTCCTAGCCATCCTGCTCGTCGCCGCGATGATCGCGGTCGTCGTCGTGCTCGTCCGCGGGCTCGTCGTGTTCCTGGCCAGTGCGACCGAGGATGTGAAGAACGGCGGCGATGGCCCGAGCGCGGCGGCGCTCAAGTCCAACAAGATGATGCAATACCGCATCTTCTTCCAGGCGATCGCGATCCTGATCGTCGTGCTGATCCTTTTCCTCGCCAGCGGGCGCTGAACGCCGCTTCGTGGTCAAGCTCAACAAGATCTACACGCGCACCGGTGATGACGGCACGACCGGGCTGGTCGATGGCTCGCGTGTCGCCAAGTCGGCGCCGCGCATGGCGGCAATAGGCGATGTCGACGAAGCGAACAGCGCGCTCGGCGTGGCGATCGTGGCGCTCGGCGAAAACGATCTCGTCGCCGCGCTCACCCGCATCCAGAACGATCTGTTCGATCTTGGTGCCGATCTCGCCACGCCCAGCACCAATGGCGATTTCACCCCGTCCGAGATGAGCTTGCGCATCGTGGCCGCGCAGGTGGCGCGGCTGGAAAATGAGATCGATGCGCTGAACGCTGGCATGCCGCCGCTCACCAGCTTCATCCTCCCCGCCGGCACTGCCGGTGCGGCCGCGCTGCATCTGGCGCGCGCGATCGCCAGGCGCGCGGAACGCACTGCGGTGGCCGCGGCCGCAGAGACGCCGATCAACCGCCAGGCGCTTGCCTATCTCAATCGGTTGTCGGATTATCTGTTTGTCGCTGCGCGCTTCGTGAACCAAAAGGCGGGTGGCGACGTTCTGTGGGTTCCTGGCGCCTCGCGAGACATTTAACCCAGGTTGGGTTTGGGCGCATTCTGGGCTAGGTGGAACGGAATGCGAACGAACCCGAGTCGTGCCGCTGATGCGGCCTCGCTGTCCCAGCGTCTTTCCAAGGTGCGCGATCTGAGCGTGGCGCTGGTCGCCCCGTTGTCGGATGCCGATGCCACGGTCCAGTCCATGGAGGATGCGTCGCCGGCCAAATGGCATCTGGCGCACACCACCTGGTTCCTCGAAACCTTCATCCTGCGTGATTTCGTTGCCGGCTACCGGCTGCACGACGAACGTTTCCCGTTCCTTTTCAACAGCTATTACGAGGCGGAGGGGCGGCGGCACGCGCGTGGGCGGCGTGGCATGGTCACGCGGCCAACGCTGGACGAGGTGCTGGCCTATCGCCGCCATGTCGATGAGGCGGTGCAGGCGGCGTTGCCCGATCTGCCGGCGGCGGCGATCGAGCTCGTGACGCTCGGCTGCCATCACGAGGAACAGCATCAGGAACTGCTCGTCACCGATATCCTGCACCTGATGTCGGAAAACCCGCTCGAACCCGCCGTGTGGACGCCGGCGCGGAAAGTGCCGGTCGAGATGCCCGGGCCGATCGGCTGGATCGAAGGCGCCGCCGGCGTGGTCGAGATCGGCTTTGCCGGAGACGGCTTTGCGTTCGATTGCGAGGGCCCCCGACACCAGGCTTTGCTCAGCCCGCACGCGCTTGCCGACCGCACCGTCACCAACGGCGAATGGGCGGCGTTTATCGCCGATGGCGGCTATGCCGATCCGCGCTTCTGGCTGGCGGATGGCTGGGCCTGGGTTAAGGCGCAGGGCATCGCCGCGCCGTTCTATTGGGAGCAGCAGGAGGGCGGATGGACCCGCTTCGGGCTCGACGGCCGTCGCGCGATCGATCCCGCCGCACCAGTGACGCATGTCAGCTTCTACGAGGCGGATGCCTATGCTGCCTGGGCCGGCGCGCGCTTGCCGACAGAGGCGGAATGGGAGGCAGCCGCCACACCCTACGATCCCGCTGGCGGCAACCAGCTGGATGGCGCCGGACCGGTCGAGCCGCGCCCCGCCGCCAGCGGCCCGGCCTTTTTCGGCGATGTGTGGGAATGGACCGGCAGCGCCTATCGTCCCTATCCCGGCTTCAAGCCGGTCGAGGGTGCGGTCGGCGAATATAACGGCAAATTCATGTCGGGGCAGTGCGTGCTACGCGGCGGGTCCTGCGCCACGCCACGCGGCCATGCCCGCGCCAGCTACCGCAATTTCTTCTACCCGCACCAGCGTTGGCAATTCACCGGGGTGCGGCTGGTCAAGGATATCTGACATGTTGAAGCGCGAGATCGAGGACGGCGAACAGTCGCTGGCCGATCCGGCCTTTCGTGCCGACGTGCTGCGCGGCTTCGGGCTCCGGCCGCGCGCGATCCCGGCGCGCTGGTTCTACGATCGGCGCGGCTCGGAACTGTTCGAGGCGATCACCGATCTGCCGGAATATTATCCGACGCGCACCGAGACCGCGATCCTGCGCGATTGCAGCCCAGAAGTGGCGGCGCTCGCCGGCCCCGGCCGCGCGGTGGTCGAATTCGGCTCGGGATCCTCGACCAAGACGCCGATCCTGCTCAGCGCCGTCGCGCCCGCCGCTTATGTGCCGATCGACATATCGGGCGATTTCCTGCGCGCTTCGTCGGCCGAGCTGGCGGCGGCTTTTCCGGGATTGCCGGTGCTGCCGGTCGAGGCCGATTTCCTTCGCCCCGTGCCGTTCCCGGCGCAGGTGGCGGACCTGCCCAAGCTCGGTTTCTTCCCCGGCTCGACGATCGGCAACATGATCCCCCACGCCTCGGTCGATCTGCTGCGCGCGATGAAGAATTCGCTGGGCGAGGGCGCCATGCTGCTGATCGGCATGGACCGGATCAAGGATACCGGCGTGCTGACCGCGGCGTATGACGATGCGCAGGGCGTCACCGCCGCGTTCAACCTCAATCTGCTGGAGCGTATCAACCGCGAACTCGGCGGCACGATCCCGCTCGACCGCTTCCGCCACCGCGCGCTGTGGAACGACGATCGCGCCCGGATCGAGATGCATCTGGAGGCGGTCGAGGACATTGCCTTCACCATCGACGGCCGTAGCTTCGACATGGAAGCTGGCGAGACGATCCACACCGAGAACAGCCACAAATTCGCTCCCCGCGATGCCCGCCTGCTGCTCCGCGCCGGCGGCTGGACCCCGATCGCCGAATGGACCGACCCGCAGGACCTCTTCGCTGTCATCCTCGCCGAAGCCCAGCCGCCGCGCCTCGCGCCATAATCTGCCGCGCATGACCCATCTGTCTCGCGTTGCGCTGATTGGCTACGGCTATGCCGGCAAGACGTTCCACGCGCCGCTGCTGACGGCGGAACCTGGTCTTGCGCTGACGTTGGTGGCATCGCGCGATGCGGCCAAGGTGCATGCCGACGTGCCAGGGGTCGCGGTCACCGCCGATCCGGACGTTGCGGCAACCGACGACGCGATCGACCTGATCGTCATCGCCGCGCCCAACGACACCCACGCCCCACTTGCCCGCGCCGCCCTCAAGGCGGGCAAGCACGTCGTGATCGACAAGCCGTTCACGCTCGACCTCGCCGAAGCACGCGAACTGCTCGCGCTCGCCGAACGCCATGACCGCTTGCTGTCGGTGTTTCACAACCGGCGCTGGGACAGTGATTTCCTGAGCGTTGCCGACGCCATCCGGCACGGCGTGGCCGGTACTGTCACGCACTTCGAATCGCATTTCGACCGTTTTCGCCCGATCGTGCGCGATCGCTGGCGCGAGGCGGGTGGCGCTGGCAGCGGCATCTGGTTCGATCTTGGTCCGCATCTGATCGATCAGGCGCTGCTGCTGTTCGGCTTGCCCAATCGTGTCCAGGCCGACCTCGCACGGCAACGCAGCGGCGCGCTGTCCGACGATTGGGCGCATGTCGTGCTCGACTATGGCGAGGCCCGGGTGATCCTGCACGCCGGCATGCTGGTTGCCGGTGGCGTGCCGCGCTTCACCGTCCATGGCGACCGCGGCAGCCTGATCAAGCGGCAGCCCGACGGCCAGGAACAGCAACTGCTCGCCGGCATGCGCCCGGGGGCGCCCGGCTGGGGCATGGATGACGATCCCGTGATCGCCTTCGACGCCGACGGCGGGGAACGCCTGTTGCCCGCCGTCTCGGGCGATCAGCGGCTTTATTACGCCGGCATTGCCGCCGCGCTGCGTGGCGAGGGCACGAACCCGGTGCACCCGATCGAGGCGCTGGCGGTCATGTCCGTGCTCGAAGCCGCGGCGCGCTCGGCCGCCGAGCGCCGCTCGGTCGAACCCGACTTCACCGAAGCCGAGCGCGCTGCCTTGCGCGCCGCGGCAACGTCCGCCATCTGACGCCGCGATAAGGCGGCCACCCCACGGTCGTACGGAAGAGGATCAGAGAATGCAGACGATAGGCGTGATCGGGGCAGGGCAGATGGGCGCCGGCATTGCTCAGGTGACTGCGCAAGCGGGCTACCATGTGCTGCTGAGCGACATCTCCAAGGAGCGTGCCGAGGCGGGCAAGGCCGGCATCGCCAAGCAGCTCGAGCGGCTGGTCACCAAGGAAAAGATCGACGCCGCGGCGCGCGACGCCGCGCTCGCGCTGATCGAGCCGGTCGACAGCGTGGCGGCAATGGCGCCGTGCGGTCTCGTCATCGAGGCCGCGACCGAGCGCGAGGAGATCAAGCGCGCCATCTTCGCCGAGGTCGGCAAGGTGCTGGGTGGGGAGGCGGTGCTCGCCTCGAATACCTCGTCGATCCCGATCACCCGGCTGGCGCAAGCCGCGCCGGATCCGGCGCGCTTCGTCGGCGTGCATTTCTTCAATCCGGTGCCGGTCATGGGACTGATCGAGCTGATCCGCGGCCTCGCCACTTCCGATGCGACGGTCACCCTGGTCGAGGATTACGCCCATCGCCTGGGCAAGAAAGTGGTGCGCGCCAACGACGCGCCCGGCTTCATCGTCAACCGCGTGCTGATGCCGATGGTCAACGAGGCGTGCTTCGCGCTTGGCGAAGGCGTGGCAACGATCCCGGACATCGATCTGGCCTGTCAGCTCGGCCTCAATCACCCGATGGGCCCGCTGACGCTCGCCGATTTCATCGGGCTCGACACGTGCCTGGAAATCACGCGCGTCCTGTTCGAGGGCACCGGCGATCCCAAGTTCCGCCCCGCGCCGCTGCTCGTCAAATATGTCGAGGCCGGCTGGTTCGGGCGCAAGACCGGGCGCGGCTTTTACGATTATTCGGGCGAAGAGCCGGTGCCGACGCGGTAGCGTTCCGTATCGGCTCAGAACGGCCGCGGTGGCGCCTCGACCTCATCGCTCTGCATGCCGCCGACCGGGCCCATCACGAATTTGACCCGGTCAGTGCAGCCGACCGCGCCCGTGCCCGCCGGAGCGACCTTGGCGCTGCGCATCACCTGGATCGCCTGCTTGCCGAAATCGTCCGACGGCTCGGCTGCGAGCACCCGAACGTTGCCGATCTCGCCCCACGGGGCGATGTCGTAGGCGACCACCGCCCAGCCCTCGATCGATCGGCGACGATACGGCTCGGGGAAGCGCAGCACCGGCGGCGTCACCCAGTCGCGCTTTTCGGGGCACGTGGCCTGAGCCGAGCGAAACCCGGCTTCGTCCGGGATTGGCGGTGCCACGAGCTTCTCGGGAGCATGCCAATACGGGTAGAGGCAGCCGGCGCGGGCACCACCGCTATAACGCGATTCGCGTAGTGCCTTCACCGCCGCGGCGTCCAGTGCGGCATCGTGCGTGCCATAAACGATCCGCACGTTGGTCGGGCGCCCCGCGGCATCCGTGTCGTAGCCGACCATCGACCAGTCACGGGCGCCCGGTGTGCCCTCGATCTTGTCGAAGTCCGGATAGACCTGCGTCAACGGCCGCGCTCGCGGCGCACGAAGGCAGGTGCCGGCGGCATAGATGCGGTCCCAGGCTTCCCTGGGCAATGCACCCGCGGTCGGCGCGAGCGAATAGGCGGCGAGATCGTCGAGCGCCGCCGAGGCGAGCGGCGCCTGTTGCGGCACGAACCGTACGGTGCAGCCCGTGCGCGGCGCGCCGGCGGCAAAGCGGCTCGCCGACAGCGCCGGGCCGATATCGTCGGTGAATGGAACATAGTCGCCGCCGTCGCGCCGGATACCGACGGTGCGGCCATCGCCGCCGATGTCGAAGCGATACTCGACCGGCTTCAGCGAGGTCATCGCGCCCCAGATCATGCCTACCGACGGCTGGCGAAACGCTGCGGCCTCGAGCGCCACGCCGTCGCACTGCGCCTGCGGGCGCCAGGTCAGTAGCAACCGCTGCGACATCGCTGCCTTAGGGATGCTTCGCACGTGGGGCGCGATGTCGATGATCGGCGGCGGTGTTTGGGCTGCCGCGACCAGTGGCAGGCAAAGTCCGATAAGAGCGCGTTTCATAATCCGGAGAGTGCCGAACGATCATGACACGCACAAGACGCGATCGGCTCTATCTCGCCGCTGGTGCCGCCGCGCGCTGCGAGGGCAGGGCAGTAAGCGCCGCGATCAGCGCCTTGTCGTCGTTCGGTGCGATCGGTGCCTTGTAGACGGTGCGCATCTTGTCGATCGTCGCCTGCCACTGCTCCGCGCCCAACACCGGCTGCGTGGCGATCATCTCGGCGGAATGGCAGGCGGTGCAGTTGGCGGTGATAAGGTCGCTACCCGCCGGCAACGCGGCGGTTTCCTCAGGCAGCGTGATCTGGTCCGACACCAGCGTAACTCCGCCGCCGGATACACCCGCAGCCGCCGCGGTCTCAGTCGGACCTGAACGAAGCAGCACGACCCAAACCACTGCCAGTACCGCGATCAGCCCCAGCACCGACAGCGCGATCGTCCGCTTGCTCATGCCGCGGTCACCGCGATCGTCTCGATCGGGTTGCGCATGAAGCCGGCCGGGTTCCAGATCGCCTGCGCCACCTGCGTCTGGCCGGTGCTGTTCGTGCAGCGTACCGCCAGTTTGTACCGGCCCGGCGCGACACCCGGCACCGTCGCCTCCCATAGTCGGAAGCCGTAGCGCCCCTGATCGGGGCCAAGCGGCGCGGCGTGCCAGCTACGTCCGCCGTTCATCGACAGCTCGACCCGCGCCACGCCGCTCGTGCCACCCATTGCCAGGCCGCGGATGTAGAAAGGCGACCGCGCCGTCACGTTCGCGCCATTGGCGATGTTGGTGAAGAAGGCGCGTGGCACCATGCCGTTGATCGGCACGGTCGGGAAATCCTTTGCGCCAGGCCGCACGTTCGCACCGGGCGTGTCGGGAATGCGATACGCCTTTTCCATCCAGTAACCGGTATCCGGCGCGCTGAGCACCTCGATCCGGTCGAGCGCCTTCACCCAATAGGTCGAATACCAGCCCGGCACGATCAGGCGCAGCGGAAAGCCGTTGAGCATCGGCAATTGCGCACCGTTCATCAGATAGGCGATCATCACCTCGCCGCCGCGCGCATGATCCAGCGCGAGCGATTTCTCGAATGCAGGTGCGCCAGGCGGCGGCTTGTCCAGCCCGCCGAACTTCACCGCGACGGCGCCCGGTGCGACACCGGCCCGGTCCAGCACGTCGCGCAAGCGCACACCGACCCACTTGGCGTTGCCGATCGCGCCATTGCCCCATTGGGCGCCCGGCACGCGCGGGCTGAACAGGCCGCGCGAATTGCCCGAACACTGGTTGACCGCGGCGATCTCGATGCGCGGCATGGCCAGCAATTCGGCCAGCGACAGGCTCAGGCGCCGCCGCACCGCGCCGCCGACGTTCAGCCGAAAGGTGCGCACATCCACCGCGGTCGGAATATCGCTGTAATGCCAGCGCACGAAGAAGCGGTCGTTGGGCGTGAAGACCTGACCGTCCAGCGCGTCCATTGGCGTCTCCAGCAACGGCGCGCGGCCGCGCTGCAGGATCATGTTGCCCTTGCCGGGGAAATTGCTGGTGCTCGGCCGTGCGCCGTTGCCCCCAGGCAGGCCAAGATCGACCAGCGCCTGTGCCCAGGCCGGCGCGCTCGCAAGACCTGCGCCCACCCCGATCAGCCCGAGCGCATGGCGGCGATCCCACAACTGGTCGAGCGCGTCAGCCATTGGTGTGTATCGACAGCGGTGCGAACCGCGCGACCTGCTTGCCGACCATGCACAATTGCTCGACCACCGCCGGGTCGCTTGCGCCGCCCTCATCGTCGAACTTGGTGATCTGCGTGTTGATCGCCGCGGCAAACGGCGTCGGCCAGCCGCGCAGCGCATGGACGATCGAGCGCAGCGCCGCGATCGTGCTGCCGGTCGCCTGCCAGCCATAGGCAGTGGCGATCAGCCCGACCGGCATGTCGGCCAGATAGGGGCGCTCCGTATCGCGCGCGGTCTCCTCCAGCAGGTCGAGCGCGTTCTTGACCACACCCGATATGCTGCCGTGATACCCGGGCGAGGCGATGATCAACGCCGATGCCTGGCGTACGGTATCGACGAACTCGCGCTCTTCGGGCGTACGCGTCGCGGCGCGCGGATCGTAGAGCGGCAGTCGCCCCATCTCCGCCCCGCCGAAGATGCGCGTGCGGAAGCCCTCGCGCCCGGCAGAATCGAGCGCGATCCGCAGCGCCCGCTCGGTCGAGGAGGTGCCGCCGATCGTGCCGCCAATCCCAACGACGAGGGGCTGATCGATGGGCGGCCGGTCTGGTGCGATTGTTGTCATGCCTCGTTCTACCACGCTGGTTCGTTCTGAGTAGCCATTGAGCTTGTCGAAACGGTGGATCGGACGACACGCATCGTTAGGCGGCCGTCGACAAGCTCAGCGTCTACTTGGCACGACCCGCAATGTTTGGATCAACGAGTAAGCGGCGCATGGTCGATGTGCGGCAGCACGTGGCGGGCGAACAGATCCGCCTCGGCGGCATGCGGATAGCCCGACAGGATGAACGCCTCGATTCCCATGTCCCGGTAAGCGTTGATCTTGGCCAGCACTTGATCCGGATCGCCGACGATCGCCGCGCCGCAGCCGGAGCGCGCCCGGCCGACGCCGGTCCACAGGTTCGCCTCGGCATAGCCGTCATCCGCGGCATTCTCGCGCAACGCCGCCTGTGCCGCCACGCCGGCGGAGGTCGAATCGAGCGACTTGGCGCGGATCGCCGCACCTTCGGCATCGTCGAGCTTCGAGAGCAGCCGGTCAGCGGCGGTGCGTGCCTCGGCCTCGCTGTCGCGCACGATGACATGCGCCCGGTAACCAAATCTCAGCGTGCGGCCATGCGCGGCGGCACGCGCGGTCATGTCGGCGATGATCGCCGCCACCGTCTCCTGGCGATTGGGCCACATCAGGAATACGTCCGCGCCCTTGGCGGCCGCCTCGCGTGCATCCGGCGACAGCCCACCGAAATACAGCAACGGCGCCTTGCCGCCGATCATGCCGATCCGCGGCGGATCGACCTTCAGCTTCCAGAATTCGCCGTCATGGTCGAGCGACTCGCCGTTCAGCAGCGTCTTCAGGATGTTCATCGCCTCGACCGTGCGCGCATAACGCGGCGCCGAGCCCAGCGTTTCGCCCGGCAGGTCGGATGAAATGATGTTGATCGTCAGCCGCCCGCCGAGCAACTGGTCGATCGTCGCGATCTGCCGTGCGAGCTGCGGCGGCCAGCTTTCGCCGACACGCACCGCCATCAGCAGCGCCATGCGCCGCAGCATCGGTGCGATCGCCGCGGCAAACGCGGTGGTGTCGATGCCCAGCGCATAGCCCGAGGGCAGCAGGATATTGTCGAAACCGCCGCTTTCGGCCTGCAGCACGATGTCGCGGCAATGCGCCCAACTGGATTTCAGCTTGTCATCGGGAACGCCCAGAAACTCGTAATCGTCGTCGCACAGCGCGGAGAACCAGCTGACTTCGCAAGGAGGATTGGTCACGGCAGTTTCTCCCCACGCGCCGCAACCAGCACGTCGTACCATTCGGTGCGCGTCCACCGAACGCCGGCCACGTGGGCGATCTCGGCGATGCGGCCGACATTCTGCGTGCCTACGATCGGGATTACCCGAGCCGGATGCGCCATGATCCAGCTATAGGCCGCAGTCGTCCGGCTGACTCCGCTGCTTGCCGCCTTGATGTCCAGTGCGGCGGCGACCGCCTGTTCCTGCGGCGTGCCCGGCTGCGCGATCCGCCCACCGCCGAGCGGCGACCAGGCGAGCACGGCGATGTCGCGCTCCATCGCCAGATCGAGCAGCCCGCTGGTGATCGGCTCCAGCTCCAGCGGCGAGAATTCCGGCTGCGCGGTGGCAAGCGGGATCGTCAGATAGCTGGCCAGCGCCCTGGTCTGCGCCAGCGTGTAGTTCGACACGCCAACGGCGCGCACCTTGCCGCTGGCGACCATCTTCTCGAGGCAGGCGGCGACTTCCTGCGGGTGTGCCAGGATGTCGGGGCGGTGGATCTGGTACAGGTCAACATGATCGGTGCGCATCCGGCGCAGCGACGCGTCCAGTGCCTGCTCTAGATACGAACTACTCGAATCGTACGGCACGGGCGGGGTGATGCCACCCTTGGTTGCCAGCACCATGCGCTCGCGCAAGCCCGGCGACTCGGCGAATACCTGACCCAACAGCGCCTCGGCATCGCCGAATCCGCCAGCGCCATCGAAGCCGTAAATGTCGGCGGTATCGAACAGGGTGACTCCCGCATCGAACGCTGCCTCGATCAGCGCGCGTCCTTCCGCTACCGGCACGCCGGCAAAGCGCCACATCCCCCAAGCTATTGGTGAGACGAGCAATCCGCTCTTGCCGAGCGGGCGCATTTCGGGCTTAAGATCGGTGTCAGACATCGCTGTCATACATAAGGGCGAGAGGCGTGGTAGAGCAAGTACGTTATGGATTGGTCGGTGCCGGCATGATGGGCATCGAACATATCACAAACCTTGCCATCACGCCCGGCGCCGTGGTGACCGCGCTTGCGGATCCCACGCAAAGCTCGCTCGACCACAGCCAGGCTGCGCTCGGCCGGTCTGTCGCGACGTTCGACAGCGCCGCGGCGCTTGCGGCAAGCGGCCTGTGCGATGCGGTGATCGTCGCCAGCCCCAATCATACGCACCGCACGGTGCTGGAGCCGTTGTTCGACGCGGGGCTACACATTCTGTGCGAAAAGCCATTGGCCACGACGATCGAGGATGCGCGCTGGGTCGCCTATCGCGCCGGGCAGAGTGACCGCGTGTTCTGGACGGCGATGGAATATCGCTACATGCCGCCCGCCGCCGAGTTCATCCGCGCGATCCATGATGGCGACATTGGCCGGCTGCAGATGCTGTCGATCCGCGAGCATCGCTTCCCGTTCCTCGAGAAGGTCGGTGACTGGAACCGCTTCAGCCGCAACACCGGTGGCACGATGGTCGAGAAATGCTGTCATTTCTTCGATCTGATGCGGCTGATCGTGCGGAGCGAGGCCGTGCGCGTCTATTGCTCGGGCGCGATGGACGTCAATCATCTCGACGAACGCTATGATGGCGAGACGCCCGACATCATCGACAACAGCTACACCGTGGTCGATTTCGCCAATGGGGTGAGGGCGATGCTCGATCTGTCGATGTTCGCCGATGGCGCCGAGAACCAGGAGGAAATCGCCGCGGTCGGCTCGGACGCACGGCTTGACGTGCTGATCCCGGAAGGCGCGCTGGTCCATGCGCCACGCGTCGGCTTCCGCAATCCCAAGAAGGTCACGCGCCGGGTGGTGCATACCGACGCGACGGCGCTGAATGCGGGGAGCCATCACGGCTCGACCTTCTACGAACACCAGAAGTTCAACGCCGCCGTGCGCGGGCAAGGGCCGGTCGAGGTCACTGCGCATGACGGCTTGATGGCGGTCGCGATCGGCACCGCGGCGGAAATCAGCGCGCGCGAGCACCGCGTGGTGACGATGCGCGAATTGGGGTTCTGACAAGCCGCGCTTGGCCTCGGCCAAGCATGATTGCGCTGTCAGAGCCGGCATAACTGAATAACCCATCGCTCGAATGGGATTTGAGGGAGGACGATAGATGAAAAGCTTCTACCTGACTGGCGTCGCGGCGCTCGCGCTGATTGCCGCGCCGGCCCACGCGCAGGACAATTCGGTCGGCGGCGTCGTCAGCGATCAATCCGGCGTATCCGCAGGCACCGAGCCCAACGACACGGACGATGCCACGACCGGCGACATCATCGTCACCGCGCAGAAGCGTAGCGAACGGTTGCAGGACGTGCCGGTCGCCATTTCGGTCATCTCGGGCGACCAGCTTGCCGCCAAGGGCGCGATGAACCTCGAGGGTGCGCAATATCTCGTGCCGACCTTGAACTTCCGCAAATCCGGCACCGCCATCAACCAGTCGCTGTTCCTGCGCGGTGTCGGCACCTCGACCTTTTCGATCGCCGGCGAGCCTTCGATCTCCACCGTCGTCGACGGCGTCGTCTATAGCCGCGCGGGCGAGGCGTTCAGCGACCTGATCGACATCGACCGCATCGAAGTGCTGCGCGGGCCGCAAGGCACGTTGTTCGGCAAGAACACGTCTGCCGGCGTGATCAACATCGTCACCAAGCGGCCGGGCAACGATTTCGGTGGCTTCCTGGAGGGCGGCTATTATACAAACGGCAACGAATATCGCGTGCGCGGTGCGGTGGATGTGCCGCTCGGGGAAAATGTGAAGAGCCGCTTCACCGGCTTTTACGGCAATTACGACGGCAACATCCGCAACATCGCGCACGATAACGACCGGGTGAACGGTTACGAACATTATGGCGTACGCGGCATGATCGTGGCCGATCCGACGCCGGACCTGACCTTCACGCTGATCGCCGACTACCGCAAGTCGAAGGACGATTGCTGCGCCGAGGTGATCGGCACGACGCCGACCAACGCCACCGCCAGCGTGCTACCGGACATCCGCGGCGACAAGTCGCGCACCGTCAACCAGGATCTCGTCACCCGCAGCAACGAGACGAGCTGGGGCGTGTCGCTACAGGCCGACGCCACCCTCGGCACCCAGACGGTTACCTATATTGGCTCGTATCGCGAATACGACAACGAGGAGATCCGTGACGGCGACTGGCTGCCCCAGGCCTATGTCGGCTTCAACCAGCTGCACGATTTTGGCCCGCAAACATCGAATACCTTTACGCAGGAGCTACGTCTCACCTCGCCGTCGAACCAGTTCTTCAGCTATGTCGTCGGTGCTTTCTACTCGCGCGCCGAAACCGAACGCACATTCCGACGTGACGATGTCGTCTGCACGCTGACGCCAACGCCGACGGTGCTGACGCCCTGCTCGACGACCGGCGCTACCGTGACACGCCCGACCGGAACCGCCGTGTTCGGCTCGGTGTTCAAGAACCTCGCCTTTTTCGGTCAGGGGACGTTCAACCTCACGGACCGTTTCCGTGCCATCGCCGGTTTTCGCTACACCAGCGATCAACTCGACGTCTTCCACAACCGCGTGACTACGCTCGCTGGTCCCGGCATCAACCCGAGCTTCGGCCCATTCACTGGCAAGACCACCAACAGCAATTGGTCGGGCAAGGCCGGACTGCAATATGACGTGGCGCCGCAATCCGTTGCCTACGCGACCTATTCACGCGGCTATAAAGGGCCCGCGTTCAACGTGTTCTACAACCTGACTGCCACGGGCACCAACGTGGTCGAGCCGGAGACCGCCGACGCCTACGAGGTCGGTCTCAAGAACACGTTCTTCGGCGGCAAGCTCGTGCTCAACCTGGCCGCTTATTATGCCAAGTATCATAATTTCCAGGCCAACAACCCTGATCTGGTCGCCGGAGTGCTCGTCACGCGCTTCACCAATGCCGGTGAAATCTCGACACGCGGTGGCGAGCTCGATCTGGTATTCCGCCCGGTCCCCGATCTCTCGTTCAGTGGTGGCCTGGCCTATACCGATGCGCATATCGATCGCTTCAAGGTGCCGACCAACGGTGTTGTGACCGGCGTGGTGCCCGATGGTACGACGCTCGGCTATGCGCCCAAATGGAAGGGCTCGCTCGGCGCCGATTACCGCATCCGCACCGGCGGCGTGGTCGATTTAACGCTCGGCGCGCAGGGCTCTTATCAGTCAAAGCAGCTGTCTCAGCTCGATGCGTCGGCGGCTGTCCGCGATGCGACGACGATCAAGAGCTATGGTCTGGTCGATCTCTCGGCCGGCATCGTCGATAATGCCGATCGCTTCCGCGTCAGCCTCCAGGTCAAGAACCTGTTCGACCAGAGCTTTGCCAGCGCGATCACCAGCGGCGGTCCTGGGGGCAGCTATCGCTACCTCATCCCGCGCGACGCCGATCGCTATTACGGCATCACCGGCCGCGTGAACTTCTGATCCACCCGCCCCCGCGCATAAATATGCGCGGGGGGCAACGGGCAGTTCGGCTATTGGTAGCCGCCTTCGTCCTCGCGCTCATGCGCCGCTTCTTCTTGTACCTCTTCCATCGCTTCTGCTTCGCTGTCCTCGTCGTCCTTGCGCGGTTCGTCGATCATCATCTGTCTCCTCTGCAACAGCAACGATCGACCGCGCAGACGGGTCCAATGATCGTTGAAGCCGTGGGACCCACAGAACCCGACGCCGGGGTTTCCGGTTTGGTCAGCGCTCGCGGGGCTTTGCTGCTCTTGGCCTACCCACGGGCGTTTTTGCATCCTTGGGATGGCAGAGGCGGGCGACAGGCTGGCAGGCGATGCCGATGTTCGAGCAGCGCTGCTTGCCGCTGGCCGCCGTGCAGGCACGGCATTCCCGCTTGATGTCGGTGCACCGTTGCGGCGAAACGAGCAGCAGTGCCAAGGTTGCGAGCATCATCTCGTTCTCCGATCGCGGTGGTAGCGACGGGTGCGCGGTACTGACGTCCAGCAGCGGCGCTCGTTTACAGTTCCTCGGCGCAGCCGGGGTCCAGTAGGGGCGAGAAGGTAACTGGCGCTACGCATGATCATGACCACCTACGCAAGTGGGCCCCGGTCAGCGCCGGGGAACCGCCAGAGTATATCGCCGCAAGACGCTCGCCGCTTGATCCGCCTACCGCCGCGTCCGATAGCGATCGAACCAGGCGATGATTGCTGATGCCTTGGCCGCCGACTGCGACGGGCGCGCCGCGAGGCCGCCATGGCTCGCGCCGGGCACCTTCACCAACGCCGTCGGCACGCCGGCAATCTGCAGCGCGGCGTAATACTGCTCGGATTCGCTTACCGGCGTGCGGTAATCGTCGCTGCCGACCACGACGAGGGTCGGCGTCTTGACGTTGCCGACCAGGCTTAGCGGCGAGCGCTGCCAATAGCTCATTGGGTCTTCCCACGGCAGCTTGGCGAACCAATAGCGTGACGTGAACAGCGTATTGTCCATCGTCAGCGCCTCGCTTACCCAATTGATCACCGGCTTCTGTGTCGCCGCCGCCTTGAAGCGGTTGGTTTTGCCGACGATCCATGCGGTCAGCACGCCGCCGCCCGAGCCGCCAGTGACGAACAGATTGTCGGGGTCCGCGGTACCGTCGGCGATCGTCGCATCGACGGCGGCGATCAGGTCGTCATAGTCGGCCGAGGGGTAGTTCTTGTCGATCAGGTTGGCGAACTCGGCGCCGTAAGAGGTCGAGCCGCGCGGATTGGTCCACAGCACGGCATAGCCTGCCGCGGCATACAATTGCACGTCGCTCGAAAAGCCCGGCCCATAGGCACTGTTCGGTCCGCCGTGGATTTCCAGCACCAGCGGCAGCCGCTGTGCGGGTGCGCGCCCCGGAGGCACCGCCAGCCAAGCGTCGATCGCTCTGCCATCGGGGGCGGTGACAGCGATCTTGCGCACCTGCGCCAATGCCTTCGATTCGGTCAGCACGGCGTTAAGATTTGTCAACCGCCGCCTGCGTCCGCCTGCCAGCACCCACACGTCGGCCGGCGCATTCGCGTCGCCGCCGGTATAGGCGATCGTGCCGCCACGCGAGACAGTGAACTCACCACCGGTATAGGGCCGGTCGAGCCCGCCGCCGGCGACATTGTCGATCAGCGGCGTCATTCGCCCGTCCATCCCGATCCGCCCAACGTGGCGCTGGCCGTGATCGTCATAGCTCGCATACAGGCTGCGACCATCGGCCGACCATTGCGCGTCCTCAATCGCGCGATCCAGGTTGCCGGTCAGCGAGCGTGGACCCGCCGCATCGCGGTCGCCGACATACAATTGCGTATTCTCATAGCTCCGACGCTTGTCGTCGAAGCCGAGCCAGGCGATCCGCGCGCCGTCCGGCGACACGCGTGGCTGCGCATCCGGACCGTCACGCGAGGTAAGCGTGCGAAGTGCGCCGCTCGCCACGTCCACCGCGATCACGTCCGAATTCATCACCTGCCGGTCGGCATCTGGCGAGCGGATCGCCGCGAACACGATGCCGCGCCCGTCCGGCGTCCACGATAGCGGCCCGCCATCGTCGAACTTGCCGAATGTCAGCTGCCGTGCTCCACCGCCATCCGCGGCGACCACGAACAGGTGATCGTAACCAGGCTTTACATAGCCGGGGCCATCATTGCGGTAATTGACCCGGTCGATGACGGTCAGCGGCTCGGCCCATTTCGCGCCCTCCGGCTTGGCCGGGCTGGTGCCGAGCTTCGTCGCCTCGCCAGCGACGGTGGCGATATACGCGAGCTTGGTGCCGTCCGGCGACCAGGCCAGCGCCTGCGGATCGCCCGGAAAACTCGTCACGCGCGCGCTCGCCCCGCTGGCGATCCAGCGCACGAACAATTGCGCGTGATCGCCGTCGGACGCCGAATAAGCGATCCGCGTGCCATCCGGCGACCAGCGCGGGTTGCTACCCTGGGTGGCAAACGGCGTTTGCCGGCCGCTTGCCACGTCGATCAGCCATAGCGACGATTGCAGCCGATCGGTCATCACGTCGCCGGTGCGCCGGACATATACGATCGAGCGCCCGTCCGGGCTGATCTGCGGATCGGCGGCGATCGACAGGCCGAACAGGTCGCTGCCGGTGAAGCTGCGGCTCGGCGCGTCGGCCGGCGGCGTGGATGGTTGCTGAGCGGCCGCCGGCGTCGCGGCGAGGATCAGGATCGCAAGGGCAAAGCGCAACGGCCGGGGTTCCTTCGGATATGGTGGTGCGCAAGATGCGCAATTGTGGGGCGGACGCAAGCATGTCCTAAGGTCTGAGATCGGTGTGGCGGCTCAGTGCGCCATGGCAATTGCAGTACCCTCCTCCTGCTCGACCAGTACGATCACCGGAATCAGCAACTGCACGCAGCCCAGGGCCAGCAGGTACGAGCACGAACAGATCGCCAGCAACGGCCCATAACCATAGCCATGCGCCAGCGACACCGCTGCGAGCTGGATCAGCACGATCGACCACATATTGCCGCAAAATGCGGCGATCCCGATCGTCGAGCCGACCGCGCGCGCCGGAAACACGTCGGTGGTGAGCGCGAAGACGTTGGTGGAAAACCCCTGATGCGCAAACAGCCCGAGCCCGAGCAGCAACGCCGCCACCCATGCGCTGTCCACGAACAGCACCAGCGTAACCGGCAGGATCAGCAAGGCGTAGAGCAGCAAGGTCGATTTACGCGCCCGGTTGACGCTCCATCCGACCGCCATCAGCCGCGTCGGCAGCCAGCCGCCGGTCAGCGCGCCGCAGGCCGCCATGACATAGACGAGCGCGACCGGCAGCCCCACCGTGCCCTGCGGCAGGCCGAACATGCGGTGGAACAGATCGGGCAGCCAGGCGAGCATGAAGAACCACACCTGATCGGACAGGACCTTGGCCAGCGCGATGGCCAGCGTCTTGCGGTCGCGCACTAGGCTCAGCCACTTGATCGGCGCCGGCTTCACCGCATCGGCGGCGACCGGCTCCACCTTCACCGCCAGCCACACCGCGACCCAGACGAGCCCGAGCCCGCCCGCGACCAGGAACGCCGCCTTCCAGCCGAACGCGACGGCCAGCGCCGGTATCACCAGCGGCGTGACGATCGCGCCGATATTGGGCGCGGTGTTGCCGATGCCGAGCGCCATCGACCGCTCCTTGGGCCCGAAATACGTAGCAGCCGTCTTGACCGCGGCGGGGGTTCCTACCGATTCAGCCGCGCCAAGCACGACACGCGAGGCGACAAACCCACCGACCGTACCGACCAACGCATGCGCCATCCCCGCCAGGCTCCAGATGCCGACGCCGAGCGCGAAACCCAGACGCAGCCCCACCCGGTCGATGAACCATCCAGTGCCGAGAAACGCCACCGCGGCGGCGAATTGGAAAGCCGATATCATGTTGGCGTAATCGCCGTCGCTCCAGCGAAACTCCGCCTCCAGCGTCGGCTTCAGCAACGCCAGGATCTGTCGATCGACATAATTGAGCATGATCGCGAAGAACACCAACGCGACGATGATCCACCGTCGCCGCTCCTGTGCCTGGCCCGCCATCATCTCCGCTCCCATTTGCTTTCCGATAACGTTGTCATACTCCAGCGCACTCGGCTACAGCCTAATCTCTGGCCGTCACCCCGGAACAAGTCCGGTGACGATGGGGGTAGAATTGGCAACAGTGAAACGACCTCTGCCAATGGCCGCAGACCTGTACGGCGATATCGAGCCCTCGCCCAAAGGGACGTGGCAGACGCACTTCCCCGGCCTGGCGATCGTCGCCGCTGGCACGCTCGCCGCGGCATTCATCTCCGATCATTACGGCGCGCCGCTGACGCTGATGGCATTGCTGATCGGGCTTGCGCTCAACTTCCTCAGCGCGGACATGCGGCTGACCCCCGGCCTTGCCTTTGCCTCGCGGTCGCTGCTGCGTTGGGGGATCGTGCTGGTCGGCGTGCGCATCACCTTCGGGCAGATCGTCGATCTCGGCCCGGTCGCTTTGCTCTGCGTGCTGACGATCGTTGCGCTGACGATCGGCGCGGGCATCCTGGGCGCGCGGCGCTTCGGCTTCGACACCGCCTTTGGAACGCTGGCGGGCGGCGCGGTGGCGATCTGCGGCGCATCGGCGGCGATGGCGCTGGCCACTACGCTCGGCGAGCGGCGCGTCAGCCAGGCGCAACTGACGATGGTGCTGGTCGGCATCTCGGCGCTCAGCGCACTCGCCATGGTCCTCTACCCGATCGCCGCGCACGCGCTGCACCTGAACGACCTCAAGGCCGGTTTCCTGCTGGGTGCCGCAATCCACGACGTCGCGCAGGCGCTGGGCGCGGGCTATTCCTATTCGGATGCAGCGGGCGGCATCGCCGCGATCGTCAAGCTGACGCGGGTCGCCTTGCTCGCGCCGGTACTGGCGATCGTCGCGCTGTTCCTGCGCGGCGACGGCACACGCACGAAGGGCCCGGGCATTCCGTGGTTCGTCGTCGGATTCTTCGTGCTCGCCGGGATCAACTCCTTCGGCGTGATCCCGGTGCTCGTCGCCCGAGGTGCCGAGCAGGTCGCCGGGGGCTTGCTCGCGGCGGCAGTCACGGCAACCGCGATCCGTTCGCCGCTGTCGCAACTGCTGGAGGCGGGGCCAAAGCCCTTGCTCGTGATCCTGGCAGCGACCTTGGTCGCCTTTCTGCTCGCGCTGGCCGCCGCGATGCTGCTGATCGGCTAGCGGCGGATCAGCGGCATCTGGAGCGGCTACTCCCGCAACTCACTTGCGAAACTTGAACACGAACTGATCGGTATGCCCGCGGATCGCGGGATCGAACACCTTCTTGCTGTGATCGTCCGCCGGATTGGCGAGCACCGCCGTCTGCCCGATGAATGTGAAGCCGGCCTTGATGACCTGCGCCTTGACCGCCGCGGGATCGATCCGGTGCGTGGCCGCGGTGCCGGCAAGCCCGCTGCCAGGCGCGTCGGCATGGTCGATCACCATGTAGATGCCGCCGCGCTTGAGCATCTTGAACGCCGCGGCATCGAACGCCGCCAATGCCGCCTCGCCACCCGCATTGTTCACGTCATGATAGTTCTGCACGGTCCAAACCAGGTCAACCGGCTTGGCCACGCTCGCCGGGCCGGACGTCTGTACGTCGACGACCACGTTGCTCAAGCCGCGCGCCGACAGGGCCGGTGCCGCCTGGTCGGCATGTTCGGTCGCGCCGGCCGGCCACATCGCGATCACCTGACCGCGCTTGCCGACGATCCCCGAGAAGATCCGCGTCCAATAGCCTTGGCCGGGGATCAGATCGACCACCCGGTCGCCTGGCCCGACGCCTGAAAATTCCAGCACGTCGGCCGCCTTGCGCCGCGCGTCGTCACCCGCTTGATCGGCCCGCGCCGGATCGGCTAGCGCGGTGGCGATCGCCTTGCGGGTCTCAGCAGTGGGATGAACGCGCCCGGATGCCGCCGTCCCGCTGGCGATCAGTGCAACAATCGCAACGCTCGTCATTGCCTTCATGTTCTTGCTCCCTCGTTCGCTCTGCAACAAACTGATTGTTTGAAACAGGCCCAACGCATTTCTCCCAAATTCCGTGCAATCTGAAAAGAGGTTGCCTGTAGGCCCAACCCAATTGGATGGACGGCTTCGACGATCAGAACCGATTGCCTGGTCGGATTCTTCCTTTCCACGGGACGCGAGCCAAGGGAGCGTCGGCTAGCGCTTCACCTGCGGGGCACCGCGGATGCCCGGCATCATCGCCCTGGATCAGCTAGCGGCCGGATTGACCAGTAGGGACAGGCGACTTGATCGCGCCGCCCGGCGGCCAAGCGCTTTCCGACCACAGCTACATAGGATCCTGCATGACCACGATACGGGGCCTCCCAATCCCTGCGGGGTCGATATGAGCGGGTACCAAGAGTCGAAAGCGGTCGGCCGAAATGCAGTGATTGCCAACGGTGGTGAACTGTCTGCGCGCTTACGGTATCAGCACAGGGGCATCGCCGGCTCGGGCTGACTGGGTAAGTATCATCTGCGAATATCAGGCGGCCAGATGTGCCTGAATCACTGCAAGGGCTTCGGGCCGAGACCATAGCGATGAGACTGCCGCACCTTCTGGAACCATAGGTTTGATTCCGGCAGAATCCAGAGCCGCGCGGACGTCCTTACGGCGCAGCCCTCGCGCGACGGCTCCGAGCTCGTTGAGGTCAATGCACCTAGCCCTTAGCATTTCAATGGTCTCGCATTCCAAGAACCGATTTCCGGTTTCGTATTCCAACAGTCCGGCAATCTTCGCTACCGAAATCGTGTTCCTCTTCCAGCCGCACTGCCTCGTGGCCTGCGCAATGGTCAGGCGTCCGCACAAATCAGCAAGGATTTGCGGTACCGAATTCCTATCAAACAACACATCTCTGAACCTATCAGATCCGTATTTCCGGGCGCGGGGCAATAGCTCTCCGGTCACAACCGCGGAGAATATCCGGTCCTCGCTAATACGTGTCATGTACCTCAGTTCGCGGATATCGATCAGCGCACCACGGCGCTGCCAATGTACCTCATCGAGGCGGGCAAGATTGTCTACCATCTCAGTCACACTCTGCTTTGACACCAGCTTGCGGCGTTCCGAAATGCCAGGGACCATCTCTGGCAATATCCCGGTAGCCACAAATTGGTAGATCGTGCGGAAGGTGCAGCCCAACTTCGCGGATAGGCCCTGCACCGATTCCGTTCTCCCGAGGAAATCGGAGACAGGCTTTAGATCCGCGGTGCAGAACATGTGAGCACGATACCTGTCCGATGGTGAACAGGACCTTCTCGTCAGCCCAAGCTCTGTGAGCACCAAGATGATGATATCCTGCCCATAGCCAATGATCTTTGAAGTATTCTCTAGGCTTATCCATTCGGCATTTTGCACCTGCTGATCGAAGATCTTAGTCTTCGGGCTCACAGGTGCGTTGCGACGAATATGCTCCAAGAGGATGTCGCGGTAAACATCAAGCTCCGGCGCTTTCTCTTGAACCAGGAATGCAGAGATGCCGCCATACAGGCCTCCTCGAGGTCCACGGATCGGTGCTTCGCTGGTCCGTTCGGCCAGCAGGCTATCCAGGAGATTCTCAAATCCATTCGGCCAGCATAGTGATGCATGCCACCCGGCCGAACGAACCACTGCCTCTTCCTCTGAACTAACCTTCCATGACTTGAACGGGAGGGTCCGACGCTCCAACGCCATACCGATGGCAAAGCAGAACTTGGACCCGAGCTCTGGCGACATTGTATCGACGACCGGATGAGGCAACGGCTCCATGGCTGCAGCCTTCACCGTCATGGTGGACGCGTTGCGGGCAGCTATGACCCGCACCGCATCAGGCTTGATAGCGAAAGCTACGCCGCGTCTGGATCCCGTTGGGATCCGGTCAGTAGCTTCGAGCAGCGCGCGCGTGCGCTCATATCCGTAGCCGAGCGACCGG
The DNA here is from genome assembly GCF_025231525.1 of Sphingomonas endolithica. NCBI lineage: Bacteria > Pseudomonadati > Pseudomonadota > Alphaproteobacteria > Sphingomonadales > Sphingomonadaceae > Sphingomonas > Sphingomonas endolithica. Next base: position 3,250,599 of record NZ_CP103057.1, read on the forward strand.
GCGACCTGCGTCGCGCTCACAGTTCTCGGCGCAGCATTGCCCAGTCGGGCTTCATCCGCGGCCATGAGGCCGTGTCTTACAGCATGTGCATAGACAATCGGGCGGACGTGCATTGCAGTGGCATCGTCAACGGCAAGCCATTCTCCATAGATCCAACCGTAGGCATACTCGCGACCGCCCTGGGCCTCACACGATCGGACGATCTTGCGTTGGTCGCATCGGACGTGGGCTTCGTCGAAGCTCTCGCCCGAGCCGCCGACGCCGAGCTAATCGGCAAGGAGATGGCCGTCCTCGAAAGGATGTTGGCCGACCCGCCGCAGCATCAGCCGGACGGCTGGTTAAGCCACCTCCCGAACCGGCCCGAGGTCATCGCTCCGCTTGCGGGCCGGATCTTCGCCGCCCTGCGCGCGCTCCAGACGTCCGATCTTTCGGCGAGCGAGAATGGTCGCAACCTGTGGCGACTGGCGGCTGCGCTGCCGCCGGGCGCACTCGCGTCGCATCGAGCCGATATGATCGACATGCTCCAGCCTGGACAGGCGCGCGGCTAGACGCAGCAGACCGGTGACATCTACGCGCGCCTTGACGGCACCGTTCCGGTCGAAGCCGAGATTCTGCTCGACCGGCTCGAGACCCGGCGGGGCGACTTGGAGGCCGCCCTGCTGTCTTCGTTCTGCCGGATGGGTGCGGCGACACCAGAGGACGCGAAGCGGCGGCTGTTGAGCCTGTGGCACAAGCGCGCGCCGAGTGAAGGGAAGCCAGCCATGGGCGCTCGAGAGAGGACGTGCCGCTCTACTTCACAATCGCTCGCCTGGGACTGAAGCAGCAGGCTGGGCAGGTCGAGCAACGATATTATGGCTCGCCCTTCGCGGCGATCTGGGCCGAAGTGACGCCTAAATTTTCCGACCAACTCTGCAGCGGATCAGTCGACGACATCAGCAATCACTTCCGAAAGCGATCAGGTTAGATTTTGCCGACACGCCGTCTGCGCAAATGACCGCCATTCTGTTGCCAGACAGGCCAGGTCATCATCAGCGACTCGGCGTCGGCGGTCATGACCCAAACCCGGTCACTCAAACGTAATCTGGACCTTCCCAAATAAGACATTCGTTCATTGTGGGATCGTCGTGCCAAACCGACATGGTCAGCGGCGCTCAAAGCCAGGCTCGGCAGCGAGTTGTTCGGCAGCGATCCGCTGCAGTGCGGTCGCTTCTTCGCCAGAAAGGCCAAGCTCGTCGGCGGCAGTTTCGTCCTTGCCCAAAGTGCGCGGGTCGATCCCGGCAATGCGCCCAAATACGACCAGCGCCTCAAGGTAATAGCCGTACGTACTCGCGTGATATTGGTCGTACGCCCAAAGGTTCATCTCGCCGAACGTGGTGCCGTCATAGGGATCGGGATCCGCGACGCGGCTGGCAAAGGCGCGGTTCCACGCCTGGCCGACCGGAAGCACGCCGCGGACGCCCGGCACGGCGGCCCGTGCGCGATCGGCAGCGGCTCGCAAATCCTCGGCCATCGTGGCAATCGGGCGGTTGCCCCACGGACCGCCACGCCCCCGATACGCGAGGTCAGCGCGGCTCCATGTTGCCATCAGTTGCACGTCGACCCTAGAGTTGCGCGCGCGTAGCATCGGCACAATACGCCCTATATCGGCTATGTAGCGGCCGGGATCACCCGGTCGTTCGCGATCGAGTGTGCTAAATTCCTGCAGCACGACAACGTCCCAAGCGCGATCAATCAGCGAACGGCGCTCATCGTAATGGAAGCCAAGCGACTTGCCGCCTTGCGTCTCCAGGCTGACGTTCCAGTTCAGCCCGGCCTCTTCGGTAAACCGCTTGAACAGTGCCGGCACGCCGCCATAGCCGGCATTGTTGAGGTCGGTCACAGTGTTCGCGCGCCAGTTACGCACTGCCGAATGCGCTCCCTGCGTGAAGCTGTTGCCGATGAACAGGATCGTGCGCGGCGCGCTGCTGCGCACCGGGACCGGGGAAACCTGTCCCGCCACCGGAACGGCAGCGAGCAGAGTGAGAGTGGCGAACCAGTATTTCATGTTAGAACCTCTTGCTCACGCTGGCGTACAGATAGCGGCCATAGGGCACGTAAAGCGAACCGAGATAGCCATCCGCGGTGATCGGCGGGTCCTTGTCGAACAGGTTGCGCGCGCCGATGCGGAACCGCGTGTCGTCAAGCACCCCGCCCTTGAAGCGGTATTGCGCATACAGATTGACGGTAGCCTGTCCCTCGACCGTGTAAGGCCGGCCATTGACGTCCAGGAACGAGGTGTCCTGAACGTCAGCGGTGTAGTTGACGAAGCTCCCGATCTGGAAGCCTTCGAGACTCCAGGTGAGCGAGCCGGAAAGACGCCACTTTGGGCGCCCGCGCTGCTCGATCAGGTCGCTGGCGTCAGTCAGTGGTGTCGCGGTGTTGATCTGCCCGGCAGCACGCGCGTCGAACAAGGCTTGGACTGCGGACGGGGTATCACGGCTGAACTTGATGAGGTGCGCGGCGTTCAGCGCCACATCAAACTTACCGATGCCGGTCCGCACGTTGTAGAGCAGCGCGAGATCGAGCCCGGTCACGGTCTGCGGCAGCAGGTTGGTGAACTGGTCGTTGATCTGCGTCACGGCACCCGCCGGATTGAGGCCCGTGCCGGCAAAGACCGGCGTGTCGTCGGCCGTAACCGCGGCGCGCACCACGTTGGGGTTTGACGATCCGCCCTGGCGTAGCAGGTAGTCTAGGATCAGCGCGTTCTGAGGCCCGAACTGCCCGACGATACCGGTTTGGTGGATCGACCAGTAATCCGCGGTCAGCGTCAGGCGACCAAAGGCGGGATCGATGAAGTTTGGCTGCACGACGACACCGAACGTATAGTTCGTGCTCTTTTCCGGTTTTAGGTCAGGATTCCCTGAAACGGAGATCGAGTAACTTGTCGCACGCCCGCACGCGCCGAAGCTGGTGATCCGCCCAGCGCGCAGATCGGCCTCGCAGCGAACGAAATCGGTATTCGAGCCCAAGCGCGAATATTGCACCGTGTTGGTCTGTTCGAGGTTCGGCGCGCGGAAGCCTTTCGAGTAGGATCCGCGGAAGCGGAAGCCATCGATCACATCCCATGCTGCGGCGATCTTGGGCTTCGCGATCGAGCCGAAATCACTGTAATGCTCGTAGCGCCCGGCAAGCTGCACCTCGATCCGGCGGATCCCGGGGATGTTCATTTCGGGCGAGATTACCGGCACGGCAAGCTCGCCGAAGGCTGAGAACACGGTACGCCGGCCACTGGTAGAGGGCGTCGGGCTTACCGCTGCGGTGTTCGACAGATTGCGCTCTCCGGTCACGCTGTCAACGAACTGATTGGTGCCGTTGACGTTGTCGCTGCGGATGTCCTGCTGCGTCTCGCGTCGACCCTCGATGCCGAAGGCGATGCCAAGATCGCCGCCGGGTAGCGAAAAAAGATCAGCCTTGGACAGCTTGAAATCAGCGAGACCCAGCGTGGTCTTCGAACGGCGCACGAGATCAAAGGTGAACGAGTCGATCGTCGCCTGAGAGGCCGGCGAGCAGTCGTTCAAGCTTGGCGTCGCCGAACAGCCGCCACTGAACGGGTTGTAGGCATCGGGCGTCGACAGCGCCAGATTGGCCTGTAGTTTGGTCATGTCGATCGCGTTCGAACGGTCGGTCGCCTGCGCTTCGGAATAAAGTAGGGCAGTGTCGAAATCGAACCCGGCTAGCTTGCCCCGCGCACCGGCGAGGAAGCGGGACTGCCAGTTATCGACCTTCACCACCTGCTTGCCGACATCGACGAAGCGGTAGGTAGAGAGACGTACGGGCAGACCAGCGGCGGGAACGTTGGTCAGGCCAGCGATCCGGTTGGGGTTGGCGACGCCGTTGATCGTCGTCGCACCGAACGGGTTCCAGTAGTTGGTCGTGGGCACGACAATGCTGTTTAGATTGATCGTCGGCGGCTGGATACGCGTTGTGTCGGCCCGGTAGTAACCCAATTCGGTGTAGAGCGTGAAGCTGTCCGACACATCGTAATGGGCGGACAGGAAAGTGTTGTAACGGTTGATGCGCGGAGTGACTGTGGTCCCCAGCCGCGTGTCGAACCGCTCCGACCGCAACGTCGTCCCGGTTGCGCGCGCCCCTGTCCCAAGGCAGGTGTCGGCGTTTAACGTCTGTATGCAGCCGGGGTTGAGGATCGACTGGGTATGGAACGCGCCGGCCGAAGAGGTCACGGCGGTGTTGCCCCGGCGGATCGTGCCGGGTCCGCCGACAATCGCGAAATTGGCCCACGGGCTTTGTGTCGCACGGCCATCCGCGGTGAGGTTACCGGCGAAGCGCGGATCGTTGGCAAAGTATTGCAGCAGATTGTCGCTGGCGGTGTAATCCTGGTCCTCGGCGAGCTGCGCGGTGCGGCGCGTATAATCCAGGTATAGGGAGACGTTGCCGCGCCCTTCAGCGAAGTCGGTGCCGAGCAGACCGGTCGCCTGAAATTCGCGGCGATGCGTGCCTTCCGCGCCGCCATAGCGGAAGTCGATCTGCCCGCCGTCGTAATTGGATTTAGTGACGGTGTTGACCACGCCTGCCACAGCGTCGGCGCCATAAATAGCGGCCGCCCCGTCACGCAGGATCTCGAGCCGCTCGATGCCTGCAACAGGCAAGGCGTTGCTGTTGTACCCGAGTACCGGCACATTGCCGTCGCCTGCCTGAGATGTCGGATGCTGTACGAGCCGGCGGCCGTTCAAAAGCACCAGCGTGTTGCCGATGCCGAGATTGCGGAGATTGATCGAGTTGACGTCACCTCGCGCGGCGTTTGAGGTTTGCGCGTTGTTGGATTCGTTAAATGTCACGTCTCCTGCTTGCGGGATCGAGCGGAACAGGTCGTCGCCCGATACTGCGCCGGTCGCGTCGATCTGGTTGGCGTCGATCACCGTGACCGGGAGCGCCGCAGATACGCTGCTGCCCTTGATCTGTGATCCGACCACAACAATGTCCTGTTGGGCCGGCTCGCTGCTGGCATCGGCTTGGGTCGATGCCTCGATCCCCGGCACACTCTCACTCTGTGCCGGTGCAGGCGCTGCGGTCTGTGCCGAAGCTTGAGCGGCGATCAGGGCCGCTATGGCGCAGCTTGCGCCCAGTGCAATTTTCTTCATTCACAATCCCCTAAAAAGTAGGCGTCCAGGCTCTCAGGCCGGGTTCACCGTCATGTGTGCGTCGTCTTCATCGATTGGTCGGTCGTCAGAAGCGGCGCGGTGGTTGAGCACCTCGTCGAGGCGCGTTCGGTCTAGTTTGCCTTCCCAGCGCGCGACGACGATCGTCGCGACTGCATTGCCGATGAAGTTGGTGAGGCTGCGACATTCGCTCATGAAGCGGTCTACGCCGAGGATCAGTGCCATGCCCGCGACCGGGACCGAGGGCACGATCGACAGCGTCGCGGCGAGCGTAATGAACCCCGCACCGGTGACCCCGGCGGCTCCCTTAGACGATAGCATTGCCACGCCAAGCAGCGCTGCCTGTTGGCCCCAGCTTAGTTCGATGCCGGTTGCCTGCGCGATGAACAGGGCGGCGAGCGTCATGTATATATTTGTGCCGTCCAGGTTGAACGAATAACCGGTCGGCACGACGAGCCCGACCACACCCTTGTCGCAGCCCGCTCGCTCGAGCTTTCCGATCAGGCTCGGCAACGCCGCTTCGGACGAGGAAGTGCCGAGCACCAAAAGCAGTTCAGCCTTTAGGTAAGCGATCAGCTTGAAGATAGAGAAACCATGTAACCAAGCCACCGTGCCGAGCACGCCAAGCACGAAGATCAACGAGGTGAGATAAAAGGTCGCGACCAGGGCACCGAGATTGACCAGCGTACCGACGCCGTATTTGCCGACTGTGAATGCCATCGCGCCGAACGCGCCGATCGGCGCCGCCTTCATCAGGATACCGACAAGGCGGAACACGACGAGCGTCAATCGCTCGAGCAGTTCGAATATCGGTTCGGCTGGCTTGCCGACCAAGCTCAGCGACACACCGAAGAGAATCGCAACGAACAGGGTCTGCAGGATCGATCCGTCGGTCAGCGCTGAAACCATCGTCGTCGGGATTACCGACATCAGGAAACCCGTCAGCGTGCTCTCCTGAGCTTTGTGAGCGTAATCAGCGATGGCGCCGGCATCCAGCGTCCCCGGATCGACATTCATCCCTGCGCCAGGCTGCACGACATTGGCCACGATCAGCCCGACGATCAGCGCGAGCGTCGAGAAGAACAGGAAATAGGCGAACGCCTTGCCCGCGACGCGCCCGACCGCGGCAAGCTCGCGCATCCCGGCGATCCCCGTGACAACGGTCAGGAAGATCACCGGTGCGATGACCATCTTAACCAGCTTGATGAAGCCGTCGCCGAGCGGCTTTAGTGCCTCGCCGGTCGTAGGCCAGAAATGGCCAAGCACTACTCCGGCGACGATCGCGAAGAGCACCTGCACGTACAGATGCCGCCATAGCGGGATTGGTTTGCCCGGAGGCAATGGGGCAGCGGTGACCTTCATGAAACCTCTCACGCCCTTGTATGCAGGGCTTGTTCGTGCCGTTGTATCGAGGTCGGGAGGGGCAAGGCCAGATTCAGGTCGGCTTCTTTTATCTAGCTGTGAATCAACAATAATAGATCGGTGAGTTGTCAAGTTGACTGATGCGTGCGCCATTTCCGCCACCGACACTGGGCGCATTATGTGCGATATTCCGCACAGATGATGACCCGCAAACTCGTCTGGCCGCTCCTGTGCCTCACCTTGCTCGGGCTGACCCTGGCGCTGCTCGGCATTCGCTGGGCATCGGGGCAGGCGCGCACTGCGGCGGACGAGTCCGCACTGTCGTTGGCGCAGGGGCATGTCGGGCTGCTGACGAGCGAATTGCAGAAGTTCCGCCTGCTGCCGCTGGTGCTCGTCGATTATCCTGATGTGGCGCAAGCGCTGGGCAATGACGCTGCGGCGGCCACTCGGCTAAATAACACACTGGAATTGTTCGCTCGGCGCACCGACGCGGCGGCGATCTACGCGCTCGATCGCGGCGGCCGCGCCGTGGCGGCAAGCAACTGGCGGCTGCCGACTAGCTTCGTTGGCCAGAATTACGCTTTCCGCCCCTATTTCGCAGAAGCTATGCGCAATGGTGCATCGGAACTATTCGCGCTCGGTACGGTCAGCGGCCGCCCCGGCCTGTATCTCGCACGGCGGGTCGATGCTGGCCGCCATGTGCTCGGCGTGGTCGTCGTCAAGGTCGAGTTCGATCGCGTCGAGGCGACTTGGCGACGTGCGGCGGGAATAAGCCTGGTTACTGACGCGCACGGCGTGGTGCTGGTCACCGGCGTACCTGCATGGCGCTTCCGCACAACCCACCCTCTCGACGCCGCGACACTTGCCGAAACGCGTCGGACCCTGCAGTTTGGCCATTCCCCGCCCGCCGCCGCACCAATCGCGTTTGACGGTGCGGAGGCGGTGGTAGACGACGCTCGGTACCGCGTCGCCACGTTGCCAGCACCGGTGGCCGGCGGGCGGCTGCTGCATCTGTCGCCGCTTGAACCGGCACTGGTCGCGGCGCGATCGCGTGCGCTGCTGTGGGCGTTGGGGACATTGCTGGTCGTTGGAAGCGCCGGCGGCCTGGCGATCCGTGCTGCCGAGACGCGACGGTTGCAGCGTGTCGGCCGGGAAGCATTGGAACTTGAGGTCGTACGACGGACCGCCGAACTGAGCGCGGCCAATAGCGAACTCACCATCCTATCGGAGGATCGCCTGGCTGCCGATCTGCGCTACCGCGAGGCACGCGAGGAACTGGCACAGGCCAACCGGCTTGGGTCAATCGGACAGATCACTGCCGGGGTTGCGCACGAAATCAACCAGCCGGTCGCCGCAATACGCACCCTCGCCGAAAATGGTGGCGTGCTGCTCGACCGCGGGCGGATCGAGACCGCACGAGAGAATTTGGCGCATATAGTCGGCCTAACCGAGCGCATCGGCGCGATCACTGCCGAACTACGTGCTTTTGCTCGCCGCAAGGCTCCGGCGACTGGCACGACGGAGCTCGGCGCGGTACTCGACGGCTTGATGCTGCTGATAGGTGCACCCGCGCGGCGCGCGCTTGACAGCCGCGTCAGCGCCGAACAGCGCGGTGTGCGCATCGTCGGGGATCGCATCCGCATCGAGCAGATATTGGTTAATCTCGTCACCAACGCGCTCGACTCGTTGGCCAATCGACCTGACGGCCGCATTACGATCGCCGCAACGATCGGCGAAATGGTGCAGGTTCGCGTGTCGGACAATGGCGGCGGGATTGATCCAGTCCTTACCGACACATTGTTCTCACCATTCGTGTCGTCGAAGGCCGACGGGCTCGGGCTGGGCCTGGCCATCGCACAGACCATCGCGCGTGAATTTGGCGGCGATCTCATCCTCGTCGACAGCGAAGCGGGAGCGGCGTTCGTCATGACGCTACAGCGCGCATGACCGGGCAGACCGTCCTGTTCGTCGAAGACGACGACACATTGCGCCAAGCGACCGTGCAGGCGCTGGAACTTGCTGGGTTCGCGGTGCGCGCCTTCTCAGGTGCGGAAGCGGCGCTAACAGCGATCCCGCCTAATTTCGACGGTGTAATCGTCTCTGACATTCGCATGCCGCGGATGGACGGCCTGCAGCTACTTGCCCAAGTTCGCGCGCGGGATCCCGACCTGCCGGTGATCCTGGTCACTGGCCACGGCGACGTGCCGATGGCGGTCGCGGCGCTTAAAGATGGCGCGTTCGATTTCCTGACTAAGCCGTTCGCCGCGGATCACCTCGCGCTCACTGTCACCCGCGCGCTCGAACGTCGCGGACTGTTGATCGAGAACCGCCGGTTGCGCGCCGCCGCCGCGATCAGCGAGGCGGCTGGCCCGCTACTCGACGAGAGTGGAGCGATGGCCCGGCTACGGGAACAGGTCCGACAATTTGCCGACACCGATATGGACGTCTTGATCGAGGGCGAACCCGGCACGGGAAAAGATCTTATCGCGACGATGCTCCACCGCGGGTCGTCCCGCTGTGCGCGTTCTCTGATCGTTGTACCGTGCGAGGCTCTCTCCGACGAACAGGCCGCGATCGAACTGTTCGGCCACGCCGCGGACAGCGTCCCACACACCCGTCTCGCACGCGTTGGGCAGATCGTCGCGTCGAGTGGCGGCACGCTGCTGCTTGACGCGATCGATGCATTGCCACTCCCGCTGCAGGCGCGGTTACTGCGCGTGATCGAGGACCGCGAGGTGCAACCGGTCGGCGCGGTCCGTGCCGAGGCGGTCAATCTGCGCCTTGTTGCTACGGCCAGCGACCTCTCGAGTGCGGTGCGCGACGGTCGATTCCGCGCCGACCTCTACCACCGCCTTGCCGCGACATGCCTCCGCCCCCCGCCGTTACGCGAGCGTGAGCAGGACCAGCTAATGCTGTTTGCAGTTTTCGTTGATCAAGCGCGCGAGCAGCTAGGGCTGCCGCCATACGCGATGACTGACCAGGATCGGCGTCACCTTCTGGCGCACGACTGGCCGGGCAACGTGCGCGAGCTGCGCAACTTTGCCTTCGCGGTGTGTAATTCAGCGCAAAGTGGCGTTTCGTCAGAGCCGATCGATCTGCGCGCGCGCGTGGCGACGTTCGAGGCAAGCATCATCATTGACGCGCTGACCGCGACTGGCGGGAACGTAGTCAAGGCGCTGGGCCTGCTCAAAACCTCGCGACGAACCTTGTACGACAAGCTCGAACGACACGGCATCGATCCTGAGGCATTTCGAAAGGATTGAGGCTTCACGCATTTGAGTATGGCCTCATTCGATCGCCGCCGGCGAGCGACACAGCGCGCACTTGCGGCAAAGAACGATGACCTAGTGAAGAGGCACGGCTGGCACCCCTTAGGCGTCCGACGAGACCCAATAGGCGACACTCAGAGCGTTCCGCCGTCCTTCCAACTTCAGACGCCCGTTCATAATGCTGCGGATCGCAATTTTGCGATCACGTCAGGAGATTGCCAGTTGCCGTGAGCTCGCAAGCTCACGAAGTTGGCTGATCGCGTCCCATATTTCGGCGACTACTTCTCGACGAAGAGCTTCACCTCGATCGCGCTCATTCGAAATGGCGAACGCACGGGCGACAGGCTCCGCGATCTAGTGCAATGCCGCGCCCTCCTTGCGACCGTGTAAGCTGCCCCCGGGACGTGGACCCAACAGTAGCCAGCTTAAGCGGTCCGGCGCCACCCGCTGGTCTTCGGCTTGCCGAGGGCAAGGCAGCAGGATGAGGAGATCGTGGGAAGCTCGGGTATGTGTCAGCCCCTCTACCGTCTAACCAGTGACATCATAACAGAACTTCCATGACATTCGTCACTACTCAGCCGGGCGTAGGCGCTTCAGAAATCAATCTCAGAGATTGCTGAAGGAAATCCGATGCTCGACCGCCGCCGCTTCCTCAAGGCCGGGTTTGCCGCCGCCACTGTCGGCGCGATCACCGGCATGCCGATGCCATCCTTCGCCCAACAGGCGGTCATACGCTCGGACGTGCGGGAGGCGGGGCTGGTGGGGCGCCTCCACGCGCTCCCGGATGCCCAACGCCGCACGACCGTCATCATGCTCAACGGGTCCGACGGCGGCCTGCCATCGGCGCGCGATGCGGACGACCTCGCACAAGCCGGTTATCCGGTGCTGGCGCTAGCCTATTTCAAGGACTGGCGCGCACAACCCGAGGGCGTGCCCGCGAGCCTCGAGCAAATCCCGCTTGAATATTTCTTCGGCGCGATCGACTGGCTCAAGCGGCGCCCCGAGGTCGATCCTACGCGCATCGTCGTCATGGGCCTGTCGCGCGGCGGCGAGCTTGCGTTGCTGCTCGGGTCGCTGCGTCCCGATCTGGCGGGCGTGATCGCTTACTCGCCAAGTGACTGGGTGTGGGGCGGGATACCGGCCGCCAGCGCACCCAGAGTGGCGAACGCGCCGGTCAAGCCTGCGTGGACGCTCGGCGGCCGTCCCCTCGCCTTTCGCCAGATGAGCTTCACACCCGGCACCTCGATGCGCGAGGCGTTCCTGCGCGCGCCTGCATCCGAGCCTGCGCGCATTCCCGTCGAGCGCATTCGCGGGGCCGTCCTGCTACAGTCGAGCACCGCCGATGCGCTATGGCCTTCTGACGTCTATGCCGATGAGGCCGCCGCGCGCCTTGGGAAGCGATCAGGCCGGGCAACAATGCAGAACCTCCACTATGCCGATGCCAGCCATTTGCTGATGGGCACCGGCCCGGCGATGACCAAGCTTCAGATCCCCGGCACGACCTTCTCGATCGATTTCGGCGGAACAGCGGAAGGCACGATCAAGGCGCGCGCCGAGGCTTGGGCGGCGAGCAAGCGCTTCCTCGCGGCGCTATAGGTCGGTCGTCCCTGGCCGGTTGCGAGGTGACATGTGTCATCTCGCCAGCATGACGCGCAACACTGCCAGGGCTGCGACCGCTGCTGCACTACCGCTGCATCTTAGAGGAGACGGACGATGGAAAGCGGAGACTTGGCGGCGGTCGCGCGATTGCGCGCGGTGACGAAGCGCTATGACGGGCGCGCAGTGCTCGACGGCCTTTCGCTCGATCTGCACGCCGGCGAAGTGACGGCCTTGCTGGGGCCGAACGGCGCCGGCAAGACCACCAGCGTCGGCATCCTCACCGGCCGGCTGAAAGCCGATGCCGGCCAGGCCATGCTGTTCGGGATCGATCCGAGCCGTCCGGCGGCGCGCGCGCGGATGGGGGTAATGTTGCAGAGCGCGGGGTTGCCGGACGTGCTGAGCGTACGGGAGCTGATCACGCTGCAAGCGGGCTATTATCGACGCCCGCGTGAGGTCGGGGATACGATCGCGCTCGCGGGACTCGACGGTCTCGAAACGCGCCGCGCCAGTGCGCTTTCGGGCGGGCAGGCCCGCCGCCTGCTCTATGCGCTCGCGATCTGCGGCAAGCCCGACCTGCTCGTCCTTGACGAACCGACCACCGGGCTAGACCATGATGCGCGCCGCCGGCTCTGGTCCACGGTGCGCGACGAAGCCGATGCGGGCGTCGCGGTGCTGCTGACGACGCACTACCTCGAAGAGGCCGATGCACTGGCCGATCGCATCGTGGTGATCGACTCCGGCCGGATCATCGCCGACGGCACGCCTGCCGCGATCAAGGCGAGCGTCGCCGGTTCGACCATCCGCTGCCGGACCGAGTTGCCCGATCGCGTGCTGGCGACGTTGCCGGGGGTGCACAGCGTCGCGCGCAGCGGCGGTACGGTCACGTTGGTCGGGCGCGATGGCGCCACGACCGCGCGCGCGCTTCTGGCGGCGGATGCCCATGTCGCCGACCTGACGATCAGCGCCGCGTCGCTCGAGGATGCGCTCGCCAACCTCTCCACCGATCTTCGAAGGGCCGCCTGATGGAAATCGCTATCGCCCCGCCAGTCGGCGTGTTCGCCCGCGAGAGCATCGCCGAGCTCAAGAAGAACCTGCGGCTGCCGCAGTTCGCGCTACCGACGATCATCACCCCGGCGGTCTTCTATGCCTTGTTCGCGATCGGCCTTGCCAAAGGCAGTGCCGATGCCGCTGCCTATTCGCTCGCCACCTTCGGGGTGTTCGCGGCAACCGGCCCCGCGCTGTTCGGCTTCGGCGCCGGGGTCGCGATCGAGCGGGAGAACGGGCTGATCGAACTCAAGCGCGTCTCGCCGCTGCCGGGCGGAGCCTATCTCACTGCCAAGCTCGTCTCGGCCGGTGCGATGGCGGCGATCGCCTTGCTGCTGATCTACGCACTGGCGCTGATCGGCGGCGTCCGGCTGAACGCGGGCCAATGGTCGGCGCTCGTGCTCATCCATCTCGGCTCGGTAATACCCTATGCCTTGATCGGCTTTGCGGTCGGCATGCGGCTGAGCGCGAAGGGCGCGATCGCGGCCGCCAACGCGCTCTATCTGGGCTTCTCGATCCTCGGCGGGCTGTGGATGCCGATCACGGTGTTGCCCGGCTGGATCCAGCACGCCGCCTGGATCACGCCCTCGTTCCACCTCGGGCAATTGGCGCTCGGGACGATCGCCATGCCTGTCAGCGGGTCGATCGGCGCGCACCTCGCAGCGTTGGGGATGATCACGCTGGTCGCGGCATGGTCGGCCGCAAGCGGCTGGCGCCGCAGCGCCGCTTGACCGAGCGTGCCACGGTGAGCAGCATCGCTGCGATGACAAAGTCCGCCCCGACTGATCAGACCGAAAGCTGGCTGCGTCGTATCGTCGACGTGCGGGGCCCCTGGGTTTGGCTTGCCTATCTGCCGCTGTTCGGCGCGCCTTGGATCAACCATAGGCCGAGCGCAATCCATCTTGCAGTGTCGCTGGCTGGGCTGATCGTCTTTCTCGCGCTGTATATTTGGGCAGACGGCCGCAAGGGGCGTGCGGTGATCCTGCCAGCGATTCTCGCTCTCTTGCTCTCGTTTGCGCTGATCCCGTTTCACGGCAATTGGACGGTGCTGACCGTCTATGCGGTGTCGATTGCCGTGGAGTTGCGGCCTGCGCGCGCGGCATGGCGGATGGTCGCTCTCTTCGTCGCGGCATCGATGATGGTCGCGACGCTGATCGGGCTCAGCTGGTATTTCATCGTCATGATGGGCGTGTTCCAATGCATGGTCGCGATCAGCAAGATCTTTGGCCTGAACCTGGGCGAGAAAAATGCCGACTTGGTACGCGCGCAAGAAGAGGTTCGACGCTTGAGCCGCGACGCCGAACGCGAGCGGATCGCGCGCGACCTGCATGATCTGCTCGGGCGCACGCTGACGCTGATCGCGCTCAAGGCCGATCTGGCGGTCAAGCTGACCGGCCCGGATCCGGAAAAAGCGCGCGCCGAGATGGTTGACATCGCCGACGCCGCGCGGACCGGGCTCGCCGATGTTCGCGCCGCGGTTGCGGGCATGGCGCATGCGAGTCTTGCGCGCGAGCTCCAGGCGTCACGCGTCGCGCTCGCGGCAGGTGGCGTTGCGTGCGAGGTCGACGGCGCCGAGCGGGCGATCGCGCAATCCGACAGCGCGGTGCTGGCAATGGCATTGCGCGAGGCGGTGACCAACGTGATCCGCCACGCGGGCGCGCGCCACTGCCGGATCAGCGTGGACGAGGATCGTGGCGTGACCAGCGTGACCGTTCGCGACGATGGCCAAGGCGGACATTTCCGCGAAGGCGCGGGGCTAGCCGGAATGCGCGCCCGCCTGCCAGCGGCGGGCGGCGCCTTGACCATTCATGCCGATACGAGCGGCACGCGCGTCTGTGCGCTTTTGCCGGGCGCCACCGGATGATCCGGATCGTCGTCGCCGAAGACCAGGCGCTGGTGCTCGGCGCCATCGCATCGCTGCTGTCGCTCGAGCCCGACTTCGAGGTCGTTGGCCGCGCGCCGGATGGCGAAACGGCAGTCGCGTTGGTGAACGCGCTCGCACCCGACGTGCTTTTGTCCGACATCGAGATGCCGGGCCTCACCGGGATCGAAGTCGCGGCGCGCGTTCGTCACCTGCAGCTCGCCACGCATGTGCTGATCGTCACGACGTTCGGCCGTGCCGGTTATCTGCGCCGCGCGATCGATGCCGGCGTGCGCGGCTATATTCTCAAGGACAGTCCCGCCGACCAATTGGCCGACGCCATCCGTCGCGTCGCACGCGGCGCGCGGGTGATCGACCCGGAGCTCGCCGCCGCCACGGCCTTCGCTCCTGTCGATCCGCTGAGTGACCGCGAACGCGCAGTATTGCGGCTCGCCGACGAGGGGCGTTCGAACAAGGAGATCGGCCGAGCCCTCGCGCTGGCACCGGGAACGGTCCGCAATTATCTGTCTGAGGCTGCTGGCAAGCTTGGTGCCGCCAACAGAGTCGAGGCGAGCCGCCTCGCGCGCGAAAACGGTTGGTTATGATTGGATGCGCTAATTACCGGATGACCCACATCCGGTCGTGCACGCTGTCTTCGCCGCTTCCCAAAACCAGACGTCGTCTAATGGCGGGCTTTGCAAGCGCCTTTTGGTGTCGGACGTGTTTGCCGGGGCACGGTCGTCTTCGCGGTCGGCATGAGCCGCCGCATCATGGGGCTTCGCGGGATGGATCTTCCAATGTTCGTTACGCACGCTCCGAGCCGGGCTCGTGATGCAACGTCCGAAGCGGAATGGACCAGCCTACGTCCCGGCAGGGACGCCTCGTTACGCCATCTGGCGCTGTCGAGCTCTTGGGTCAGGCGGCCGCGGCCGTCCTGGTGAACAGTTCGCCGGAGCGAAGCATCGCATGCATGATGACCGCGAGCTTGCGGGCAACGGCGACCGCGGCACGCTTGAAGCCGACCTTCTCGCGGAGCTTCATACCCCAGACCCGCAGATCACTATCGGCGTGGCAGCGGGTAAGGATCACGACAGCCGCCTCATACAGCAGCGAGCGGACATGTGCATCGCCACGTCGGGAGATGTGGCCATCGTAATCCACTTCGCCTGATTGATAGCGCCGCGTGGTCAGCCCGAGCCAGGCGCCCACCGAGCGCGATCGGCTGAAGTTGGCGGGATCCTCGACTGCGGTCAGGTAAGCAGTAGCGGTGATCGCACCGACGCCGGGGATCGACATCAGCAACTGACACTGTTGGTTCCTGCGTGCCTCTGCGAGGAGTTGGCGCCCTAGCTCGGTCGCCTGGATGCGCAGGCTCCGCCACGCCTCTAGCAGAGGCAGGATGATCCGCGCGAGATCGACATGCTCGGCGAGCAGCGAGCGGACGTTCGCCTCGAACTTGCCGCCTATGCCACGTGGTACGATCAGCCCGAACGTCTTCATCAACCCACGGATCTGGTTCGCTACGTCCAGCGTCGCCCGAACGAGCTTGGTGCGTGCCCCAACCAGCGTACGCGAGAGCATGCTGTCGAAGCCCTTGACCCGGACTTCACGGTAGAAGCCGACCTCGGCTAGGTGCGCCAAGCCGTCCGCATCATTGGCGTCCGTTTTGTTGGCGGCCATGTCGAGCGCGGCCTTGGCATGGCGAGCATCGATGCAGATCGCTGGCAGTCCGGCCGCGCTCAAAGCATGGTAGAACCAGACCGAGAGCGGCCCCGTCTCGAACACCACCCGCTCGACTGATGGAGCATGCCTGCGGATCAACGCGGCGATCGCCGCTGGGTCCGACAAGCACTTGCCACGCCAAACACGCTTGCCCCTACGTCGAATGGATACCGCTGTCTCTTTCAGCGAAACATCTAACCCGATATACTCACCCATGGTTGTTCTCCGTGCGATGTATGGGCCCGGCTACCAGTCGTGAGCCCGCGCCTTCATCTATCGGGGAACAGCCACCTTCCGCGCCATCGCTGATCGAGGTAACTCGCTCCCGCAATTACCCCATGTTCGTTAATCTGAGCTAGGTTTCGCATTTCCGCGCCGCTCCACAGCGTTCAGACCACATCCTCCCATAAGTCAGGTGACAGTTCGAACAGACTTGCCAACATCCGGCGGCCAAGCGGGGTGACGATGACCGCTCGTGACCCGGCCACAGTGCGAAGCCACGCCCATTCGAGGGAATGGTGGAGCAATGCTCTCCCGACCAGCCCCGCGATGTGGGGGCGGCGCTCGCTCCAGTCGAGGCATGGCCGACAGAATGCTCTCCTACCGCGCCGGCCATCTTCTTGAGGGAGGTAGAACCCAGCGTTGACCAACAGACGTGCGCCCAGCCCGGTCAATTCGCCACCATCGACACCGAACCTGATCTCACCGCGCACGACCATACTATCGGCGATCGCCACGGCTACGCGCCCGGCCAAATGGTCGTAGCACGTCCTTGCCCGACGCATCGCCAGGTCCTTCGGGCCGGTTGGAGTCGCCGCGCGACGATTGGCAGAACCGGTGGCGGCGACCGCCATCATGCCCTCGATCATCTGTGCGATCGCGGGCGTCGCCACGCGGTGGTAGCGATGGCGACCTTGGCGCTCCACTGCGACCAATTCCCCGGCGACGAGTTGCGCGAGATGGCTACTGGCGGTCTGCGGCGACACGCCAGCGACAGTAGCGAGTTCCGTAGCGGTGAGCGCCCGGCCATCCATCAGGGCGACCAGCATGCTCGCCCGCGCCGGGTCGCCAACGAGCGCGCCGATCCCGGCGAAGGCGTTAGTCGTGAGCATGCGGCCCTCCATCTAATTGCCTGCGCGCTATCACATGTTCCGCCGGGACGCTTCGATCGAGATCGAAGCTTCGCAGCCGCTTCCCCGGCTACAACGCGGCAGCAAACGGAGACACACTGATGATCACATGCTTCATACGATACGAAATCGATCCCTACCGCGTAGATGCCTTCGAGCAGTACGCCCGTAATTGGGGCGAGGCCATCCCACGCTGCGGTGCCGACCTGATTGGATACTTCGCGCCACATGAAGGCTCGGCGACAACCGCTTATGGCGTCTACTCGATTGAAGACTTGGCGGCGTACGAAGCCTATCGCGCACGCCTGTGCGACGACCCACTGGGCCGGGAAAACTATGAGTTTGCCAGGCGAGAGCGGTTCATCACGCGCGAGGAACGCATCTTCCTGCGACTGGCATCCACACGGCATTCGCGGTCGGTGCCAGCGTGATCGCCGTCATCTTCGAGGTTGTTCCCGCCCCCAATTGCAAGCAGCGCTACCTCGATCTCGCCGCCGCGTTGAAGCTCGAGCTTAGTGTTGTCGACGGCTTCATATCGGTCGAGCGGTTTCAGAGCTTGAGCGATCCGGGCAAGATGCTGTCGCTCTCGTTCTTCCGAGACGAGCAAGCTGTGATGGCCTGGCGCAATACGGCCGCCCATCGAGCCACGCAGGCGCGCGGTCGGGCCGGCGTGTTCTCGGATTACCGACTGCGCGTTGCCGAGGTGTCCCGCGACTACGGCATGTTCGCGCGCGCGCAAGCACCGCGGGACAGCCGCAACGCGCATCTAACACCGCGTAGCGAAGTCTGCTGAACTTGCGGTCGCGACGACCCAATTGCCAGACGTTCGTGAGCGGTTTCCGGCTTCCCAACCTCGACCATTCATTCATAATTGCCTACGGCGGCGGCTGAGCTTCCTGCCAAAGCCACCAGCCTCCTGCTTGAGCATCAATTAGCGCCGAGGCCTGGTGTCCAGCCAAAATCCTCGAGCGTGGAACCGACAATTCCCCAGAGCGTCATGGTCGCGGCAGCGAAGTGCGGACGCCGTCCGGAAAATGATTTGGTAAGCAAATTAGGAAGTTGGCATGATCATTCAGTCCGAAACGGAAGACTTGCTGGCGCCAGCGAGCGGTATGGCTATGTCGGATGCGAAAGTGGACCGAGGGCATCTGCCACGCCCGGCGATGCAGCCCGAGGCAATTTCGGCACCGCAGGACGTGGATTATTGCGGCGTGCTTGTGCTGGAAATCGATGCCACGGACACAATGCGAGGCATAGTTTCCGCGAGGCTCGTGGTGCCGGTCGCTAATAGCGGGCGGATGACGTTGCTCTACCCCAAATGGATGCCAGGCTATCATTCGCCGCAGAACCCGATCGAGCTCTTCGCCGGGCTTGAGATCAAGGCAGGCGATCTCGTGCTCGACTGGATACGCGATCCGGTTGAAGTCTATGCGTTCCACATCGACGTTCCGGCCGGAACGTCGACGCTCGACGTGAGCTTCCAATTCCTTTCTCCGACGACATCGAACCAAGGCGATGTCGTCGTGACAGAAGACATGCTGAACCTGCAATGGGGGCGGGTGCTGCTCTACCCCGCCGGCTATTTCGCACGCCGGGTTGAGGTACAGGCCAGCATGACGCTACCGAAGGGATGGCAGTATGCGACTGTGCTGGAGGTAGAAAGGCGAGATGGGGACACCGTTCGCTTCGCTCCGGTAGCCTTGGACGTACTGGTCGATTCACCCTTGATGGCGGGGGTACATTGCCGCGAACTGGTGATTGCCGACGATGGCGCCGTTCGCATGAATCTGTTCGCGCACCAGGCAGATGACCTGGAGCTCACGACTGAGCAGGTCGCGCTGCACGCCGCTCTGGTAAAGCAAGCGGACACGCTCTTTGCCGCGCGTCACTTCGACACCTACCGTTTCCTGGTGGCCCTCAGTGAGGAATTGGGCGGCGGGGGGATCGAGCACCATCGGTCGGCTGAGATTATCGTGCCGCCAACTTACTTCACGCAGTGGGAAGCCAACCGTACCAAGCGCGACGTGTTCGCGCACGAGTTCACCCATAGCTGGAACGGAAAGTTTCGCCGGGGCGCGGACTAATGGACGCCCAGCTTTGAAGTTCCCATCCGCAACAGCCTCATGTGGCTGTACGAAGGTCAAACTCAGTACTGGGGACATGTGCTGACGACGCGCGCTGGAATGTGGTCGACCAAAGCGTCGCTTGAATTGCTCGCCAAAATTTCAGCGACCTACGATGTGCGTCCCGGAGGCCTGTGGCGGACGATGGCCGACACCACCGAGGATCCCGTGATCAACGGCCGCGCGCCACTGCCGTGGCCAAGCTGGCAGCGCAATGAGGATTATTATTCGGAAGGCCAACTGATGTGGCTGGCGGTGGACACGCTCATCCGCGAAGCCTCAGAGGATCAGCGCTCGCTCGACGACTTCGCGAGCGCTTTCTTTGGCATCGACGAGGGTAGCATGGTAACGCGAACCTATGATCTAGACGATGTCGTGGACACCCTCAATGGTGTCGTCGAGCATGACTGGGCCGATTTTCTAGATAAGCAGTTGCACCGCCGCGAAGAAGGCGCACCGCTTGAAGGACTGGGGCGCGGCGGTTACCGTCTAGTCTACCGTGATTATCGTACTGATTTCTGCAAGAGCTTCGACGCGCAGGCGGCCCAGCTCGATCTACGCTTCTCGGTCGGGCTGAACATCGCCACGAGTGGGACGGTGCAGGAAGTGATGTGGGGAAGCCCGGCGTTCGACGCGGGATTGACATCAGGGGCGCTGATCCAGTCCGTTAACGGACTGGATTATAGCGAGCAAGCGATCGGCGACGCGATCCAGGCCGCGCAGAACGGTGGTCCGTTGCTACTGACGGTGAAAGCACGATCGCAGTCTCGGACCCGGGAAGTCAATGTGGACTATCGAGGAGGGCATCGGTTTCCACACCTTGAGCCGAATCCGGGCGCGCGGCTGCGGTTGAATGAAATTCTTGCAAGTCGATAGCACAAGGTTGTGGAGAAAATTGGCGCGGCAACCTCCGTCGCCGCGCCGATCCGGATCGCGAACCTAGTGCTCACTCTTAGTGTGGGATAGCTCGAGGCATCACAAAGGCTGCCCCGCCTGGCAGCGTTCCAACTCGATCGGATCATGCGCGCACGTGACGGTGAGTTCGTCGCGGCGTTCGCGCGCCCCCTTCGCGGGCGGTAGGTTGTTGCTTCGTGGGCACAAGTCAGGGATCTTTCAGTAACCTAGGTTAGCGTATGCGCATCGCGCCGCTCCTTTCGTAATCGCGCTTAAACGCACTGAGTTTTACTCCGAGCCAGGCGTCCCGAGGAGCGACATCCCCTCCTGAGCGGCACCGCTCGCAAAGGGTTAGTCCCGCGGCACTCGGCTGCAACGTCGGCTTCAATTCCGAGCTGGAGCCATCATCGACGGTGCCCAGCGGAGACGCTTAACCAGCGGTTGTAGCGGTCTCCCCCTCGCGATACTCAAGACGACGGCCTTCCCGAAGAGGGTTCCAAACGGGACCTTGATTGTGCTTGTATCTGCAAACGCATGGAACAGCATCGCCGGTCATTGGGTTCTTCGCGCAAAGCAGGGAGCCGTCCGGATGATCGTCTTGAAATGCAAAGCATGCGATCTGGCAACGCTGCTGCGACGGAACGTCGCACGGCATAGCGCATGAGCGCGCCGCGCTGGCCGAGCACGCTTTGGATCGTTCGGCATGGGGAAAGTGCGGGCAATGTGGCGCGCGACGAGGCGCACGCCCGCGGCGCCGAGCGCATCGAGCTATCCGCGCGGGACGTTGACATCGCCTTGTCGCCGCGCGGTAAGACGCAAGCGCGCTTGCTCGGCGAATGGTTCGCCGCGCGGAACGCGGATGATCGTCCCGAGATCTTGCTCGCATCACCCTATGCCCGTGCGCAGGACACTGCGCGCGTGTTCCGCGACAGCCGCGGCACCGCCGGCAACGAGCCGATATGCATCGACGAGCGCCTGCGCGAGAAGGAGTTCGGCATTCTCGATGGCTTGACGACAAGCGGCATCGCATCGGTCTTCCCCGAACAGGCTGAGTTCCGACGCATCCTCGGCAAATTCTACCATCGCCCGCCCGGCGGCGAGAGCTGGTGCGATGTCATCTTCCGGCTGCGCTCGCTCATCGACACGATCACGCTTCATTATGCCGAGCGCCGCGTTATGATCGTCGCGCACCAGGTTGTCGTGCTGTGCCTGCGCTACATCATTGAGAACCTCTCCGAGGAAGAGATCCTTGCGATCGATCGGGAGGGCGACGTCGCCAATTGCTCGGTGACAGAATACCGCTTCGACCCCGGCAGCGGACGCGAAGGGAAGCTGGTCTTGGAGAGCTACAATGTCGTGACGCATCTCGAGGAAAGCAGCCCCTCGACCGTCACCGCCGAGTCCGATGCAGCCGCCGGAGTCCGAGGATGACACACGAAGCTACCCCGATCGACAGCGCCTGGATCGCGGCCAATCCCGTGCCCGTCCACAGCAGCGGCACCACCAAGAACAGTCGTGGCCGCGTGCTCGCGATCGGCGGATCGCGGATGGTGCCCGGCGCGCTTCGTCTCACCGGGGAAGCGGCGCTGCGCGTCGGTGCGGGCAAACTGCAGATGGCAACGGTGGGCTCCGCGGCGGTAATGCTCGGCCTGCTCGTGCCGGAGGCGGCGTCGATCGCGGTTGACGAAGGTACTGGTGGTGAAATTGCTCCCACGCTGGGCCCAGCGCTCGAAAAAGCATTGTCCGAATGCGATGCGGCGGTGATCGGTCCAGGCATCGGCGACGCCGATGTCGCCGCGGAGCTCTTGCGACAGGTGATGTCTCAGCAGCGCGACGATCTCGTGCTGGTAATCGACGCCATGGCGATCGGCGGCCTGCGCGACCTTCGCAGCGAGGCGGCGCATTTTTCCGGCCGCCTTGTGCTGACCCCGCATTATGGCGAGATGGCCGTGCTGTCAGGCCGGGATGAAGACGCCATCGCCGCCAATCCGGCAGCCGTCGCGCACGATGCTGCGGTCAAGTTCGGCGCTGTCGTCGTGCTCAAGGGCAGCAGTACGGTGATCGCCGATCCAGAGGGTGCCCTGCTGCACTATGCGGGCGGCGGGACAGGTCTTGCGACCGGCGGGTCGGGCGACGTCCTGGCAGGGGCGATCGCCGGCCTCATCTCGCGCGGCACACCCCCGCTGGTCGCCGCCGGCTGGGGCGTCTGGCTGCATGGGCAGAGCGGCCGGCGGGTCGCCACGACGAGCGGCCCGATCGGCTTTCTCGCGCGCGAACTGCCCGACGAGTTCCCGCGCCTCCTACCCCAGTAATCGGCAACGGCCTTCACCGACATCGCAACACGGGTCTTATACCTACGGCTTCCGCCTCGATCCGGTCGTCCGCAGCCTGCTCGACACAGACCTCTACAAGCTGCTGATGCTGCAGATGCACCTGTCAGGAACACTGCATCGAACACACCGAACTTTTGCGCCGCATAGGCTCGGCATCGTCGTCTGCACGCGCAACGATTGTCACCGCGGGCGTCGGCACCATCTGTGACAGGGTGGCAGCGTAGCTTTCACCTGAGCTCTTCTCGGCCGGTCCGCCGCGGGCAGCCCGTTCATCAGGCGGTTCGCTTTCAGTGATCAGATAACGAGACAACACGACTTGTTCTGTGACGGAGCCCACATGACGTCTTAGGGCGCTGGCGGACGCATCGGACCTGTCGATGTCGTATCAATCACCCCTCAACTAGCCGTTCAAGCCTCCCGAAATGGGCGCAAAGACCCAGAAGCTGCCGCTCAGTCCGCATTTGCCGCTCGCCAGGAGCGGACGTCCGTTCAACTTGACCTGGCAAGGTCAATCGTAGCGTGCTGGATGCTGGCAAACCCGGCCGAGAGCCGGCATACGACCGCCAGCAGCCTCCCAGCAGCAGACACTCGTTCATCTTGAACTCAGATGTCTGCTAAGCAGCCCCTTTCGGTCGTTCATCGCTAGCTTTTGCGCTCACAAAAGCGGACATTCAGGCCGCTGCCCTCCAAAGGGAGAGGAAAGGTTGGAATCCCATCGGGTGCGCCATACGTGCCCAAGCTAGGAGTTTTGAGACGTTGGAGAGACTGCCTCTGGGAGAACTGCTAACGCCGACAAATGCCTTCATGCGATCATCGATGAGCACCGTTGATCTCATGCTTGATGCTGGGATGACGGCATCGAAGAGTTGCTCAAGCCACTTGATTGATTGCGCGCTCGACTAAGTATTCTTGTGATGAACATGTTCAACTTGGGAGTTTCATCAAGTTTGGAAAAAAGGGCGTGACCAGGCGTCGCGACGAGTTTCCGGCCGCCGTGAAGCGCAAGTTAGAGCGACTGGCCGGGCATGTCTGTTCGATTTGCGGCGTTCCCACTTCGGGAGCCAACGCCGACGGTTCCGGCGAAATCACAGTCGGCACTGCAGCCCATATCTGCGCGGCGGCGATCGGCGGTCCTCGCTACGACGAGAAGATGTCGAGCGAGCAACGCAAAGCCGCGGACAATGGCATCTGGCTCTGTCGCAATCACGGCGACGAGGTGGATGATGACGAGAAACATTACACTGTTGATCGCCTCCGCCAGCTGAAGTGGGACGCTGAGCGGGCGTCCTGGAGGCGGGTCAGCCAGAGCAGACCGCTCATATTCCACAGCGTGTCGCTCGAATATGCGGACTTGCGTGAACGTGCGCGAGCCGACCTTGGGACTATTCGGCAGACGTCCCGCTGGCCACAAAGTGCAGTCGGATTGACAGTCACAGTCGATGGGATGGAAGCGCCGCTGTCCAGCTTCGCGCTCGCCGCCGCCGCTCAGGAACTTGATGACCTGATCCTTGTAGCAGCGCCGGGTATGGGAAAGACGACGACGCTGCTGCAAATTTGCCAGAGCGTTCTCGACGGCGAGCAGAGCTTTCCAATCTATGTCGCGCTTGCCGACTGGGTCACGGGAAATAGCACGCTCTTGGGATCAGTTCTTGAGCGTTCGACATGGCGCGACGCCACCGATGTACAGCTGCGCGATGCGGCGGCACGAGGACGGTCCGTGTTGCTGCTCGACGGCTGGAACGAGCTAGACCCCAATAGTCGCGAGCGCGCACGTGTAGAAATTGAGCGTCTCAAGTCGGAAATTCCCGAACTGGCGCTGATCCTGTCGACCCGCCAGCAAGCGATGGACGTCCCGCTTTCCGGGACCCGCGTCGACATCTCACCGCTCGATGATCGTCAACAGCTCGCGATCGCGGAGGCCATACGTGGTGACGAGGGTGCCGCATTACTTGATCGAGCCTGGCGGACCCCGCATGTCCGCGATCTGGTCGGGATACCGCTGTATCTGAATGCGCTTATGCGTTTGCCTGCAGGATCATCGTTCCCGGATAGCCGACGATATAAGTTACGCCGTCGCCGGCGAGTTCTGCCCGAAGCTCGTCCGCTCCGTCGAGTCCCATAACGCCGTTCCAACGCCGTATGGACACCCAATCGGGGTGGTCAGACATGCAATCGATTAAGTTGGACACGCAGCCGGCTCATTCTAGATCAGTAAGAAGGGACGTTTGGGCGATCCTCGTGTTTGAACCAATAGCGGCGCTCTTTTGATTCGAAGACGCCCGATCTCCAAAGGATAGTTCCGAGATGCTTTCCAGGCTCATCACCGCCAACAACAACTCCGGCGGTAAGCAACCGCCGGAGGATCTCATTGCGAGCTAGTGGCTCATTTGCTTGTCGAAGGATCTTGCCCGCAGCGTCCACGATAACATCGGTGGCCGTCGCTCTCGCGGCTAAACCGTGGATTTCCTTCAATGCAATCCAAAGGGGATCCGACACGATTTCCGGGTCTGGTGAAATTAAGGACTCGCAAGTTTCAAGAAAGGAATCGAGGGCGGAGATCTCTCGAACGTTCCGCTCTCGCCGCGCAACGGCAAGGGCACGAAGCTCCTTGACGGCTTTATCAGCCCTCAAGTTCTAACCAATCTAGGACAAGCTAGGGTGATTTCGAACATCCAATCGGCTCTCGTGTCCACTCAATCGGTTCTGAATCCAGGCAATCGGTTCGCTCCAGATTCGCGCTCAAACGTCGAGATTGGCGACGCTCAGTGCATTCTCCTGGATGAATTCGCGGCGTGGTTCGACGACGTCGCCCATCAGGCGGGTGAAGATCTCGTCGGCGATGTCGGCTTGTTCGACCTCGACGCGGAGCAGCGAACGGTTTTGCGGGTCGAGCGTGGTTTCCCACAATTGCTCCGCGTTCATTTCGCCCAGGCCCTTGTAGCGCGAGATGGCGAGGCCCTTGCGGCCGGCCGCTAATACCGCGTCGAGCAACTGGCTGGGGCGGGCGACCATCGTCTGTCCCTTCGAGACGATCACGGGCGTGTCATCGTCGGCGGCATCCGCTGCGGCTTCTTCCGCTTCGGCCTGTGCCGTCGCGGCTTTGGTCGAGACCAGCCGCGCGGTCTGCGTGTAGCTTTCGTTCTGCTCTAGCGCGAGGGCGTGCAGCTTGCGTGCCTCGGCCGAGGCCAAGAACGCCGCTTCGATGATGTGGTGATCGGTTACGCCGCGCCAGGCGCGTTCGAAGTGCACGCTGCCATCCTCGGTCAGGCTGACGGTCCATTTCGCTTCGGGATCGGCGGCCATCAGGCCGCGTGTAACTTCACTAACCTCGCGCAAGCGGTCACCGCGCGCGGCATTGGGATCGAGCGCGCCGCCCATGGCCAGCGCCTCGACTATTGTTGGATCGTAGCGGCGGGGGACGTAGCGCATCAGCGTGCGCATGCGGCGGGCATGATCGACCAGCGAGCGCAGATCGGCGCCGGAGCGCGCGCCGCCCGGACCTTCCAACACGGTGGCGGCAACGCCGTTCTCGATCAGATAGTCGTCGAGGGCGTTGTCGTCCTTGAGATAGACCTCCGAGCGGCCGCGGTTCGCTTTGTAGAGCGGCGGCTGGGCGATGTAGAGATAGCCGCCGGTGATGATCTCGGGCATCTGGCGGTAGAAGAAGGTTAGCAGCAGCGTGCGGATATGCGCGCCATCGACGTCTGCGTCGGTCATGATGACGATCTTGTGGTAGCGTAATTTATCGATCTTGAAGTCGTCGCGGCCGATGCCGGTGCCCATCGCCTGGATCAGCGTGCCGATTTCGCGGCTGGAGAGCATGCGATCGAAGCGCGCACGTTCGACGTTGAGGATTTTCCCGCGCAACGGCAGAATGGCTTGATAGTGGCGATCGCGGCCCTGCTTTGCCGAGCCGCCGGCCGAGTCACCCTCGACCAGAAACAGCTCGGACTTGGCGGGGTCGCGTTCCTGGCAATCGGCGAGCTTGCCGGGCAGCGAGGCGATATCCATCACGCCCTTGCGCCGGGTCAGTTCGCGCGCCTTCTTGGCGGCTTCGCGCGCGGCGGCGGCATCGATGATCTTGCCGACGATCGCCTTGCCGTGCGCCGGGTTCTCCTCGAGCCATTCGGCGAGCTTGTCGGCCATCAGGCTTTCGAGCGGCTGGCGCACTTCGGACGAGACGAGCTTGTCCTTGGTCTGGCTGCTGAACTTCGGATCGGGCAGCTTGACCGAGACGATCGCGGTCAGGCCTTCGCGCATGTCGTCGCCGGTGAGCGTGACCTTCTCCTTCTTCAGGAGCCCGGACTTCTCGGCATAATTGTTGAGCGTGCGCGTCATCGCGGCGCGGAACGCGGCCATGTGCGTGCCGCCGTCGCGCTGCGGGATGTTGTTGGTAAAGGCGAGGACGTTCTCGTAATAGGAGTCGTTCCACTCCAGCGCGACGTCGATCGTGACGTCGTCGCGCGTGCCGCTGATCGCCACCGGCTCGGGCATGAGCGGAATCTTGTTGCGATCGAGATATTTCACGAACGCCGCGATACCGCCTTCGTAATAGAGCTCGGTCGTCTTCACTTCCTCATGCCGTTCGTCGTTGAGGAACAGCCGCACACCCGAATTGAGGAAAGCGAGCTCGCGGTAACGATGTTCGAGCTTGTCGAAATCGAACTCGGTGATCTTGAACGTGGCAGGCGACGGGAAGAAGGTGACGCGCGTGCCCTTCTGGCCGATCGCGGCGGGGCCGACGATCTTGAGCGGGGCGACCGCATCGCCGAATGCGAAGCGCATGTAATGCTCCTGGCCGTCGCGCCAGATGGTGAGGTCCAGCCATTCGGACAGTGCGTTGACGACGGAGACGCCGACGCCGTGCAGGCCGCCCGACACCTTGTAGGCGTTATCGTCCGACGTGTTCTCGAACTTACCGCCGGCGTGGAGCTGGGTCATGATGACCTCGGCCGCCGAGACGCCTTCCTCGCTATGGATGCCGGTCGGGATGCCGCGGCCATTGTCGGTGACCGACACGGAGCCGTCGGCGTTGAGCGTGATGTCGATCCGGTCGCAATGCCCGGCCAGCGCCTCGTCGATCGCATTGTCGGATACCTCGAACACCATGTGGTGCAGGCCGGAGCCGTCGTCGGTATCGCCAATATACATGCCGGGGCGCTTGCGCACCGCATCCAGGCCCTTCAGGACCTTGATGGAATCTGCGCCGTAATCGTTGGTGTTGGGGTCTTCAGCCATGCCCAGCATATAGGGTTTGAGGGCTGAAAACGGAAGCGAAATGGTCAGTTTGATGACGGCCGCGCAGCGCCTATGCCGCGCGGCCGTGATCGGTCCGCTTATTGCGGGGCAGTCGTCACCGTCGTGGTGGTCTTTTCGCTGACCGCGGTGCGCGCACGCGCCGGCGCGCGGGTCGTCTTCTTCACGACGCGCTTGGGGGCCGCGCTGCGTGCCGGTGCCGGGGTGGCGGCGGTCTTCACCGTTTCCGTGGTGATCGTCGTCACCGGCGGGGCGGGCGGGGCTGCGACGACGATCGGCGGCGCCGAGCGTGCAGCGGCGGCATCGGCCTGGGCCGAGGCAGCAGCCTGTTCGGCGGCGGCGGCGCGGGCATTGGCGTCGGCGGCAGCGGCCTGTGCATTGGCGGCGTCGGCTGCATTGACGTTCGCCTCTACGTTGCGGTTACGCTCGGAAATGCCGATCGCGGTATCGGCAAGCTGCGATGCGCGGTTGGCCTCGGCGATCGCCTGGTCCTTGCGGCTGCTGGCGACATCCTCTTCGGCCGTGCGCAATGCTGCCTGTGCTTCTGCCTGCAGGCGCGGCACATCGCCCGATGCGCCGAGCTTGTTGGCAGCCTCGACCTTGGCGCGTGCGGCAGCGACGGCTTCGCGCGCGCGATCCATCTTGCCGCGGGCGAGCGCCGGCGTGGCCGAGGTTGCGAGCAGTGCAGAGACGCACAACGCCCGCACGATTGGTCCTAAAGTGCGCATGATCTTACTCCTGGATTTCTGGAACGGCAGCATAACGAACCCTGTGCGACGCTTGTTCCGCGTCGCGCCAGGGAGAAACGGATGACCGTCAGAAGCGGTCGGCGCGCTGGCCGAGCAGGGTCACTTCGACACGCCGGTTCTGCCGCATGCCGGCGGGCGTGGTGTTGCTGGCGACCGGATCGGCCTCGCCATGCCCGACGACCGCAAAGCGGGCGCGCGTCACGCCCATCGTGTCGAACGCGGCGCGGACGCTGGCGGCGCGCCGCTCCGACAGATCCTGGTTATGGGCGTCGGTGCCGCGCGCGTCGGTATAGCCGTCGATCGCCACGCGCACGCCGGGCTCGGCCCGCAGATAATTGGCCAGCGGGCGCAATTTATCGATCGCGCCGGGGCGCAGCACGTCGCTGTCGGTCTTGAACAGCACGTCTTCCTGCAGGTTCAGCGTCGCGCCGCGCGAGGTCTGGCGGAAACCATAGTTGCGCATCGCGCCACGATCCCAGGTGGTCGTCTCGACGATGGTCGTGCCACCACCGCGGATGCCGTCACGACGATCCCAATCGAAGCGATCGCGGCGGGGGCCGGCGACATCGGCAAAGGCGCGGTTGGCGGCCTGTGCCTCGCGCGGGGAAATGCGGCCATCGCGATTGTCGTCGAAATTGCGCATCACGAAGGCACGACCGCGATTGGTGGCGCGCAGCTCGCGGTAGAGGGTGGGGACGCCGGCCCCGACCAGGCGATATTCGCGGTCGCCCTGGCGCCCGCCGTCATAATCCCAGCGCGACTGCGCCGAGGCGGTTCCGGCGACGCTCGTGGCGGTGGCCGCCAGCAACGTGGCGAGCAGGATGGCATTGCGTTTCATGATCGTATCTCCTCAAGGCCCCCGCCCGATGGCGGCGAGGTGCCACCAGACGCTTGAACGCCCGGTGAGTTGCGCCGACAGCTGAGGTTCAGGCCGCCTGCCGGGAGCTGAGGTTCAGGCAGGCGGCCGGCCTAGGGTCAGGCGGAACGCATCATCGCCGATCGCGGCGAACAGGCTCTCCTCGGTGCCGGTCATCCACACCTGGCCCTTGCCGGCCAGCCGCGCGAACAAGGCCGCGCGGCGCACCGGATCGAGATGCGCGGCAACCTCGTCGAGCAGCAGGATCGGCGCGCGGCCGGTGCGCTGCGCGACGAGATCGGCATGGGCGAGCACGATGCCGAGCAGCAATGCCTTTTGTTCGCCCGTCGAGCAGAGCGCCGCCGCCTGGCCCTTGCCGAGATGGGTGACCGCCAGATCGGTGCGATGCGGGCCGACCAGCGTGCGACCGGCCGCGGCATCGCGGCGTCGGCCGCCCGCGAGATCGGCGGCCAGCGTGTCGCCGCCGCCGTGCCACCCGTCGAGCGCCAGCCCGGCGCGGGCAAACGGGCCTTCCGGCTGGTCCGCCATGGCATCGGCGAGCGTCGCCACGGTGTCGCGCCGCGCGGCATCGATCGCGGCGCCATGTTCCGCCATCTGCGCTTCCAGCGCGGTCAGCCAGTCGGGATCGGGCGGCGTCTCCTCGGCCAGCAAGCGGTTGCGCGCGCGCATCGCCGCCTCGTAGCGGTTGCTGTGCACGGCATGGCCGGGGCTGAGCGCGAGCGTCAGCCGATCGAGGAAGCGGCGGCGTTCGCTGGCCGGTTCGGCGAACAGGCGATCCATTGCCGGGGTGAGCCACAGGATGGTGAGCCATTCGGCGAGGCCGGTGGCGGCAACGGGCGCGCCCTGGATGCGGACGATGCGCCGTTCGGGCGCCGAGGGGAGGGTGCCGGTGGCGAACTCGACCAACTCCGCACCCGCTTGTGGGATCGGCGGTCCATCGATCGCGTCGGGTATGTTCGACAGGCCCTCCCCCGACCCCTCCCGCGAGCGGGAGGGGATAAGAGAGGCTGCGACGCCAAAACCACCAGGCCCGCCTTGCCGCGCCATCTCGCCAAGCGCCGCGCGCCGCAACCCGCGCCCCGGCGCGAGCAGCGACACCGCCTCCAGTACATTGGTCTTGCCCGCGCCATTCTCGCCGGTCAGCACGACGAAGCCCGGCCCCGGCGCGATCACCGTGTCGGCATGGTTGCGGAAATCGGTCAGGACGAGGCGCGCGAGCATGAACGCGCCCCTTTAGCGGCGGATCGTCGCGCCGTCGCGTGGTGTTACGCGGGGGAGCCCGTACGCCGGACTGGCATTGTGCCGGCACCGTGATGCCTCGAGCGGCTCGTGTTCAGATCACGCTGCGCCGCTGCGGATCGAGATAGTCGAAGGCGGCTTGTTCGAATGCCTCCTCTAAAGCCTCCACGCCATGCGCCTTTTTGTAGGCTATTTCGGCGAACGTGACCGGAACAAGCCAATAGATTTTGATCTCGCGGCTCTCCACGGTCAGCGTCTCCAGCATGGGGCCATCCAGATAGGGCAGCGAGATCAGCCCGTAGCTGCAATCGGACTCTGCGATCCACGGGCGCCCGTAATTGACCGAATGGCCGACATCGAGCGTGGCGCCGGTGCGATGGAAATGGGCGGTGACGACAAGCAACTCGACCAGTTCATCCGCCCGCCACGGACTGAACAGGTGCAGTTCGATGGGATTCTCGTCGGCAGGCGAGGACATGCACCGCGTGGCATAGGTCCACATCGTCCGCTCGCCATGCGGCGCAAAGCGCAGCACCGTGAACCCGTCCGGCAGATCACGGGCCGGGCCGGCGGTGAAGTCGCATGGTTCGGGCGTGCCGTGCCAGGCGTTCCGATAGTGATCCTTGATGCTGGCCTGCCATGTCATGAGCGTTCAACCGATGGGAGAGGAGCCTTGTCGGGCCGCGTGATCGACCGATCCATTGCGGTGCGCACCGTGTTCAAGCGGTCGAGCAGCGTCATGATCCGGTCTCGTCCGGCTTCAGGTTGGCGATGAAGGTGGCGAAGTCATCGGCCAGATGGGTCATGTTGGGGAAATCCGCGACGCGCGCGCCGCCATCCTCGGGCTCGTCCTCATGATCCCAGAAAAACACCTGCCCATACGTGGCGGGCTCCAGGCTGATCAGGAACTTGTTGCCGCCCGGGTCGTCCGCGATCGGCAGAGACTGGACCGGGATGCGGTCCATGCCGCGCAGCATGCGATACTGCTCGACGATATCGTAGCTCGGGTCGATCGTCGTGAACATGTAGTTGAGCACCGTTTCATCGCCCAACTGCGGCAGATCGACCGTGTTGATCCGGAACGTGCCGCCATTGCTCTGACGAAGATATTCGACATAGCTTTCGGGTAGTGGTGCCTCGATCAGCGCTTCGAGTTTCGCGACGTCCGCGTCCGATATCGGGGCCGCGTGCGTATCAAGCAGGCTGAGATAATCCATCGAGGTCCTCCGTGGGCGCCGGCGGCCCGCTGCGAGCAATATGCGCCGATCACGCCTTGAGCTGTGCGTCGAATATCAGGCCGACATCGGCATCCGCTAAGGCCGGCAATTGGGAGCAGGCGGTCGGGGCCGACCGATACGCCCCGATATCGTCGTTCTTGACGATGAACATCTTGTACGCGTCGTACGCATTGGCCTGCGCGAGGACGAACGAGTAGAAGGTAGCGGCCAGGGCGATAATGCCTGGGGGGTCGTCCGTCGGGTCGAGCAGACCAACGCCCTGCGGCGACACAAAGATGCTTCCGGCACCATAATCGCCGATGAAGAGGATGTCATCGCTCGCCTCGAACCGCTGGCGGATAGCGCGATCGTAATGCGCGATTTGTTCGGCCGGGGTAGTGCCGGCGGCCGGCGCGAAACGGAACGCGCCAATCTCCTTGCCGCGCAGGTCGACGGTCGAAAGCACCGCTGCAGCGTCCGCTGGCAGCGGCTCAGAAAAGCGGTCACGGGACAATTCTATCACGATCGATTCGGCGAGTTCTGCATACAGGTCCGGATCGGCGGCCTCGAGCGGCGCAAGCCAGCTGGCGGAAAGTGCCGGCAATTCTCCAAGCGTCTCGATCATGGTCCGTGCCATATGGGTTGTTGTCGCCAGTGTCTGTTCGTCGCTACCGATACATGACGATGACGCGCTCGTCTTTGCGCGACAGAGCGATGCGTCATGGTTCGGTTTGGTCCGGCTTCAGGTTGGCGATGAAGGTGGCGAAATCATCGGCGACGAACGTCATGTTGGGAAAATCGGCCAGGCGCGTGCCGCCATTTTCGGGCTCTCGTTCGTGATCCCAAAAGAAGATCTGGCCATGCGTGTCCGGTTCGACGCTGACGATGAACACATTGCCCGCCGGATCGTCTGCGATCGGCAGGGCTTGTACCGGAATGCGGTCCATGCCGCGCAGCATCTCGTAATCATCGAAGATATTGTAGCTCCGCGCCGTCGTCGAATACATGTAGCTGAGGACCGTGTCGTCGCCCGGAATGGTCACGATGTTGTCGCGGAAATGCCCGCCATTGCTCTGGCTCAGGAACGACCAATAGCTTTCCGGCACGGCCGCTGCGACCATCGCCTCTAGCCTGGCGCGGTCGCCGTCGGGCGCCGGCTCGGCGCGTGTTGCGAGCAGGGGAAGATAGTTCATCATGGTCCTCATGGCTATGTACCGCTTGTCGCCAGCGTGAGCGTCGTTTTTCGTGGCACTGTAGCGGAATGCGGCTGTTGCTGGCCCTCAGCGGAACTCGCCGTCGCGGTATATCGGGGGGCCAAGGTCGGCCGGGTCGATCGGATCGGATTTGAAGATCTTTGCGGCGCCCTCGGCCGACGTCAGCAATGTATCAACATCGGTCGCCAACCACTCGGCGTCCTCATCGAGAAACAAGGATCCCGCCTCCAGCAGGTACAGGCCTGGCCCGCGCAGCCCATCACCATAGACCAGGATCTCGCCGCCGCCATTGTCGCCAAACGGCATGGCGCCTGGGATCATCGCCGAAACACCGTATGCCGCATCCATCGCCAGCACTTCCTCCGGTCCCCACAGCCGCAGCTCGCCACGACCGTTCCACAGCAACGTCACCGCCGTCGCTTCCTCGACCGCGGATCGATATCCGGCGGGCAATGCCGGGTAGCGCTCGGTCACGCGCTGCACATCTTCCGGCCGCGCGGGCGGACCGTATTGGAAGATGCGAAAGGATGGATGGAGCAGCATCGACGTATTCCATCCGGCTAAAGATCTGCCCGCGTGCGCAGGAAGCTCAAGTATTTAGGGTCCTCGTCGGCGAAGATATGGTCGCCCTCGGCCATATAGGCGCGCATCAATTCGTCGGCGGCGGCGTCGTTCTCGCCCTGGTCCAACAATATTTCACCGCGGCGCAGGTGCAGGAAGGGATTGCCGATCGCCCCAGGGCACGTCATCGCATAGTCGATCGCCTTGCGTGCCGATGTCAGATACCCGCCCTTGAACGAGGCGTCGGCGATCGCCGCCAAAATCCATGTCGAGGCTTCCCACTCGTTCTTGGGTTCGGCCACCAATTCCCATGCCATGTTGTAAGCGGCGATCGCGGCGGTCGCATCGTTGCGCTCGAGCAATATGTCTCCCTTGGAGCAATGCTGCTGGATCTCGTGAAGAATCCTCTCCGTTAATTCCATGGCCGTAGTTTCCTGGTTGTACGGCGCCGGCAATTGTTCGAGCGTCTGTTATTGTCCATCCCATCTGATCGCCACGGGGGATGGGCTTGCGTCACCCGGAGCTTACTGTGCCGGTGCGCATGGCGCGTTTAGCTCGGGCTCGGCGCTGAATGTTCGATCTCGTATTGGATCACGTGCAAGGCATGGGCAAAGGCCGCCTCGTCATTGCCCAATTCCTTCGCTGCCATGAGGCCGAGATCAGGATCCCGCGGGACTTCGGCCAAGCTCCCGCCCCCCGCCAGAACCGCATCGATCAGACGGACTTTGTCCAGCGTCGTCCGGTAAATGGCATCGAATGGGTACGTCTCCAGTCCCCGAGCCGCGTGCTCACGCGCAAGATCCAGCGCTTGGGTAAAACTGAGATCGCTGGTCATGGTGCAAATGCTCCCTTGTCAGTGACAAAATACTGCGTTCCGCCACCTTCGGCGCGATAAGTGGTTCCCGGGACCGACCAAGTGTCGTCGACAGATGCAGCGGTGGATCGCAGTACCTGGACATCGCGTGTCGTCGTGTAGGTCAGCGGCGTCTTATTGACTACGGCGCCGGTGGTGCGCGAGACGCCTTCCGGCGAAATGCCAAGCTTCGAAGCCGGCGTGCCCGGCGGCGCGTAATAGTTGCCCTGCCGGCCACCGGGCACCTGATACTGGGTTACTGGAGTGTCCTTCGGGATCGTCGCGACGCTCACCGGCCGGTCCAAGTTGATCCCCTTTATGTGGCCAGGAATGTCTTTCTGTGCAAATCCTTGGTCCTCGTAGAAGCGTTGTGCGACCGCTGCACGTTGGCCGCGCACGGCGCCGACACCCGCCCTGCCGCCGAGCATGCCACCAACCAGTCCCCCGCCGACCTCGAGCGCGCGGGTATTCGCCTCCGACAGGCCCAGCGCTTCCCCCAAAGCACGACCGCCGATCGCCAGGCCGATGCTGCCGATTGTCGATGCCGCTCCGATCGCCAACGTCGCCGCCACGCCCGCCGTCGCGACGGCAAACGGCAAGGCGGCGACCGCGCCGGCGATGCCGAGCACCTTCAGCGTCGTGACTGCCCAGGCCGGCACTTCGGGCTGGATCGCGACGCGGGGATCCTGCGCGCTGGCACCACCGATGAACACGTTGGGGGAGACTTGCGGCACGGATTGCGCGCTGCAGCCGATCTTCTCGGTCTGCCGCCCGGCCATGCCGAAATTGATGAACACGGTGGAGGAGCCGGTGGCGAGCGGGATCGGGCTGCCGCCATCCTTGCTGCACGACGCTGTCGATCCCGCGGTGAAGGTCGCCGGGCGGCCATTGATGAACACGTTGGGCGAGCCGGTGACGAACTTGCCGCACGCCGGCCCCATTGATGCTTCGCCGATATACATGCCGCCCAGGCCGCCGGCGGAGACCATGCCCGCTGCCGCCCCCGCCGCTGCGACCAGCGCGAGCCCGCCAGTGGCGATCGTCGCGCCGATCAGCACCGCGCCCACCGCTGCGCCGACGAGCACGCCGCGCAGCATGCCGATGCCGGCGTTACTGTGCGCGATATCGTCGCCGACGCGGGCCGCGGGCTGCATCGTCATCGATGGGGTCCGGGCGTCATGGGTCGATCAATGCTGCAGGTCTCGCGCAGGCGCGATGACTAGGTCGGCGAGCCCTCGGTCGAACGCCGCTTCGTGTGCGGCGTAATCGTCCAGCGCAGCAGTCGCCGTGAAGGTCACTACCACGCCAGAACCGGCAGAGATGAAGAATACGCGCTGGCGCAGCGTGCCCGCGCCGGACATCCAGGTGAACAGGATCTGGAACGCGTCGCGATCCTGTACGCGGCCCGGCCCCTCCGTCTCGCGGTGGAACTGCGGCAGGGTGGTGCGGAACCCGTCGATCTGGCGATTGCAATATTCGCGGAAGGTTTCCTGGCCGCCCAGCGCATCGCGTGCGATCAGCATGTTCGCCGCTATCGCCTGGCCCGGCTGTGCTGGCGCCGAATAGATGATCATGGTCTTGTCGATCCAGCCATCCGGGCGGCGGCCGGAGACCGTGATGTCTGGAACAGTGGCCAAGATCGACTCCCACTCGTGCATCGGACGACTTGATCGGAGCGCATTCGCACCGCGATCTTCCGGCGGAACTATACTGCCCCGCTCTGGCGCATCATAGCCGACCGATCCACGATTGCCAGCCATGGTCGACCAACGATCCACGTGCCGGCGCCGGCCGGGTGACGCGTGCTGCAATCAGCTGAACAGCAGCGACACCCTGACCGTGATCCGTTCGCTAGGCGCTCCGATAATCGCCCTTACACCCGCATCGGCATCAGGACGTACAGCGCCGAACTCTTGTCGTTCTCGCGGATCAGCGTCGGGGCGGCGGCGTCGGCGAGGTGGACCTCGATCGTGTCGCCGTCCAGCTGCCCCAAAATGTCGAGGAGATAGCGGCTGTTGAAGCCGATCTCGAACCCGTTGGCGACATATTCGCCGGGCACTTCTTCTGCCGCCGTGCCGTTTTCGGGCGAGGTGACCGACAGGGTGATCTTGTCGCGGTCCAGCGCCATCTTCACCGCGCGCGTCTTTTCAGTCGCGATGGTCGACACGCGGTCGACGCCTTCCTCGAAGCTGCGCGGATCGATCTTGAGGATCTTGTCGTTGCCGGTCGGGATGACGCGGCTGTAATCCGGGAACGTGCCGTCGATCAGCTTGGAGGTGAGCAATGCCTGGCCGAGATCGAAGCGGATCTTGGTCGGCGAGAGCGTGACGCCGACCGATCCGTCGATCTCGTCGAGCAGCTTGCGCAGCTCGGCGATGCATTTGCGCGGGATGATCACGTCGGGCATCTTTTCGGCGCCGTCCGGCCGCGGCATCGTCACGCGGGCGAGGCGGTGGCCGTCGGTCGCGGCGGCCTTCAGGACGGGCAGCGGATCGTCCGAGACGTGCAGGAAGATGCCGTTCAGATAATAACGCGTCTCTTCGGTCGAGATGGCGAAGCGCGTCTTGTCGATGATCTGCTTGAGCGTCTCGGCCGGCAGTTCGAACGACACCGGCAATTCGCCCTCGGCGATCACCGGGAAGTCGTCGCGCGGCAGCGTGCCGAGCTGGAAGCGCGCGCGGCCGGCCATGATCGTCAGCTTGCCGTCCGCTGCGGCCAGGCTGACCTGGCTGCCTTCGGGCAGCTTGCGCGCGATGTCGAACAGGGTGTGTGCCGACACGGTGGTGGCACCCGGCTGGTCGACCGCGGCCGCGATCGTCTCGTTGATCTGCAGATCGAGATCGGTCGCCATCAGCTTCAGCCCGCCTTCGGCCGTCGCCTCGATCAGCACGTTGCTGAGGATGGGAATGGTATTGCGCCGCTCAACCACCGACTGGACGTGGCTCAGCCCCTTCAGCAGGGTTGCGCGTTCGATCGTCGCCTTCATGAAAATTCCCCCGGGCCGGCCGCCCAATGTCGAGCCTGCCGCCAAATCTATAACCCGCCAGCCGTGTAGAGTCGGGGGTGTTGACCGTCTCCTAACCTTAACGAAAAAAAGGGCCGGAGCAAGCGCTCCAGCCCTTCCTTGCTGTCCGAATATACGCGCCGGCGGACCGGCGCCGGTTCGGTTTAGAAGCGGAAGCCTACGCCCGCCAGGACCTGGTGACGGTCCAGATCGATGTCGACATCCGCGCCATCGATGTTGCTGTAGTTCGAGTAGCGATACTCGCCCTTCACATAGGCGTTGGTGCCGAGCTTGTACTCGATGCCGGCGCCGACGCGGTAACCCTCGGCATCCTCATGGTCGCGCACGCTTGTGGCGCCGAGCGTGTAGTGCGAGTTGATGCGTGCGTTGGTGTAACCAGCCTTGGCGTAGATCATCGCGACCGGCGAGATCGCATAGCCGAGACGGGCGCCGGCATACAGATCGCGGCCTGCGCTGATGCGGAAGGTGTCGCCTGCTGCGACGAGGCCGCGGTCGGTGCCCTTGGTGGTGGCGTCGGTGATTTCGCCTTCGACACCCAGGATCACGCCGCCGACCTGCGCGTCATAGCCGAGCACGCCGCCGTACACGAAGCCGTCACGGCCATTCTCGCCGCCGATATGATCGTACCCGGCAACGGCTTCGACACGGGGGCCGGTGAACGGCGCGGCTTCGACGGGCACGTCCTGCGCGAACGCCGGTGCGGCAATGCCGAGTGCCAGCAGGCTGGCGGCGGTGAGAGCAAACTTACGCATTGTGTAACTCCATTGGTCAACCCCGCCATGTTCTCGGCCGGGGATCGCTAAATAGGTGGGCGGACAAGGCGTTGCATGAACCCCAGATAAATAGGGAAAAACGTTGCTTTTGCGCCACACGGGGTTGATTGGCGGGGCATGGCTTCCAAGGCAGTATCGCTCCCCTCGGCACGGTGCGGGCGGGATTTCATCGCGCGGCACGGGGAGACCGTGTTCAACGCCGCAAAAAGGTTGCAGGGGGATGCGCCGCACACACCATTGACGCGCGCGGGCTTTGCCCAGGCCGACGAAATGGGCCGGGCGCTGCGCATCGAACTGGGGGCAAGACCGGCATTGACCCTGTGGGCATCGCCGACCGGCCGGGCATTGCAGACGCTGAGCGTGATCGCCGAGCATCTCGAACTCGACTGGCATGATGCGCACACCGATCCGCGCTTGGTCGAGATCGGCATGGGCGGCTGGGGCGGGCGTTATTATGCCGATGTCGTCGCCGAGGCGGGGCCGGTGATCGATCCCGCCAGCGGCCTGCTGCGATGCGCGCCGGACGGCGAGCACTATCCGGCGATCGCCGCGCGCGTGTCGGGCTGGTTGCGCGATACCGCGAGCGACGCGGGCGACCGGCTGGTGATCATGCACGGCATCTCCAGCCGCGTCATGCGCGGGGTGATGACCGGCGCGGCCAGCGTGCCCGGCTTCGACGCGCCGGCGCTGCCCGGGTTGCCGCAAGGATCGGTGACGGTGATCGAAGGCGGGCGCGAGCGTGTGGTCCATCGCGGCACCGGGCACGCCCCGGCATGATCCGCCTGCTGCTGCCGGCCGCCTTGCTCGCCGCGCCGGCCGTGGCGGAACCTTCGTCGAAGACGTCGCTCGGCGTGTTCGACCGCTGGGGCGCGTTCGCCGATGCGGCGCCCAGGCGCTGCTATGCCATTGCCCAGCCGGTGCGTGCTGCCGGTGCCGCGCGCTGGCGCCCGTTCGCCAGCATCGCCACCTGGCCGGGGCAGGGGGCGCGCAACCAGCTCAACATCCGCCTGAGCCGTGAACGCGATTCGCGGGCGCGGGTGACGCTGTCGGTCGGCGAGCGCCGCTTCGCTTTGGTCGCCGGCAGCATCGACGCCTGGTCGCCGGACCGGCGGACCGATGCCGCGGTGGTCGCGGCGATCCGCTCGGGCCGCAGCATGAGCGTCGAATCGCTCAGCAAAGCAGGCGTGCCGTTCGCCGACGTCTATACGCTGCGCGGTGCGGCGACGGCGATCGACGCGGCGTCCCTGGGGTGCATACGCTGAACTGGAAAAGCCACGCGTTTTCGACTACATGGTTCCCATGCCCAACACCGCGACGACCCTGATGCCCATCCCGGGGCATATCGATCCCGTGCCCGTCCCGCGCGAATTGAAGCCCCGTGCCGATGGCCGCATCGACCTGCTCGGCCTGACCAAGCTCGATCTGCGCATGGCGCTGGAGACGTCGCAGCTGGAGCCCAAGCAGGCAAAATTGCGCGCCAAGCAATTGTGGCACTGGATCTACAATCGCGGCGTGACCGATTTCTCGCTGATGAGCGACATCAGCAAGACGATGCAGCCGTGGCTCGAGCAGCGCTTCGTGATCAGCCGGCCGGACGTGGTGGAGGCGCAGGTCTCGACCGACGGCACGCGCAAGTGGTTGCTGCGGTCGGACGACGCGCAGGATTACGAGATGGTGTTCATCCCCGATGCCGATCGCGGCACCTTGTGCGTGTCGAGCCAGGTCGGCTGCACGCTCAACTGCACCTTCTGCCATACCGGCACGATGCGGCTGGTGCGCAACCTGACGCCCGGCGAGATCGTCGGGCAGGTGATGCTGGCACGCGACGCGCTGGGCGAATGGCCGAGCCAGCCCGAAGGCCGCATGCTGACCAACATCGTGATGATGGGCATGGGCGAGCCGCTGTACAATTTCGACAATGTCCGCGACGCGCTGAAGATCGTAATGGACGGTGACGGCCTTGGCCTGTCGCGTCGGCGGATCACGCTCAGCACGTCGGGTGTCGTGCCGATGATGGCGCGCGCGGGGGAGGAGATTGCGGTCAACCTTGCCGTATCGCTGCACGGCGTCACCAAGGAAGTGCGCGACGAGCTGGTGCCGATCAACCGCAAGTACGGCATCGAGCAATTGCTGCAGGCGTGCGCCGATTATCCCGGCGCGAATAATGCGCGGCGCATCACGTTCGAATATGTGATGCTGCGCGACAAGAATGACAGCGATGCCGAGGCGCACGAGCTGGTCCGCTTGCTGAAGCATTACGACCTGCCGGCCAAGGTCAATCTGATCCCGTTCAACCCCTGGCCGGGCGCGCCGTACGACTGCTCGACGCCGGAGCGGATCAAGTCGTTCAGCAACATCATCTTCGATGCGGGTATTTCGGCGCCGGTGCGTACGCCGCGCGGGCGCGATATCGATGCGGCATGCGGGCAGTTGAAGACCGCCAGCGAAAAGCAGAGCCGCGCTGATCGAGATCGGCAAACCGAAGAAAAACTGGCGGCCATCGGCTAGCGATTTCAATCGGCTCGCTTTCTTCAGAGCGCAGCTTTTCTAAAACGGCCGTTCGTCTTGAGCTTGTCGAAGGGCGTGGTCCGGAGCACGTGCTTCGACAAGCTCAGCACGAACGGGGTTTTGTGGCCGATATCTCGATAGCTTCGTTCGCAGTGATCGCTGCCGCCGGCGTTGTCGG
Source organism: Sphingomonas endolithica (assembly GCF_025231525.1). NCBI lineage: Bacteria > Pseudomonadati > Pseudomonadota > Alphaproteobacteria > Sphingomonadales > Sphingomonadaceae > Sphingomonas > Sphingomonas endolithica. Next base: position 3,291,542 of record NZ_CP103057.1, read on the forward strand.
CGGCGCGATGAATGCGCTTGCCGGTGGCGGCACCTTCGCCACGCTGCCGGCGCTGATCGCGCTCGGTTTGCCCGCCGATACCGCCAATGCGACCTCCAATGTCGCGTTGCTGCCGGGCGCGGCGACGAGCGCCTGGGGGTTCCGGTGCGAGCTGGCGCCCGTTGGCGGCATCGACGTGCGGGTGCTCGGCGGCATCACGTTCCTCGGCGGGCTGGCGGGCAGCGGGCTGCTGGTCGTCACGCCGACGCATGCCTTCGACATGATCATCCCCTGGCTGCTGCTGTTCGCCTTCGTGGTGATCGCGTTCGGGCGCCACGCCGCCGACTGGTTGCACGGGCGCGTGACGATCGGGCGGCGCAGCCTGATCTCGGCACAGGTGTTGCTCGGCATCTATGGCGGCTATTTCGGCGGCGGCGTCGGGCTGATGACTACCGCCGTGTACGGCCTGCTGGCGGGCGTATCCCCCCGCGCGCTGTTCGCGCCGCGCACGCTGATGCTGGCGCTCGCCAATGCCGCCGCGGCGATCGTGTTCGTGTGGGCGGGGCTGATCGATTGGGCGGCGTGCCTGCCGATGCTGGTGGGATCGGTGCTCGGCGGCTGGCTGGGGACGCGGATCGGGAGGCGGTTGCCGGCAGGGGCGGTCAGGGCGTGGACCTTGCTCGTGACCGGGGCGACGACGGCGGTGTTCTTTTGGCGGGCGTATTTCTGATCGCAGCGGGACCATCCCTGCACCGTTACGCCGGACTCGTTGCCGGGTCCGCCGTGCCGCATCCTCCCAGGCCGCTCAACGTGTGGAGCAGTGGACCCCGGAACAAGTCCGGGGTGACGGTGAGGAAAATCGGAGCGGGATGTCTAACAAGGCTGCGGCCGACAACCCTATCCCGGCCGACCCATCTTGAACAACTCGCCGACCTCGAAATAATCGGCCGGCCCGCCGCCGCGCGAGATCGGGTTGGCGCGGGCGGTTTGGTAGATGCCGTCCTCGATCAGTGCGGGATCGATGTGGATGCCGACTGCTTCGCCAAGCACCAGCCATTGGTCGAGTTCGCGGCCTTCTTTCGTCTCCAGCCGAATGAGTTGCGTTAGCTTGCATTCGAACGCCACTGGGCTGGCCGCGACGCGGGGCGGCGCGACCAGGCGGGAGGGCGCGGCGTCGATCCCGGCATGGTCGAATTCGTCGGCCTTGAGGTCGGTGGCGCTGGCGTTCATCGCCTCGGCAAGCGGACGGGTGACCAGGTTCCAGACGAACTCGCCGGTCGCCGCGACGTTGGCCACGCTGTCCTTCCACCCCATCGACGAAAAGCCGATCAGCGGCGGACGATAGTTGAATAGGTTGAAGAACGAATAGGGCGCCAGGTTACGCACACCCGCCGCGTTCAGCGTGCTGATCCAGCCGATCGGCCGCGGCGCGACGATGGCGTTGAGCGGATCGTGCGCCAAACCGTGGCCGTTCACCGGCTCGTAGAAATGATGATCGGACATGGACCAGATAGCCTTCAAACGACGATTGCTGTTCTAGAACGCCGCGGAACGCGATAAGCACCGGATATGGTCGAGCAATCCCCCATCGCTGCGCCCGCCGCACCCGGAACGACGATCTACCGGCATGCGCTGGTCACGCGGCTATGGCATTGGGTGACGGCGATCACGATGTTCATCATGATCGGCAGCGGCATCGGCATCCTGAAGGCGCATCCGCATCTGTATTGGGGCCGCTACGGCGCGAATTTCGACACGCCGTGGCTGTCGCTCGACTGGATGCCGCCCTGGGTGGGTACCATGCTCAATGTCCTGACCATTCCCGCCAGCTACAATCTGGCGCTATCGCGGCGCTGGCACCTGTTCTTTGCCCTGGTGTTCGCCTTCGCCCTGCTTGCCTTCATGATCGTCAGCCTGATCAACCGGCATTTCCAGCGGAAGTTGCGCGTACGGGCCGGGGAGCTTGCCCCGCGCAATATTAGCCACGACTTTCGCGAGCATCTGGCGTTTCGCTTCCACGATCCGGCCGACCCGCAGGCCTATAACATCTTCCAGAAGCTGTCTTATGTCGTCGTCATCTTCGTGGCGTTCCCGCTGATGATCTTCACCGGGCTTGCCATGTCGCCGGGCATGGATGCCGCCTGGCCGTGGCTGCTCGAGGTGTTCGGCGGCCGGCAATCGGCGCGCTCGGTTCACTTCATCGCCGCCACGTTCCTGGTGCTGTTCATCGTCGTGCATCTGACGCTCGTCATCCTCGCCGGGCCGTGGAACGAGCTGCGCTCGATGATCACCGGGCGCTGGCGGGTGCCCGACGGTAGCCTGGGGGAGCGCGGCCTGTGACGTTGATCACCAGGCGCGGATTGATCGGCGGCGCGGCGGCATCGGCCGGATTGCTGCTGTCGGGGTGCGATCGGCTGGCGGAAAACCAGCAATTCCGGCAGATCCTGTTCTCGGGGGAGAAAATGAACCAGGGGCTGCAGCGCGCACTGACCAACCGTGATGCGCTGGCGCCCGAATTCCGCCCCGACCAGATGTCGCCGCGTTTTCGCACCAACGGCACCGCCAACCCCAATACGCCTGAATATGCCGCGCACGCCGCGGCGCGTTTCGCCGATTGGCGGCTGGTCGTGCAGGGGCTCGTCACCCGCCCGCGGGCGTTGTCGATGGCGGACATCCGACAACTGCCCGCGCGCACCCAGATCACGCGGCACGATTGCGTCGAAGGGTGGAGCGCGATCGGCAAGTGGGGCGGCCCGCGCCTGTCGACGATCCTGGACGCCGCGGGGCTGAGCGACCGGGCGCACTACATCGTCTTCACCTGCGCCGATCTGTACGGCGGCGCCAACTATTACGAATCGATCGACCTGGTCGATGCGCGCCATCCGCAGACCATCCTGGCCTGGATGATGAACGACCGCCTGCTCGATATCGGGCACGGCGCGCCGCTCAGGCTCCGAGTCGAGCGGCAATTGGGCTACAAGCATGCCAAATACGTGCAGCGTATCGATGCGGTCGCCAGCCTGGACGGGATCGGCCTGGGCAAGGGCGGCTATTGGGAGGACAATGTCGATTACGATTGGTATGCCGGCATCTGAGCCGGTATTGGGCTGCGCATGGCACTGATCGACCTGTTCCTCGCCCGCCGCGTCTTGCGCGGTCAGCTCACCGTCCACCACGCCGATGGCAAGACCAGCCGCTTAGGCACCGCAGACCCCGCCTTCCGCGATGTGACGATCCGCTTCACCGACAAGGGGGCGGCGAACTTCATCGTGCGCAATCCCGGGCTCGGCGCGGCCGAGGCCTATATGGACGGCCGCCTGATCATCGAACAGGGCGACATCCGCGACCTCGTCAACCTGCTGTCGGGCAACGGCCCATGGGAAGCGGGCAAGCGCGGGCTGAAGCCGACCCGCGGTCGGCTTGCCGTGCAAGCGGTCACGCACCGCCTGGGGCGGATCAACATGGCGCGCCAATCGAAGAAGAATGTCGCGCACCATTACGACCTCAGCGACCGGCTATACGACCTCTTCCTCGACGCCGACCGGCAATATAGCTGCGCTTATTATACGGATACTGCCAACAGCCTGGAACAGGCGCAGGCCGACAAGAAGGCGCACATCGCCGCCAAGCTGGCGATCGCGCCGGGGATGCGCGTGCTCGATATCGGCTGCGGCTGGGGCGGCATGGCGCTGTATCTGCACGCCAAGACCGGCGCCGAGGTGCTGGGCGTTACCTTGTCGGAGGAGCAGTTGAAGGTCGCGCGCCGGCGGGCGCAGGAGGCAGGCGTTGCCGACAAGGTCAAGTTCGAGCTGATCGACTATCGCTCGCTGACCGGCACGTTCGACCGCATCGTCTCGGTCGGCATGTTCGAACATGTCGGCCCGGCACATTATGGCGCCTTCTTCCGCAAGTGCCGCGACCTGCTGACGCCAGACGGCGTGATGCTGATTCACACGATCGGCCGCATGGGCAAGCCCGGCGTCACCGACGATTTCACCGCCAAGTACATCTTCCCCGGCGGCTACAACCCGGCGCTATCGGAGATCGTGCGCGGGTATGAAGGGTTGCGGCTGTTCCCGACCGATATCGAGGTGCTGCGGCTGCACTACGCCTATACGCTGGATGCCTGGTACGATCGCACGGTGGCGGCCAAGGAGCAGATCGTCGCTTTGTACGACGAACGCTTCTACCGCATGTGGACCTTCTACCTGGCGGGCGCGGGCCAGGCGTTCCGCCACGGCGGCCTGGTCAATTACCAGCTGCAATTCTCGCGCAGCCGCACCGCCTTGCCGATCACGCGCGATTACATGGTCGAGGGTGAGCGCATGCTTGCTCAAGGCGCCCCCGCCGCATAGGACGCGCGCGAGTTCAGTATCGCCGGAGCCGTTGCATGACAGACCAGATCAACCGTGTCGTTCTCGCCTATTCGGGTGGCCTCGACACCTCCGTGATCCTGAAATGGCTGCAGCAGACCTATCAGTGCGAGGTGGTGACCTTCACCGCCGATCTGGGGCAGGGCGAGGAACTGGAGCCCGCGCGCAAGAAGGCGCAGGACGCCGGCGTGAAGCCCGAGCACATCTTCATCGACGATTTGCGCGAGGAGTTCGTCAGCGACTACGTCTTCCCGATGATGCGCGCTAACGCGATGTACGAGGGGCTGTACCTGCTCGGCACCTCGATCGCGCGGCCGTTGATCGCCAAGCGCCAGATCGAGATCGCGCGCATGCTGAACGCCGATGCGGTGAGCCATGGCGCGACCGGCAAGGGCAACGACCAGGTCCGCTTCGAGCTCGGCTATTATGCGCTGGCACCCGACATCAAGGTGATCGCGCCGTGGCGCGAATGGGATCTGACCAGCCGGACGCGCCTGATCGAATTCGCCGAACAGCATCAGATCCCGGTCAGCAAGGACAAGCGCGGCGAGGCGCCGTTCTCGACCGACGCCAACATCCTGCATACCTCCTCCGAAGGGCTGGTGCTGGAAAATCCGTGGGACGAGGTGCCGGACTATGTCTATTCGCGCACCAACAACCCCGAAGACGCGCCCGATACGCCCGAATATATCACGGTCGATTTCGAGCGTGGCGACGGTGTGGCGATCAACGGCGAGGGGATGAGCCCGGCGACGCTCCTGGCCAAGCTCAACGATTATGGCCGCACGCACGGCATCGGCCGGCTCGACCTGGTCGAGAACCGCTTCGTCGGCATGAAATCGCGCGGGATGTATGAGACGCCCGGCGGCACGATATACAATCTCGCGCATCGCGGGATCGAGCAATTGACGCTCGACCGGGGGGGCGCGCACCTCAAGGACGAGCTTGCGCCGCGTTACGCCGAACTGATCTATAACGGCTTCTGGTTCTCGCCCGAGCGCGAGATGCTGCAGGCGGCGATCGACCACAGCCAGGAAAAGGTCGCGGGCACGGTGCGGCTGAAGCTGTACAAGGGCAGTGTCTCGGTGGTCGGGCGCAAGTCGCCGAATTCGTTGTACTCGGAAAAGGTCGTGACGTTCGAGGACGACCAGGGAGCCTATGACCAGCGCGATGCGGCAGGATTCATTAAGCTGCAGGCGCTGCGGCTCAGGTTGTTGGGGCGGCGGGACCGCGATTGATCTACCATTCGTTAACCATGGCTTAGCCTTTGATCGCCACATACGGTCCTTGAGAAACCATTTCCCAAGGGCCTGAACATGCATCCCGACCAAGCCGTCGACGTGGCGATCATCGGTGCAGGGCCCGCTGGGCTGACCGCCGCCTATCAGCTCACCAAGCTCGGCTACTCCGTGACGGTGATCGAAAAGGACCCGATCTATGTCGGCGGCATCAGCCGCACCGTGGAGCATGAAGGCTTTCGTTTCGACATTGGCGGGCACCGCTTCTTCTCAAAGTCGAAGGAAGTGGTCGATCTGTGGAACGAGCTGCTGCCCGACGATTTCATCGAGCGGCCGCGAATGAGCCGCATCTACTACGAGGGCAAGTTCTACAGCTACCCACTCCGCGCTTTCGAGGCGTTGATGAACCTAGGGCTGTGGCGGTCGACCTTGTGCATGGCGAGCTATGCCAAAGCCAAGGCGTTCCCCCACAAGAACCCCAGGAGCTTCGAACAATGGGTGGTCAACCAGTTCGGACACAAGCTGTATTCGATCTTCTTCAAGACCTATACCGAGAAGGTGTGGGGCATGCCGTGCGACGAGATGTCGGCCGATTGGGCGGCGCAGCGCATCAAGGGGCTGAGCCTCGGCGGCGCAGTGCTCGACGGACTGAAGCGGTCGCTTGGTCTTCACAAGCGCCGTAACGACGGCATGGCGGTTAAGTCGCTGCTGGAGACATTCCGCTATCCGCGGCAGGGCCCGGGCATGATGTGGGACGCGGCGCGAGACCGTGTGGTCGAGGCCGGGAACCGCGTGCAAATGGCAACATCGCTCCATCAGCTCAGCCATGACGATGTCACCGGCCGGTGGCGCGTGGCCGTGAAGCACGAGGACGAGATTGCGATCATCAAGGCCAAGCACGTTATCTCGTCGGCGCCGATGCGTGAACTGGCCGGGCGGATCCACCCGCTGCCCAAGTCGCTGCCCAACGCGCTCGATCTTGGCTATCGCGACTTCCTCACTGTCGCGTTGATGATCCGCTCGGACGATCTGTTCCCCGACAATTGGATCTATGTTCACGATCCGCGCGTAAAGGTCGGTCGCGTGCAAAATTTCCGCAGCTGGTCGCCCGAAATGGTGCCCGATGCGGCACTTGCCTGTGTCGGCCTCGAATATTTCTGCTTTGAAGGCGACGGTATATGGTCGTCGAGCGATGCCGATTTGATCGCACTGGCGACGCAGGAGCTCGCCACGCTTGGCCTGTGCGATCCAGCCACGGTGGTCGGCGGGCGAGTCGTCCGGCAGGAAAAAGCCTACCCGGTTTATGACGACGCCTATCGCGCCAATGTCGATGCGATGCGTGACGAGCTGGAGACGCGGTACCCGACGCTGCATCTGGTCGGCCGCAACGGCATGCACCGCTACAACAACCAGGATCACGCGATGATGACGGCGATGCTCACCGTTCGCAACATCGTTGCAGGCGAGAAGCTCTACGACATCTGGGATGTCAATGAAGACGCCGAATACCATGAAGCAGGTAGCGAGGGTGAGCAGGCCGCCCTCGGCAGCCTGCGTGCGGTGCCGAACCGCCTAGCGGCATGAGCCATGACCGGCTTTGGCCGGCGGTTCTCGGCGCCTGGGCGGTCGCCGCAATCGTGCTCCTGGCAGCGTCGTTCCAGGCGCTGCACCTATTGTGGTTTCCCGACCCCGACGACGCGATGCGTCTGGTCGAGGTGCGCGACTGGCTCGCGGGACAAAGCTGGTGGGATGTCGGCCAGCATCGCCTGAACGGTGGCGACTTCGCAATGCATTGGTCACGGTTAGTAGACCTGCCGCTCGCAGCGGTCATCGTGCCGCTCGATCCGTTGGTCGGGACGGCTTTGGCCACGCGTGTAGCGTTGGCGGTCGTGCCGTTGCTAACGCTGCTTTGCGTGATGGCACTAGCGGCCGAGATGACCCGGCGCCTTCTGGATGCAGAGCGAGCGCGCTGGGCGGTTCTGCTTGCGCCACTCAGCGTCCCGCTCGTCTACCAGCTGCGACCGCTGCGGATCGATCACCACGGTTGGCAGATCGTGTTGGCGATGGCAGCGACCATGCTCCTGCTCGGACCTCCGAGCCTCAGACGTGGTGCATTGAGCGGTCTCGCTCTGGGCCTTCTCCTCACCATCTCGCTTGAGGGATTGCCGATTACCGTCGCCATCGTGGGGACGGCTGCCCTGGCCTGGGCGATCGACCCCACGCGCCGCGCCTACCTTGTAGCATCGTCCTGTTCTCTGCTCGCGACCATTGTCGTTCTTCAAGCGGCGACCCGCGGTCCGGCGATGTTCGACACAGTCTGCGACGCGGTGTCGCCTAGTTGGCTGGCTGTTCTCTGTGCTGCCGCATTGGGTCTGTCGGCAGCGAGCTTTCTTCGGCCGGCAGCACTTTCGGTACGTCTTGCGCTCCTTGGCGCGGTCGGGCTGGGCTGTGGTACGATCGCTGTGCTGCTGGCGCCGCAATGCTTGGCTGGGCCGTTCTCGACGCTCGACGAGTTGGTGTACCGTCTGTGGTACGAAAATGTCTCGGAGGGGCTGCCTGTTTGGCGGCAAGTTCCTTCTTGGGCAATCATGTCGATTGGCATGCCGATTGTCGGCCTGGTCGGGTCGTTGCTTGCGTTGCGCGCCGCGACAGGGCCGACGCGGGGCCGCTGGGCCATGCTGCTAGGGGTAGCGGGGGTGGCGTTCGTGCTTTCGGTGTTCGTGATGCGGGCAAGCGGTACGGCCAACGCCCTCGCCTTGCCGGGCACGGCGTGGGTGCTGCACGCCTTGTTGAGCCGCGCCCGGGCCATCCCGGCGCTCTTGCCACGCATCTTGGCAACTGCCGGCGCGCTGCTTGTCGCGTCGCCGGGCCTCGTCGGAGGAGCGATGCTTGCCGGAATGCCCCGATCGGCGGCGCCCCGGCCAGGGCCAGGCGATCTCGCAAGACCGTCTTGTGGGCATAGCAGCGACGTGTCGGCGCTGGCGACGCTGCCTCAATCCACCGTGTTCGCGCCGATCGATATTACGCCGCAATTGCTGGCCGTCACTCGGCACCGGGCGATTGGCGCCGGCTATCATCGTAATGATGCTGCCCTTCATCGCGTGCTGGCGACTTTCATCGGCAATGCCAACGATGCGCACCATGAGATACTGCGGAGCCGAGCTGAATACGTGGTGGGTTGTCCCGGTCTTTTCGAAACAGAGCTGTATAAGAATGATGCGCCCAATGGGTTCTGGGCGCGACTGGAGCGTGGCGAGCGTTTCGATTGGCTGACACCCGTCACCCTGGACGGATCGCCCTTGCTGGTGTGGCGTGTCGGCGATCCGTCGCGCAAGCCCTTGTCGCGGATGCCTGCGCGGCCCTAAGGGTGCGCTCTTATGGGGGAAGATCACTCTCGACCACTTGAGTGGTGGCAGACGCGCTGGTTCGTGGCGTTGATGGTGCTCGTCTCGATCATTCCGCTGCTCAAACCCGATATCCCGCCGTTGGTCGATCTGCCTGGGCATATGGGGCGGTACCGGGTGCAGCTGGCGATCGGGCAGGTGCCGTGGCTCGCCGACTGGTACGATTTCAAATGGTCGCTGATCGGCAATCTGGGCATCGACCTGCTGATCGTTCCGCTGGCGCCCGTGTTCGGCCTGGAACTGGCGGTCAAGCTGATCGTGATCTGCATTCCGGCACTCACCGTGCTCGGCCTGTTGTGGATCGCGCGCGAAGTGCATGGGCGCATTCCGCCCACGGCCTTGTTCGCGCTGCCGCTCGCCTACAGCTTCCCGTTCCAGTTCGGCTTCGTCAATTTCGCGCTGGCCATGGCGCTGTCGCTCAACCTGTTCGCCTTGTGGCTGCGCATGGCGCGCCTCGGCAAGCTCCGGCTGCGCGGCATCGTTTTCGTGCCGCTCTCCTGCCTGTTGTGGTTGTGCCATACCTTTGGCTGGGGCGTGCTGGGCGTGCTCGCCTTTTCCGCCGAGATGATCCGCCAGCATGATCTGATGACCGAGCGGCGCGGCGATGCCGGCCGGCATGTCGGGATATGGGAACGGATCCGGCGCGGGCATTGGATCGAGGCGTGGTTCAAGGCCGGGCTGCACTGCCTGCCGCTGGCGCTGCCGATGGTGCTGATGATCGTCTGGCGATCGGGCGATCACGTCACCGGGCAGACCGGCGACTGGTTCAACTGGCGCGCCAAGACCGGCTGGCTGACGATGGTGCTGAAGGACCGTTGGGAGCTGTTCGACATTGCCTCGATCGCCACCTTGTACCTGATCCTGTTCCGCGGCTTTCGCGATCCGAACATCGAATATTCGCGCAATCTGGGGCTGTCGGCGCTGTTTCTGATGGCGATGTTCGTGGCACTGCCGCGGATCGTGTTCGGGTCGGCCTATGCCGACATGCGGCTGGCACCATTCATGATCGCCGTCGCGGTGATCGCGCTGCGCCCGCGCGCCGGCCTGTCCAGGCGCCGGGCGACGACGCTGGCGGTGCTCGGCTGCGCGTTCTTCCTGGTGCGGATCGGAGCGGGCACGGTCAGCTACTGGATGTTCGATGCCAAATACGATCGCGAGTTGAAGGCGCTGGAGCATGTGCCGATCGGCGCACGGCTGGTGAGCTTCGTCGGGCAGGAATGCGGCAACCGGTGGCTGATGACGCGGGTCGAGCATATGCCGGCGCTCGCGCTGGAGCGGCGGCTGGCTTATACCAACGATCAATGGTCGATGGCCGGCGCGCAGTTGCTGACGGTCAAATATCTGCCGGCCGGGCGGTTCGCGCACGACCCGTCGCAGATCGTGACCAGCATCCAGTGTCCGCGCGAATGGTGGCGGCCGATCAACCGTGCGCTGGCGCGCATGCCGCGCCGGGCATTCGACTATGTCTGGCTGATCGAGCCACCGGCTTATGATCCGAAGTTCAACCAGGGACTGGTCGAGGTGTGGCGCGATGGGACGAGCGTCCTGTACCGCATCGATCACAGCAAGCCGGGCGTGTTCGTCAGCGATGCCGAGGTTCATCCCCGGATTACGTGGCGCGCGTCGTTTTAGGCTGGGTTAGGAAATGGCGACCTTTAGCTAGCGGCGCTGGTAGCCTCTAATCGTCACCCCGGACTTGTTCCGGGATCCACCGTGCCGGACGCTCTGCGCTCGATGCACGATCCTTGTCGAAAGCCGCTCGGTGGACCCCGGAACAAGTCCGGGGTGACGGCTTGGCTGGTGCAGGCGCACTTCGGAACTGACGCGGGACTTGCCCGGGCCCGGATAGCTCCCTCTTAGGCGCCGGCCTTCTTGAACGGCGTCAGTTCGGCCAGATACTCTTGGTCCGACACCACGCTCTCGCGTTCGCGCTCGAGGAAATCGGCGATCGCGCGGCGGAAGTTGCGGTCCGGAATGTAATGCGCCGACCAGGTGGTGACGGGCACATAGCCGCGTGCGAGCTTGTGTTCGCCCTGCGCGCCGGCCTCGACCGTCGTCAGGCCGCGCGCGATCGCGGCGTCGATCGCTTGATAATAGCATAATTCGAAATGCAGGAACGGCACGTCCTCGGTACAGCCCCAATAGCGGCCGTACAGCGTGTCGGCGCCGATCAGGTTCAGCGCACCCGCAATCGGCACGCCATCCCGCTCGGCCAGGATCAACAGCACGCGGTCGGCCATGGTCTGCCCGAGCAGCGTAAAGAACGGGCGGGTGAGGTACGGCTTGCCCCATTTGCGCGCGCCGGTGTCCTGGTAGAACACCCAGAACGCGTCCCAGTCGGCTTCGCTGATGTCGGGGCCACTGACATGTCGGATCGTCAGCCCTTCGACGGCGGCGGCACGTTCCTTGCGGATCGCCTTGCGCTTGCGGCTGGCTAGCGCGCCGAGGAAATCGTCGAAGCTGCCATAGCCTTCGTTGCGCCAGTGGAACTGCGTGCCGGTGCGGATCAGCCAGCCCGCGGCTTCGAACAAGGGAACCTGATCGGGCGCGATGAAGGTGGCGTGCGCGGAGGACAGACCGTGTCGGTTGGTGATTGCCTCGATCGCGGCCAGCAATGGCGCGGCCTGCGCCGGATCGCGCAGCAGCAGGCGCGGGCCCGGCACGGGCGTGAAGGGGGCGGCGATCTGCAGCTTGGGATAATAGGAACCGCCGGCGCGCTCCCACGCATCGGCCCAGCCGTGATCGAAGACATATTCGCCCTGGCTGTGGCTCTTGGCATAAGCAGGCGCGATCGCGACGGGGCGGCCATCGGCGCCGTCGATGACGATCGGAATCGGTTGCCAGCCGGTGCGCGGCGTGGCGCTGCCGGATTGCTCGACGATCGACAGGAAGGCGTGGCTGAGGAACGGATTGTCCGCCCCCGCGCAAGCATCCCAATCGGCGGCGGGGATGGCTGCGACGCCGTCGGCGATGTGGGCGGTGACGGCGGTCATTGCACTGTAGGTAGGGTGGACAATGACTTAGGCCAAGGCGTTGTTGATGCCGTTCCCCTGCGAATGCAGGGGCTCAGGGCCGCTAGGGTCGTCCTATGAGGCCCTGGGCTCCCGCTTTCGCGGGAGAACGAGGTGGTATGGGTGGAGAAAGGTCAGCCAATTTCGACGATCGCATCGATCTCCACCGCGGCGCCCAGCGGCAGCGCCGGCACGCCGACCGCGGCGCGCGCATGCTTGCCCGCATCGCCGAACAACGCGACCATCAGATCGGAGGCCCCGTTCGCCACCTTGGGCTGGTCGGTGAAATCGGCATGCGAATTGATGAACACGCCGAGCTTCACGATCCGCTTGACCCGGGCGAGGTCGCCCAGCGCCAGCTTTACCTGCGCGACGACCATCAGCGCGCAGGCCCGGGCCGCTTCCTGCCCGTAAGCGAGATCGCGGTCCTCGCCCAAGCGCCCGATCATCACCGCGCCGTCCTTGAACGGCAATTGGCCGGACACGTGCAGCAACCCGCCCGCTTCCACTGCCGGCACATAGGAAGCGATCGGCGCGGCGGCCTGTGGCAGGGTCAGGCCGAGCTCGGCCAGCTTGGTATCTACGCGTTCGGTCATCATCGTCTCTTTCGTCAGCTCAGGCGGAACGGGCGGGCGTGTTGACGCCCATGCTTTGCAGGTATTTGCGTACGTTACGTGCGGCCTGGCGCAGGCGCTGCTCGTTCTCGACCAGCGCGATGCGCACGAAGCCCTCGCCGTTTTCGCCATAGCCGACGCCGGGTGCCACCGCGACCTTGGCGTGCGCCAGCATCTGCTTGGAGAATTCCAGGCTGCCAAGATGCGCGAGTGCGGGCGGCAGCGGTGCCCAGGCGAACATGCTCGCGCGGGGGGAGGGGATGTCCCATCCGGCGCGGCCGAAGCTCTCCACCAGCACGTCGCGGCGCTTGTGATACAATTCGCGATTGGCCGCGACGATCTCCTGCGGGCCGTTCAGCGCGGCGCAGGCGGCGGCCTGGATCGGCGTGAACGCGCCATAATCGAGATAGGATTTCACCCGGCTCATGGCGGCAATCAGCGTCTTGTTGCCGACCGCGAAGCCGATCCGCCAGCCGGCCATCGAATAGGTCTTGCTGAGCGAGGTGAATTCGACCGCAATGTCCTTGGCGCCTTTCACCTGCAGGATCGAGACGGTGGGCTGGCCGTCATAATAAAGCTCGGAATAGGCAAGGTCCGAGATGATCCACACCTGATTGTCCTTCGCCCAGGCGACCAGCCGCTCGTAAAAAGCGAGATCCACCGTCTCGGCGGTCGGGTTCGACGGATAGTTCACCACCAGGATCGACGGCCGCGGCACGGTGAACGCCATCGCGCGCTCCAGGCTGTCGAAATACGCTTCGTCCGGCGTGGTCGGCACCGCGCGGATTGTCGCCCCGGCGATGATGAAGCCGAACGTGTGGATCGGGTAGCTCGGGTTGGGCGCGAGCACGACGTCGCCGGGGGCGGTGATCGCGGTGGCCAGGCTGGCCAGCCCTTCCTTCGACCCCATCGTCACCACGACCTCGCTCTCGGGATCGACATCCACGCCGAAGCGGCGGCCGTAGTAATTCGCCTGTGCACGCCGCAGACCGGGAATGCCCTTGGACTGCGAATAACCGTGCGCGTCCGGCTTGCGCACCACTTCGATCAGCTTCTCGATCACGTGCGGCGGCGGCGGCAGATCGGGATTGCCCATGCCGAGATCGATGATGTCCTCTCCGCCCGCGCGCGCCGCGGCCCGCATCGCGTTCACTTCGGCGATGACATAGGGGGGCAAGCGCTTGATGCGGTAGAAATCGTCGGACATGTGCGTTTCCGAAGCTTGAGGAACGCTGGTCTTACGTCATTCCGCACCCCTTCGTCATCCCCGCGAAGCGGGGGGTTGGCCTAGATGAGCAAAACGATCACCTTACCGTCACCCGGACTTGTTCCGGGGTCCACCCCCGTCGCAAAACCAATGCGTTGGGAAAGCGCGGCACGGTGGACCCCGGAACAAGTCCGGGGTGACGGGTAATTACGTAAGTCTCGCCTTCGCCCGGGCGACGTGTTGCGTGCTTTCGCCATCATGGTGGTTGCGGCTAGGAAGAGGCAGGAGAGAGACATGGCCGAAGATCGCAACAGCCCTCCATCGATCCTCAGTCTTGCGGACATGCAGCATTGGACCTGGGTGCTGGGCCGCGCGCAGCAGATGATGATGGAACAGGGGATGGAGGCGCTTGGCAAGACGGCGCTGCCCGCCGTGCCCGGCCTCACCGATCCCGCGACGATCGCCCGCGCGCAGAGTTTCTGGAGCGACAGCCTGGATCTGTGGCAGCGTTTTCTCGATCCGGCCAAGGCTGCGGCGACGGGGGAGGACTCGCCCGAACATGCGCGCGACAAGCGCTTCAAGGATCCCGCCTGGCGCGAACCGGTATTCGACTGGATCCGCCAGAGCTATTTCCTGATCTCCGACCACCTGATGCAGGGCATCGACGCGCTGGACGGCGTGGACGCCAAGCAGAAGGATCGCATGCGCTTTGCCGCGCGCGGTTTCCTGGAGGCGATGAGCCCGTCCAACTTCCCCGCGACCAACCCGGTCGTGCTGCAGAAGACGCTGGAGACAGGCGGCGAGAATTTGCTGAAGGGCCTGCAGAACATGCTCGCCGATATCGGCAAGGGCCAGGTGACGCATACCGACCCGACCGCCTTCGAGCTCGGCCGCAACCTGGCGATGACGCCGGGCAAGGTGGTGCACCGCACCCCGCTCTACGAACTGATCCAATATACGCCGGTGACCGAGTCGGTGCTGGCGGTGCCGCTGGTCATCTTCCCGCCCTGGATCAATCGCTTCTACATCCTGGATCTCACGCCCGAGAAGAGCTTCATCCGCTGGGTGGTCGAGCAGGGCATCACCGTGTTCATGGTCTCGTGGAAATCCGCCGATGCCAGCATGAAGGACGTGCAATGGGACGATTACGTCGCGGCACAGGTGGAGGCGGTGGACGTGATCCGGGATGCGCTGGACGTGCCGGCCGCGCATACGATCGGCTATTGCGTGGCGGGCACGACATTGGCGGCGACGCTCGCGGTGGAGGCGGCGCCGGGCCGGGCGGACCGGATCAAGAGCGCGACCTTCTTTACCGCGCAGGTGGACTTCGCCCAGGCCGGCGAATTGCGCCACTTCATCGACGATGAGCAACTGGCCTCGGTCGCGGCGCTGTCGCCGGATGGGTTTCTCGACGGGCGCTACATGGCACTGACCTTCAATGCGCTGCGCGGTCGTGACCTGATCTGGAATTATGTCACCAACAATTACCTGCTGGGCCAGGATTATGTGCCGTTCGACCTGTTGCACTGGAATGGCGACACCACCAACCTGCCGGCGAAATGGCACCAAAGCTATCTGAGCGACCTGTACCGCGACAATCTGCTGGTGAAGCCGGGTGCACTGTCGGTCGGTGGTACGCCGATCGATCTGACCAAGGTCACCACGCCTGCCTATATCCAGGCCGGGAAGGAAGATCATATCGCGCCGGTCGCCAGCGTTTGGGAGATGACGCGGCACTTCGCCGGCCCGATCAAGTTCGTGCTGGCCGGGTCCGGGCATATCGCCGGCGTGGTCAATCCGCCGTCACAGGGGAAATACCAATATTGGGTCAATCCTAACCCTGTGGAGACGCTGGAGGAGTTCGTCGCCGGCGCCACCGAGACCAAGGGTAGCTGGTGGCCGGATTGGATCGACTGGCTGACCGCGCAGGATGAGGCGACGGTGCCCGCCGAGGGGGCACGCGTGCCTGGCAAAGGCAAGTTGAAGGCAATTGGCGAGGCACCCGGGAGCTATGTCGCTGCCCGCTAAGATCTTATTATAAGACAATTAAAAAGGATGGTGCAGTGCACAAAAACACTTGCACGCGCGCCGCTGGCGATTATATCGCACTGCAGCAAAACACTGCGAGGACCGCGCGATGGCCAGCAAGACACCGACCGGCAAGAAGACCGTAGCGAAGGTTGATCTCGCCGCGGTGCCACCGGCAATCACCGCACCCGGCGACGTTCCTGCGTTCGTCCCGACGCAAGCTGGAACACCAAAGCCGGCGGCCGCACCTCAGCCGCCGTTCGTGGCGATCGAGGCACCGGCCGCTGCGACCCCGGCGATCGATCCGCTGCCCGCATCGCCACCCGCCGCTTCCCTGATTCCCGCCCAGGCGCCTGCGCCCGTGGCCAAGAAGAAGGCCGTCACGGCCCCGCCTGTCGCTGAAAAGCTCGAAGAAACCGTCGAACCCTCCGTCGCAACGACCGAGGCCATCATGAAGGAACCGACCATGGACGCCACGACCACCGCACCGTTCGATAATGCCAACACCAACACCAATGACATGGCCGACAAGGCCAAGACGATGTTCGCCGATGCCAGTGCCAAGGGCACCAAGGCGATCGCCGAGATGAACGACTTCGGCAAGGGCAACATCGAAGCCATCGTCGAGAGCAGCAAGATCGCCGCACGCGGCATCGAAGCGATGAGCCAGGAAGCCGCCGAGTTCAGCCGCCGCCAGATCGAAGGCGCGACCGCCGCGTTCAAGAGCATGTCGGCCGTGAAGTCGCCGACCGACTTCTTCAAGCTGCAGAGCGATTTCGTCCGCTCGTCGCTCGACCAGCTGGTCGCGCAGACCTCGAAGAACACCGAAGCGATGCTGAAGCTGGCCGGCGAAGTCGCCCAGCCGGTGTCGAACCGCGTCGCGATCGCGGCCGAGAAGGTCAAGATCGCCGCCTGAGCCGGCGACTCGATACTTCCATGGGGGCGGTGCCGAAAGGTGCCGCCCTTTTCGTTTCATCCAGCCCTGCTACGGTGGATAATCGAGCGGCAAGCGTTTGCTACCCCTTGCCCCCCGGCCCCTTGATGCCATATTTTCGGAACTCATGATCGATCATCACACCCCATACGCCATGGCCGAACGCCGCGACGGCGGCCCGGATGACGGCAACGACGGCACCGGCGTCGCCACGCAGACCCGCGTCAAGACCAAGCAGCCGACTCCTTACCGCGTGCTGCTCCTCAACGACGATTACACTCCGATGGAATTCGTCGTGCTGGTGCTGCAGCGTTTCTTCCGCATGGACATGGAAGCGGCGACGCGCGTGATGCTGCACGTTCACCAGAAGGGCGTCGGGGTCTGCGGCACGTTCAGCTACGAGGTCGCCGAGACCAAGGTAGCGCAGGTCACCGAATTCGCCCGCCAGAACCAGCATCCGCTGCAATGCACGCTGGAAAAGGCCTGAGGCTGCTCTCGCTTAAAGGTTGATGCGGGGAGCGGGGTAATCTCCTCGACGTCACGCCGGACGTGTGCTGGGGTCCACCGCGCCGCACGCTCCGCCTTCGATGCACGATGCGCGTCGTAAGGCGCTTGGTGGACCCCGGAACAAGTCCGGGGTGACACCCTTCGACCATGTCGCTTGTATCGTCATCCCCGCGCAGGCGGGGATCCATAATATCGAGGCTTTGAAAAGAGCAACGGCGCCAGCCACCATGGATTCCCGCCTACGCGGGAATGACTGGAGGGTAGGGGTACGCATCAAGGGAGTGACGGTTTGGTTGATAGAGCTCTGCCATTTACCGCAGCGCGCACGAATCTCCACTGACGATCTGCCCCAAGGCCCTCCGCGCGCTTGCATGGCGGAACGCGTGCGATAAAGCTCCCGCATGGACAGAATTCTCATTCGCGGCGGTAACCGCCTTTCCGGCCGCTTGCCGATCTCCGGTGCCAAGAACGCCGCGCTCACCCTGATGCCGTGCGCGCTGCTGACCGACGAGCCGCTGACGCTGCGCAATCTGCCGCGTCTCGCTGATGTCGACAGTTTCGGACACCTGCTCAATCAGCTCGGTGCGTCGACCCGGATCGAGGGCAGCCGGCCGGAGGATTTCGGCCGCGTGATGACGATCCGCGCCGGCAAGCTCACCTCGAGCGAGGCGCCGTATGATATCGTGCGCAAGATGCGCGCCTCGATCCTGGTGCTTGGGCCGCTGGTCGCGCGCGGCGGTGAGGCGACCGTGTCGCTGCCCGGCGGCTGCGCGATCGGCAATCGCCCGATCGATCTTCACCTGAAGGCGCTGGAGGCGATCGGCGCAGAGATCGAACTCGCGGCGGGCTATGTCAAAGCGACTGCGCCGGGCGGCCGCCTGGCCGGTGGCCGCTACACCTTCCCGATAGTGTCGGTCGGCGCGACCGAGAATGTCGTGATGGCAGCGGTGCTCGCCCGCGGCACGTCGGTGATCGAGAATGCCGCGCGCGAGCCGGAGATCGTCGATCTGTGCAATTGCCTGGTGGCGATGGGCGCCAAGATCGACGGCATCGGCAGCGAGACGCTGACGATCGAAGGCACCGATCGCCTGCACGGCGCGACCTATGCGGTCATGCCCGACCGGATCGAGGCGGGCAGCTATGCCTGTGCGGCGGCGATCACCGGCGGCTCGGTCGAACTGGTCGGAATCGGCGCGGACAATATGCGCGCGACGATCTCCGCTCTGGTCGAAGCGGGCGTGAAGGTCGAGGAACGCGGGCGCAGCCTGTTCGTCGACGCGCCCGACCGCCTCCAGCCGCTGACGCTCTCCACCGCGCCATTCCCGGGCTTCGCCACCGACATGCAGGCGCAGCTGATGGCGATGCTGACGATGGCGGATGGCGCCAGCGTGCTGACCGAGACGATCTTCGAGAATCGCTACATGCACGTGCCGGAATTGGCGCGGATGGGTGCCGACATCCAGGTCAGCGGCCGCACCGCGATCGTCCGCGGCGTAAGCGGCCTGACCGGCGCGCCGGTAATGGCAACCGACCTGCGCGCCTCGATGAGCCTGATCATCGCCGGTCTGGTCGCGGAGGGGCAGACCGAGGTCGGCCGGGTGTATCACCTCGATCGCGGGTATGAGCGGCTGGAAGAGAAATTGAGTGCGGTCGGGGCGGACATCGAGCGCGTTGGCGATGGGTGAGTCACAGACAAGTCGTTGACGCCAATGTGTGCGTCACCCCGGACTTGTTCCGGGTCCATGTCGGTTGAGTTCGGGACGGTAAACCCCGGAACAAGTCGGCGGCTATACCGATCCGAACGTAATCGTCATTCCCGCGCAGGCGGGAATCCATACTGGCTGACCTGGCAGCGAAATCGCCACTGTGGAGACTATGGATCCCCGCCTGCGCGGGGATGACGGAAGTTACATGCTCGGCAGTGTAAGCAGCGACAAGTCCGGGGTGTGCGGTATCGTTGAACGTTGAAGACTCAGGCGATCCGCTCCGGCACTGCCGCCGCATCTTCGGCGATCGTCACGTCCGGCGCGACGGCTTCCCACGGAAAGATGAACCAATCCTTCGTGTCGCGCCGGTCGATCGTACGCGCGCGATAGTCGACGGTCTGCAGCGAGGAGACGTTGTCGATCAGCGTGGCGAAGCGGATGCTGTCCGGGACTGCGGCGCCATCGGCCAGCTTGGCGCGCAGGCGGCCGATGGTACGGCCGGAATCGTTGATGTCGTCGAGGAACAGCAGCCGCTCGCCGCTTTGCGTGCGCCGCGCCAGCTTCACCAGCGGCTCGTCGGCAAAGTCCTTCACCTGGCTGGAATAGTCGACCGAGAGCATCGGCAGGCCGGTCGCGTGGCTGAGGAACACCGCCGGGGCGAGGCCGCCGCGCCCGACGCCGATGATGAAATCCGGCTTCCACGAATCGTCGGCCAGTGCCGCCGCCAGCGTGCGGATCGCCGCGACGAACTCTTCCTGCGGCACCAATGTGTAAACCGTCATGCGGTTTGCGCCACATAGGCATCGAGCGCGCCGAGGTGCGCGGCCACCGCATCGTCGGTCAGGAAGCTGCCGAGGAACGAATTGCGCGCCAGCAGCGCCAGATCGTCGCGGTCCAGATTACGCGACACGGCGGCGGCGCGGTAATTGTCGGCGATATAGCCGCCGAAATAGGCCGGATCGTCCGAATTGATCGTCGCACGCAGCCCCTCGCGCAGCATGCGATCGATCGGGTGGTCCGCCATGTCGTTGACCACGCACAGCTTCAGGTTCGACAGCGGGCAGACGGTGAGCGTCATGCCGGTGCGGGCCAGGCGCGCGGTGAGCACCGGATCCTCGAGGCTGCGATTGCCATGGTCGAGCCGATCGACGCCCAGCAGGTCTAGCGCCTCGTAGACATATTCCGGCGGCCCTTCCTCACCGGCATGCGCGACGAGCTTCAGTCCCGCCGCGCGGGCGGCGGCGAAGACGCGCGCGAACTTGCTCGGCGGATGGCTCATCTCGGACGAATCGAGCCCGACGGCATCGATCCGGTCGAGCCAGGGCTCGGCCGCGGCGAGGGTCGCGAAGGCATCCTCCTCGTCGAGGTGCCGCAGGAATGACATGATCAGCTTTGTCGTCATGCCGTGCCGCGCCTCGGCGTCCGCCATTCCGGCGAGCAATCCCTCGATCACCGTACCGAACGGAATGCCCCGCGCAGTATGCGTCTGGGGATCGAACATGATCTCGGCATGCACCACGCCGTCCGCCGCCGCACGATCGAAATACGCTACCGCCAGGTCGCGGAAATCGGCTTCGGTCCGCAGCACGTCGGCCCCGGCATAATAGATGTCGAGAAAGTCCTGCAGGTTGGAGAAGGCGTACGCCGCGCGCACATCCTCCACGCTGGCGAACGGGATCGCCACCTTGTTGCGCTCGGCCAGCGCGAACATCAGTTCGGGCTCGAGGCTGCCCTCGATGTGCAGGTGCAGCTCGGCCTTGGGCAGGCCGGCGATGAAATCCCCGGAAGAAGCGATGTCGGTCATGCCGCCATCATCGCCGCATCGGCGCCGCCGGGCAAGGCTTCAGCGCATCCGCGTCCAGGTCTGCGTCTTGCAGCCGAGCCGCCCGAACAGGCAGCCTTCGCCGACCAGCGTGTTGGCGCCGGTCTGTTCGATCGTGCCGGACACGGTCTGCCCGACATCGGGGATCAGCACGCTGCCGCGCCACAGCCCGCGCTCCTCCTCGACGAAATCCTGGAACAGCATCGATCCGACCAGCGGCCGGCCGCCGCCGGCCGCGGCATCGGCCTTCGCCTTGGGGCTGGCCCAGACGACCTTGCCGCACATCGCGCGTCCGCATTGCTGGAAGACGACGCGGACGGATTGTTTGGGGTTGGTCCACACGCCCTTGGGAGTCGCTGCCTGCGCTGCGGCAGGTGCGATCGCCAGGACGGCCGCCATGATCATCGTTCCAGCTCGCATCGTCTCGCCCATCGGTTGAAGGGTCGGGACGATGCGCCCTGGCGGCTTAGCGGCGGCTGAACGGCGTCAAAACGAATCGAGTGCCTGCGCGAAATCGGCGATCAGGTCGTCGGCATCCTCGACGCCGATCGAGATGCGCACCAGATTGTCGGTGATGCCCAGCGCCTGCTTGCGCTCCTCTGGCACCGACAGATGCGTCATCGCCGCGGGGTGCGATGCCAGCGTTTCGGTACCGCCCAGGCTGACCGCCAGCTTGGCGATCTTCAGCGCGTCGAGGAACGCGAACGCCTCTTTCTCGCCGCCCTTGACGATCAGCGAGAAGGTGCTGCCGGCCCCCGTGCAATGGCGGCGGTAAATGTCGGCCTGCCGCTCCATCCCGGGCGTGCTCTCGAGGAAGCCCAAATAGCCGACTCGTTCGACGTTGGGATGCGTGCGCAGGAATTCGCACACTTTGATCGCATTCTCGCCCGCACGGCTCATGCGCAATTCCAGCGTCTCCAGGCTGCGCATCAGCATCCACGCCGTGTTCGGATCGCAGATCGTGCCGATCGTGTTGCGCATCGAGCGGATCGTGTTGATGTGCTCCTTGGTGCCCAGCACGCCGCCGGCGACGAGATCGCTATGCCCACCGGCATATTTGGTGAGGCTGTAGACGACGATGTCGGCGCCATGCTTCAACGGCTGCAGCCACAGCGGGCCCAGGAACGTGTTGTCGATCGCGATCGGCGGCTTGGTCTCACCGGTGAAGATCGCATCGCGGCTGGCGGCCACTGCCTGGATGTCGACCAGGGCGTTGGTCGGGTTGGCGGGGCTTTCGAGATAGATCAGCGCGACATTGCCGTTGCCTGCCGCTTGGCGGAGCACCGCATCGATTTCCTCTCGCGTCGCGCCGGCGGGGAAGTCCAGCCAGTTGACGCCGAACTTGCCGAGGATGCGCCCGATCAGCGTCTCGGTCGCGGCATAAAGCGGGCCGGAATGGACGATCGTGTCGCCGGGCTTGACCATCGACAGGAACAGGGTGGCGATCGCCGACATGCCACTGGAGAAGGCAAGCGCATCCTCCGCTTCCTCCCACACGCCGAGTCGATCTTCGAGGATCTCCTGGTTGGGGCCGTTGAAGCGCGAATAGACCAGCCCTTCCGAACCGCCCGGGCGCTTGCCGGTTACGCCCTCGAAGTGGCGCTTGCCCGCGGCGGCGTTGGGAAAGACGAAGGTCGAGGTGAGGAAGATCGGCGGCTTCAGCGCGCCTTCCGACAGCATCGGATCATAGCCGTGCCCCATCATCATCGTCGACGGCTTCAGCTTGCGATCGCCGATCCGCTCGACGCTCTTGCGCCCGGCCGGGGTCGGCGCGCCGCCGGTCAGCTCGTCTTCGTTGGGGGTATCGGACATGGGGAAACTCCTGTGGAATACCGCCTAAACGCAGCTGATCCGGTATCGTTCTATACTATCCGCCCTGCCACGGGGAGGGGTGGGCATCGACATTCCGGCCTGGGCTTGGCGTCGGTTGGCAGGTGCTTGCGTCCGCCAAGCCGTCACCCCGGACCTGTTCCGGGGTCCACCAAGCGGCGTTCCGTGCGAACAGTGCCGTGAAGGCGGAGTGTGTGGCAGGGTGGACCCCGGAACACGTCCGGGGTGACGAAGCGCTGGCACCAGCGCGAGCCCTATCGAGTCCTACACATGCCCTACAGTCCGATGATCGAGATCTGCCGTCCGTAATCCGGCTCGCCGCGATGCGTCGCGCGGCGGAAGCTGAAGAAGCGTTCTTCGTCCGGATAGGTATCGAGCCCGAGCGCCTCGATCCTTTTCAGCCCGGCGGCGGCCAGGCGGTGCACGACGTACGCCTCCAGATCGAACTGGTGATGGCCGGGCTTGCCCGCCGCGAAAAAGCGCTCGTTGGCGGGATCGTGCGCTGCGAAGCGCTGCGCGAAGCCGTCATCCACTTCATAGCTGGCGCGCGCGATGCATGGGCCGACCGCCGCGGCGATCCGCTCGCGCCGTGCGCCGAGTGCCTCCATCGCCACGATCGTGGCATCGGTGACGCCGCCGATCGCGCCTTTCCAGCCGGCATGCGCCGCACCGACCACGCCGGCCTCGCGGTCCGCGAACAGCACCGGCGCGCAATCGGCGGTGAGGATGCCGAGCGCCAGGCCCGGCCGATCGGTGACCAGCGCATCGGCATGCGGACGCAGCCGATCCTCGTACGGCGCGATCACCGTCACCGCATCGGCGGAATGCACCTGATAGACGGTGAGCAGCTCGGCGCCCGGCAGTATTCCGGCGATCGCCCGCCTGCGGTTCTCGATCAGTTCCGGCGTCGGTTCCTGGCCGCGCCGTCCCAGGTCGAGCCCGGCGGTGATCCCGGTAGACACGCCGCCCCGCCGCCCGAGAAAGCCGTGCGCGACGCCGTCCAGCGCCCTGCTGCGGAAGACGTCGACGCTCACAGCACCAGCCGCATGAGATTGTCGTCGTCCACCGTTTCGCCCACCCGGAACGCGATGCGCCCGATGTCGCGGAAGCCGTAGCGCTCGTAGAAACGGTGTGCGCGGTGGTTGTCGACATAGACGCTCAGGATCACTTCCTTGGCGCCGTGCGACCGGCTGTGCTCCAGCGCCCAGGCCATCAATTCCTGCGCGACGCCCTGGCCCTGCCATGGCCCCAGCACGTAGAATTGGTACAATTCGATCGCGTCGGGCCGCCATTCGCCGGGAAAGGTCACCGGACCCATCTTCACGAAGCCGATGATCTGGTCGTCGTCCAGCGCCAGGCGAATGGCGAAATCGGGTTCGGACAATTGCGCCGCCAACCCGTTGGGCCCGAACGCATCGTCCAGGAACGCGGTAAGGTCGGATTGCCGGTACAAGGTACCGAACGTCTCGGTGAAGCTGCGCCGCGCCATCGCCGACAGCGCCGGGCCGTCGATCGTGCGGGCATCGCGGTAGGTGATCATGCGAAGCCCTCCGGCTCGGGCCACCCGGGAGCGGTGATCGCGATCGCCAGGAACAGCGCGCCCATGGTCTCGATCAGCCGATCGCGATCGGCGACGATCTGCGCCGCCCGCGCCGGCACTGCGGCGGCCAGCGTGGCGGCGCGGGCGACGATGCCGAGGCCGGTGAGCAACTCGCGCTGCGGTGTCGGCCCAAGCGGCCGCGCACCCTCGGCCATCGCCGATGCCAGCAGCGTCGTCATGTCGACATGCGCGGTGAGATCATGCTCGCCGGGATGCTCGAACGGGTTGGCAAAGGCGTGCGCGCGCATCGCCTGCAGCGTTTCGCCGACCGCCGGGCCTTCATAGCCATAATCGATCACCAGCGCCGCGCCGCCCTGCGCGACGATCCGACCGGCAAGCGCGCGCATCACCGCGACGCTGGCGGGGGAGGTCTCCAGGATCGATCCTGGCGGTGCCTCCTCGATGCTCGGCGGCAACAGTCCGGCAGGCACCGGCTTGCCCGCGATCGGCAGGAACAAGGTGTCCTGGCAGGCCACCAGCCGCTCGTGCCAGCCACCGGCCGTCTTCAGCAATTGGCGGATCGGCAGCGCGTCGAAGAATTCGTTGGCGACGACGATCAGCGGCCGGTCGGTCGGCAGGGTGTCGATGCTGTCGTGCCAGGTCGCGCCGGCTACCCGCTCGGCCTGCGCCGCGCGCAGCACCGGGCTGTTCTCGACGAAATGCACGTCGGGGGTGAGGCCCGCTTTCCCCATCGCCCGCAGCGCATCGCTTGCCAGCGTGCCCCGCCCAGGGCCCAGCTCGACCCACGCCAACGCCGGCCGGCCCGCACGATCCCATAGATCGGCGCACCACAGCCCGATCAGTTCGCCGAACATCTGGCTGATCTCGGGGCTGGTGACGAAGTCGCCGCCCGCGCCCAGCGGATCGCGCGTCGCATAATAATGTCCGTTCGCCGCCGCCATATACTGGGCGATCGAGATCGGCCCCGCGAGCGTGATCGCGCGGGCAAGTCGGTCGGGCAGGGGGGCGTCGGTCGGAGCGCGATCAAGGGTGGTCATCGTCGTCACCCCCTAACCGTTCGTGTCGAGCGAAGTCGAGACACATTGGCGGAAGCGCTAGACCGGTGTCTCGACTACGCTCGACACGAACGGAGAAAGGGACGTGGCCGAAGCCATCAGGCAACGCTTTCGCCACCCGCGATCGGCTCGATCCGCTGCCGCCGCCCGGCTGCCGTCGCCACCAGATACGCGCCACCCAGGATCATCGGCACGCACAGCCACTGGCCCATGTGCAGCCCCGTCCGCTCGGCAAAGCCGACCAGCTGCGAATCCGGCTCGCGGAAGAATTCCACCACGAATCGTGCCACCCCGTAACCGAGCACGAACAGCCCGACGAGCTTGCCCGGATCGTAGCGCGCCTTGGTGCGCCAGAATGCGAACCACAGCAGCGCGAACAGCAGCACGCCTTCTAGCCCCGCCTCGTACAGCTGGCTCGGATGCCGTGCGACATCGTCGCCGGTGCGTGGGAAGACGATCGCCCAGGCGACGTTGCTGGGCTTGCCCCACAATTCGCCGTTCACGAAATTGGCCAGCCGGCCGAAGAACAGCCCGAACGGCACCACGCAGGCGACGTAATCGTGGATGCGCAGCCAGTTCAGGCCGTTCTTGCGGGCGAACAGGATCAGCGCGATCGACGTGCCGATCACCCCGCCGTGGAACGACATGCCGCCATCCCAGAGCCGCAGCACCTTCATCGGGCTGGCCAGCATCTCGGGCGCGTAGAACAGCACATAGCCGATCCGCCCGCCGAGGATGATGCCGAGCGTCACGTAGAATACCAGATCGTCGGCGTGGCGCCTGGCCATCGGCGCGCCGGGCGCGGCGAGCAGCTTCAGCAGATACCACCAGCCGAGCAGGATGCCGCTGATATAAGCGAGCGAATACCATTTGATCTGGAAGAAGCCGAGATCGAGCGCGACCGGGTCCAGCCCGAGGTCGGAGAACAGCAGGTGGTGCTGGACGGCAGTGGCGGCAGTCAGGATCAAGGCTTTTCCCCAGGCTTTGAGGTGTCCATAAAGGCCGCAGGCGACAAGACCAAGCGGAGAGAATGACATGCGCACCGAGCTCGACGAGCGGATGGACGATGGCGTGGCCGGGCTGATCGCGACGGCGCTGCCGCTCGGGTCGATCGAGCTGAACGGCGTGACGCTGCCGATGATCACCGCCGCGCCGGCGGTGCTGCCCGATTATTTCGCGCATTATTGCAACGAGCATCGCGACGCGACCTTTCTTGTCGCGGGCGACGAGCGGCTGACCTTCGGGCAGGTCTATGCCGAGGCGCAGAAAGTTGCGCACAGCCTGGTGGGCGAGATCGCCAAGGGCGACCGCGTCGGCATTGCGATGCGCAACTCGCCGTCCTGGATCGCCTTGTACATGGGCGTCACCATGGCCGGCGGCATCGCCTGCCTGCTCAGCGGCTGGTGGCAGCCGGGCGAGCTGGCCGCGGCGATCGGCGAGGTCGATTGCACGCTGATCTTCGCCGATCCACCGCGCGCGCGCCGTCTGGCGGCCATTCCGGGCTTTGCCGTGCGCGTGATCGAGATCGACGATTCCGCGCCGCTGCCCGCCGCCATGTCGGTTTTCGCGCGTAACGATGCGGACGCCACGCTGCCCAGCCTTACCGGCGACGATTCCGCGACGATCCTGTTCACCTCCGGCTCGACTGGACAATCAAAGGGCGCGCTCAGCGATCACCGCGCGGTCTGCCAAGCCGTGTTCAATTATCTGGCGCAGGCGCTGGTGATGCTCGGCATCGCCACCGAGGACGGCAATCCGCCGACCACGCAACCCGCGACCTTGCTCAACGTGCCGCTGTTTCACGTTACCGCCGAGGTGCCGGTATTTCTGCAGAGCTTCGCGATGGGACGAAAGCTGGTGCTGATGCCGAAATGGAATGCCGAGGAAGCGATGCGGCTGATCCAGGCCGAAAGCGTGACCTATTTCGTCGGCGTACCGCTGATGAGCTTCGAGATGCTGACGCACCCGAACCGCGCCCGATACGACCTGTCATCCGTCACCGATTTCGCCGCCGGCGGCGCGCCGCGCCCGGTCGAGCATGTGCGGCGCATTGCAGAGGAAATGGGCGGGCCGAACAGCGGCGCCCCGTTGCTCGGCTATGGCCTGACCGAAACCAACGGTGCCGGCTGCGGCAACTGGCGCGGCAATTATATCGCCAAGCCCAATTCCACCGGCCGCCCCTCCCCGCCGCTGATCGACCTCGCCATTCTCGACGGCGCCGGGCAGCCGGTGGCCTCGGGCACGCGCGGGGAAGTCGCGATCCGATCGGTGTGCAACTTCAAGGAATATTGGGGCCGCCCGACCGATACCACCGCCGCCTTCACGCCCGATCGCTACTTCCTGACCGGTGACATCGGCTATCTCGACGAGGACGGCTATCTGTTCATCGTCGATCGCAAGAAGGACATCATCATCCGCGGCGGCGAGAATATCTCGTGTCTGGAAGTGGAAGCGGCGATCTACCAGAACCCGCGTGTCGCCGAAGCGGCGGTGTTCGGGCTCGCCGACGAACGATTGGGCGAGGTGCCGGGCGCGGTCGTCGTCTTCCGCCCCGGCGAGCACATGACGGCGGAAGAGCTCACTGCCTATCTCTTCGCGCACATCGCCGCGTTCAAGGTGCCGCAGCGGATATGGGTGTCGATCGATCCGCTCCCGCGGCTGGGAACGGAGAAGATCGACAAGGTGGCCCTGAAGGCGAGGTATCGCGCGCTGGCGGGTATAGCCTAGTCCCGTCATCCCGGACTCGTTCGGCGGCGATCCTGTTCGAGCATAGATCGTCCTCCCCGCGCAGGCAGGGATGATGTGGTGGACCATGTCCGAGCGGTACGCTCACCGCCTTGTTCCGGGGTCCAGTGTGCTGCAGATCGACGATCCGCGCGTTTGCGGCACCGCGGATGCCGGAACAAGTCCGGCATGACGAGGGAGTATCTGCCCGAGGGGCAAGTACCCGACCAGTCTATCGGGCCGGCATCGACCCTTCCCCCATTCCCTCCCCCGCGATAGTGCGGTCGATATGGCAGCGCACGACACCCAGGCGAGGATCGACCGTCGCACGCTGCTCATTGGCGGTGGCGCCGGGATCGGGCTGCTCGTGGCGCTGGCGGTCTGGCCGCGCGACTATGCGCCCAACCTGTCCGCAGCCTCGGGCGAGACGGTTTTCGGCGCTTGGCTGAAGATCGGCGAGGATGGTCATGTCACGGTCGCCGTGCCGCAGGCCGAGCACGGGCAGGGGGTGTATACCACGTTGCCGCAGATCCTGGCCGACGAACTGGGGGCGGACTGGCGCACGGTCGGGGTGCAGCCCGCGCCGCTCAACCCGCTCTACGCCAATGCGCTGGGCGTGGACGAATTGTTCGAAGGCGCGCTTGGTGTGCTGCCGGTGTCGCTGCGCCGCACGCTCGCCGAGCGCCCTGCGTTGACGCTGACCGCCGGTTCCACCTCGGTGCGCGCGTTCGAGGGGCAGTTGCGCGCGGCAGGCGCGGCGGCGCGCATCCTGCTGACCAAGGTGGCCGCGGCGCGCTGGGGCGTGGATTGGACCAGTTGCGGTGCACGCGACGGGTTCATCTCGCATGGCGACAAGAAACTGCGCTTCGCTTCGCTCGCCGCCGAGGCGGCGGGCGGCACGGTGCCCGATCCGATCCCGCTACGCGCCGCCGAGCCGAACCGGCTGGTCGGCCGCTCGCTACCGAGGCTCGACGTGCCGGCGAAAGTCGATGGTTCGGCAAATTTCGCCGGCGACATCCGCTTGCCCGACATGGTCTTTGCCAGCATCCGGCAGGGACCGGTCGGCGACACGCGCCTGATCCGCGTCGATCGCGCCGCTGCCGATCGCATCCGCGGCGTGCTGCAGGTCGTGACCAACGAACGCTGGGTCGCGGCGATCGCGACCAATTGGTGGGCGGCGAACAAGGCGCTCGATGCGCTCAGCCCGCGCTTCGCCACCACCGGGGCGATCGTCAACACCGATTCGTTCGACACGGCGCTGGCCGCAGCGCTGGACGGGCCAGGCACGCGGCTGGCCACGGAGGGCGATCTATCGACCGCCTTCAAGGGCGCGAGTGTGGTGACGGCGGATTATCGCGCCGGTCTGGCGATGCACGCCGCGATCGAGACGATGACCGCCACCGCTTCCTATAGCGATCGCGATGGCACGGCGCGGCTGGAACTCTGGCTGCCGACACAGGCGCCGGGCCTTGCCCGCGCCGCTGCGGCGGCGACGCTTGGCCTGCCCGAGGATGCGGTGATCGTCTATCCGATGCTGATCGGCGGATCGTTCGGCGCCAATCTGGAACATCTCGCCGCCGAGCAGGCAGCCTTGCTGGCACTCGAGGTGAAGCGTCCGGTGCAACTGGTCTGGTCGCGCAGCGAAGACCTGCTGCACGACCGCTACCGTCCACCGGCGGCCGCGCGGATGGCGGCGCGGCTTGGCCCCAATGGCCAGATCCTCGGCTGGCTGGCCAAGATCGCCGCGCCACCCACCGGCCGCGACCTTGCCGACCGCTTGCTCGACGGCGATCGCGTGGCGGCAGCGGCGCTTGCCGCGCGCGGCAGCGGCGATCGCTACGCGGTGGCCGGTGCGCGTCCGATCTACCGCATGCCGGCGTTCGCGGTCGATCACCACCCGGCCGAGATCGGCGTGCCGACCGGCCATTGGCGCTCGGGCGCGCATAGCTACACCTGTTTCTTCACCGAATGCTTCCTCGATGAGCTCGCCCATGTCGCGGCGACCGAGCCCTTGTCGTACCGCATCGGCATGCTCGGCGGCGACGTGCGACTGGCGCGCTGCCTGTCGACCGTCGCGTCGCTTGGCGGCTGGGGCGGCGGCGTACCGGGGAGCGGGCAGGGCATTGCCTGCCACAGCTTCCGCGGCAGCTATATCGCGGTGCTGGCGGAGGCCCATATCGGCAACGACCAGCGCCCACGGGTCGACCGTTTGGTGGCGGCGGTCGATTGCGGGCGGCAGATCAATCCGGATGTGGTATTGCAGGCAATCGAGGGCGGTCTGGTGTTCGGCATGGCGCAGGCACTGGGCGCCTCGACCGGCTTTACCGAGAACCTGGCCGACGCACGTGGCTTTGGCGATCTGTCGCTGCCGCGCCTTGCCGACACGCCGGACATTACGGTCGAGCTGATCCGCAGCGACGCCGATCCTGGCGGCGTCAGCGAAGTTGCCGTTCCCCCCGTTGCGCCTGCCATTGCCAATGCGCTGCAATCGGCCACCGGATTTCGCCTGCGCACCTTGCCGCTCAGGCCTGGAGACTCATGATGTTGCCCGCCGACCATCCGATCATTCCTCGCCCCAAGATCGGCGTGCTGCTGACCAATCTCGGCACGCCCGACGGACCGGATACCAAGTCGGTTAAACGCTATCTCGGCGAGTTCCTGTCCGACCGGCGCGTGGTGGAGATCCCGGCGATCGCCTGGCAGCCGATCCTGCGGGGCATCATCCTCAACACGCGTCCCAAGAAGTCGGCGCATGCCTACGGCCTCGTCTGGCGCGAGGATGGCTCGCCGCTTGCCGCGATCACGCGGCTGCAGGCTGCGGCACTGAAGGATGCATTCGGGCCGGGCGTGCTGGTCGACTGGGCGATGCGCTACGGCAATCCCTCGATTTCCGAGCGGCTGGCGGCGATGAAGGATGCCGGTTGCGAGCGCATCCTGGTGGCGCCGCTCTATCCGCAATATTGCGCCGCGACGACCGCCACTGCCAATGACAAGGCGTTCGCCTCGCTCGCCGGCATGCGCTGGCAGCCGGCACTCCGTACGCTACCGCCCTATCATGACGATGCCGGCTATATCGCCGCGCTCAAGGCATCGGTCGAGGACGGGCTGGCCGCCCTCGACTTCACGCCCGAGGCGATCATCGCCAGCTTCCACGGCATGCCCAAGCGGACGTTGCAGCTGGGCGATCCCTATCATTGCCACTGCCAGAAGACCGCGCGATTGCTGTCCGAGGCACTGGGCCGGGAAGTGATCATCGCCTTTCAGTCGCGCTTCGGCCCCGCCAAGTGGCTCGGCCCCGCGACCGACGAAACGCTGGAGGCACTGCCCGGCAGGGGCGTGAAGAAAGTGGCGATTCTGGCGCCGGGCTTCTCGGCCGATTGCCTCGAGACATTGGAAGAGCTCAGCATCCGCGGGCGTGAAAGCTTCATCGGCGCAGGCGGCACGGATTTCGCCTATCTGCCGTGCCTGAACGACAGCGCGCGTGGCATTGAAATGTTACGCACGCTGCTCGCTCGGGAGCTTGAAGGCTGGACGACCACGCCGTAGCGTAAGCGCTCAACGATAGCGCATTCTAGGAGAGACATATGGCACGCGTGGCGATCGTTACCGGAGGCACGCGCGGGATCGGCGAGGCGATCAGCCTGGCGCTCCAGGATTTGGGGATCACCGTCGCCGCCAATTATGCCGGCAACGAGCAGCGCGCGGCCGAGTTCACCGAGCGCACCGGCATCCCGGCGTACAAGTGGGATGTCGCCGATTACGACGCCTGCCAGGCAGGCTGTGCGCAGGTGGCAGCAGAGCTCGGGGACGTCGATATCGTCGTCAACAATGCCGGCATCACGCGCGACGGCACGATCCTGAAGATGAGCTACCAGGATTGGAAAGAGGTGATCGACACCAATCTCGGCGGCTGCTTCAACATGGCCAAGGCGGTGTTCCCGGGCATGCGCACCCGCAAATGGGGGCGGATCGTCAACATCGGGTCGATCAACGGCCAGGCGGGGCAGTACGGCCAGGTGAATTACGCCGCGGCGAAATCGGGCATTCACGGCTTCACCAAGGCGCTGGCGCAGGAAGGCGCGCGCGCCGGGGTGACCGTCAACGCGATCGCGCCTGGTTATATCGACACCGACATGGTGGCGGCGGTGCCGGCAGATGTCTTGGAGAAGATCGTGGCGAAGATCCCGGTCGGGCGTCTTGGCCAGGCCAACGAGATCGCCCGCGGTGTCGCGTTCCTGTGTTCGGAAGAGGGCGGCTTCGTGACGGGATCGACGCTGTCGATTAATGGTGGGCAGCATATGTACTGACGGGCGCAGGCGCGGCCACGCCCGCGCCGATCGCGCAAGGCGCGAGCGCCCGGCACGGCCGGCGGACGGGGTGCAGCCCCGATCCGGCCGACGGCTTTGCCGTCGGCGTGACGTTGAGGTCGTACACCGACACCCCCGGACTGTTCCAGGATCTACCACGCGAACTACCGGAACGATGGTGCCGTGAAGGTAGAGCGTGCGCCCGGTGGACCCCGGAACCAGCCGCCAGTTGTTTCGCTCGAGCAAGTAATCGCCGTCATCCCGGCGCAGGCGGGGATCCATATACTCGAACGTCTGCCTTTCAGCCGCTAAGCCTGCCACTATGGATCCCCGCCTTCGCGGGAATGACAAATCATGTTTGAAAGGAACAGTTGCCGAACAAGTCCGGGGTGACGTCGAGTGGTCGCGCAGGGCCAAAAAAAGGCCGGCCCCCAGTACAACGGGGACCGGCCTCTACCTCGATAGGCAACGCGAGGGGTACGCAAGCTCTTGGGGGCGGACGGCGGCAAAGCCGCCGTCGGTCGGGGTCGCCTGTTCGAGGCGACCCCGCCGGCCGTGCCGCGCTATGCTTGGGCTACGCCAAGCACCGTGCGGGCGTGGCCGCACTTACCTGCGGCAGTACCGCGGATCGTCCGAGCGATCGATGGCGCGGCCGGCCAGCGCGCCGGCACCGGCGCCGAGCACCGCGCCCAGCGTGCGATCGCCACGTCCTGCCACGGTGTTGCCGAGCAACCCGCCGGCGATCGCGCCGATCACGGTGCCGCCGGTCGAGTCGCACCCCCGGTTGCGGCGGTTGTTGCGGTAATAGCGGCGGTCGTCATAGCCGCGGCCGTCACGGTAGCCGCGACCATCGCGATAGTCGCGGCGGTTCTGGCGATAGTCGCCGCGATAGCCATTGTCATACTGGCTGTAGCCGCGGTCGTAGCGCTGTGCCGAAGCAGGCGTCGCGGTGACCAGGGCGGCAGAACCCATGGCAAGGGCGGTAACGGCGAGCGTGAGTTTCTTGAACACGGGCTTTCTCCTGTGGTTCTTGTGCGAGTCCGAACCAGTGGTCCTTCCTCGATGACGACAGCTATGCCCGAGTCGCATTGAGCGCTGCCTGAATGCGCCTGTTATCGCGCGTTCATCCAGCGCAAGTCGCTGGCCCCGCCGCGGATCGCCGCTATGAGGGCGCGTGCGCCTGCCTATCCCGCTGTCGATCCTGCTCGTCTTCGTCGCCGTGCCGCAATGGTCCGGCGAACCGCGTCTGATGCTACTCGGTACCAGGGCCGTGATCCATGCCGAACGCGTGGCACTCGACCCCAACGACCCTGCGCGCCGCCGTACCGGGCGGCTGACCTTCCTGGGCGGGGTGCGGCTGACCAGTCCCGACCCGACCTTTGGCGGCTTCTCCGCGCTCAAGGTCGAGGGCGATCGCTTCATGCTGCTGAGCGATGGCGGCAACATCGCACGGTTCCGCATGGATGGGCACGGGCGGGTGAGCGCACCCAGCTTCGCCGAGCTGCCGGCAGGCCCCGGCACCGGCTGGCGCAAGCGCGAGCGCGACAGCGAATCGCTGACCACCGATCCTGCGACCGGCGACGTGCTGGTCGGGTTCGAGAATAGCGACGAGATCTGGCGCTACGACGCGGCGTTGGCCCGCGTGCGTCGCCATTCGGCGCCGCCGGCGATGAAGCGCTGGGATGAAAATGGCGGCGCAGAGGCGATGGCGCGGCTGGCCGACGGCGCGACGATCGTCTTTGCCGAATCGACCGAATGGCGCGCGCGCGCGGGCAAGGTGGCGATCCGCTTTGCGGGCGATCCGACGCTATACCCGAGGCGCGGCTGGCGCTTCGGCTACCTGCCGCCGCGGCATTACGAACCGAGCGACGCGGCGCTGTTGCCGGATGGACGTATCCTCGTGCTCAACCGACGCTTCGCGCTGCCGTTCAGCTTTTCGGCCAAGCTGACGATCGTCGATCCCGCGGCGATCCGACCCGGGCGGCTGATCAAGGGCACCGAGATCGCAACGCTGGCCGCGCCATTGATCCATGACAATTTCGAGGGTGTCGCGATCGTGCGCGAGGGCAATCGCACGGTCCTGTGGATCGTATCCGACGATAATCAGTCGTGGATGGAACGCACGCTGCTGCTCAAGTTCCGCCTGGAAGATCGCTGAGCCACAAACGGCATCGGCCCGCGCCTCGGCTGAGGCGCGGGCCGTGACAGCCGAACCGTCAAGCGGATTTAGGCGGCAGCGACGCTCGTGCCGAGCTTCTTGCGCACGTCGCGCTTCAGCCGGCGTGCGCGCAGCGACAGCTTGTCGTCGGTCGTCTTGACCAGCCAATTGTCGAGGCCGCCGACATGCTCGACCGAACGCAGGCCGTGCGTCGAGACGCGCAGCTTCACGCTGGTCTCCAGCGCTTCCGACATCAAAGTCACGTTCTGCAGGTTGGGCAGGAAGGTGCGCTTGGTCTTGTTGTTGGCGTGGGAAACGTTGTTACCCACCATCCGGCCCTTGCCGGTCAGCTCGCAAATACGCGACATGTTCGCTAATCCTGAATTTCGGACACGAACCGTGTCCCTGAAAGGCGGCGCGGATAGCCCGATCGGGACAGGGCGTCAACCGATTCAGGCTTTACGCGCGCAGCAACAGGCGCGACATGTCTCCTCCAACGGGCACGGCTCGATTTTTGGCGGAGAATGAAATGCGCGCGCTGTTGATCCTGATCGGGCTTGCCGCCCTCGTCGTCGTCGGCCTGATGTCGGTCGGCTTGCTGAAACTCAATACCACGGCCGGCACCTTGCCCAGCGTCCATGTGCAGGGCGGCGAGGCGCCCAAGGTCAAGGCGGACATGGCGACGATCTCGGTCGGGACCGAGAACAAGACGGTCGACGTGCCGACTGTCGGCACCACCGAGAAGACGATCAGCGTGCCGACCGTCCACCTCAACCGCCCGGAAGGCAATTCGACCGCGCAATAAACCGCGATAAGGGTCGCGCCGACGGGCATCACTGGGCAAGGATCGAATCCATGTTCCCGATGCCCGCTCCGATGCGCGCCGCGCTCGATGCCGCGCGCCGCGCCGCACTTGCCGGCGAAGTGCCGGTCGGCGCGGTGGTGATGCGCGGTGGCGAGATCATCGCCACCGCCGCCAATGCTCCGCGCACACTGCACGACCCGACCGCGCATGCCGAGATGCTGGCGATCCGTGCGGCCGCGCAGGTGCTCGGCAGCGACCGGCTGGAGGCGTGCGACCTGTGGGTCACGCTGGAGCCCTGTGCGATGTGCGCCGGCGCCATCGCCCATGCGCGCATCGCGCGGCTGTATTACGGTGCGGAGGACGCCAAGGGTGGTGCGGTCGCGCACGGACCCCGCTTCTTCGCGCAGCCGACCTGCCACCACCGACCCGAAGTGTATGCCGGGATCGGTGAGGAGGAAGCGGCGCGGTTGCTCAGGGAGTTCTTCGCAGCGCGTCGGTGATGGTGACGAAACCTCACGTGCCGCGGCTCGTTCGGTGTCCAAGGCACCATGAACGGGAATGATGATGGACCAGAATGACAATAAGGGTCGCAAAGTGCTGCGCGGTGCGCTGGCGGGTCTGGTCGCTGGGATAGCTGCGTCGTTCGTGATGGACGCGTTCCAGTCCGCCGCCGCTTCATTGTCGTCGCCCGGCGGTGATGATGGCGCGTCGGAGCCGGCGACGGAAAAGGCCGCCGACGGTGTTGCCCAGGCGCTTACGGGGCGCACGCTTGATGCGACCGACAAGCCGTTGGCCGGCCAGGCGATGCACTATGCGTTGGGGATCGGGCTGGGCGTCGCCTACGGCGTCGCGGCCGAGTTCCGCCCGAGCGTGACGACCGGCATGGGTACCGCCTTCGGGATCGTCACGGCGACGGTGCTGGACGAGACTGCGGTGCCGGCGCTCGGGCTGGGGCAAGCGCCGTGGAAGGCCGGCGTGCAGGGCAATCTGTTTTCCTATGCCTCGCACCTGGTGTTCGGGAGCGTCGCCGAACTCGCCCGCCGCCAGGTGGCCGCTTTGCTGCGGGCGTGATGATCAGGGTCGGTTACTTCTAGCGCAGCAAACACTGCTGTTCCCTGGCAAAGCCGAGGCCCAGTAGTGGAACATGTATGGCGCACGCGGCGGCCGTTTACATCGACCTGTCCGCCTGGACCCCGGCCTTCGCCGGGGAACAGCACGTGTGCCAGATCAGCGGCGCAGATCGTCCTGCGAGATCGGTACGATCTTGATTTCCACGCGGCGGTTTGCCGCCTGTCCCTCGGGCGTGTCGTTCGACGCGATCGGCTGCGATTCGCCAAAGCCGCGGGTGGCGATGCGGGCGGCCTGCACGCCGTGGCCGGACAGGTAATCGGCGACCGAGATCGCGCGCCGCTCGGACAGGCCCTGGTTGTAATCGTCGCTGCCGGTCGAATCGGTGTGGCCGTACACGTCGACATAGGTCTCGTTATACTGGCCGAGGACGCTCGACACCTGATCCAGCGTGCGCTGGAAGTTCGGCGCGACCGCCGCGCTGTTATAGGCGAAGTTGATGCCCGACGGGATGTTGAGGATCAGATCGTCGCCCTGGCGGATGACCTGCACGTCGGTGCCCGCGGTGCGCGCGCGCAGGTCGCGTTCCTGCTTGTCCATATACGCGCCGATCCCGGCACCGGCGATGCCGCCGAGGCCTGCGCCGACGATCTTGGCCGTGCGATCGTTGCGCCCGCCAACGATGTCGCCGAGCAGATACCCGCCGAGCGCGCCGCCAATGCCGCCGATCGCCGCCTTGGAGATCGTGCGCTGGCCCGTCTCGGGATCGGTGACGCACGCGCTGGTCGTCATCAATGCGGCCAGAGCGGCACCGATCATCAGCTTGGAAGATCGCATCAGATTACTCCTTGTATACGGCGCCGTCGCACGCGCCCCCTTTGAACAGCCCGATAACTCGTGCTCGCCGATGATTGTTCCGGCAGCGATTTGACCGTATCTTCGCGCATGCCGGTTGTGCGCGCCTGCGATGTGCGGCAAGGAAGTGCACAGCGACATGGCACCGCTTCCCCCCTTTCCCTGGATCGACGTAGCGATCATCCTCGCGCTGGTCGCGTTGAACGGTGTGTTCGCGATGTCCGAACTCGCGATCGTCTCGGCGCGCAAGGCGCGGATGGAGGCGATGGCACGTGCCGGCAAACGCGGCGCGCGGGCCGCGATGCTGCTCGCCGCTGATCCCGGCAAGTTCCTGTCGACGGTCCAGATCGGCATCACGCTGATCGGTATCCTGGCCGGCGCCTATTCGGGCGCGAGCCTCGGCGCGCCGGTCGCGGCACGGCTGGGCTGGCTGGGTCTGTCGGCCGAGGCGACCAGCACGGTCGGCTTCGCTTTGGTCATCGGCGTCACCACCTACGCCTCGCTGATCATCGGCGAACTCGTGCCCAAGCAGATCGCGCTGCGCGCGCCGGAACCGATCGCCGCCTTCATGGCCGAACCGATGCGCTGGCTCGCGTGGGGGACGGCGCCGGTCGTCGTGGTGCTCGATTCGACCAGCGCCTTGCTGTTCCGGCTGATGCGGCTGCAGCGCGAGACCGAGGATCACGTGACGGCGGAGGAACTGCACCTGATCGTCGCCGAGGCATCCAAGTCCGGCGTGATCGAGGAGCATGAGCGTTCGATCATTTCGGGCGTGGTGCGCCTGGCGGACCGGCCGGTGCGCGAGGTGATGACGCCGCGCACCGACATCGTGTGGATCGATGTCGCGCTGGATGCAGACGGTATCCGCGCCGCCTTGCTCGCCGCGCAGCATAGCCGCCTGCCGGTGGCGGAGGGATCGGTCGATGCGGTGATCGGCGTGGTGCAGGCGCGCGACATCGCCGCGGCACTGCTCGGCGGGCAGGCGCTCGATCTGCGCGCCTTGATGCGGCAGGCGCCGGTCGTGCTCGATCAGCTCGACGCGATGGACGCGCTGATCGCGCTGCGCCAAGCCGAGGTGCCGATGGCGCTGCTGCACGACGAATATGGCCATTTCGAAGGCATCGTCACGCCGACCGACCTGCTCGCCGCGATTGCCGGCGAGTTCGCCTCGGACAGCAATCCCGAGGACAGCCCGTCGGTGGTGGAGCGCGACGATGGCTCGCTGCTGGTGTCCGGCCAGATGGCGGTCGATTCGCTCGCCGAACGGCTCGGCATCGACCTGCCCGAGGACCGCGATTACGCGACCGTCGCCGGCTTGGCGCTTGCCGTGTTCCGCCACTTGCCGGGCGAGGGCGAAAGCTTCGTGCAGCAGGGCTGGAAGTTCGAGATCGTCGATCTCGACGGGCGGCGGATCGACAAGTTGCTGGTCAGTGCGGTGACGAAGGCGGGTTGAGGCCTAGGCTGTGGCGGGCGATCGACGGTTGCTGGCTATCCACTACTCACGAGAAGCACTCTAGATCGTGGTGCCCACCACACGCTGTTCCCCGGCGAAGGCCGGGGCCCAGTAGTAGAACGTGGGTGGTTGGTGCTGCGCTCGGTTTCGCTGACCTGTCCGCCGGGGCCCCGGCCTTCGCCGGGGAGCAGCGTGTGGGCAGCTTCTTGTTCTTCAACCAGCGCTCAACCGAGCTTGCCGAACGCCGCCTCATACCCGGACTTGTCGCCTGCCACCAGCAACCGCGCCTGCTCCGCCCACCGGTCGCGCGCCGGGCGGCCGCGGAAGGTGCCGAGCTGCGCGTCGAGCGCATCGAGTTCGGCCGGGCTCATCGCCGCAATCTGCTCGACGCGGGTGATGCCGAGCCCGGCGAGTGTTGCCGCAAGCTTGGGGCCGAGGCCTTTCAACTGCATGATGTCCGATGCCAAGGGAGCAGGGGCAGGGGGCGTGGCGACGGCAGGTTGATCGTCCAGCGGCGGCATCGGCGCGACAGGCACTGGTTCGGCCACGGGCGGCGGCACTAAAGCGGCCTCCGGCACAGCCTCGGCCGGCGCCACGCGTGGCGCGTCCGCGGCTTCGCGATGCTCCTCGATCTCCTCCTGCGCGGTGGTGCGCCGCCGCTTCAGCTTCATGCCATACAGGATGGCCGCAACCGCCAGCAGCGCGAACACGCCGATCAGGACGAATTGCGCGATCGTGAACGGCATCATGTCGCTGCCATAAGGGGTCACTCGCTTACTCCGTGATGCGCGCCGGCGGTCGCCGCATGAAGCCGGTTCGGTTATCAACTATCGGTGCAACGATACGGCTCCGTACTTTTCGCACCATCACAATAGCTTATTCGGCCTGTCGCGCGACCTCGCGCCAGCCGATGTCGCTGCGGTTGAAGCCGGAGGGAAAATCGATTTGCGCGACGGCGGCGTAAGCGGCCTGCTGCGCCGCGGCGATCGTCGTCGCCACCGCGGTTATCGCCAGCACGCGCCCGCCGCTTGCCACCAACGCGCCATCCTGCAGCGCGGTGCCGGCCTGGAACACGCGCGCACCCGTCGCCTCGGCACGCGCGATGCCGCCGATCGTGCCGCCCTTGTCCGGCGCGCCGGGATAGCCGTGCGCGGCCATCACCACCGTCAGCGCCGTGTCGCCCGAGAAGTCCGGCGCCGGCTGCTCGCCTAGCCGGCCCTCCGCCACCGCCAGCAGCAATGCCAGCAGGTCGCCGCGGTAGCGCATCATCAGCACCTGGCATTCGGGATCCCCGAACCGCGCATTATATTCGATCAGCTTGGGGCCGTCGGCGGTCAGCATCAGCCCGGCATACAGCACGCCCGAAAACGGCGTGCCTGCCGTCGCCATGGCCGCCACGGTGGGCGCGACGATCTCGTCGATAGCGCGCTGTTCCAAAGCCGGCGTCAGCACCGGCGCCGGGCTGTAGGCCCCCATGCCGCCGGTATTCGGCCCGGTGTCGCCGTCGCCGACGCGCTTGTGATCCTGCGCGGTGCCAAACGGCATCAGCGCGGTGCCGTCCGTCAGCACGAACAGGCTGACTTCCTCGCCGTCCATGAACTCCTCGATCACTGCCTCGCCGCCGCCGTCGAAGATCTCGCCGATCGCGCGCTCCGCCTCGTCGCGGCTCATCGCCACCGTCACGCCCTTGCCGGCGGCCAGCCCATCGGCCTTGATCACGACCGGCAGCGGGAAGGCGTTGAGCCTGGCCAGCGCCTCGGCACGATCGGTGACGCGGACGTATCCGGCCGTCGGTATGCGCGCGCTGGCGCACAGATCCTTGGTAAAGCCCTTCGACCCTTCGAGCTGGGCTGCCGCCTTGCCCGGCCCGAACACCGGTACCCCATCGGCACGAAGACTGTCCGCCAGCCCGTCCACGAGCGGCGCTTCCGGGCCGATAACGACCAAGCCGATCGCCTGTTCACGACAGAAATCGAGCACTGCCGCATGGTCCGCGACGTCCAGCAACACCAAATCGGCATGCTCGGCGATCCCCGGATTGCCTGGTGCTGCAAACAGTTTCGTGCACCCCGGCGATTGCGCCAGCCGCCAGGCAAGCGCATGTTCCCGGCCCCCGGAGCCGATCAACAGGACATTCATGGCCGACCCCTTTTTCGATACCAATCACCGGCTAATAGCCGAGGAGATGCCCGGCGACAATTCCGCCGCGATGGGCGTCGGCGAACTCGCGCAGAAGTTGAAGCGCGTGGTGGAGGGCGAGTTCGGCCATGTCCGGCTGCGCGGCGAGATATCGGGCTATAAGCGTGTCGCCTCGGGCCACGCCTATCTCAGCCTCAAGGACGACAGCGCGGTGATCGACGGCGTGATCTGGAAAGGGCAGGTGGCGCAGCTGCCGTTCCAGCCGCAGGACGGGATCGAGGTGATCGCGACGGGCAAGATCACCACCTATCCCGGTCGTTCCAAATACCAGATCATCATCGACCGGATGGAACTGGCCGGTGAAGGCGCGCTGATGGCGCTGCTCGAGAAGCTGAAGGCCAAGCTGGCAGGCGAGGGGCTGTTCGACGGCGCGGCCAAGAAGCGCCTGCCGTTCTTGCCGCGCACAATCGGCGTGGTCACCTCGCCGACGGGCGCGGTGATTCGCGATATCCTGCACCGGCTGGAGGATCGCTGCCCCACCCATGTGCTGGTCTGGCCGGTCAAGGTGCAGGGAGACGGCGCCGCGCAGGCAGTGGCCGCCGCGATTGCCGGGTTCGACGCGATGCCGCCCGACAGCCGCCCCGATCTGGTGATCGTCGCGCGGGGTGGTGGTTCGATCGAGGATCTGTGGGCGTTCAACGAGGAAGTCGTGGTGCGCGCGGTTGCTGCCTGCAGCATCCCGATCATCTCTGCCGTCGGGCACGAGACCGACACCACCTTGTGCGATTTCGCCGCCGACCTGCGCGCGCCGACGCCGACGGCCGCGGCCGAGATGGCGGTGCCGGTGCTCGCCGACCTGCGCCTGACGCTCGATAGTTTCGCGCAGCGCACCGAGCGTTGTGCGCGGCGCTATCACGACCGATCGCAGGAGCGGCTGGAGGCATTGGTCCGGGTGCTGCCCAAGCGCGATGCACTGCTCGG
This sequence comes from Sphingomonas endolithica, assembly GCF_025231525.1. Lineage (NCBI taxonomy): Bacteria > Pseudomonadati > Pseudomonadota > Alphaproteobacteria > Sphingomonadales > Sphingomonadaceae > Sphingomonas > Sphingomonas endolithica. Next base: position 3,333,301 of record NZ_CP103057.1, read on the forward strand.
GCCGCAACGCCAGCGCGCCGACGATGTCGGCGCGCGGCTCGACCGCGGGCTGGAGCGGCGCGTCGGCCAGGCGCGCGGCCTGCTCGATCGCACCGGCGGGGCACTGCGCCTGTCGGTGCTGGAGCGGCAGTTGACCGCGGCGCGCGATCGGCTGGACGGTACGTGGCGGCTGGTCGAATCGCTCAATCCGGACAAGTTGCTCGACCGCGGCTATGTCCGCGTCTCCGCCCGCCCGGGCGGCACGATCGTGTCGACGGCGGCGGCGGCACGCGGCGCGGGCGCCGTGACGCTCCACTTCCGCGACGGCGCCGTGGACGCCCGGGTTGAGCGCGCCGGTGCCAAGACCTATGACAAGCCCGTGGTCGACCAGCCGACCCTGCTCTAGCCGGAATTGCCCATGTTGATGTCGAACACCGACCGCCCCGCGCGGCTCCACTACATGGCCAACGGCTTTCGCGTGCTGGCGCCGGGCGATCATGTCACCTGCGCGGTCAGCGGTGACCGCATCCCGCTGGAGGAACTGCGCTACTGGAGCGTCGCGGCGCAGGAAGCCTATGCCAGTGCCGAGATCGCTACCAGGCAGATGAGCCTGCCGCATTGACCCTTTCCCCGGCGCACCCCGGCGCGGGCCGGGTGCTGCGCAAGGATATCATTGCCGCATCGTTGATATCGCTTGCGGGTTGCGTCGCCCCTGCATCCGCGCCGCCCCACCGGGCCGAACCGGCCGAGCGGGCCAGCATGGTTGCGCCACGACCTGTCCCCCCCGGGCCGATTACCTTCGGCTATAGCGGCCAGCGCGTGCAGGGTGGTGTCGTGATCGGCACGGCACCTGCCGGCACCCGCCGCCTCACGCTCGACGGCATGGCGGTTCCGGTGGCGCAAGACGGCCGCTTCCTGATCGCCTTCGACCGCGACGCGCCGCCCGCCGCCACATTGCTCGCCACCCTGGCGGACGGCCGCGAGATCCGCGACATGCTGAGCATCGCGCCACGCGCCTGGGATATCTCGCGCCTCAATTCGCTGCCCAAATACCCGGTCCCGGAGGCGGAGTTCGCCCGCGTGCGACCGGCCGAACTCGCGCAGATCACCGCTGCCCGCCGCACCCCTGTGGAATCGTCAGGCTGGCGGCAAAGCTTCCTGTGGCCGACCACGGGCCGCATCTCGACGCTGTTCGGGTCGCAGCGGATCTACAAGAATGGCGAGGCAGGGTCGTACCATTCGGGTCTCGACATCGCCCGCGCCACCGGCACGCCAGTGGTGGCGCCCGCCGACGGCGTCGTCATCCTGGCCGCCGATCATCCCTTTACGCTCGAGGGCAATCTGCTGATGATCGACCACGGCATGGGGCTGAGCAGCGCCTTCCTGCATCTCTCGCGCATGGACGTGCGGGTGGGCGACCGCGTCGTGCGCGGCCAACTGATCGGCGCGGTTGGGCGGAGCGGCCGGGCTACCGGGCCGCATCTTCACTGGGGGATGAAATGGCGCGAAGCGCGGCTGGACCCGTTGCTGCTGGCGGGGGCGATGCCGGCGATGTGAGCTAGCGCACCCGCTTAATGGCAGTCGATCGACCCCGCGTCGTGGCGTGATAGGCGCCCAAGATACCTGCCTTGATCGTGATTGGATCGCCCTTGCGTGGCATGAAGCGCATCACCGCCGTCGTTTCCCAAATCGATCCGTCGGCAAGAGACAGCCGGTAGCGACCATAGCCCAAATCGTTAAAGTCCTTGACGGTCGAATCCAGCTGCTTGATCTCGTCGGACTCACCCTCGCTGCCGAACAGTTTCAATTGTGGCATCACAAAACCGAACACTGAACGGTTCGTCTTGCGCACCTGCTCGCGGTCCAGCACGACGATGTCGCGTTTATCGCGCGCGGCGGCAAGAACCCTTGCCGTGCGATCGAAGCAGGCCAGCCGCTCGATGTTGTTCGCAATCGTGAGGCACGATGTGATTTCGTCCACTATTTTCGCAGCAGTGCCGTCGTCTTGCTTGCCACCGGCGACCGCCTGCGACGCTCCTATCAAGGTTGCCAAACAGGCAAGAGATAGCGATCGACGAACAGGCATGTAACGGCTCCTTTGGGTTCTTCGTATCGTCTGTATGTGGTGCGATGCAAGTTGCCGAACGAGCCATGTGTTTTTTGTGTCACATTGTTTCGGAAAGCTGCGCGAAACCGGATTCCGCGTTGCAGCAGGGGCGCGGCAATCGTTACACGTGCGCCCATTATCCGCCCGTCCGGGGTGGCGGAAAGACGAACGGCTCAACGAAGCCGGAAAGGGGTTCATTATGAAGAATGTTTTTCGTGCGCGCTTGCTTTGCTCCACGCTGCTGATCGGCGCGGGGACGATCGCCGCTCCCGTCTTGGCGCAAACCCAGCCGGTTGAGAGCGTCACCCCGCAGGACAACGCGCCTGCCGAGGAAGCTGGCGCCGACATCGTCGTGACGGGTTCGCTGTTCCGCAATCCGAATCTGGTTCAGTCCAGCCCGGTCAATGTCGTGACCGAGGACGAAATCCAGCTTCGCCAGACGTTCAACGCCGAACAGCTGCTGCGCGAAATTCCGGGCGTCGCATCGAACGTCGGATCGTCGGCCAATAACGGCAACGAAGGCGCCTCCTTCGTCGATCTTCGCGGCCTCGGCGCGAACCGCAACATCGTCCTGCTCGATGGCACGCGTATCACGCCTGCCAACCTGGACGGCGCGGTCGATCTCAACGTCATCCCGGTTGCGCTGATCGAGCGTGTCGACGTGCTGACCGGCGGTGCGAGCACCACCTACGGCGCCGATGCAGTGTCGGGCGTGGTCAACTTCATCACCAAGCGCGATTTCGCCGGCGTCGATCTGCAGGCAAGCGAGAGCCTGACCGAGCGCGGTGACGGCAACGCGTTCCGCGTCGATCTGACTGTCGGCGGAAACTTCGGCGAAGGCCGCGGCAATGCCGTATTCGGCGTCGGCTACCAGGAATCAGACCCAGTATATCAGGGTGGCGAACGCCGCGCGTCGAACGAGACGGTGGATTCGTTCGATGGTACATCTACCGGTGGTTCGGCAACTGCTATCCCTACGCGCTTCTCGGTAGCTGGCGTGGGCAACCAAAACATCGATCCGGCGACCGGCCAATTGGTTCCTGTGTTCGCAAGCTTTAACTTCAACCCGTACAACGTATTCCAAACGCCGTTCCGGCGGTTTAACATGTACGGCGCGGCGCATTATGAAGTTTCGGACTCGGTTGAAGTCTACACGCAGGGCATTTTCTCGAAGAACAAAGTACAGACGATCATCGCTCCATCCGGCGCTTTCTCGTCCCCTTTGCTGATCCCGGTCAGCAATCCTTTCTTGCCTGCAGGCGCTCGTGCGACCTTCTGCGCCAATAACGATTTTGATCAGTCGGCCGAGGGTGTCCAGACGCTCACTGCGGCGCAATGTGCGGCAGCGGCGGCGACAACCAACCCGAACGATCCGAACTATCGTGAATTCTCAACCAATGTGTCACGTCGCTTGGCTGAAGCCGGCGGCCGTGTTAGTACCTACGAGACCACGTTGTTCAACTATCGCGCCGGCGCTCGCGGCAACATCACGGATAAGATCCGGTATGATGTCTATGGCGCCTACGGCGAAAGCGAGAACACCCAGGCGCAGACCGGGTACGCGCTGACCTCGCGGTTCCAACAGGGACTCCGCGCCACCAGCGCGACGACCTGTGTCGATTCCACCGGTGGCTGTGTGCCGATCAATCTGTTCGGCTCGCAGGGCACCATCACGCCGGAACAGGCGGCGTATCTGCAGGCAGCAGCCTTCTCCACGAACAAGACAACCTTGGCGCAAGTGCATGGTTTGATCACGGCCGATCTTGGTACGGCGTTTTCGGCAAGCGCGCCAATCTCGGTGGCGATTGGTAGCGAATACCGCAAATACACGGCGGATATCACTGCAGATACGCTGTCGCAGAACCCGGGTGAACTCGGCGGCGCCGGCGGGGCGATCACGCCAGTTTCCGGCGGATACGACGTAGTCGAAGGCTTCGGAGAAATCATCATACCGCTACTGGCGGACGCACCGTTCTTCCACAGCCTCACACTTGAGGCGGGCGGTCGCTATTCCAGCTATAAGGTGGATGCTGCAGGCAGCCCCTCCTTCAATGCGACGACCTACAAGGCGGCCGCCACTTGGGAGCCGGTCGAAAGTCTCAAGCTGCGCGCCAACTATCAGCGAGCGGTACGAGCGCCGAACATCGGTGAGCTCTTCGCGCCAAGTTCGGTCAATTTGACGAACCTGAAGAACGATCCGTGCCAGGGGACTGCGGCTGTCACCAACGCCAACCTTCGCGCGGTCTGCATCGCGCAGGGTGCACCGGCCAGCCAGATCGGAAAGATCGATCCACCTTCGGCTAGCCAGATCAACGCTACCTTTAGCGGTAACGTCAATCTGCGTCCCGAGAAGGCCGACACGTTCACCGTCGGTGCCGTTTTCCAGCCGACTTTCGTCCGCGGGTTCACGGTGTCGCTCGATTACTATAAGATCAAGGTGCGCAACGCGATCACCGCACCGCGTCCGGGCGATGTCATTGGGGCTTGCTTCGGTAATTTGACGGCTGCCAGCGCCACCGACGTTGCCTGTACGTCGATCCGGCGCGATCCGGCGACTGGCGGTCTTGACGGCGATGCCAGCACCACACCAGGCCTTCAGTTGCCTACGACCAACAGTGGGCGCTTGGAGACCAGCGGCCTGGATCTGACTGCCAACTTCCGCACCGATCTCGGATCGTTCGCTCAGTTGGCCCTGAACTTCAGCGGTAACTACACCTTCGAGTCAAAGTTTCAGTCCACGCCGGGTGGCCTGAACCGCGAATGCGTCGGCTATTACAGCATCAATTGTGGCTTTACGGGCTCGATCCTACCCAAGTTCAGCTTCAATCAGCGTACGACCCTGTCGTTTGGTGATGTCGATGTGTCGCTGCTTTGGCGCCATATCTCGAGCAACAAGCAGGAACCGTTCGATGCGGTCGAGGCTAACTTCGGCAGCAACGGTCCGGCATTTGCCGATTTTCGCAGGGTGAAAGCGTATAACTGGTTCGACTTGGCAACCCGCTTCGGTATCTCCGAGAATTTCGATCTCACCCTCACGGCGACGAACTTGCTCGACAAGGGTGCGCCGCTTCTCGGCAACAACATCGGTTCGACCACCTTCAACAGCGGCAATACGTTCCCATCGACCTATGACGCGCTGGGTCGGCGCTTTACAGTGGGTGCACGCGTGAAGTTCTGATCCGCTACTAGCACTGATAGTAGGAAGGGGGTGGGCGATTGCCTGCCCCCTTTGTGCGTGATCCTCCGAATTGCGATGATCTTACATCATTCCGGAGTTGCCATGCGCCGTGCACGGGGGTGAACCCCTTCAGCAGTTAAAGAGTAAGGGCTGCGGCAGGACGAGTTCGATACCAGCCGCCTCCGCAACCGCGCGTGCCCAGATCACCACTCGGTCAATCTCTTCGGAATGGATGGCGGCCGCGTCGCGCTGCGCCGCCTTGCGATCGGCGCGTGAATAAGCTTCGCCGCTTTTCGCGTTGTGCGTGAATGCCGCGCCACCGGCAATCTCTCGAACGTCGTCGTCGCTAAGGGCCAACCGAAAAAGCTTGCCGGTCGCGGCGATCGCTGCTGCCGGCCGTGCCAGCATCTCCTCGCTATCAAGCGTACGTACCCGGTCTGGCCAACGCGAGGCGAGCGCCGCAAACAATTGCTGTTGTACCAACCAGCCGACGGCGGCGACTTGCAGGTCGGTTTGCAGGAAGATGTCCTCGGGCGACATACCCAGATCGACGATGCCATCCTTCAACTGCTTGGCCAGTAGATCGCGCACCCATAGCCTGCCCCACATGCCCTTGGCGGCAATCGAGCCGAGGAAGATCGGCAACGGCGCGTAGAGCAACAGACACCCGGCATCAGGACGCAGCTGCAGCATCGCGCTCGCAAGCCCGTTAAGCAGGTTCGACGGCTTTACGATACTTGCCTCGTCGGTCCCGAATGGTCGCGCCAGCAAGGTCAACGCGTCGTCCAGTACTGCACCAACTTGGGCTGGCGCCGCGCCGCGATGACGCCAACCGGCTACGTCGTTTAAGATGACCGGCTCTTTGAAACTGGAGGCGATGCCATCACGATCGAGCGCGTTCGCGAGGAGTGTCGAGCAGCAATAGCCCGAATGTAGGATGAAGTGGATCGGGGCCCTTCGCTCCGCCACGGCTAACGCATCGCGCCGCGTGACCACCATCGGTTCGCCTGCCGGCAAACGCTCGTCGGTCAGGAATGGCGCCGTGCGGCGCAGCGGCCGGGCCGCATTGATGAAGTGGATGGCGTCGTGCCCCGGATCATAACGATGCGCGAGCCATGTGCTGGGCAACGATCGTGCTGCTGATTGGTGAGCGGTCATCTCCGTTTGGTGGCGGGAACGCGCGCCCTGATCAAGCCCGAGGTTCGGCCTTATACCTGTGATTGCGCCTGTAGCTTGTATGTGATTACTCGTCGACATGGACGGACAGGACACCAGCGTGAACGAGTTGATAGCCGCGGCGGCGGCGGCGCGGCAACGTGGTGCCGCCGCGGACGAATTGCGCATGATCGATCGAGCGCTGGCATTGGCCCCTAGTGATCCGCGCGTGCTCAATGCCCGCGGCATGCGAGCACTCGCCGACCGCGACAACGCGCGAGCGCGTGAATGCTTCGCCGCCGCGGCCGCCGCGGATCCGCGTGAACCTGCCTTGTGGATGAACCTAGCCACGGCCAATCGCCATTTGCGGAATGACGATGGCGAGCGCGTCAGCCTCATGCACGCGCTCGACCTGGATCGTCTCAACTTCATGGCGCAGTTGCGCATGGCGGAGCTGAACCAGCGTACCGGCAATGTTTCCGCCGCGATCGAAGGATGGCAGGGCGTCCTGACCATGGCAAAGACCATGGCCAACCTGCGCCCCGATCTGCTTGAGACGCTGGCACGCGGGCATGAATATGTCGCCGAGCGTGCGGTAGTGCTTGCCGCGGCGATCGAGCGTCGCCTGGGTGACGCATTGGCGGCGGACGAGGCCGGTACGCAACGTTTCCGCGCCTGCATGGATCATGCACTTGGTCGGCGGGCGATCTACCGTAACGAATGCGCCGGTGTGCATTTCCCCTTCCTGCCGGCAGTCGAATTCTTCGATCGCGATCAATTTCCCTGGTTTGCCGCCTTGGAGGAACGCACCGCCGCAATCCGCGACGAGGCACTTCGATTGATCGCCGACGGCGGTGCGTTGATCCGTCCCTATGTCCGCCAGGAGGCCGGGACCCCCGATAACAAATGGTCCTCGCTGGATCAGTCGCTCGACTGGAGCGCATGTTTTCTTTGGGAATACGGCGTACGCAACGATCCCGTATGCGCGCTATGCCCGGAAACGGCCGACGCTTTGGCCAGCATTCCGCAAAACATCATTCCGGGCAAATCACCCTCCGCCTTCTTCTCTCTCCTGAAACCGCATGCGCACATTCCCGCCCATACCGGGGTTACCAACACTCGCGCGATCATCCACTTGCCGCTTGTCGTTCCAGAGAATTGCCGGTTCCGAGTCGGCGGCGACACGCGCCCGTGGCGAGTAGGCGAGGCATTCGCCTTTGATGATACGATTGAGCATGAGGCGTGGAATGACAGCGATGCATTGCGTGTCGTCCTGATATTGGACGTTTGGAACCCGTACCTCAGTGAAAAAGAGCAGCGCTTGATGCAGGGCTTCTTTGAAGCCGCCGACGCCTAGTAGCCTTGGAGGTCGGATAACGACTGACAAAGCGGGCGGGAAGATGCATCGGGACACACGAAAACGTCTGAAGGACTTTTGGAACGCAATTTAATCAGCGGCGCACAATCTGACCTCAGCGCCGCTTAACGCTCAGAGTTCAGACCCAGGGCGTATCGCCGTTTCGACAATCATGTAGTAAGTTGTTACTTTATTGGAGTGTCGGCTCGATCAGCCGATGCGCTGCAATCTTATTTGCCGCACCCCGCCGATCGTGGCCATGTAGCCACCGACAATACCCCGTTTGATCAAGATCGGGTCGCCAGAGCGCGGTATTAGTGTGCGACTTGGCTCCGTCGTCCGCCAAGTACCGCCTTCTGCCAATGTCATGGACCACATTCCGTACCCACTGGCCCGAACGCTAACGATGGTGGTGGATAGCTCCTTGATAGCTACAGTTTCGGGCTTGTCCTCCCGGCCTCCATCCAAAAACGACAGGTGCGGTAAAGCAAATCCGAACAGTGAGCGGCGGGTCCGCTGGATCTCGCCCTTCTCAAGCAAGACGATCGTGCCGTTGGTTATTCTCTCCGTCAAAGCAGGAACGGCTAGGTCGTAGCAAGCCGCACGCGCGGTGACCTCCAGGACGGATCGGCAACGCGATATCTCATCGACTACTTTGGAACGAGCTGGTGGTTGGTCAGCGGCAGCCGGAGCGCAAGCCAGCGCCGCCAATGTCAGCGGCATGCACCAGATTTTGTTAATAGGCATGGACGGTTCCCTAACTAGATCAAGGTCTACCGTCGGTGTCCGCATACATGCAAGTGCATATGGCCACGGTAACACTGTTGCAGTATTACTACACATTAATGCAGATTGAATGGCGTGGTACGGCAGCCGTTGCGCGGTGCTTCGCTCCCGCCCTACACCATCGTCATTGGGACGGCGACAGTCCCCAAGTGCCGCGATCACAGGGGCGCGGTACGGCGATTTAAGGGGTGAAGATAAGATGGCTGCAACGATCCGTCGGCGTCTGATGGCGTCAACTTTCCTAATTGGCGGAGCGCTCGTCGCCTCGCCGCTGCTTGCGCAATCTACAAACAACGCTCCTTCCACACCGCCGGCCGGCACCACCGACCAGACGACTGGAGAACGCGAAACCAGCGATATCGGCGATACTGCTCCGAATGAGGATGTTGTCGTCACGGGGTCGCGCATCGCTTCCCGTGCACTCATTTCCGCATCGCCCTTGCAGATCATCGATGCAAAGGACATCGACGACTCTGGGACGCCCAACCTGCAGAGTGTTCTGCTGCAAAACCCGGCATTCGGTACCCCAGGCATTAGCCGCACCAATTCGAACTTCTCGACGTCGAGCGCGGGCGTCGCGACTGTCGATCTCCGCAACCTAGGTTCCGATCGTACGCTGGTGCTGGTGGACGGGCGTCGTTTCGTGGCTGGCATTCCGGGATCCGCAACGGTCGATCTGAACGTCATCCCTGCCCAGTTCATCGAGCGCGTGGACGTGCTGACGGGCGGCGCTTCGGCAATTTACGGTTCCGACGCCGTCGCCGGCGTGGTCAACATCATCTACAAGAAGAACTTCCAGGGTGTTGAGCTTGGCGGTCAGTTCGGCATTTCGGAGGAAGGCGACAGCGCTGAGAAGCAAGCCAACCTCACGGTTGGCGGCAATTTCGGGGACGATCGCGGCAATGTGATCGCCTATGTTGGCTACACAAAGGAAGGCGCTGTATTTTCAAGAGATCGCAAGCGTTCCGCTATCGATCAGGCCAGCACTGGCGCGAACGTGACGGGTGATCCCAACGATATCTTTTCCATCACTACGCCATTCTACTCGGGCTTCAATCCGCGCGGTACTCTAGGCGTCGTCCAGGGGATTCCAGGCTTCGATAGCAATGGTGACGGCGATTTCACCGATCCCGGCGACATCACAGCGCGGGGCGGGTTGACCCGGACGTACGATCCCGTGACGGGCGCATTGGTTGCGGCAAACACTAACGGGGCTGGGGGCAACGCAACCGGGTTTAACCGTTCACAATACCGCACGATCGCCATCCCCACCGAGCGTTATCTTTTCGCGACGCGCGCCAATTATGAAATCAGCAAGGCAGCGAACATCTTCCTCGAGGGGACGTATGCCTCAACTTCGGTAACGACCGAAATTGAGCCGTTCCCGCTCGATTCGTCCGGGGTGAACGGCATCTTCCCGGCAACGGGCGGCCGGTTCGCGATCGAGAACTTCATCACCAACCCGACCACCGGCGCTACCGTTCTGTCGCGCAACCCACTCGTGCCGCTCGCCGTTTTCAATCAGGCGTTGGACACACCGACGCGTGACACCAATGGCAACGGCGTTATCGACCGTCTTGACGCTGGCGGCGACGGGCTCCGCGATCTGGCATTCACAAGACGCTTGAACGACTTCGGTAATCGCGGGTCCACTGCGGATCGCGACACGTTCCGTATCGTGGCGGGCATCGATGGTGACATCACCGACAAGTTCAAGTACGAGGCATATTACACCTACGGCCAGACGAAGGAGTCTCAGTTCTCCGGCGGGCAGGTCAACGTGCTTAACTTCCGTAATGCTCTCGATGTCGTGACCGACGTGTTCGATCTGAATGGCAACGGTTCGACAGCCGATGCGATCTGCCGTGATGCCAATGCGCGGGCACAAGGTTGTGTGCCGGCGGATGTGTTCAACGGTGCGGGAACCCTCAGCCAGGCTGCAGTCAACTACATCGCCGCACCCAGCCAGTTGACGAGCTTCACGAGCCAGTCGGTTGCCGGGGCAAATGTTTCCGGATCGCTATTCGATCTTCCGGCGGGCCCCTTGGGCATCTCTGTGGGCACCGAATATCGTCGCGAAGCTGCACGCCAGACGTTCGATGCGCTGACCAACGCTGGTTTGAACGGCGGCAACCGGCTCGCCAATACGGAGGGCCGCTTTGACGTCATCGAAGGTTTCGGTGAGCTTCGCATCCCGCTGCTTGCCAACCAGCCGTTCTTCCATGAACTCACGGCGACTGGCGCAGGTCGTGTTTCCAAATATTCGACTGTGGGGACGACGTTTAGCTATAACGGTAATCTCGAATGGGCCCCGGTGGAGGATATTCGCTTCCGCGGCGTATATGCTCGATCGGTTCGTGCGCCGAACATCGGCGAATTATTTGGCGGTGCCGGCCAGGACTTCCCGACCGGCATCTTGGACCCCTGCGTGGGTGTGACCGCGGCAACCGCGGGCACGCTTGGTACGCAGTGCCGCGCTGATCCCGGTGTTCGTGAAAACATCGGGGCCAATGGAGCATTCACGCTCAATCAGGCTGACATACAGGGTGTAAGCGGTCTTAACACGAGCAATCCAAATCTCGATGTTGAGAAGGGTACCTCGTACACTCTGGGTGCCGTGATCAACCCCAGGTCGATCAACTTCCTGCGCAACTTCTCGTTCACCGTCGATTACTTTAATATCAAGATCGACGATGCGATCGTAAGCGTGCCGCGTAACTTCATCCTGCAGCAATGCTATCAGCAGGCCAATGCCGGTCTCTGCCAGTTCATCACGCGTCGGCCTACCGCTGCGGGCTCGAATAGCGCTGGTTCGCTTGATTTCGTGAATGCCACATCCAACAACTCGGGCGGCCTCAAGACGTCGGGCCTCGATGTCACAGCATCCTACAGGTCTGACCTCGCGTCAGTTGGACTTCCAGGTCGGGTGAACTTCAATGTTGCGTGGACGCATGTATTCACAGGATACGTCACGCCGCTGCCAGGCGAGCCGCGCGATAACTTCAACAACGAAGTAGGTGCCTCACGGAACAAGGTATTTGGTACGTTCTCGTATGATATCGAGAATGTCGGTGTCACTTTCCGCGGAAACTATATTGGGCCGGCGTTTCTGGACGATCAGTTCTTGACTCAATTCCAGGATCCTGCGCTTCCTGAAAACCAGGACGTGGCCACTGCGAACGATATCTATCTTTCGCCGACGGATCGTCGAGGGCGCATTAAATCGACCTTCTATCTGGACACTCAGGTCCGCTTCAGTGCAGGCGATAACTACGAATTCTACGTCGGAGCGAACAACGTGCTTGACACTGCTCCTCCTCCCGTAATCAGCGGTCTACCGGGCAGCACGACGGGCGCTGAAACAGATGCCGGAACGTACGATGCTATTGGACGGCGTTTCTACGCCGGTGCACGTATCAAGTTCTAGTCTATGCTTTGATAAGAATATCGGGGCGGACCTTTACGGTCCGCCCCTTTTTTATGTCAGGCTGAGCTCCAGCTCCCCATCGCCTTCCCCCACCTTCACCGTTGTCCCGTCCTTCACGTCGCCGCGCAGGATCAGGTCCGCCAGCGGATCTTGAAGGTAGCGCTGCACCGCGCGTTTCAGCGGGCGGGCGCCGTATACGGGATCGTAGCCGACGCGGCCTAGCCACGTCCGCGCACCGTCCGTCAGATCAAGCGTGATCTTGCGATCCGCGAGTAGCTTGCCGATGCGGCTGACCTGGATGTCGACGATCGGCGCCATCTCGCTTTGCCCGAGGCGGTGGAACAGGATGATCTCGTCCAGGCGGTTGAGGAATTCGGGGCGGAAATGGCCGCGCACGACGTCCATCACCTGCGGCTCGACGGTCGAGACGTCTGCACCGTCGGGCATTGCCGTCAGGTATTGGCTGCCGAGGTTGCTCGTGAGGATGATCAGCGTGTTGCTGAAATCAACCGTGCGCCCCTGGCCATCGGTCAGCCGGCCGTCGTCGAGCACCTGCAACAGGATGTTGAACACGTCGCCGTGCGCCTTCTCGACCTCGTCGAACAGGATCACCTGATAAGGCCGCCGGCGCACCGCTTCGGTCAGCACGCCGCCTTCCTCGTAACCGACATAGCCGGGAGGCGCGCCGATCAGGCGGGCGACGGCGTGCTTCTCCATGAATTCGCTCATGTCGATGCGCACCATCGCGCTTGGATCGTCGAACAGGAATTCGGCCAGCGCCTTGGTTAGCTCGGTCTTGCCGACACCCGTCGGCCCGAGGAACAGGAACGACCCTAGTGGCCGGTTGGCTTCCTGCAGCCCCGCGCGCGAGCGGCGCACGGCGGTGGAAACCGCGCGCACCGCCTGTTGCTGGCCGATCACGCGCTTGCCGATCGCTTCCTCCATGCCGAGCAGCTTAGCGCGCTCGCCTTCGAGCATGCGATCGACCGGAATGCCGGTCCAGCGGCTGACGACACCGGCAATGTCGTCCGCGGTTACTTCCTCGCGCAGCATCGCGCCCTTCGCGGCACCCGCCGCCTCGTCGAGCTTGCGTTGCAAGTCCGGGATGCGACCATAGGAAAGCTCGCCTGCCTTGGCGAGATCGCCGGCACGCTGCGCCTGTTCCAGTTCGAGGCGGGCGGCGTCGAGCTGCTCCTTCAACTTGCCCTCGGCGGCGATCTTGTCCTTCTCGGCCTGCCAGCGCGTGGTCAGTTCGGCCGAGGATTGTTCGAGATTGGCGAGCTCGCTCTCCAGCGTGGTCAGCCGGTCGCGCGATGCCTGGTCGCTTTCGCGCTTCAGCGCCTCGCGCTCGATCTTGAGCTGGATGATGCGGCGGTCGAGATTCTCGATCTCTTCCGGCTTCGATTCCACTTCCATGCGGATGCGGCTGGCGGCCTCGTCCATCAGGTCGATTGCCTTGTCGGGCAGGAAGCGGTCGGTGATGTACCGGTTCGACAGAGTCGCCGAGGCGACGATCGCACCATCGGTGATGCGCACGCCGTGATGGAGTTCGTATTTCTCCTTCAGGCCGCGCAGGATCGAGATCGTATCCTCGACGGTCGGCTCGTCGGCGAACACCGGCTGGAAGCGCCGCTGCAGCGCCGGGTCCTTCTCGACATGTTTGCGATATTCGTCGAGCGTGGTGGCGCCGATGCAATGCAGTTCGCCGCGCGCCAGCGCCGGCTTGAGCAGGTTGGACGCGTCCATCGCGCCTTCGCCTTTGCCCGCGCCGACCAATGTGTGCATCTCGTCGATAAACAGGATGATGTCGCCCTCGGCCGCCTTCACTTCGTCGAGCACGCCCTTCAGCCGCTCCTCGAATTCGCCGCGATATTTGGCGCCGGCGATGAGGCTCCCCATGTCGAGCGACATCAGTCGGCGACCTTTCAGCGTATCGGGCACGTCGCCATTGGCGATGCGCAGCGCCAGGCCCTCGGCGATCGCGGTCTTGCCCACGCCCGGTTCGCCGATCAGCACGGGGTTGTTCTTGGTACGACGGGCGAGGATCTGGATCGTGCGGCGGATCTCTTCGTCGCGGCCGATGACGGGGTCGAGCTTGCCGTCGCGCGCCGCCTGCGTCAGGTCGCGGGCGAATTTCTTCAGCGCGTCGAACTTGTCTTCGGCGCCGGCGCTGTCGGCGGTGCGGCCGTTGCGCACCTCATTGATCGCCGTGTTGAGCGCCTCGGGCGTCACGCCCGCGCTCTTCAGCGCCTTGCCGGCGACCGTGTTGAGCGAGAGCGCCAGCGCGACGAGCAACCGCTCGACGGTGACGAAGCTGTCGCCCGCCTTGGTCGCGATCTGTTCGGCCTGGTCGAGCACGCGCACCGCATCGTTGTCGAGCCCCGGCGTCTGCTGCGCGCCGCCGCCGGAGACGGCGGGGATCTTCGACAGAGCCAGGTCGGTCTCGGTCACGGCGCGCTTGGCGTCGCCGGCGGCGGCAGTGATCAGCCCGGCGGCCATGCCCTGCTCGTCCTCGAGCAAGGCCTTCAGGATATGCTCGGGCGCGATGCGCTGGTGGCTCATACGGATCGCGACGGTCTGCGCGGATTGCAGGAAGCCTTTCGCGCGGTCGGTGAATTTTTCGATGTTCATGGGTGGTTCGCCCCTCTTGAATGCTCACGCGATGTAGTGTGGTATTTAGGCAACACAAGGTTGAGAGCGGCTTGAATGTTGAGAACGTTGAGACGCGAGCGCGTTTTTCGACCGTCTCAACATTCACCGGCCTGCGACACGGCCGGGCAGCACAGGATGGTAACCCGGCAGGCTTCGTGTAGGACAGGAGAAAATAAAAGCAGGGGAGGATGATGCGCAAGCTCGGCAAGGCATTGATCGCGTTGCTTGTTCTGGTCGCTGTGGTCGCGATCGGGCTGATGGTGTGGGAGCCGCTGTCGGTCGCCGTCGCCACCCCGCCGCCGCCGCATCGGTATGACAGCGTGATCGCCCGCGACACATTCGGCGTGCCGCATATCTTCGGGCGGACCGATCCGGACGTCGCGTACGGCGTCGCCTATGCCCATGCCGAGGATGACTTCGCCACCCTGCAGGAGGCGGTCGCCATGTCGCGCGGTCGGCTTGGCGCGATGACCGGGGCGGACGGCGCAAAGGTGGTTTACGCGCTGCATCTGCTCGGCGCGCGTGCCACGGTGAGCCGCGATTACATGAAGCAGCCGGCCGACGTGCGCGCGCTGCTCG
The DNA here is from genome assembly GCF_025231525.1 of Sphingomonas endolithica. Classification (NCBI taxonomy): domain Bacteria; kingdom Pseudomonadati; phylum Pseudomonadota; class Alphaproteobacteria; order Sphingomonadales; family Sphingomonadaceae; genus Sphingomonas; species Sphingomonas endolithica. Next base: position 3,348,521 of record NZ_CP103057.1, read on the forward strand.
ATGGCTATGCCACCGGGCTCAACACCTATGCCGCTCGGCATCCAGGCGAGGTGCGGCTGGCCAGGCTGTTCCCGGTCAACGGGCAGGATATCGCCACCGGCTTCGTGCTGCGCACGCCCTTCTTCTTCGGGCTCGACCAATATCTCGGCGCGTTATCGGGCGACACGCCGCTGCCGCGCGAAGCGGCCGGCGCGACACCCGATGCGCCCGATCCGCGCGCACTACCGGCGGCGCAGGATGCGGCTGGCGAGGGCAACATGAACGGCTCCAACGCCTTCGTTGTCGCGCCCAAGCGCTCGGCCGATGGCTTTACCCGCGTGGTCTCCAATTCGCATCAGCCGTGGAAGGGCCCGGTCGCGTGGTACGAACTGGTGGTGCATTCGGGCACCGGCTGGAACTTCGCGGGAGCCACCTTCCCCGGCGTGCCCTATCCGGTGCTCGGGCATAACGAGCATCTGGGGTGGACCAACACGGTCAACCGGCCCGATCTGGTCGACGTCTACAAGCTGACGCTGGGGCAAGGCGGCGACACCTATCTGTTCGACGGCAAGCAGGTACCGCTGCAGGCGACGCGCGTGTGGCTGCACGTCAAGATCGGGCCGTTCGTGCTGCCGATCCCCAAGACGGTGTACCGGTCGGTGCATGGGCCGGTGATCGTCAACAAAAGCGGCGCCTTCGCGCTGCATTATGGCGGTGCCGACCAGCTGCGCATGGTGGAGGAATATCACCGCCTGACGCGTGCGGGCAACTTTGCCGAGTGGCAGCGGGCTCTCGCCATTCAGGGCGTGTCGGCGACCAACTTCCTGTACGGCGATGCGGCGGGCAACATCGCCTATTTCTACAATGCGGCCTTTCCCAATCGCAAGCCGGGGTTCGATTACCGCAACGTCCTGCCCGGCGACACATCGGGTGATCTCGCCGCGGGGACGGTGCCGTGGGGGCAAGTTCCGCGGAACGTGAACCCAGCATCGGGCTTCCTCGCCAACGCCAACAACACGCCGTTCCAGGCGGCAGGCGAAGGCTCGGAGATGAAGCCCGGCGACTATTCGCCGCTGCTGGGGATCGAGACCGACACCACCAATCGCGGCACGCGCGCAGTGGAGCTGATGGGCAAGGATGGGTCGATCAGTGCGGCCGATCTCGAGCGCATCAAATACGACACGGGGGTGAGCAAGCTGAGCTGGACGGCTCGCTGGTATGACGATATCGCGCGCGTCGATCCGCAGGGCGATCCGGCGCTGGTCGCGGCGAAGGCGCTGATGGCGACGTGGCACTGGCGCTTCGATGGCAACAACCCGGCCGAGGCACTGGCGGCGATCCTGCTGCGCGCCGGCCAATCCTGGCATTATCCGCGCAAGGCGAAGAAGGACCCGCGCACGGAACTGGCCAAGGCGGCGGCGTATCTCACCCAGCATTTCGGCCGCATCGATCCGCCGCTCGGCACGGTGCTCAGGCTGCGGCACGGCCAGGTGGACCTACCGCTCGACGGCGCGCCCGACGTGCTGCGTGCCGCCTCGACCTGGGACGAGGCGGAGGACGGGCGGCTGGTGGTCAATCACGGCGACAGCTTCATCATGTTCATGACATGGGACAAAGCAGGGCGGGTGTCGTCGACCTCGATCCAACCCTACGGCGCGGCAACGACGCGGCCGCAATCGCCGCATTATGCGGATCAGGCGCCGCTATTCGTCGCGCACAAGACGAAGCCGGTGAACTTCTGGCCCACGGATCTGCGGCGGAACGTCGAGCGGGTGTACCGGCCGTGATGTATCTACCGCGGCGATCCTCGCTAAGGCGCGGCGTGCCGGGTCCATAGCGTAACGGACTCGACCCGGGCCGCCGGGTGATAGGCGGCCATCGCCGCCGCAAGCGCGGGATGCGCCGTGATGAAGGCAAGGCCTGGATGGTCGTCGACCAGCACGATGTCCGGCGTCTGGGCCACGATGTCGGCGGCGAGCATCCTGGCGTCGTCCTCCTCCACCTGCCGAAAGGCGGCGCACCGTTCGGGCGGGAGCGAGCGTTGTTCGAGCTGCTGACGCGCGCCGCCGGTCGCCCACAGGCTTCCGCGACGGCCCACCCATCGGCCATCGATCCAACGCGTCAACGGATGGCCGAGCGCGAAATTGAATGACACGCCGATCAATCGCGGATGCGGCGGCCCCACGCGTACGACCGCGTCCCGCAGCGCATGGAGTTCGGGCACGCGCGCATAGCCGTAGGTCGACGTCAGCGCCAATATGCAGCCGCACGACCAGCCCAATGCTCGCGCCTTGCCCGGTCGCGTCAGTTCCAGCGCAACCGCGAGCAGCGCCATCGCCACTCCCGGGTAACCGTGATTGAGATAGCCCTTGCCCTGCACCAGCGCGGCCAGCACGAACCCGCCCGCCGCGAGCAGCGCGACCGTAGAGGGCTTCGACGGCGATCCGCGCGAAAGCCAGAATGTGATTATTGCGGCTGCCGCCGGGATCACGACGACAGGTCCTGTCAGCAGGTTCGCCCATGTGTTGCGAGCGGGCAGATAGACGAGCCGCAGCAGGGGCAGCATGTGCTGGAGATATTGTGGAAATGCAAAGAGCACGACCGCCGCATATCCGACACATGTCAGCGCTAGCGCGGTCCATTCCACGCCCAGCGCGTTTTTGAACGAACTTCGCTGAACAACCAGCCAGGCCGCAACCGGCAATAGTGAGAGCGCAAGGTGCGGTTTGATCGCAATCATCAGGCCCGCACTGCAACCCGCGATGCAGGCATCGGCACGGGAGATCGATCGCCCGTCCGCACGCGCGACCATCAGCGCCAACATCGGTAGGCCGGCGGCGAGCGCGATATGCTCGCGCTGCGCGAAGAGGTCGGCCGGGAGGACGAGAAGCACGAAGGCCGCATAGGCGACCAGTCCGCCGCTCATCCTCACCGAGCGATCGAGCAACCGCCCGGCCTGGATCAGAGATAACGCCACCAGGAGAATGCATAGCCCGACGGTCACCGGTTCGACGCGCATCCCCACCGCACGCGCCACGGCAACGAACGGCATGTAGAGCAGGATCGAGGCCGGCGGGTTAACTTCTTCGACGTCGCGATAGAGCATTGCGCCATCGCTCACGCGCTCTGCGACCGTGATCAGCCAGGACACATCGCAATCGAGCGATGACCAGGATTGCAGCAGGATCGCAAGCACCGCGACTGGCACGACCCACGCGCCCTGGCGCACCCGCAGGGACGGCGCGAAGCTTGCGGTGGCGGCTACCATGTCGGCGAGGGTAGTGGGGGGCGGTTGCAATGTGCTTAACGCGACGAAGGCTCGGAGATGAAGTCCGGCGCAGCTTCATCATGTTCATGACCCGGGACAAAGCAGGGCGGGTGTCGTCTACTCCGATCCACCCGTACGGCGCGGCAACGACGCGGCCGGGATCGCTGCATTATCCGAATCGGGCGCCGTATTTTGCGCAGTACCGAACCGAGACGGTGATCTTCTGGCCGGCGGACGTGCGCCGGAACGTCGAGCGGTGTACCGGCCGTAGCAATGTTCCCCGGCGGAGGCCGGGGTCCCGGCGTGGAGCGGGCTTTGGCTGATGCTGCGCTTTGCCAATCGGACCTGCGCAACTGGACCCCGGCCTCCGCCGGGGAGGTGACCAACGCCAACATCACGCCGATCTCTATCCCGTTGCGCGCTTCAATTCCGGTGCTAGGCTCGTGCAGAGCATTGCCCCTGAAGGATAATCCAAGCCTATGACATCGAAGATGATCGCCCTGTCCGGCGTGGCGCTGTTTGCCCTCGCAACCCCCGCGACCGCTGCACCCCAGGCTGCCAAGCCCGCCCCGGTCGCCGCGCTCGTCAAGCAGGTCGACATCCCCTACCAGACGTTCACGCTGCCCAATGGCCTGCGCGTCATCGTGCACACCGATCGCAAGGCGCCGGTCGTCGCGGTGTCGGTATGGTATGATGTCGGCTCCAAGCACGAACCCAAGGGCAAGTCGGGCTTTGCCCATCTGTTCGAACATCTGATGTTCAACGGGTCCGAGAACGCGCCGGACGATTTCTTCGAGCCATTGAAGCAGGTCGGCGCGACCGATTTCAACGGCACGACCTACTTCGATCGCACCAACTATTTCGAGACGGTGCCGACCGCGGCGCTCGACCGTGCGCTGTTCCTGGAATCCGATCGCATGGGCTATCTGACCGGCGCGATCACGCAAGGCGTGCTCGATGAGCAGCGTGGCGTGGTGCAGAACGAGAAGCGCTCGGGCGACAACCAGCCCTACGGCCTGATCGAGTACAAATTGAACGAGGGGCTGTTCCCGGCGGATCATCCCTATGGCCACACCACGATCGGATCGATGGCCGATCTCGACAATGCCAAGCTCGACGACGTGAAGCGCTGGTTCAAGGACCATTACGGCCCAAACAATGCGGTGCTGGTGCTGGCCGGCGATGTCGATCTGGCGACCGCGCGCCGGCTGGTGGGGAAGAACTTCGCCGCCATTCCTCGCGGGCCGCAATCGGTGCTGCCGACCGTCGCCGTGCCGGTGCTCGCCGCGCCCAAGTCGGAGGAGATGAAGGACCGGGTTGCCGCGACGCTGCTGGTCCGCTCCTGGCCGGTGCCGGGGTTGAACGACAAGGATTCGACCGCGCTCGACGTGGCGGCGGGCGCACTTGGCGGCCTGTCCAGTTCGCGCTTGCAGAACATCCTGGTGCGCCAGGAGAAGCTCGCGGTGCAGGTCAATGTCGGCAATTCGACCTTTTCGCAGGTCGGCACGTTCGACATCTATACCGTGGTTCGCCCCGGCGTGGATGCAGCGACCGTGGCCAAGCGCATCGACGAGATCGTCGCCGACTTCATCAAGAACGGCCCGACCGCGGATGAAGTGCAGCGCTATGTCACCAAGACCACGGTCGATCGCATCGAGGGGCTGGAATCGGTCGGTGGGTTCGGCGGCAAGGCGGTCGCGCTGGCCGAGGGCGCGCTGTATTCCAACGATCCCGGCTTCTACAAAAAGCAACTGGCACAGCTTGCCGCGCAGACGCCGGCCAGCGTGAAGGCCGCGACCGCGCGGTGGCTGACCAAGCCGTCCTACAATCTGGCGGTCGTCAACGGCCCGCGCGATGCCTATGCCGAGGCGCAGGTGCCTCCCGAGGCAAAGGTCGTCGCCGCCGCGCTGACCGCGCGGCCGAAGGGTACGCGCGGGCCCCTGCCGGCGGTCGGCGACGTCGCCGGGCTCACCTTCCCTGCGGTCGAGCGTGCGCGGCTGAAGAACGGCATCGAACTGGTCTATGCACAGCGCGCCGCAGTGCCGATCACGCAGGCCGTGATCAGCTTCGATGCGGGTGTCGCCGCCGACGTGGCGGGCAAGCTCGGCACGCAGCAATTGACGCTTAGCATGATGGACGAAGGCACGACGCATCTCGACGCCAACCAGCTGGCCGAGGCGCGCGAGCGGCTGGGCGTGGATATCGGCACCGGCGCGAGCCTCGATCGCACCTTCGTGTCGATGTCGGCGCCGAGCGCCAATCTCGGGCCCGCCACCGATCTGTTCGCCGACGTCACGCGCAACCCCGCCTTCGCCCCGGCCGAGGTCGCCCGCGTCAAGAACCAGCAGCTCGCCGGCATCGCGCAGGAACTCACCAGCCCCGGTGGCCTGGCCGCGCGCGTGCTGCCCAAGCTGATCTACGGCCCGAGCTCGCCTTACGCCAAGTCGTCGGGCGGCGGTGATCCCAAGGCCGTGGCGACGCTGACCCGCGCGGATCTCGTCGCGTTCCAGCAAGCCTGGCTGCGGCCGGACAAGGCCAAGATCTTCGTCGTCAGCGATCTGCCGCTGGCCACCGTCAAGGCGGCGCTCGACCAGCGCTTCGGCGACTGGACCGGCACCGGCCCTGCTGGCAGCAAGACGTTCGGCGTGACCGCCGGCACTTCGGCGGCCAAGATCATCCTGGTCGATCGTCCGGATTCGCCGCAATCGCAGATCTCGGCCGGCCTCGTCACCGGGCTCAACGGCAGTGACGATCTGCTGCCGGTGATCACCGCCAACGATGCGCTCGGCGGCAGCTTCCTCAGCCGGATCAACATGGATCTGCGCGAAGGCAAGCATTGGTCGTACGGCGTGAACGGCTATTTCCAGCGCAGCGAGAAGGAGGCGCCCTACATCATCAGTGCGCCCGTCCAGTCCGACAAGACGGGCGAATCGATCAAGGCATTGCGCGCCGACATCACCGAGTTCGTCTCGACCAAGCCCCTGTCGCAGCAGGAGTTCGACCGCTCGATCGCCGGTGCCACGCGCTCGCTATCGGGCAATTTCGAGACGTCGGGCGATGTGCTGAACGCGATGCAGCAGAACGACCTCTACAAGCGGCCGGACGATTATTATGCGACGATCACGCAAAAATATCGTGCGCTGACCCTGCCCCAGCTTGACGCTGCGGCACGCGGGGCGATCGACCCCAAGAAGATCGTCTGGGTCGTGGTGGGCGATGCCAAGACGGTCCGCCCGCAGCTTGACAGTGTCGGCCTGCCCGTCGAGGTGGTGTCAGCCGCGTCCGTAGCGGGCGGCGGCGCAGTTTCTGGAGAAAAATGATGGCCAATGTTGATGGCGTTTGGGATACCGTGGTCAAGTCGCCGCTGGGCGATCAGAAGTCGACGCTGACCGTGAAGAGCGACGGCAACACCTTCACCGGCAGCAATTCCGGCGCGATGGGCTCGGTCGACATCACCGACGGCACGGTCGATGGTGACACGATCAGCTGGAAGATGAACATGACGGTGCCGATGCCGATGACGCTGGATTGCACCGCGACGGTCGATGGCGACACGATCACCGGCAGCGTCGGCGCAGGCGCGTTCGGCAGCTTCCCGATGACGGGCACGCGCGCAGGCTGAGCCTGCTCCGACTGTGCAATCTAAAAAGCCCGCGTCCGATAAGGGCGCGGGCTTTTTATTGTCTTCCCCGGTACGGGGAGGGGGACCACGAAGTGGTGGAGGAGGCGGTCCAGCAGCGCAGCGCTCGTGGTGGTCCCCCTCCACCATTCGCGTGAAGAACGCGAACGGTCCCCCTCCCCGTGCCGGGGAGGGTTAGCGCGCCAGCCGGGTGACATGGCCCATCTTGCGGCCGGGGCGGATCGACTTGCCATACAGGTGCAGATGCGCGCCGGGCTCGGCCATGATCTCGCGCCACCGCTCGGCATCCTCGCCGATCAGATTCTCCATCGCCACGCGCGGCGCAGTCAGTGCCGTATCGCCGAGCGGTAGCCCGCAGATCGCGCGGATATGGTTCTCGAACTGCGATGTCACCGCACCCTCGATCGTCCAATGCCCCGAATTGTGCACGCGCGGCGCCATCTCGTTGAACACCGGGCCATCGGGCCCGACGAAGAACTCGCACGCCAGCACGCCGACATAATCGAGCGCCTCGGCGATGCGCACGGCTAGCGCGGTCGCTTCCTCCGCCTGATCGAGCACGAGCGCGGGCGCGGGCAGGGTGGAGCTGCGCAGGATCGCCTCCTGATGGACGTTGTGCGGTACCGGGTACCGCGCGACCTGGCCGTCCGCACGGCGCGCGATCAGCACCGAAAATTCGTGGGTGAAGTCGACGAACGCCTCGAGCACGGCGGGCCCACCGATCAGCTCCCATGCCGCATCGGCATCCGCCGGCGTGGCGATCACCGTCTGCCCCTTGCCGTCATAGCCGAAGCGCGCGGTCTTCAGCACCGCGGGCGTGCCCGTAAGGGCGAGCCCCGCGTCCAGATCGGCGCGGCTCTCGACCGCTGCCCAGCGCGCCGGGCGGCCACCGAGGCCCTCGACGAAACCTTTCTCCGCTGAACGCTCCTGCGAGACACGGAGCGCCTTGGGGCCGGGATAGACCGGCACGTGCGCGCCCAGCCATTCGACCGGCGCCACCGCGATATTCTCGAATTCGTACGTCACCACGTCGCAGGCGGCGGCGAAATCCTTCAGCACGATGCGATTATGGTAATCGGCGCGCGTCAGGCTGGAGGCGGTCTGCGCGGCGACGCTTTCGCGGTCGGGGGCCAGGATGTGCGTGCGGTAGCCAAGCTCGGCGGCCGCACTCGCCAGCATGCGGCCAAGCTGCCCGCCGCCCAGAATCCCGATCGTCGCGCCCGGCGGCAGCGTGATCATGCCGGATCGATCGCCACGCTATCGGTCTGCGCCTGACGCCATGCCTTGAGCCGTTCGGCGAGCACCGCATCCGAGGTGGCGAGGATGGCAGCCGCCAGCAGCCCGGCATTCTTGGCGCCCGCCGATCCGATCGCCAGCGTCCCCACCGGAATGCCGCCCGGCATCTGCACGATCGACAACAGGCTATCCATGCCGCTCAGCGCCTTGCTCTCGACGGGCACGCCGAGCACCGGCAGGTGGGTCATCGCTGCCACCATGCCCGGCAGGTGCGCCGCGCCACCGGCGCCGGCCACGATCACCTTCAGCCCGCGCACACCGGCTTGCTCGGCATAATCGTACAAGCGGTGCGGCGTGCGGTGCGCGGAAACCACGCGGGTCTCGTACGGCACGTGCAGTGCATCGAGTGCCTCGGCGGCATGGCGCATCGTCTCCCAATCGGAAGTGCTGCCCATGATGATGCCGACAAGGGGATGCGTCATGATCTGCGGTTAGCGGGGGAGGGGGGCGGGGGCAACATCCCTCCGTCGTCACCCCAGCGAAAGCTGGGGTCTCAGCCGATTTAAGCGAGCGTGTCGTACAAGTCCCGCCAGTCCGGATTGCCCGCTTCGATCAGTTGGTCTTTCCACGCGCGTTTCCAAGCTTTCAGCTGCTTTCGCGAATGATGGCATCGCGGATATCGTCGTGATGCTCGGCATAAACGAGCGTCTTGATGCCATATCGACGGCAATAGCCTGAACCGACGTCACGACGATGTTGGTCGATCCGTGGCGCGATGTGGCTGGTGACGCCAATATACACCATGCCGCGTCGGCGGCTCGCCACGATATATACCAGCCACCTCGCGCCATGGGGCATACGGTATCTACTCTTCTGAGAGATGCCAGCTTTCGCTGGCATGACAATGAGAAGTGGGGAGCTTACCGCTCGCTCAAATAATACCGGTCCGTCGCATTCAGCGCTGCATCCAGATCGTACACGATCGGCTGCCCGGTCGGGATTTCGAGCGAGGTGATCTCGTCGTCGGGGATGCCCGACAGATGCTTCACCAACGCCCGCAGCGAATTGCCGTGCGCCGAGATCAACACCCGCTGCCCCTCCTTCAACGCCGGTGCGATGCGGCTTTCCCAGTACGGCAGCACACGGGCGATCGTGTCCTTCAGGCTTTCCGTGTTCGGGATGGCGATGCCGGCATAGCGGCGGTCCTGCGACAGATCATAGGCGCTGCCGGCCTCGAGCACGGGCGGCGGAATGTCGAAGCTGCGGCGCCAGATATGCACTTGTTCGTCGCCATGGCGTGCTGCGGTCTCGGCCTTGTTGAGGCCGGTCAGCCCGCCATAATGGCGTTCGTTGAGCCGCCAATCCTTCTCCACCGGCAGCCACAACCGCCCCATTTCCTCCAGCGCCAGATCCAGCGTCTTGATCGCGCGCGTCTGGAGCGAGGTGAAGGTCAGGTCGAAATCCAGCCCCTTTTGCGCCATCAGCCGCCCCGCGGCGCGCGCTTCCTCCACGCCTTTTTCGGTCACGTCGACGTCCCACCAGCCGGTGAAGCGGTTTTCGAGGTTCCAGGCGGACTGGCCATGGCGGATCAGGACTAGGGTCGGCATTGTATCTCCTTGGTTCCCGACGAAGGCCGGGGCCCAGTCGGAGGACGTCGCGACTGGACCCGGCCTTCGCCGGGGAACATTTAGGCTAAAGCGTATCGATCACGTCGGCGAGCACTTCCAGGCAGCTATGCGCCAGCTGCTTGGATCGTGCCGGCGACCAGCCGAACTCGGCATCCGGATTGGGATCGTGATCCTTGAACGGCATTTCCAGCGTCATCGACACGGCGCCGAAACGCTGCGCCAGCTGGTTGGTCGACATGGTCAGATTGGCCTTGCCGGGCGCCGACTTGCCATAACCGCGCTCCGTCTGGAAATCGGGCGTGTGCGCCGCCAGGCGCCGGGCAAAATCGTAGAACTTCGCGCCATGCGCGTCGGTCCAGTTGGGGATGCCCTCGAACCCGGCAAAGAAATTGGCCGGGATCGCCTCGTCGCCATGCACGTCGATCGCAAACGCCACGCCGGTCTCGTCCATCGCATCCCGCACGCACAACACTTCCGGGCTGCGCTCGGCGCTCGGCTCGTGCCATTCGCGGTTGAGGTTCACGCCTGCGGAATTGGTGCGCAGATGCCCGCGCCGGGTGCCGTCCGGATTCATGTTTGGCACGACATGGAAGGTCGCCTTGGCGAGCAAGGCCTGGGTCACCGCGTCGTTGGTATCGGTCAGCCGCTCGAGCGCCCCTTCCATCCACCATTCGCACATCGATTCGCCGGGGTGCTGGCGGGCGTAGAGCCACACCGGCTTGGGGCCGCTGCCGATCGTCAGGCAGTCGATCGCCTGTCGATCGAGCGACTGGCCGAGCTCGCGGTGCGTGACACCGGGCAGCGCCGCAGTGCGCGCGACCAGCGCCTCATGCTGCTCCATCGTATACGGCGCGAAATAGGCGAACCAGGCAAGCTGGCTGTCGCCGGACCAGGTCCATTCCAAGACGCCATCGGCATAATGCGTGTCGGCCATGCGCCACGCCAGCCGATCGGTCGACACGCGTGTCTTGTAGCCCGGCCAGCCATCCGGATAGGCCGATTCTCCGGCGTTCAGGATGCGGAACGTCAGCGTCCTGCCTTCCGCGCCGGAAACGCGGAAGTAGAACCACTGGAAGAATTCCGAATCCTTGTCATGGCGAATGCGAAGGTCGATCCGATCCCCTTCGATTGCCACGACGTCGATATTGCCGCTGTCGAAAGCGGCGTTGATGGTGATGCTCATTTCACCGAGATAGTGCGGCCCGATTCTCCGGGGAAGCCCTGGAACAGCGCGCGCGACAATTTGCCCGCTGCGGCATTGGCCTGCGCCTCGGGCGCGCGTTCGTCGGCGGATGTCTGCGCGCGGCCTTCCCAGATCACCGTGCCATCGCTGCGGCGGCGGATCTGCACGCCGAGTTCGGAGGTGATCGCCGAGCGTGCCTTGGCCTTGCCAATCGGGAAGGAGAGGCCACCGCCAAGCCCGACACCCCCACCACGCCGCCCGCCGCTGAACCCGCCGCCACCAAGGCCGATCGATACCGGCGAACGGCGCGGTTCGATCTCCTGCGTCGTGCGGGCGAAGCTCACCACCGCAAGATACTGTGCCGGCGCGCCGGTTGCGGGGGTGGTGAAGCCGTTGGAGAGCAATTGGCCACGCACGGCATCGGCATAGGTCTGGAATTCCAGGCTTGCCGGGGCGCCACCGGGCAGCGGCTCGACCGTGACTGATCCGCGTTCGAGCGGGGCACCGAGATGGAAGCGTGTCACGTCGACCGGGCCGCTGGCCGTCGTCGTGGTGCAACCCGACAGGGTGGCCCCCGCCAACAAAGCCGCGGCGATCGTCAAACCAAATGCCGACTTGTTCTTCACTGCCGTATCTCCGAGAACCGAATGGTTGCGTGTCTGTAACGCCCGATCTCCCGCGACGATCCGTGCTCCCCCAGGGGCGGCGCGGCTTGACTTGGGATGGGGGCGACTATAGGCGCACACGTCATTTCCGAACACCAGAATCAAGAAGCGATTCAGATCATGAAGATTCGTAACAGCCTGAAGTCCCTCAAGGACCGTCATCGCGACAACCGCGTGATCCGTCGTCGCGGCCGCACGTACGTGATCAACAAGACCAACCGCCGCTTCAAGGCACGCCAGGGCTGATTTTGCCCCGGCCGTTGGCGCTCGTCTTCGACGTCGGCAACGTCCTGTATGCGTGGAACCCGCGGGTTCTCTACGAGCGCCTGATCCCCGAGGATCGGGCGCTCGACGCGTTCCTGCGCGACGTGACCAGTTTGGACTGGCATTTCCAGCACGATGCCGGCCGCCCGTTCGCCGAGACTTCGGCCGAGCTGGTCGCGGACTTCCCGCAGCATGCCGAGCTGATCGCGCGCTGGGGATCGCATTTTGGCGACAGCATCACCGGCATGATCCCCGGCATGGGCGATCTGGTCGACGATCTCGATGCGGCGGGCGTGCCGCTGTACGCCATTACCAACTTTTCCGGTGAGTTCTGGGCGCCGTTCCGCGCGCGCGAAGCGCCGATGTTCGATCGCTTCCGCGGCATCGTGGTGTCGGGCGACGAGAAACTGACCAAGCCCGATTCGGCGATCTACCGGCTGGCATTGGAGCGGTTCGGTCTGGCGGCGGAAGAGGCGATCTTCGTCGATGATCGCCAGGAGAATGTCGAAGGCGCGACGGCGGTCGGCATGATCGGCTTGCCCTTTATCGACGCCGAGACACTGCGCCGCGATCTGCGCGACCTGGGTATCCTTGTCTGAGTGACGGCAATTGTGTACAACGCGTACACAATCTGGAGTCGATCACATGAAGATGTCGGTCCGCGAAGCCCGCGCCAATTTCGCCCATGCGCTGGACGCCGCGGAGCGCGGTGAACAGGTGTCGATCACCCGCAACGGCAAGACGGTCGCCGAACTGGGGCCCCCACCGAAGAAAACCGGCTTCGACTGGGAGCGCGCGGCGCGAGTCCGCAAGGAACTCGGGCTCGATAGATACGATGTCATGTCGGATGGCGATGAACGTCTCGGCGACATCGATGACGATTCCGCAAGCCGCGCGTTCTGGGGTGAGTATTTCGAGCGGTCCGATAAAGACGCCGATCCGGCGTGAGGCTACTCCTCGACACACATTTTCTGTCATGGCTGGTGCTGGCGCCGAAGAAGATCCATCGCCGCGAGATGGCGCTGATGGCGCGGAGCGAACTTATCGTGTCAGCGGCGTCGATCCTGGAACTGCGCATCAAACGCGAGAAATTTGCCCTTAGCCGGCATCGGCTCAAGGATCTGCTCGATCCAGCAGAGGCGCTGGATTACATCAGAGGCTACGGCCTAGAACTCGTCCCGCTGACCGGCGATGTCTGTGCCGCAGCACTCGACACGCCGATGCGGCACAGTGATCCGTTCGACGAACTGCTGCTAATCCACGCGCAGTGCCTCGGCGTGAAGCTGCTGACGCGAGATGAAAAACTAATCGATCACCCGCTGGCGATCGCCGCCTAGGCCGAATAACCTTTCAGCTCGTCGCCGATGATGCGCACGACGTGCAGAACGTTGGTCGATCCGGGCGTGCGGAACGGCACGCCGGCGATGACGATCAGGCTGTCGCCCGCCTTCACGATATTGTGCCGTAGTGCCATGCGCTTGGCCTTGGCGACCATTTCCTCGAACGATTCGACATCCTTGGTGTGCACCGCATGCGTGCCCCAGAGCAGCCCCAGGCGGCGCGCGGTCTCGATGCGCGGCGTCAGCACCATCAGCGGAACGCCCGGCCGCTCACGCGCCACGCGCCTGGCGGTCGAGCCCGACGACGTGAAGCACACGATCGCCTTGGCGGCGACCGTCATGGCGATGTTCTTGGCCGCCTCGGCCAGCGCGTCAGCAGTGGTCGGGTCGGCGCGGGTGATGGTGAAATGCACCCGGTCGCCATGCGTCGGATCGCCCTCCACCGAATTGCCGATCGAGTTCATCATCGCGACCGATTCGATCGGCCACGCACCAGCGGCGCTTTCCGCCGACAGCATGATCGCGTCCGCACCATCATAGATCGCGGTCGCCACGTCGGACACTTCCGCGCGCGTCGGCGATGGGGAGACGATCATGGATTCCAGCATCTGCGTCGCCACCACCACCGGGCGGCCGAGCCGGCGCGACACCTCGACGATGCGCTTCTGCAGCGGCGGCACCGTCTCTGGTGGCAGCTCGACACCGAGATCGCCACGCGCGACCATCACGCCGTCGCATTGCTCGATAATCTCTTCCAGCCGGTCGATCGCCGAGGGCTTCTCGATCTTGGCCAGCAACGCCGCCTCGCCGCGGATGAGCGTACGCGCCTCGGCCAGATCCTCCGGCCGTTGCACGAAGCTGAGGGCAATCCAGTCGACCCCCTGATCGACCGCAAAGGCGAGATCGCTGCGATCCTTGGGCGTCAGCGCGGCCATCGGGATGACCACGTCGGGCACGTTCAGCCCCTTGTTGTTCGACAGCGGCCCGCCGACTTCGACGCGCGTGACGATCCGGTCGACGTCATGCTCGGTCACCCGCAACACCAATTTGCCGTCGTCGAGCAGCAGCCGGGCATGGGGCTCGATCGCCGCGAAGATCTCCTTGTGCGGCAGCTCGACACGCGTCGCGTCGCCCGGCGTCGGGTCGCGATCGAGCGTGAAGGTGCTGCCGGTGACCAGCTCCACCTTGCCGCCGTCGAACTTGCCGACGCGCAGTTTCGGGCCCTGCAGATCGGCCAGGATCGTGGTCGGCCGGCCATAGATCTTCTCCAGGCCGCGGATCGCCTGGATCACCGCGACCTTCGATTCCTGGTCGCCATGGCTCATGTTAACGCGGAAGGCATCGGCGCCTGCCTCGAACAATTTGCCGATCATCTCGGGCGTGCTGCTTGCCGGGCCCAACGTCGCGAGAATGCGCACTTTCCGCGAACGGGGGCTGATCGCCTTGGTCATCGTCGTTTTCATCCTGCAGAGGCGTCTTGCAGCCCCGGCTCTAAAGGCTATCTCCGCTCGATCAACCTTGGAGACGATAAAATGGCAACGCTGGACATGATCGACGACAAGGTTGCCGCCGCTGCGTTCCGCCGACTGGTCACGCACCTGCGCCACCGCGACGATGCCGAGAATATCGACCTGATGGGGCTGGCCGGCTTCTGCCGCAATTGCCTGTCCGAATGGGTCGAGCAGGCGGACGGATCGCTCAGCCGGGAAGAAGCGCGCGAGGCGATCTACGGCATGCCGTATGCGCAGTGGAAGGCGCAGCACCAGGCCGACGCGACCCCCGAACAACTCGCGCGCATGGCGGAGAGCATGAAGAAGAACCCGGTCTGACCTTGCGCAAGGCTGTTCCCCGGCGAAGGCCGGGGCCCAGTAGCGAAGGTAGATGTAACGACGCGCGGCGCTAGCCAAATGCCGCCGCGCGACTGGACCCCAGCCTCCGTCGGGGAACTGCCGTACAGCGGCGCGCTTGACCCACTCCTCCGACCGCGCGACACCGACGCCAACAGGGGAGCAACACACATGAAATTCGGCATGCTCGCAGCCATCGCGCTGCTCACGGGAACCGCCGCCGGCGCACAGACCACACCGGCGCCAACCACCCAAAAATCGACCATCACCTACATCCACGCCGGCACGCTGCTCGATCGCCCGGGTGACAAGCCGCGCGGTAACAGCACGATCATCGTCCGCGACGGCACCATTGCCGAGATCCGCGACGGTTTCGCCCCGCCCGAGGCAGGCGCCACCCTGGTCGATCTCTCGCGCAAGTTCGTCCTGCCCGGGCTGATCGATGCGCACGTCCATCTGTTCGGGATCGGCGGCGATCCCAAGCGGGCGCGGCTCGAGGCGCTGAACCGCGATCGGTTCGACGACATGATGACCGCGGTTGCCAACGCCAAGGTCACGCTGGATGCCGGCTTCACCTCGGTCCGCGATCTCGGCGGCGATCCGCGCGGCGTGCGATCGCTGCGCGACGCGATCGACCGCGGCGATGTGGAAGGCCCGTCGATCACTAATGCCGGGCAGATGATCTCGGTCACCGGCGGGCATGGCGACGAAGGCAACGGTCTGGCCGAAGCCTATGCCGATGCGGTGCACGCGACCGAGATCAACCTGTGCGATGGGCCGGACGATTGCCGCCGCGCCGTGCGCGCACAGATCGGCCTGGGCGCCAAGGTGATCAAGTTCGCCGCGACGGGCGGCGTCCTGTCCAACGTCGCCGGCGGCCTCGGCAAGGCGATGACGCTGGAGGAGATGAAGGCGATCGTCGAGACCGCGCACGCAATGGGCCGCAAGGTCGCCGCGCACAGCCACGCCGCCGACGGCACGCGCGCCGCATTGGAGGCCGGCGTCGACTCGATCGAGCACGGCACCTTCCTGGATGATCCCGCGATCGCCTCCTTCAAGGCGCATGGCGCCTATCTCGTCCCGACGATGATGGCGCCGCTCGCGGCGCTCGCCCAGGCGCGCAGCGGCGCGCTGCCGGCCGCGACCATTCCCAAGGCCGAAGCGGCCGCCGCGGCGATGCTCGCCAGCCACCGCCGCGCCATTGCCGCCGGGGTGAAGATCGCCTTCGGCACCGATACCGGCGTCTCCAGGCATGGCGACAATGCCCAGGAATTCGCGCTGATGGTGGCGGCCGGGATGACCCCGATGCAGGCGATCCGCGCTGCCACCGTCGGCGGCGCCGACCTGCTCGGACGCGACGATGTCGGCACGCTCGCGGCCGGCAAGAGCGCAGACATCATCGCCGTCGGCACATCGCCGCTCAGCGATGTGCGAGCGCTGGAGCATGTCGATTTCGTGATGCACAAGGGTGCGGTCGCGCTGTCGCGATAAGACGCCATCGTGCGGTTGAGCGCGCGGCCCGAACCGCCTAGAGGCTCTGCCCAACCCCAATTCGGAGACCATGATGAGTGACGTTATCGGCGCGGAGCAGTTGCGCCTTCTGATCGAGCGGATCGAGCGCCTGGAAGAAGAGAAGAAGGGCATCGCCGACGACATCAAGGACGTCTACGCCGAATCGAAATCGAACGGCTACGATACCAAGACGATGCGTGCGATCGTCCGCCTGCGGCGCATGGAGAAGCATCACCGCGACGAGGCCGAGGCGTTGCTCGAGACCTACAAGGCGGCACTCGGGCTGGCCTGAACCACGGAGCCGCGCGCATGGACCATCGCATCGCCGATCTCGCCCAGCATCTGCTCGGCAAACCCGGCCATGCGCTGGACGAGGAGGAACGCCGCGTCCTGCTCGGCATCGAAACGGGCACGGTGGGCGCGCGCGACGCGGCGGACGTGGCGGACGAGCGCGCCAGCTTCGGCGAACGCCTGTCCGATCGTGTCGCCGCGATCGGCGGGTCGTGGGGCTTCATCACCGCGTTCACGATCGTGCTGTTCGGCTGGATGCTGCTTAACTCGAACGTGCTCGCGAAGATCGGCGCCGCGTTCGATCCTTACCCGTACATCTTCCTCAACCTGATGCTCTCGACGCTGGCGGCGGTGCAGGCGCCGATCATCATGATGAGCCAGAACCGCGCGTCGGCCAAGGATCGCGTCGCCGCCAGCCTGGACTATGAGACCAACCTGCGCGCCGAGCTCGACATCCTGCGGTTGCACCAGAAAATGGACGCCGAGGTCATCGCGCGCCTCGCCCGGCTGGAGGCAAAGCTCGACGGGTTGGCATCCGCCCCGCCACAGGGCTAAGAGCGGCCAGCACAAAACTCCCCGAAGAGAGCATCATGGCAGGCCATTCCAAGTTCAAGAACATCATGCACCGCAAGGGTGCGCAGGATAAGAAGCGCTCGTCGCTCTTTTCCAAGCTCAGCCGCGAAATCACCGTTGCCGCCAAAATGGGCCTGCCCGATCCGGACATGAACCCGCGGCTGCGCATGGCGGTCAACGCGGCCAAGGCGGCGTCGCTGCCCAAGGACAATATCCAGCGCTCGATCGACAAGGCATCGCGCGGCGATGCCGAGACCTATGAGGAGATCCGCTACGAGGGCTTCGGCCCGGGCGGCGTGTCGCTGATCATCGAGGCACTGACCGACAACCGCAACCGCACCGCGACCAACGTGCGCACCGCCGTTGCCAAGAATGGTGGCAATCTCGGCGCCGGCGGCTCGGTCAGCCATGCCTTTGATCGCCTGGGCTTGATCAACTATCCGATCGGCGCAGGGGATGCCGATGCCGTGTTCGAAGCGGCGCTGGAGGCTGGTGCCGACGATGTAACGTCGAGCGAGGATGGCCATGAAATCTGGACCTCCAACGAATCGCTGCACGAAGTCGTCAAGGCGCTCACGCCCGTGCTGGGCGAACCCGACGGCGCGAAGCTCGCCTGGCGCCCGCAGATCATGGTCGATGTGGCGGAAGGCGATGCCGCGACCTTGTTCAAGCTGCTCGACACGCTCGACGACGACGACGACGTCCAGACCGTCTGGGGCAATTACGAAATCTCCGACGAGGTGATGGAGAAACTGGGTTGAACCTTAACTCCTCCCCGGAACGGGGAGGGGAACCATTCGGCTTCTTCAGCCGAATGGTGGAGGGGGGCCTCCCGAAGCGCAACCGTCGCGTTGCCGGCCCACCCCCTCCGTCAGCCTTGCAGGCTGCCACCTTCCTGTTCCGGGGGGGATCGCGATGATCATCCTCGGGCTCGACCCCGGGCTCGGCACCACCGGCTGGGGCCTGATCCGCGCCGAGGGCAACCGCCTGTCGCACCTCGCCAATGGCAAGCTGAAGACCGACACCACCGCTCCGCTTGCCCGTCGCCTGGCCCATCTCGACACGATGATCGCCGCGCTGATCGCGGATCACGATCCGCAGGGCGCAGCGGTTGAGGAGGTGTTCGTCAACGCCAACCCGCAATCCACGCTCAAGCTGGCGCACGCCCGCGGCGTCGCCTTGTGCGCGGTGGCGCGCGGCGGGATCGAGCCGGGCGAATATGCCCCGCGACTGGTCAAGAAGGCGGTCGTCGGCACGGGGGCTGCCGAAAAGGCGCAGGTCCACGCCATGGTCGCGCGGCTGCTGCCTGGCGTGAAGATCGACGGCGCGGATGCCGCCGATGCGCTGGCTGTGGCGATCTGTCACGCGCACCACATGGCGAGTGCGCGGCGCATTCCCTGAATTCGCTTTCCTACTGCGCGTTGTTCCTGTTACGTACCAGGCATGTCGACCCATGCGCCGAACATCGCCGATCGCCCGTTGCCACACCGCCGCCCGCCGCCGGTCGGCGGCACGAGGCTGGCTCGACATTGGCGTTCGTCATTCAACCGGCCGGTTGAAAAACGGCGTTCATCATTCAACCGGTCGGGTGATCATTTGTGTCCGTCATTCAACCGCTCGGTTGACGGTGTGCCGGAAAAGGGCGGATTAGCGTCCCTCCGGCCAGCGCCAACCTTGCGCGCGCCGCAACCTACTCAACATTCGCGCAGCGTTTGGATGCCCCACCAAACGCGTTCGTGCCTGAAGTTACCCAACATGGGCGCGGGGTGCCGGCGATGATCGCGCACCTCAAGGGCATCCTCAGCGCGACCGATATCGATCATGCGGTAATCGATGTCGGTGGCGTCGGCTATCTCGTCGGCGCCTCGTCGCGCACGCTGTCGGCGATCGGGCCGGTGGGCGAGGCGTGCATGGTGCATACCGAGATGTTGGTGGCGGAGGATTTCATCCGCCTGGTCGGCTTCGCCACCGCCGCCGAGCGCGACTGGTTCCGCTTGCTCACCGGCGTGCAGGGCGTCGGCGCTCGCGTGGCGCTCGCAATCCTTTCCGCGCTCGAACCCGCCGATCTCAGTCGCGCGATCGCCGCGCAGGACAAGGCCATGGTCGCGCGCGCCAATGGCGTCGGCCCCAAGCTCGCCGAACGTATCGTGCGCGAATTGAAGGACAGGATAGGCGCAGTGTCGATCGGCACCCCCGGTGCCGTGGCGCCAAGCGGTGCCGGCGCTGACGCCGTCTCGGCCATGCTCAACCTAGGCTTCCGCCCGGCCGAGGCAAACGCCGCCGTCGCCGCGGCAGAAGAGGAACTGGGCGCCGGCGTCACCCTCGACGCGTTGGTGCGACTGGCGCTCAGGAAGGCGGCGAAGTGAGGTCGATCATCTTGAAGGCGCTGGCCTGCGAAGTTGCAAAGGATATATTGCGTCCATGACCCAGCTCTCGATCTCCATGCCGCCCGCATTGCAGACCTGGGTGGACACGCGTTTGTCGGAGGGCAGCTATGCCGATGCCGCCGATTATCTGCGTGATCTCGTACGCCGCGATCAGGCGGAGGCATCTGGCGACCGGCAGTGGCTCAAGGCGATGATCGACGAGGGGATGGCATCCGGCGTTATTGATCGGGACCCTCGAGATGTGCTCGACGAGATCATCGACGAGGACCCCGACCTTCGTGCCTAGCGCACGGGTTGCACCATCGGCGCAGAACGACCTCCGGAATATTCGTATCTACAGCAAATCGGCCTTCGGCGCGGCAGCCGCCCGCGGCTACTTGCTGGGATTGCGCGATGCCTTTGCGGCAATTACCGAGCGCCCGCTGATCGGCACTTCCGAGGGCGACTTGGGCGAGGGCGTGCGCAGTTTCGCCTACCGATCGCACCGCATCTATTATCGTCTCGACCAAGCGGGCGTTTTGGTCGTTCGTATCCTGCATTACGCCAGAGACGTGCCACGTGCCATGAGTACTCTTCGTGACTGACACCGACCGCATCATCACACCCGCCCGCACGCCCGAAGACGTGGATGCCGCGCTCCGTCCCAAGAACCTCGACGATTTCGTCGGGCAAAAGGCGGCGCGTGAAAACCTGCGCGTGTTCATTGCCGCCGCCAAGGCGCGGGGCGATGCGCTGGATCACGTGCTGTTCTTCGGCCCGCCCGGTCTCGGCAAGACCACGCTGGCGCAGATCGTCGCCCGCGAGATGGGCGTCGGCTTCCGTGCCACCTCCGGCCCGGTGATCGCCAAGTCGGGCGATCTCGCCGCGTTGCTCACCAATCTCGAGGATGGCGACGTGCTGTTCATCGATGAGATCCACCGCCTCGCACCGGCGGTCGAGGAAGTGCTGTACCCGGCGATGGAGGACCGCGCGCTGGATCTGATGATCGGCGAAGGGCCGTCGGCACGCAGCGTGCGGATCGATCTGCCGCGCTTCACGCTCGTCGGCGCGACGACACGGCAGGGGCTGCTGACTACACCGCTGCGCGACCGCTTCGGCATCCCCGTGCGGCTGCATTTCTACACCGTCGACGAACTGGAACGCGTGGTAACGCGCGCAGCCAGCCTGCTCGGCCTCGCCATTTCGCGCGACGGGGCGCATGAAATCGCCCGCCGCTCCCGCGGTACGCCGCGCATCGCCGGCCGGCTGCTGCGCCGGGTGCGCGATTTTGCGCACGCAGCGGGCCATGATCTGGTCGATGCCAAGGCGGCGGATAGCGCGCTCAACCGGCTGGAGGTCGATTCGCTTGGGCTCGACGCGATGGATCGGCGCTATCTCATGATGATCGCCGATATCTATCGCGGCGGCCCGGTCGGCGTGGAGACGATGGCGGCGGGGCTGAGCGAGCCGCGCGACACGATCGAGGAAGTGATCGAGCCCTATTTGATCCAGCTCGGCCTGGTCGCGCGGACGGCGCGCGGGCGCTGCCTCAACGCGGTCGGTTGGAAGCATCTCGGGCTCAACCCCCCCGCGGGCAGCCAGGAAGGACTATTCGATGTCTGATCACGGGCGCGCCTTGGCCGCGGAACAGAATTGCTTTTGGGGCTATGTTATGGCCCGACTTCGTTCAACCTGCTAGCCAGCGCCCATGCCATCCGCCGTCGCCTCCGCCCGTGAAATCCTCGTCCGCCTGCACGACGTGATGGCGTCGCGCACGCAAGCGCAGGCCAAACTGAACGCCGTCGTCGGCATCGTCGGCGAGGCGATGTCGAGCGAGGTCTGCTCGATTTACCTGCTGCGCGACGGCGTGCTCGAACTCTACGCCACGCGCGGGCTGGCGCAGGAAGCGGTGCACGTCACCACCTTGGCCTTGGGCGAGGGGCTCGTCGGCACGATCGCGCAAGCCGGCGAGACGCTCAACCTAGACGAGGCGGCGAGCCACCCCGATTTCGCCTATAAGCCTGAGACCGGCGAGGAGAAGTTCCACAGCTTCGCCGGCGTGCCGATCATCCGGCGCGAGCGTTCGGTCGGCGTGCTCTGCGTACAGCATGCCGAGCCCCACAAATATGCCGATGTCGAGATCGAGGCGCTGCAGACCGTGGCGATGGTGCTGTCCGAACTGATCGCCAACGCCGATCTGGTCGATGCCAGTGCCGCCGCCTCGCTCCGCCCGCAATCGACCGCGCCCACGCGCATCCCGGGGTTGAAGCTCGTCGAGGGCATGGCCAGCGGCTATGCCGTCTATCACCAGCCGCGCGTGACGATCGAGCATACTGTCGCCGAGGATACCGAGGCCGAGCGCCACCGCGTCTATGCCGCATTCGACAAGATGCGCGAGCAGATCGAGCGGATCGCCTCCCAGGCGGAATTCGGCGTCGGCGGCGAGCATGACGAGGTGCTGCAGACCTACAAGATGTTCGCCTATGACGAGGGCTGGGCACGACGGATCAACGAGGCGATCGATTCCGGCCTGACCGCCGAAGCCGCGATCGAGCGCGTCCAGCAGCGCACCCGCGCCCGCATGCGCCAGATCGACGATCCGTTGCTCGCCGACCGCATGCACGATCTGGAGGATCTGGCGAACCGCTTGCTGCGCATCGTCTCCGGGCAGATGGGTACCGCGGCGCAAGGCGGCTTGCGTCAGGACACGATCCTGATCGCCCGCAATCTCGGGCCGGCCGAGTTGCTCGAATATGATCGTCGCCGGTTGAAGGGCGTCGTGCTGGAGGAAGGATCGCTGACCGCGCACGTCACGATCGTGGCGCGGGCAATGGGCGTGCCGGTGCTGGGGCGTCTGAAGGGCGTACGCCGGGCGATCGCCGAGGGCGATCTGCTGCTGCTCGACGTGACCGCGGGCAATGTCTTCGCGCGGCCCTCGCCGGCGATGGAAGAGGCGTTCGAGACCAAGCTGCAGCTGCGCCAGCAGCGCCGGGCGGTGTTCGCGGCGCTAAAGAACGAACTGCCGGTCACCAAGGACGGCCACCGCG
This sequence comes from Sphingomonas endolithica, assembly GCF_025231525.1. Lineage (NCBI taxonomy): Bacteria > Pseudomonadati > Pseudomonadota > Alphaproteobacteria > Sphingomonadales > Sphingomonadaceae > Sphingomonas > Sphingomonas endolithica. The sequence continues at coordinate 3,371,360 of NZ_CP103057.1, forward strand.
TGACCGTGATGGTCAATGCCGGCCTGCGCGACGATGTCGCCGCGCTCGACGTTACCGGCGCCGACGGCATCGGGCTGTTCCGCACCGAATTCCAGTTCCTCGTCTCCGCCACCTTGCCGGCCAAGGCGCAGCAGCAGCGCCTCTACCGCGAAGTCCTGGATGCGGCCGGCGACCGCCCGGTGATCTTCCGCACCGTCGATATCGGCGGCGACAAGGCCTTGCCCTATCTCAACAAGCATGACGGGGACGAGGAGGAGAACCCGGCGATGGGCTGGCGCGCGCTGCGCGTTGCGCTCGACCGCGACGGTCTGATGAAGGTGCAGGCGCGCGCCTTGTTGGAGGCGGCGGCGGGTCGCACGCTGAACGTCATGTTCCCGATGGTTTCCGAACCCTGGGAATTCGACGAGGCGCATGCTTTGTTCGAGGCGCAGCGCGAGTGGATGCGTGTGCGCGCCAAGCGATTGCCGGCCGAGATCCGCTACGGCGCGATGTTGGAAGTGCCGGCGCTCGCCGAAATGCTCGACGTGCTGCTGCCGCGGCTTGACTTCCTGTCGATCGGCACCAACGATCTGACGCAGTTCCTGTTCGCCGCAGACCGTGCCAACCCGCGCCTCGCCGAGCGCTACGACTGGCTGAGCCCGTCGATCCTGCGCTTTCTCGCGCGCGTCGTCACGCCGGTACATGCGGCCGGCAAGCAGCTTGCGGTGTGCGGTGAAATGGGTGGCCGTCCGCTGGAGGCGATGGCTCTGATCGGTCTGGGCATCGATCGCCTGTCGATCACGCCGGCGGCGGTCGGGCCGATCAAGGCTATGGTCCGCTCGTTGGATCATGGCGCGATCGTCGCGCATATGCGCACGCTGCTGGCAGACCCGCCGCGCGACATGCGCGCCAGCCTGACCGCCTGGGCAGGCGACCAAGGCGTCGAACTGGCGTAGGCGCGTGATGATTGGCGCTGCTCGGGCGTTGACACAAGGCGGCCGCTTTGTGAGACACGCTTGAGATACGCAGGCAAAAACGGCCGTAACATTCCTGCCGGAGACTGACATGACCGATCCCGTCCCGGCAGAGGATGCGACCTTGTTCCCCAAGACGGCGGGTGAACGCCTGCGCGAGGCTCGCGAGGCGCAAGGCCTGTCACTTTCCGAGATTGCCGCGCGCACCCGCGTGCCGCTGCGCCAGCTGGAAGCGATCGAGACCAACAATTTCACCGGACTGCCATCGGTGACCTATGCGGTCGGCTTCGCCAAGGCCTATGCCCGCGCGGTCGGCATGGACGAAGTGGCGATCGCCCGCGAAGTGCGTTCGCAAAACGATCTCGGCGTGCAGCGCACCGAATATGAGCAATACGAGATCAAGGAGCCGTCGCGGACTCCGTCCGGCGGTGTCGTGCTGGCAACGTTGGCGGTGCTGGCGGTGCTGTTGATCGCCATGGCGCTGTGGTTCGGCACCAACCTGTTCCGTGGCCAGGAGGAAGCGGCCCCTACCGCGGTCACCACCAACGAGTTCGCGCCACCCGAGCAGAGTGCTGCGCCAGCACCGGTGGCGCCGCAGGGCGGGCAAGTGGTGCTGACCGCAACCGACGAGGTGTGGCTGCGCGTCTATGATGCGACGGGCAAGACGCTGTTCCAGAACACGCTGAAATCGGGCGATCGTTACGAAGTGCCGGCCGATGCCAATGGCCCGCTGATCAATGTCGGACGACCGGACAAATTACAGGTGACGATCAACGGCTCGGCCGTACCGCCGCTCGGCAGCGGGCGCGTGGCGATCAAGGATGTCGGCATCAGCGCGACGGCATTGCAGGCGCGGAGTGCAACGGGCGCTCCAGCTGCGGCGCCAATTGTCCCTGCGGCAACGACGGCGCAGCAGGGCGCCCGCACGTCCTCCGACAGTCGCAGCACGGTGCCGGCGGCATTTCGCAATGGTCAATCGACCACGACGGCGCCAAGCGACAGTGCGCCCGTCGTCACGCGCCCAGGTGGCGGTTCGCCGGCAGAGGTCGCCCCGGTACCCGCGCCAGGCGCCGCGCCGGCGACCGCTCCTTAAGGCTGGCGACAGGATGACCATGTCAGCTATAGCATCCTATTCCTGTCACCGGGGGGGGTGTGATGCGTATCTGTCCGACCATGTTCTTTATCCTGCTCGGCACCGCGGCGGTGCCTCATCTGGCGCACGCCCAAGGCAACGTCGAGGTCCGCGTCGATCGGCTCGAGGGGCAGATGCGTGCGGTACAGCGCAAAGTGTTCCCGGGCGCTAACGGCAAGCTGATCGAGCCCGACATTTCCGGCCAGGAGGCCGTCGGCGATACCCGCGGCACACCATCGGGCAGCGCCGTGACCGACCTGACCGCCAGGGTCGATGCGCTCGAATCGCAGCTGAGTTCGCTGACCGGGCAGATCGAACAGAACCAATTCAAGCTCCGCCAAATGGACGAGGGCTTCACTGCCTATAAGCGCAGCACCGACGCACGGCTGAAGGCGCTGGAAGACGGCAGGTCGACGGGCGGAACGAGCTTTGGCGGCGGCGACGAACCCGCGCCGATCGCATCGTCGCGCCCCAGCACGGCCAGGCCCACGACACGGCCGACGCCCTCCGGCACGGTGCCCAGCCGTGCTACGCCGCCGCCGGTATCCTCGACGCGCGACCCGGCCCGTGCGCAGCAGGTGGCGGCAATCGAGAAACCCTCGACCGGTGACGATGGCGAGGATGCGTACAATTACGGCTACCGCCTGTGGGAAGCAAAGTTGTATCCCGAGGCAGAGGCGCAGTTCCGATCCATACCCAAGGATTTTCCCAACCATCGCCGCGTCAGCCGTGCGCAGAACATGCTTGGCCGGGCGCTGCTCGACAGCGGCAAGCCGAACCTCGCGGTGCTCGCCTTCTACGATAACTACCGCACGCTGCCCAAGGGCGACCGCGCGCATGAGAGCCTCTATTATCTCGCACAGGCGCTGACGCAGCTGAAGAAGCCGGCAAGCGAGATCTGCAAGGTGTATGACGAGCTGACCGACGTCTATCCGGACAAATTGTCGGACGCGATGAAGACCGGCGTGGCGCGCGGCCGTGCCGCACAGAAGTGCGGGAAGTGACGCCGCGGACGGCGTGACGGATGCCTTGACCGTCGATCGGTTCCGGGCCGACTTGACCGCGTCCCTCGGCCGGCCGGTCGTGACGGCGGACCGCATCGGCATCGCGGTATCAGGCGGGTCGGACAGCATGGCCCTGCTCACGCTTGCCGCGGCGGCATGGCCTGGCCAAGTGATTGCCGCAACGGTCGATCACGGCCTCCGGCCTGAAGCCGCCGACGAAGCGGCGATGGTCGCCGCATTCTGCAGCGCCCTTCCGCGTTCGCCGGCGGCGGCCGAAGTCCCGTCGGAACGGGTTGCTGACGAAGCGGAGGCCGGTGTTCCCCATGCTACGCTGAAACCGGCCACGCCGCTCGGCACAGCCAATCTGCAGGCGGTGGCACGGGAGGCCCGCTACACCCTTCTCACCAAATGGGCGCGCCGACATGGTGCTACCATCCTTGCCACGGCGCATCATGCCGATGACCAGGCCGAAACATTCCTGATGCGCGCGGCGCGCGGCTCCGGGCTGTCGGGCCTGGCAGCGATCCGCCCGCGGCGGCCGCTCGACCACGGTATCACCCTCCTCCGGCCGCTGCTCGGCTGGCGCGGCATCGAGTTGCGCCAACTAGCGACGGAGTGGCGGCTGCCGTTCGTCGATGATCCCAGCAACAGCAGCGATCGCCATGACCGCACGCGCTTCCGCGCGCTGCTCGATCAGACGCCCTGGCTCGATCCCGCGCAACTCGCCCGTTCGGCAGGTTACCTTCTCGAAGCCGATGGCGATCTGCGGGCGATCGAGGCATGGCTGCTGCAGGAGAGATCGGTGGCCGCGAAGACCGGCGAGTTGGCGATAGATGTCAGCGGCCTGCCGCGCGACCTGTGCCGGCGGCTGGCAAAGAGCGGCATCGCAATGGTTCGCGATGCGGGGCTGTGCATCGATTCTCCCGGACACCCTGCCGGCAATATTGAGCCGCTGCTCGACGCGCTGGCTGTCGGCAAATCCGCGACCCAGGCCGGCGTAATGGTCTCTGCGACAGGGAATATCTGGCTTTTCAGGCCCGCTCCGCCCCGCCGGCCGACCTGAGCAGCGCAATCTCCATTCTGTTCCATTGCCATTAACCTGCGCTTGCCTATCTTGGTGGAGACGAAAGGTACGATCACACCCATGAACGACAACGAGAAGCAGCCTGGCCAGGACGGCAGCGGCCCCAACCCTTGGATGAAGAGCCTCCTCATCTGGGTTGGCATCCTCCTCGCATTGGCGCTGTTCGTGACGATGTTCGATGCGCCCAACCGCCAGGCGGCAGGCAGCGCGATCGCCTATTCCACGTTCCTGGACAAGGTCGAGGAAGGCAGCGTTAAGGAGGTGAACGTCGCGGGTGAAGTGATTTCGGGTACGCTCACCAACGATACCAAGTTCAAGACCTATGCCATGCCCGACCCGCAGCTGACCGACAGGTTGCGCGCGAAAAGCGTGGTGATCACGGCCAAGCCCGAGGAAGGCCCGTCGATCTGGCAATATATGCTGGTTCAGGCGCTGCCGTTCCTGCTCTTCCTTGGCATCGCCTTCTTCGTGTTGCGGCAGATGCAGAAAAATTCCGGTTCGGGTGCGATGGGGTTCGGCAAGAGCCGCGCGAAGATGCTGACGCAGAAGGAAGGTCGTGTGACCTTTGCCGATGTGGCGGGCATCGACGAGGCGCGTGAGGAGCTGGAGGAGATCGTCGAGTTCCTGAAGGATCCGACCAAGTTCGCGCGACTGGGCGGCAAGATCCCCAAGGGTGCGTTGCTGGTGGGCTCGCCCGGTACCGGCAAGACCTTGCTCGCTCGTGCCATTGCCGGCGAAGCGGGCGTGCCGTTCTTCACCATTTCGGGTTCGGATTTCGTCGAGATGTTCGTCGGCGTCGGCGCGAGCCGCGTGCGCGACATGTTCGAACAGGCCAAGAAGTCGGCACCGTGCATCGTCTTCATCGACGAAATCGACGCGGTCGGCCGCCATCGTGGTGCCGGTCTCGGCAACGGCAATGACGAGCGCGAGCAGACGCTGAACCAGCTGCTGGTCGAGATGGACGGGTTCGAGGCGAACGAAGGCATCATCATCATCGCCGCGACCAACCGCCCCGACGTGCTCGATCCTGCCTTGCTGCGCCCGGGTCGCTTCGATCGTCAGGTCGTGGTGCCGCGGCCCGACATCGAGGGCCGGATCAAGATCCTCGAAGTGCACATGAAGAAGACGCCGTTGGCCCCCGATGTCGACTCGCGCGTCATCGCTCGCGGTACGCCTGGCTTCTCGGGTGCGGATCTCGCAAACCTGGTCAACGAGGCCGCGCTTACCGCCGCTCGTAAGGGCAAGCGGCTGGTGGCGATGGCTGAGTTCGAGGAAGCCAAGGACAAGGTCATGATGGGCGCCGAGCGCCGGTCGATGGTCATGACCGAGGAAGAGAAGCGCATGACTGCCTATCACGAGGCCGGCCATGCGATCGTCTCGATCCACGAACAGGCATCGGATCCGATCCACAAGGCGACGATCATCCCGCGCGGTCGCGCACTGGGCATGGTGATGCGTTTGCCTGAGCGCGACTCGTACAGCTATCATCGCGACAAGATGTACGCGAACCTGGCGGTGGCGATGGGTGGCCGCGTGGCGGAAGAGGTGATCTTCGGCTACGACAAGGTATCGAGCGGCGCCTCATCGGACATCCAGTATGCCACGAGCCTGGCACGCGACATGGTCACCCGCTGGGGCATGTCGGATGCGGTCGGCCCGGTCGAATATGGCGAGCCACAAGGCGAGAGCTTCCTGGGTTATTCCTCGGGCCCGCAGGCGCGGATGTCGAACCAGACCGCCGAGCTGATCGACGGCGAGATCAAGCGTATCGTCGAGGGCGGGCTCAACCGGGCCAAGGATCTGCTGTCGACGCATCTCGACCAGTTGCATCTGCTGGCCGAGGCTTTGCTCGAGTATGAGACGCTATCGGGTGACGAGATCAAGTCGCTGATTGCAGGCGATCAGATCGACCGTAACACCGGTACGAAGACCCCGACGGTGCCGACCGGTGGCACGTCCATCCCAAAGACACGGCGCCCCAAGGGGCCGTTTGGCACACCTAGTCCGCTCGGCGCCTGATCGCTCATCACCGGTTCAGCCCGGCAGCAATAACTCTCCCGCCAGATGATTGCGGGAGGGTTTTGCTTATGAAGCGGACAAGTATCTTGATGGCCGCAATGCTGGCGCTGACTGCGTCGCCCGCGATAGCGGCAGCTCCGCGCATGACGGTGCAGACCTTCCTCACCAAGGTCGCGGCACTGAAGCAGAAGGGCATGATGGCGCTGTTCTCGCCCGACGTCAGCTTGATCAAGGCGGAGGCGAAGACCGCGACCGTCGAGCTCAAGGCCGAAGCGAAGGCGCGGGAGGCAGCCGGTAAGCCGCCGATCGCCTGCCCGCCCAAAGGCGGTCAGAACAAGATGAGCAGCACCGAATTCGTTAAAGCGATGGAGACGATCCCGGTAGCGGAACGCGGGATGAGCTTCAAGGATGGGCTGTCGCGGGTGATCGTGGCCAAATATCCCTGCCGTCGCTGAGTTGGCGGCAGTTCAGCCGGTAAGCCCCAGTCCCAGCGCGAGTAGCAGCACCACGAACGCGATCAGCGCCAGCCAGGCGAAGACCAGCAAGGCGATCATTCGCCACAGGGCAGATCGCTTGCGCAAGCGATAGGCACCACGCAACTGCGCGAACATGTGTACCGGCGGCACCAGGGCGATCAGCCAGCCGAACAGCCAACCGGGCGCGCCGATCGTCGCCAGCAGGTTGAGCACCACGACCAGCCCCATCATGAATGCCAGGGAATAGGTGACGAAGATCGCGTGATCGTACATCCGATAGCTCCGCCGCCACAGGAACAGCAGCGCGACGAATGGCGTCGATATCGGGATAAGCGCCCAACTGTATTTGTAGGCGCTGGACTGCAGCTTGTAGAGCATCAGCCCCGGATTGGCGTTGGCTTTGGCAATGCCATGGTCGAGCTTTGCCCAGCCGGTCTTCATGTTGGTAAAGGTAAATTCCTGGTCGCCGATCGAGGATGACGACATGGCATGCCGTGCCGTTTGCAGGCCCTTCACCTCGGATCGGAGTTTGGCGATAGTGTCGGGCGCGCCGTCCGACGTGGATGGCCGCGGGATCGCTTCGGCCGCGGCAAGCTTTGCGCGGGTCTCAGCAAGATTCTGGTCGATGTTCTTGAGCGCGGCAGCACGCACCAGCGGCGGCATGCCCCTATCGATATCCCCGCTGAAAGTGTGCAGCGTGGCGAACATCAGGAACACGGTGAACAGGAACAAGGCGAGCGGCGAGACGAAGCGTGCGCGCTCGCCGGCAATGTAGCGGCGGGTGAGGGCGCCCGGGTGCAGCACCAGCATCGGCAAGGTGCGCCAGATCTTGCCCTCGAAGTGAAATACGCCGTGCAGCAGATCGTGCCCGATCGAGCCCAGCGTGCGATGTACGTGCTCGCTCTGCCCGCAAGCGTGACAATAATCGCCGATCAACGCCGTCCCGCAATTGAGGCACAAGCCATGGCCATGGCCATGCGCCGAGCGAACGCCGCCGTGCGGCTCGACCGCACGGCCAAGCAGGATCCCCGTGGCGACGTCGCCGGCTGCGTCGATTTCCCCCGTCATCGGTGTGACGATTATCATCGCCCCGCCAGAAAGCGATAGGGTCTTTGGCGATGCCAGCGTGCGTGATAGCAGATGCGGCATGAGCGCGCCGATCGATCCGTCAGCCCTGATCGCCGATATGGGCGGGCGCGCCCGCGCCGCCTGTGCTGCGGTTGCGGCGCTGTCGCCGATGGCGCGGAGCAGTGGCCTGGCCGCCGGTGCAGACGCCCTGCGCCGGGCCGCGCCTGACATTCTGGACGCGAACCGGCGGGACATGGCGCATGGCGCAGAGATCGGGCTGTCGCGTGCCATGCTCGATCGGCTGATGCTGGACGAAGGTAGGATCGAGAACATGGCGGCCGGGGTTGCGGCGATTGCCGCGCTGCCCGACCCTGTCGGCACAATCATCGACGGTAGCGCGCGTCCGAACGGCTTGCTGCTGTCGCGTGTGCGTGTGCCGATCGGAGTGATCGGTATCATCTACGAGAGCCGTCCCAACGTGACGGCCGATGCCGCGGCCTTGTGCGTGAAGGCGGGCAATGCAGTGATCCTGCGCGGTGGATCGGAAGCACAGCACAGCAATCGCGCGATTCATGCCGCGTTGGCCGCTGGACTTGTCGAAGCAGGCCTGCCCGCCGACATCACGCAATTGGTGCCGACCACCGATCGTGCCGCGGTGGGCGCATTGCTGGCGGCGGATGGGATGATCGACCTCATCGTGCCGCGCGGCGGCAAGAGCCTGGTCGCCCGCGTCCAGGCCGAAGCGCGTGTGCCCGTGCTCGCGCATCTCGACGGCATCAACCACGTCTATGTCGATCGCTCGGCAGACGCGAGCATGGCTGAGGCGATCGTCGTTAATGCAAAGCTGCGTCGCACGGGCGTATGCGGCGCGATGGAAACGTTGCTGATCGACCGCGATTATCCTCATGCAGCGGCATTGGTGGCGGCACTGGCGGCGGCCGGGTGCGAGATCCGCGGCGATGCCGCAGTGCGCGCTATCTCTCCCGATGTCGGACCGGCCGACGACCGCGATTGGGATACCGAATATCTCGACGCGATTGCCTCGGTCGCCATCGTCGATGGCGTGGAGGCCGCAATGGCGCACATCGCGGCGCACGGATCGCACCACACCGACGCCATCATCGCCAGCGACGAGCGCGTGGCGGAACGCTTCCTGGCGGCGGTCGACAGTGCGATCGTGTTGTGGAACGCCTCGACCCAGTTCGCCGATGGCGGCGAGTTCGGGCTGGGCGGCGAGATCGGCATCGCCACCGGCCGCCTGCATGCGCGCGGACCGGTCGCGTTGGAAGGGCTGACGACCTACAAATGGGTCGGGCGAGGCACCGGCCAGGTGCGACCCTGAAACGAATCGGCCTGCTCGGCGGCTCGTTCAATCCCGCACATGACGGCCACCGGGCGATCAGCCTGGCGGCGATCCGCGCACTGGGGCTGGACGAAGTGTGGTGGCTGGTGTCGCCGGGCAATCCGCTGAAGGAAGGCGTGGCGGACATGGCGCCATACGCCGTCCGACTTTCCTCGGCGCGGGCGATGAGCCGGCGTGCGCCGATCCGTCCCACCGATATCGAAGCGCGGCTCGGCACGCGCTACACCGTGGATACGCTCCGCAAGCTCGTCCGCCGCTATCCCGATGCGCGCTTCATCTGGTTGATGGGCGGGGACAATCTCGCCCAGTTGCACCGCTGGCGCGACTGGCGCGGGATCGCGCGCACGATGCCGATTGCGGTTATCGCGCGTCCGGGCTATGAGCATGCTGCCCGCGCGGCTCCCGCGATGGGTTGGTTCCGGCGCTGGCAGCGACCGCCGAACCAGGCAAAGAGCTGGACGATGTGGAGAGTGCCGGCACTCGTGCTGTTGCGGTTCCGCCCCGACCCGACCTCCGCGACTGCCGCGCGCAAGGCCGACCCCGCTTGGGCAAAGCGGTTTCGCCTGCATCCACCCCGTCCATAGGAATAGTCTTGGCCTCATCTTCCCCCGTCATCCGCGCAACCGATCCCGAGGAAGTGGACGCGCTGCACAAGCTGATCCTGTCCTCGCTGGACGACGATCAGGCAGTCCAGACGATCTCGATCCCGCTCGCGGGCAAATCCAGCATCGCCGATTTCATGGTCATCGCCAGTGGGCGATCGACCCGCCAGGTGGCATCGATGGCGCAGAAGCTGCAGGAGCGGATCAAAGGCGAGCTCGGCCGTTTTACGCGCGTCGAGGGGTTGCCGACGGCGGATTGGGTGCTGATCGATGCCGGCGACGTCATCGTCCACCTGTTCCGGCCCGAGGTGCGCAGCTTCTACAATCTGGAGCGGATGTGGGCGTTCGGCGATGCGCCCGAGGCACCGCAGGAGCCACGCATGGCGCACCCGGCCGACGACTCTGACGATTCCGACGACTGAGCCTTGCTGCTCCACATCGTTGCGCGGGGGCGGATCGGGCGCAGTCCCGAGGCCGACCTGGTCGAGCGATATTTGAAGCGGGTCACCTGGCCCACGCGGGTGACGGAATTGCCCGACACCGGCGGCAAGATGCCGGATCTCGCGCCGAACATCCGTATCGTCATGCTCGACGAAACCGGCGAGATGTTGCCGTCCAAGGCGTTTGCCGAAAAGCTCGGCCGCTGGCGTGACGATGGCGTGCGCGAGACAAGGTTCATGATCGGCGCAGCCGATGGCTTCGACGACGCGGATCGGCAGGGTGCGGACCTGCTGCTGTCCTTCGGACGGGCGACCTGGCCGCACATGCTGGCGCGGGCGATGCTCGCCGAACAATTGTGGCGCGCGGCCAGCATCCTGTCGAACCATCCCTACCACCGGGAGGGCTAGGCGCTTGGCTGGGCGGGTACGACGCTGGGCTGTAGCCGCCGCGGCGCTTGGCCTGACATGCGTCGGCGCATCCGCCCCCGCCCAGGACCAACGGCAGCGGCTGGCCGCCGCCAAGGCGCAGTCGGCCGCCGCCGCCGCCCGCTCCGCGGCGCTCGAACGGCAAGCGGCGGGCGAACGCGACCAGGCGCGTCAGGCGCGGGCGCAGGAGGCGGCGATCGCCGCGCGTATCCAGGGTGCGGCGGCGGATATCGCTGCGGCGCAGGCCCGGCTCGACATCATCCGGCAGCTGATCGAGCGGCAGCGCACCATGCTCGATCAGCGCCAGGGGCCGGTCGTGCGCCTGGTCGCGGCGTTGCAATCGCTGGCGCGCCGTCCTGCGCTGATTAGCATCGTCCAACCGGGATCGGTCACCGACATCGTCCATGTTCGCGCCGTGCTCGCCAACACGCTGCCGTTGATCCGCGCACGCACCGCCGACGTTCGCGCCGACCTCGCCCGCGCGCGTGCGCTGCAGGCCGATGCGGCGCTGGCGGCGCGAACGCTCGCCGCGGCGCGGGACGATCTTGGCGCACAGCGTCTGGCGCTCACCCGGCTCGAGGCTGAGCACCGCGAGCGCTCCCGCATGCTGGGGCGGAACGCATTGTTCGAATCCGACCGGGCGATCGCGCTTGGCGAACGCGCCCGCGACATCGTGGACCTGATGGACGACCTGGGCGACCAGTCGGCCACCAGGCAGTCGCTGCAATCGCTCGCCGGTCCGCGGCCCCGTCCCGCGCAATTGGGGGAGCTTGCCGCGCCCGGCGACACGGTATCGTGGACCGCGGCGTCACCGCCCTATCGGCTGCCGGTGGGCGGGCGGGTCGTCACGGGGCTAGGCGAACTGTCGAGCGCCGGCGTGCGCTCGCGTGGGCTGACGCTGGCGACCGGCGCGGGTGTGGCGATCGTCGCCCCGGCGGCAGGCCGGATTGCCTATGCCGGGCCGTTCCGCGGCTACGGCAACATCCTGATCATCGATCATGGTCAGGGATGGACATCGTTGGTGATCGGGCTTGCCGCGACGTCGGCCAAGGTTGGCATGAGCGTGCGTCAGGGCGCGGTGATCGGGCGCGCGGGGGGGGGTGAAGATCCCCGTATCACGGTGGAATTGCGCCGCCATGGCCGGGCGGTCGACATGACCCCGCTCATCGGCTGATCATGCTCATCTCCGGTTCACGCGGTGCGCGCTTTGATCGCGCCCGATAACCCGCTAGAGTTGGCGCAACAGCTCTACAACCTTCAGTCTCGTTTGCGTGGAACACCGAAATGGCTCGTCCCTTTATCCAGGCCACTGCGATCGCCGCGGTCCTCGCCCTCGTCCCCGCGGGCACTGCGGCGATGGCGCAGGTCGACAGTAATGCGTACCGCGAGCTCGATCAGTTCATGGACGTGTTCGCCCGCGTCAAGGCGACCTATGTCGACAAGGTAGACGACAAGACGCTGATCAAGGGCGCGATCGACGGCATGCTGGCCGCGCTCGACCCGCACAGCGCGTTCGAGAGCGGGCTCGACTATGACAATCTGCGCATTCAGACACAGGGCAGCTATGGCGGCCTGGGCCTGACCGTCACGGCGGAGGACGGCGCGGTGAAGGTGATCTCGCCGCAGGAGGATTCGCCGGGGTATCGCGCCGGGATCAAGTCGGGCGACTATATCACGCATATCGACGGCAAGCTGATCTACGGCCTGACGCTGGACGAGGCGATCACGCAGATGCGCGGTCCCCCCGGCAGCAAGATCGCCATCACCATCGTTCGCCCCGGCCGCGACAAGCCGATCGAGCTTGCCATGGTGCGCGAGAAGATCGTGCAGAAACCGGTCAAGTGGGAAGTCAAGAACGGCATCGGCATCCTCAACATCAACACCTTTTCCGAGAATACCGGCGCGGCCGTGGCGGCGGGGATGATGAGCATCGAGAAGTCGCTGGGCCATCCGCCGCTCGGCTGGATCGTCGACCTGCGCGACAATGGCGGTGGCCTGCGCGACGAGGCGATCAACGTGGCGGACAATTTCCTGAATTATGGCGAGATCGTATCGGAGCGCGGGCGCGAGAAGGGCGATATCGAGCGTTTCTACGCCAAGAGCGGCGATCCCTCGCGCGGGCTGCCGACGATCGTGCTGGTCAATTCCGGCTCCGCCTCGGCATCCGAGATCGTCGCCGGTGCGCTGCAGGATCATCACCGCGCGCTGGTGATGGGCATCAAATCGTTCGGCAAGGGGTCGGTGCAGACCGTGCTCGATCTCGGCAACAACACCGCGCTGCGACTCACCACCTCGCGCTATTACACGCCCTCCGGCCGATCCGTGCAGGAAGGCGGGATCGAACCCGACATCCGCGTGCCGCAGATCACCGATCCCGATTTCAAGACGCGACCCGTGTTCCGCGAGGCCGATCTGCGCCGCCACCTGATCAACGAGGTGAAGGCGGACAATGCCGTGCTGGAGGAAGACACCAAGGACGATCCGCGTTATGCCGGCACGCCCGAGCAGTTGAAGGCCAAGGGCATCGAGGATTTCCAGCTCGATTACGCGCTGAAGACGCTGGGGCGGCTTGGCGCGGCGACGAAGACGGCGGCGAAGTGATGAGAGATGTCGAGGCTCTGTTCCCCGGCGAAGGTCGGGGTCCAGTCGGAAAGGTCGATGTAGGAATGCGCAGCGCCCATGACCGGCCGTGCCGCGACTGGACCCCGGCCTTCGCCGGGGAACAAGGGCTTGGCAGGATGGCAGCCTGATGCGCAGCACTTTCAACACTGCCCGCTTGATTGCGCTTCTCCTGCCCTTGGCGCTGCTCGCCGGGGCCTGGGGGTCGCAGCTGATCGGTCATCTCTACCCGTGCGAGATGTGCCACTGGCAACGCTGGCCGCATTATGCCGCGGTGGTGATCGCCGCCTTGGCCTTCGTGGTGCCGGGCAGGGACGCCAAGCGGATGCTCGTGCTGCTTGCCGCCCTTGCCATCGCGCTGAGCGGGGCGATCGGCGCCTTTCACGCCGGGGTCGAATATCATTGGTGGCAGGGGATTACCGCCTGCACCTCGACGATGGGAGGATCGGGCGGTACGCCGGAGGAAATGCTGGCGCGGATCATGGGTGCGCCGATCATCCGCTGCGACGTCGCGCAATGGACGTTGTTCGGCATCTCGCTTGCCGGGTTCAACGCGATCCTATCGCTGGGTGGCTCGGCGACAATCCTTTATCTGCTGGGACGACGCGCATGACGGGCTGGAAACCGGGTGATCCGAAACGCGCCAGTGGGCCGATGGTCCGCGTCGACCAGGCAGGTGAATTCGGCGCGGTGCGCATCTATGCCGGGCAGCTGGCGGTAATGGGCGATCGCACGCCGGCGGCACGGCAGATTGCCGGCATGGCCGGGCAGGAGGAGCGCCACCGCGCGTTCTTCGATGCGATGATGGCGCGGCGCGGGGTGCGCCCGACATTGCTCGCGCCGATCTGGAACGTCGCTGGCTTTGCACTGGGCGCCGTCACCGCGGCGATCGGCCCGGCAGCGGCGATGGCCTGCACCGTCGCGGTCGAGACGGAGATCGACAAGCATTATGCCGATCAACTCGTCACTTTGGGGGACAGCGACCCCGAGCTATCGGTGGCGATTCTCGATTTCCAGGCCGAAGAGGTCGAGCATCGCGAAGCGGCGCTGGCGGCGGGCGCGGAAACCGCGTTCGCCTATCCGGTGCTCAGCGCCTTTATCCGGCTGGGATGCCGCGTGGCGATCGCCACCGCGCAGCGGATCTGAACATGGTCGACGATCAGGGCAGCCGGCCGATGCCGTGCTGCGGACAGGAGTGAATGACATGAAGTTTGCCATCGCGGCCGCGGCGCTGGGATATATCGGTCTGGCCGCCTTTACGCCGGCGACGGCGCAGAATGCCGCGCAGGGCGGTGTGCTGGTGATCTACGGTACGCAGAAATGCCCGACCAACCCCGACGGCGACGAAGTGGTCGTCTGCGTGCGGCGCAAGGCGAGCGAGCAGTTCCGCATTCCCAAGGAATTGCGCGAGCTGGAGATCACCCCCGAAAATGAGAGCTGGGCCGTGCGCGCCACCGCCAACGACAATGCTGGCGCGTCGGGTATCGGCAGCTGTTCCACGGTCGGGCCCGGCGGCGCGAGCGGCTGCTTCTTGCAACAGGCCAACCAGACGCGGCGCGAGAACAAGAAGCGCGCGGCCGATACCAAGCAGGTCGAGGAATCGCTGCCCTGACGTGGCGGCGGTGATGCAAGGCGATCGCTTGAACCGATGACTGGAAGCTCCGTCGTACGCGGCCCGCACGGCGTAGCGATCGGGCTGTTCATGCTCGTCTGGCTATCGTGCATCTGGTTCGGTTCGAACGAGCTTAACCCCAACAATGCGACGCGGATGTTCGCGGCGGTCTCGCTGGTCGAAAATGGCGATGCCACGATCGACGAGTTCGAGACCATGACGGTCGACAAGGCGCAGTTCGGCAATCACCTATACATGGACAAGACGCCGGGCATGACGCTGATGGCGCTGCCATCGGTCTGGGCGCTCGACCGGCTGACCGGCGACAAGGCCAGCCGCTACCCGTACAGCATCTTCGACCCGCGTTTCGGCCGCTTCCTGCGCGAACGCCAGCAATTGGCCGTAGCGACCAGCGTGGCGGTGCTGATCGCTCTGGCCAGCGTGTTGCTGCTCGATCTCGCGACCGGGATCACGGGCAGTCCGCGTGCCGGGCTGGTCGCCGCACTCGGCTATGCGCTCGGCACCCCGGCCTGGGGATGGTCGACGACCTTGTTCGGCCATGCACCGGTCGGTGCGCTGCTGCTGATCGCCACCTGGGCGGTATGGCGCGGCACGAGCAGCGCGCAGGATCTGGCGCGCTGGCGCTACCCGCTGATGCTCGGTGCCAGTCTCGGCTGGGCGATCGTGGTCGAACTGCCTGCCCTCCTGCCGGGTGCGGTGATCGGCTTATGGGCGATCTGGCGCACGAGAGCGGTCGCGATGCCGCAGCGTCTGCACCTGGTGGCCCAGGCTGCAGTACCGTTCGTCGTCGCGCTGCTGCCGTTCGCGCTCTACAATCACCTCGCGTTCGGCGATTGGTTCAGGGTCGGCTATCAGGGCGTGGTCGGGTTCGACGGCATGCAGCAGGGGCTGTTCGGCCTGACCTATCCGCACCCCGACGTGCTGGCGAAGATCATTGCCGGGCCGGAGCGCGGGCTGCTGTTCGTGGCGCCGGTGCTGGTGCTGGCGCCGATCGGCCTGTGGCTGCTGATCCGCGCGCGGACGACCCGTGACCTGGGCATCATGGCGGCAGCATTGGTGCTGGTGGTCCTGCTGTACAATGCGTCCTATTTCTACTGGAACGGCGGCTATTCCACCGGCCCGCGGCACTCCATGCCGGCGATGGGGTTCCTGGCGCTGGGGCTGGCACCATTATGGGCGCAATGGGGCAGGAACGGCCGCCGGGCGCTGACCGTGCTGCTCGTCATCAGCATCTTCCTGAACCTAGTGATCGCGGCGACGGAAATCGCCGCACCGGCAGGCGCGCGCTTTCCGATCTACGATCCGATCCTCACCCGCTTCTTCCAGCTGGATATCCGCACCTTGCCCAGCGACTGGTGGGGCTGGCCGGCCTGGCGCGGCCTGGCGCTGTACCTGACATTGGCGGTGCCCGCTTTGTGGTTCCTGTTCCGCGCGACGAGCTTGTCGGAGCGTGCGCTCGGGGATACGATAAAGCCGGTCGCGTGACTGGCGAACGTGGATCACCACAAGGAAGCGCCGACCCTGAGCAGCGCCGTTCGCCTGGGCACCCCTCGATGACGAAGGAGTGTTCGCATGCCTGAACTATCCCCGATCCGCGTGGCTTTCCTGCTGTTCCCCAATGTCACGCAACTCGACCTGACGGCCCCGGCGCAGGTGCTCGCACGGCTTGGCAATACGACGATCGATCTGGTCGCCGCGACGCGGGAGCCGGTGATGAGCGATGCCGGTTTCGCTTTGCTGCCCACCGCAACGTTCGCGGATGCGGTGCAGCCCGACATTCTGTGCGTGCCGGGCGGGCAGGGTGTCGATGATGCGCTGCTGGATGCGGCGACGATGGCCTGGGTTGCCCGGGTCGCGCCGGGCGCGACGTGGATTACCAGCGTCTGCACGGGCGCGCTGCTCTTGGGCGCCGGCGGGTTGCTTCGCGGCTACCAGGCGACGACGCACTGGGCGGCGCATCAGTATCTCGCCGGGTTCGGTGCCGTGCCGGTCAAGCAGCGGATCGTGTTCGACCGCAACCGAGTCACCGGCGGCGGCGTGACGGCGGGCATCGACTTCGCACTGGCGCTTACGGCGGCGATCCGCGGCGAAGCGCATGCCCGGCTGGTACAGCTCAGCCTGGAATATGATCCACAACCGCCGTTCGACAGCGGTTCGCCCGAGCGCGCCGACGCAGCGACTCTGGAGCGCCATGCCGAGATGAGCGCCACGGCGTCTGCTCGGCGCGCCGAGCGGATGGCCGAAGCGCTACGCCGAATGACCTAGGGGCGCGCCTTCATGCCGTGCACGCGGTGCCAGATGTAGAAGCCGATGGCGGCCACCAGCACCACGCCGATGATCGCGTCCGCGCTGTGGAAGGCCGCTTTGACGCGCGGGTCGCTGTTCCATTTGTTGCCCAGCACCATGCCGACCCAGGCGAGGCCGAAGCACCATGGCCAGGAACCGACGAACGTATAGACGTGGAACGGCACCAGCTTCATGCGCGCGACGCCGGCCGGAAAGGCGATGAACGAGCGGATCACCGGCAGCAGCCGTCCGATCAGGATCGCGGAATTGCCGAACCGCGCAAAGAAGCGATCGGCCGCGTCCAGCTCGCCCGGGCCGATCAGCACGTAGCGGCCCCATTTCAGGATCGCCGGCCGGCCGCCGCGCTTGCCCAGTTCATAGGCCGGGATCGACCCCAGGTTGCAGCCGATCGCGCCGGCGGTTGCCGCCAGGTACAGATCGAAATGGCCGGTCGAGACCAGATACCCGGCAAACGGCATGATGATCTCGGACGGCAGCGGGATGCACGCCGATTCGATCGCCATCAGCAGCGCGATGCCAAGATAGCCGCCGCTCGAGATGACCCAGATGGTGAAGCCGGCCAGGATGCCCAGGATATGTTCGATCATGGGCGCGGTGGATGCGCGATGCGCTCGCCGAAGGGAAGGCGAAAACGTCGTGTGCCCTTTGGGGCGGGCCATGCGATGTTCAGCATGACGGAGCAATAACGGCAAGGTGAGCGATCGATATGCCCCCGCCGGTCCACGCCGCGACCGGATGACCGCCGCAGGCGGCGTGGTGCTGGTGCATCTCGCGATCGGCTATGTCCTGGTCACCGGGCTGGCACCTGCGCTCGTGGCGCAAGCGAGCGAAGCGCTGCAGGTGTTCGACGTGACCCTGCCGCCACCCCCCCCGCCGCTGCGTGTACCGAAACCGGCGCCGAAAGCGGCCGATCCGCGCAGGAGCGGTGCGGCTGCGCCGGCCGGCAAGCAGGCGGTTCCCACGGAGATCGTCGCACCGACGCTACCGCCACCGCCCGACCCGCCGCCGGTCCTCGCCGCGCCGATCGCCGGATTGGGCAGCGCGGCATCGGCCGGTGCCGCACCGATCGTCGGTCCGGGCACCGGCGGCGGCGGGGTCGGGCAGGGTACCGGCAGCGGTGGCTTCGGCACCGGGCAGGGCGGCGGCGGCCGGGGCACCTTCGCGCGCAAGGTATCCGGGCGGATCTACGATCGCGACTATCCGCGCTCGGCGGCGCGCGCAGGGATCGGCGGCACCGTCTGGGTGCGCTATGTCGTGACGGTGAAGGGCCGCGCGCAGGATTGTCGCGTGACGCGCTCCAGCGGCAATGTCGATCTCGACGCGGTCACTTGCCTCCTCGTCACGAAACGCTTCCGCTATCAGCCAGGCACCGATGCTGGCGGCCGGCCGATCAGTTCGGTGGTGGAGGAAGACCATGTCTGGGTGATCGACGACGACGAGGAGGCTCCTTGAAGCGCTCGATGGACGTCAGGCCGCGCTCACGCGCCCCGCCGCCATGCGCAGATCCTCGACGAAGCGCGCATATTCCTGCGCGCGTGCCGCTTCATCGGGCAGCCGCAACAGGAAGCTCGGATGCACCGTGATCCACGCTTCCCCACCGCCATCGGGCAATTCGATCGCGCGGCCGCGCTCGCGCCCGATCGTCACCACCCGCCCGAGCAGCGATCGCGCCGCTGTCGCGCCCAGCGCCACCGTTACCTGCGGCTTCACCAGCATCCGTTCCTGGTCGATCCACCAGCGGCATGCCTCGATCTCGCCCGCGCCGGGCTTGGAATGGATGCGTCGCTTGCCGCGTTGTTCGAACTTGAAATGCTTCACCGCATTGGTGACGTAGACCCGTGCGCGATCGATCCCCGCCTCGGCGATCGCCCGGTCGAACACTTGGCCTGCCGGCCCGACGAACGGCTTGCCGGCCAGATCCTCCTGATCGCCGGGCTGTTCGCCCACGAACATCAGCCGCGCATCGACCGGACCCTCGCCGAACACGGTTTGCGTCGCGTCCTTGTACAACGGGCAGCGGGTACAGCCAGCGGCTTCGTCGCGCAGCGCTTCCCAGGCCAGTTCGATATTGCCGCCCACTGCCTCGCGTGCGGTCGTGATCATGCCGCTCTCCCGTGCCTGTGCGCCGGCAATCAGGCCCGGTACCAACGCGGTCTCGGGCATGTTCTTCCAATATTTGCGCGGCATCTCCTTCAGCATCGCGCCGACCTTCACGCGCGCCGGATTGAAGATCGATGCATAATAGGTCTTCCACACATCCTCGATCGGATCGCCGCCCGGTGCATCGCTCTTCGCCGCCCCCGGTCCTTGCTCCAGTTTCTTGCCGTCCCAGTGGATCGAGATGGCCGGCGTCAGGATCGACCAGCGCATGCTGGCGAAACGATCGATGAAGAAGCCGGCATTGGCGCGCACGATATGATGATCGGGCTCGAACCAGGCGACAAAGCGTGGCGTGCCGCCCTCGTCCAGTTCGCGGAAGCGCAGGAACGCCCGCATCTTGTGGATGTCGCGGCGTACATCCTTGGCCAGCAGGTCCAGCCGGCGGAGCAACGGATCCGCGCGATCCTCCATCAACTTGGGTTCGGTACGTAGCCGCGTGAGCAATGTGTAGAGCAAGCTGAAGCGCGTCGGATCGCTGTGCAGCACGACGCTGCGCGCGAGATCGAGGAAGGCACGGGGGACGGAAAAGCCGCCGCTTGCGGCTGGGGCAGCGGGCGTATCGTCGCTGTCGTTGCCCGCGAATAGATCGCCGGGACCTTCGCCGACTTGCCACACCACGTCCGATGGCGGGACGGCCGCAGCCACCATTTCGCGGGCGGCGTCGCGCCAGCCGTCGAAATCGTCGTCTTCGGTGAGCGTTACTAGCCGCACCTAGCCGTTACCACAGCCTTGGTTGGGGGCTTCGTGGGGTAGGCGCGGCGCATACCCGTCGCGATCCCAGCCTGCGCTGGGATGACGCTGTCGGATAACGCTCACTCGCGCTCGTCGCTACCGGCGGGTTCGGCCTCGGCGCGTTCCAGTTCCTTGGGCTTGCGCTCCTCGAACACCTCGGCAAGTTTCGCCTCTTCCGCGTCCGACAATTCCTCGGCGGCGGCGGGGAACATCTCTTCCTCTTCCTCGCCGATATGGTGTTCGTAGCGGTGGCGCATCTTGTCGAACGTCTTGCGCCACGTGTCGCTGGACGAATCTAGATCGCTCAATTCGCCCAGAAAATCGTCGATTTCCTTGTGTTCGGAAACCGAGTGGCGAGCATCGTCGCGCAGATCGGGCTTGCCGAGCATCATTGCGTACAGGGATTCTTCCTCGGCAGCGGCATGAGCCGACACTTCGACGCGGAACACGTCGAACATCCGGTCGCGTTCGGCGTCGCCGGCGGCAGTGCTGGCGATCTGCGCGAGCAGTTCGCGGTGGCGGTCGTGATCGGCCTTGAGGTCGGCGAAGATGCGGGCGTCGGCCATATTGAGCTCCTGTGAAGTATCGGTTTGAACCGCTCATC
Organism: Sphingomonas endolithica; assembly: GCF_025231525.1. Taxonomy (NCBI): domain Bacteria; kingdom Pseudomonadati; phylum Pseudomonadota; class Alphaproteobacteria; order Sphingomonadales; family Sphingomonadaceae; genus Sphingomonas; species Sphingomonas endolithica. Next base: position 3,391,982 of record NZ_CP103057.1, read on the forward strand.
CGCCAGGTTGTTTCTGTTGCGAATCGCTTTCACCTGTAGGCGACGGCGCAGCTCACCCGAACAGCTCCAATTGCTCCTTCTTGGGCGCCACGACCGGCCGCAGGTCGGCGCGATCGGAAAGCGCCACGGGCCGCCAATCGTCCGCGATCAGGAAAGGGCGGACCTTCGTGATCGAGGCAGTGAGCCGTCCGACATCGGCCAGGCTCAGCCGGCGCCAGCGCCGCGCCGCAAGGATATTGCCGACCGCCTTCACACCCAGCCCGGGCACCCGCAGCAGCATCTCGCGCGGCGAGCGATTGACGTCGACCGGAAAGTTGCCGCGAAACTTAAGCGCCCAAGCAAGTTTCGGGTCGATATCCAGCGGCAGCATGCCGGTCGATTCGTCGGCCGCAGCGACCACTTCCGCCGGCTTGTAATCGTAGAAGCGCATCAGCCAGTCCGACTGGTACAGCCGATGTTCGCGCATCAATGGCGGGCGCTGGAGCGGCAGGATCGCGCTGGCATCGGGGATCGGCGAAAAGGCCGAGTAATAGACGCGGCGCAACCCGAATCGGTCGTACAGCGACGATGCCTTCGTCACGATATCGCCGTCGGTTGCCGCATCGGCGCCGACGATCATCTGCGTCGATTGCCCGGCAGGTGCGAAGCGCGGCGCGGATTTGTAGCGCTTGCTGGCGTCGCCGGTATCGGTGATCGCGGTCTTCATGTCCTTCATCGCGTCTTCGATCCGCACTTCGGACTTTTCGGGAGCGAGCCGCTTCAATCCGGTGGCGGTGGGGAGTTCCACGTTGATCGACACGCGATCGGCATACAGGCCGGCCTGATGCACCAGTTCCGGATCGGCATCCGGGATGGTCTTCAGGTGGATGTAGCCGCGAAATTGATGATCCTCGCGCAAGCTGCGTGCGACCTCGACGATCTGTTCCATCGTATAGTTGGACGAGGCGATGATGCCGGAGGAGAGGAACAGGCCCTCGATATAGTTGCGGCGATAGAATGCTAGCGTGAGGTTGACGACCTCCTGCGCGGTAAAGCGCGCGCGGCGCACGTTGCTGCTCTTGCGGTTGATGCAGAAATGGCAGTCGAAGATGCAGGAATTGGTCAGCAGGATCTTGAGCAGGCTGATGCATCGTCCATCAGGGGCGTAAGCGTGGCAGATGCCCATGCCGCCATCGGTCGAGCCGATTCCCTTGCCGTCGCGCGAGGTACGTTTCGCCGTCCCCGACGAGGCGCAAGACGCATCGTATTTGGCCGCGTCGGCCAGGATTGCGAGCTTTTGCTGTACGTCGAGTTGAGCCATGCGTTCGGTATATGTTCCAACGCGGGCAAAGTCGAATAATCTTTGTTTTACATCGGCTTTGGACCGCGCCAGCCGATCGACCCCGCCGGCTTACCGGCAGGGTCGGTCACCTTCAGAACGGCAGCATGCCGAAATATTTGAGCACGCCCAGCGCCACGATCAGCACAGTGATGGCGAGGATGATGTTGGCGATGTTGAAGCTGCTCTTGGCGACGACGACGCGTTCGTCGCTGTTGATCTCGGACATGATGGTCTCCCTGGTTGTGCGAGGATCAACCGGCAGCCGGAAAGGTTGTTCCGTGTGGGAAATGAATAAGGCTCGGGTCGCCTCCAGCCGTCACCCCGGACTTGTTCCGGGGTCTGCCGTGCCGCAAGGGGAGTACGAAGATGGGCGGGGCAGCGGAAGCCGCCGGAGTGACGAACCGAATGATTGGGGATGGCGATGAACGAGACCGACCATAGCCGGCGCGTGCCGTACATCGTCCTCGGGATCACCTGCCTGCTCGGCTATATCTTCAAGGCGCATTGCGGCGAAGCCTGGGTGAACGGCATCCAATATACCAGCGGGTGCTACAGCGATGCGGTGCCGTTCTGGGGGTTGCGCGGCGTGGCGGCAGGGCAGATGCCCTATTTCGAGGCACGGATGGAATATCCGGTGCTGACCGGCGCCCTGATCTGGATCGAAGGCGCGATCACGCGGCTGGTGCGCGGCTCTGCTGCCGATGCCGCCGACTTCCTGTTCGTGGTCAGCGCCGTCAACGCCGCGATCGCCTTCCTCGTCTTGTGGTTCATGGAACGCGCCGGGGTCGAGCGCCTGCGGCGGTACGCTTGGGCCGCCGCGCCCCCGCTGATCCTGTATCTGGGGCATAATTGGGACATGCTGGCGGTGGCGCTGGCAGTGGCGGCAATGCTCGCGGCGCGGCGCGGCGCCGCGACGAGGGCGGTGCAACTCGCCGCGATCGGCACGGCGGCCAAGCTGTTCCCGGTGCTGATGTTGCCGCTGATCGGTCTGGCCGCGCTGTTCCGGCGCGATGCGGCGTGGCGCGACCGCTTGCTCGCCAGCGCGTCGTTGGCGCTCGCCGCGATCCTCGCCTGGGGGGTGGTCAACCTGCCGGTCGCGTGGCTGGCCTTTGCCAATTGGTCGGAATTCTACGCTTTCTCCGGCACACGCAGCGGCACGGCCGCATCGGTCTGGGAACTGCTCGCCACGTTCGGGGTGCGGAACACGCCGATCCCGCTCCGCAACATGGCGAGCTTCGCCGCCTTTGCGATCGGGGCAGCGGCGATCGTCGGCTTTGGCTGGCGGCGGCACCGCGACCATCTGTGGCTGCTGTTCACGCCGGTGCTCGCGTGGTTCCTGCTCACCAACAAGGTCTACTCGCCGCAATTCGATCTGTGGCTGTACCCCATGCTCGTGTTGACCAGCTATCGGCTATGGCCGTTGCTGTGGTTCGCATTGGGCGATGTGGCGGCCTATTTCGCCGAGTTCTGGATGTTCGCCGGGATGGAGGGGCGCACGCCATCGGCAACGACCACCGACATCGCCATCGCGGCGGCTTTGCGGGGCGCGGCAATGTTGTGGATCATCGTCGCCGCGCTGCGCCAGCCGGCGCCGGCCTGGGTGGCTAGAGTGTGATGATGTTGGGCCAACTAATCCCCGTTCGTCCTGAGTAGCCCCTCCGACTGCCTGCAAGGGCAGGCGCTCAGGACAGGCATCGCGTAGCGCGAAGCGCGTATCGAGAGGGCAGGCGATACCGCGCTCCAAGGTGCTTCGATACGAGCCCTCGATACGCCCTGCGGGCTACTCGGTCTCTACTCAGCACGAACGGGTAGAAGTCACGAACGGATCAAGAGAGAGAGCATCATGCTCTATGCCGCCAGATCCTGTGCGCGCTGCAGGTCGACCGAGACCAGCCGGCTAATACCCTGTTCGATCATCGTCACGCCGAACAGGCGGTGCATGCGGCTCATCGTCACTGCATTGTGCGTGACGATCAGGTAGCGCGTCTTCGTCTCGTGCGTCATCGCGTCGAGCAGGCCGCAGAAGCGCTCGATATTGGCGTCGTCGAGCGGTGCATCGACCTCGTCCAGCACGCAGATCGGGGCGGGGTTGGTGAGGAACAGGCCGAAGATCAGCGCGACCGCCGTCAGCGCCTGTTCGCCGCCCGACAGCAAGGTGAGCGACTGTAGCCGCTTGCCCGGCGGCTGGGCCATGATCTCCAGCCCCGCCTCCAGCGGATCGTCTGAATCGATCAGTTCGAGATGCGCCTGCCCGCCGTCGAACAATTTGGTGAACAGCCGTCCGAAATGCCCGTTCACTGCCTCGAACGCGGCGAGCAGCCGCTGCCGCCCCTCGCGGTTGAGCGTGCCGATCGAGCCGCGCAGCCGATGCACCGCAAGGCCCAGTTCCGCGCGCTCGGCGGCGTTGCCGCTGCTGGCCGCTTCCAGCTCGGCCAGTTCGCGTTCGGCGACCAGATTGACCGGCCCGATCCGTTCGCGTTCCGCGGTCAGGCGCTCATGCACGCTCGACTCGTCGACCGGGCCGCGCACCGTTTCGGCGGCGAAGTTCAGCCGTTCGGGCAGCACCGGGGCGGGGCAGGCGAAGCGTTCGCCCGACAGGCGGCCCATTTCGACGCGCCGCGATTCCTGGTTTTCGGCGCGGGCCAAGGCACCGGCGCGGACCTCGCGCGCTTGCGACAGCGCTTCGCCGGCGGTGCGTGCGACCGCCTCGGTCTCGCGCACGAGATCTTCCACGGCACGTTCAGCCTCCCGCGTGCGGTCCGCCTCGACGCGAGCCGCCTCGTGCGTCGCTTCCAGCGCGGCGATCGCCGCATCGAGCGCGGCGGGCCGGTCGGCCAGCGCTTCCGCATCGCGCTTGAGGCCCGCTGCGCGCTTGTCCATGTCGGCGATCCGCCGCGCGGCTTCCCCGGCGCGGGCACGCCAGCCTTTTGCCTCGCCCGATCCGCTGGCCAGGCGATCGCGGTCCTGCGCCAGGCGATGCTCCAGCGCCGCACGATCGGCACGCGCGGTGGCGATCATCCTCCGCCGCGCCTCGGCCTGGGTAGATAGCAAGACGACGCGGTCGCACGTCGCATCGCCGGCGGGAAGCGCGGCTTGCGCTGCAGCGGCGCGATTGGCATCGCCGCGCGCTTCGGTCAACTCGGCGGTGGTGCGGTCGCGCCGTACATCGAGATCGGCGCGCAGGCGCTCGATCCGCTCCAGCGCGGTGGCGGCGCGATCTTCCGCCCGGGCGGCCTCGCGCATGGCGCTCTCCGCCCGCTCCAGCGATCGCCGCGCTTCGGCCGCGAGCCGCTTGGCCTCGGCGATCGTGCCATCGATCCGGCCGAGCTCCGCCTCCGCCTGCTCGACCGCGCTGATCATCGCAGGCCGCATCGCATCGATCTCGCGCAGGCGATTGAGCCGCTCGAGCCGCTCCGCCGCCGCGGCACCACCCGATCTGGCGATGAAGCCGTCCCAGCGGCGCATCACGCCGTCGCGAGTCACCAGGCGCTGGCCGACGGCCAGTTGCTGGCCGCGATCGGTGTCGACGACGAAGACCTGGCGCAACCGCCGCGCGAGAGCCTCGGGTGCTGCGACATGCCCGGCCAGAATGGTCGCATCGGACGGAGCGGGCGGATCGGCCGCCGCGGCCTCGGCACCGCCCCAGAAGCGGTCGGCGCCGGCATCGAGGCCGGCCTCCAGGTCGTCGCCCAAGGCGGCGGCAAGCGCGCGTTCGTAGCCGGGCTCTGCACGCAGGCGATCGAGCACCCGGTCGCGACCGGAACTCTGCGTCGCGCGGCGCAAGGCTGCGGCCTCGCTGTCGAGTGCGGACAGATCGGCGCGGGCGGCGGCGCGCGCCGATTGCGCGGTGTCGCGGGCTTCGCCGCCGCGGCGTTCCGCTGCATCCGCCGCCGCCAGCGCGGTGCGGGCCGCGTCCGCCTCGGCCAGCGCCTCGACGCGCGCCGCCACCGCCCGCGCGCGCTCGGCCAGCAGCGGTGCGGTGTCGCCGATCGCCGCCGCTTCCGCTTCGAGACGCGCCAGATCGCGCGTGCTGCGCTCCAGCCGCGTGTGCGCCGCCGCCACCGCTGCCGCCGCGACACGCGCTTCGGCGGCTTCGCTCGCTTGTGCCGTCAGTCCCTGTGCCAGCGCGACCTCGGCATCGCGCCCTTCGCGCTCCGCGGTGGCCAAGGCGGCATCCATCGTCGGCATCTGCCCGGCCGCGTCGGCGATGCGCAGCTCCAGCGTCTTCGCGTCCGCCGCCAGCCGCGCCAGCGCGTCGGCGGCGTCATGCGCCAGTGCACCCTCGCGGTCGCGATCGTCGGCCAGCCGCGCGATGCTGTCGGCGAGCGTGCGCAACTGCCGATCCATATCGGTGCGCTCGGCCCGCAAGGTGGTCAGCCGATGCCCCGCCTCGCTCGTTGTATCGCGTGCGGCGAGTGCCGCCGCCCGCGCATCGGCGAGTCGGTCGATCGCCTGCTGCTGGTAAGCCGCCGCCGCACGCTGTGCCTCCGCAGTCTCGCCGACGCGGGTCTCGGCCGCCGCGGCTTCGATCTTGGCGACGTCCGCGGCGGCGGCCGCATCGCGCCAACGCGCGAAGATCATCCGCGCCTCCGCAACGCGGATCTGATCGGACAAGGTGCGGTAGCGCTCCGCCTGTCGTGCCTGCCGCTTGAGCGCGGCGGCGCGCGCATCCTGATCGGTGATGACCTCGTCGAGCCGCGTGAGGTTCGCCTCGGTCGCGCGGAGTTTCTGCTCGGCATCGCGGCGCCGCACGTGCAGCCCGGCAATGCCCGCCGCTTCCTCCAGCATCGCGCGGCGCTCGGCGGGCTTGGCGGCGATCACCGCGCTGATCCGGCCCTGGCTGACCAGGGCCGGGCTATGCGCGCCGGTCGCGGCATCCGCGAACAGCAAGGCGACATCCTTGGCGCGCACGTCGCGGCCATCAATGCGGTAGGCCGATCCCGCGCCGCGCTCGATCCGGCGGACGATCTCGGTCTCCTCCGCCTGGTCGTCCTCGATCAGCATCGAGACTTCGGCGAACTCGCGCGCGGGCCGGGTCGCGGTGCCGGCGAAGATCACGTCGTCCATGCCGGCGCCGCGCAGCGACCGGGCGGACGTCTCGCCCATCGTCCAGCGCAGCGCCTCCAGCAGGTTCGATTTGCCGCACCCGTTCGGGCCGACGATCCCCGTCAGCCCGGGTTCGATGCGCAGATCGGCGGCGTCGACGAAGCTCTTGAAGCCCGACAGGCGAAGCCGCTTGATCTGCACAGTCTAGGGGTTACGCCCCGCCGCCCTTCAGCGCCTGTTCGACCTGCGGCCAGCTGACCGCGCCCTGCAGGACCTTGCCGTTGAGGAAGAAGGTCGGCGTGCCGCTGACGCCCATCTGCGAGCCGGCGTCCATATATTTGACCAGAGCCTCGATCTGCTTCTGGTCGGACAGGCAGGCGCGTGCCTTGGCCTCGGGAATACCGCGCTGCTTGACGAAATCGATATAGCCGAGCTTCTCGGCCCAGGCGACGGAGACGATGGCCGGCGATTTGCCCGCCATGGATTGCTGGAACTGGCCGGCATCCTCCATCTTCGTCAGGATCTGGGGCTGGGCGGCGAACATCTGTTCAAGCAACGGGAAGAACACCGCGGTGCCGGCGCAGCGGCCGAGCAGCGCCGGCGCGAAATCGGGCGCGCCGTGGACCAGATATTCGCGGAACTCGTACGATACCTTGCCGCTCTTCACATAGGTGTCGATCAGCGGCTTCATGCCGGTATTGGCGAACGCGCCGCAGGTCGGGCACAGGCGCGAGCCATATTCGACGAGCTTGAGCGCGGCGGCGGGATTGCCCATCACGAAGCCGCCTTCCTCCGTCTGCGACACCGTCTGGGTCCAGTCCTGACCGGCAGGCGCAGGGGCGGCGGCGACCGGCGCGGCGGCGGTGCCGTTGTTGGTGGCGGTGCCATCGCCACAGGCGACGAGCGCGATCAGCGGCAGGATGGCGCAGGCAATACGAAGCTTCATGTCGGGCTTACTCCAGGGGGATTATTTGGCGCCGGCGGCACGCAGGATCTTTTCGAGACCGGCCCAGTCGAGGCCGGCATAGGGCTTGTTGTTGACGACGAAGCTCGGCGTTCCGCCGGGTGCCGGTGCGGCCGCGGCGCTGATCGCCTTCCAGGATGCGTCGCTCATCACCGCCAGCTGCAGCAATGCGGCATCATCGTCGAAACAGGCCTTGAGCGCCGCATCGCCGATGCCGCGGGCATGGGCGATGTCGCTGAGGCCCGATCCTTCGGCAATCGCCCGCAACCGGGCATTGTTCGAATAGATCGTCATGCGCTGGCCATTGACCTGTTCGAAGCGCAGGCCGCGCGGATACCAATCCTCCTGCGTGGCGAACAATTGCTCGCTGATCGCGGGAAAGGCGGCGGGGCCGCCGCAGCGCGCGATGGCGGTGGCGGCGAGATCGACCTTGTCGCGCGTGGCGTGGCGCAGTTCGACGCGGGTCGAGCCCGAGCGGATGAACTTGCCCTTGAGCGTGGCGGCGGAGGCGGCGGAATAATGCGCGCAATGGCTGCACGTGTAGCTCAGATATTCGACCAGCTTCACCTTGGCCGCCGGGTTGCCGATGACATAGGCGCCCGCCGCCGTGCGGTTGACCGTCCTGGTCCAATCGCGGGGCGCAGGCGCGGCGCCGATCAGCAGCGGCAGGATCAGGCAGGCGAGCAACTGGCGGATCATTCGTCGGTTCCGATGGCGGGGGGGCTTACAATTACGGGCGTGCCGCGCGAGGCGGCGACGCCAGCGGCCAGCGCTTCCAGCACGGCCTTGAGTTCGGGATCGGCGATCGTGCGCAGGCTGGCGCCGAGATCGACAGGCACGGGTTTGAGCGACGGCGGCGCGGCGCGCGGGCGCGGGGCCGGCACATCGCCTTGCCGCATCTGTACGCGCGCGATTGCCGCATAACCGAAGAAGCGATTGACGCGGTCGATGATCTCGGGCGCGATATGCTGCATCATCGTGCCGTGCGCGCCGCGCACCACCAGGTTCAGCGTGCCCTCTGCGCGCTTGCCTTGCGGGAAGCGGATCGATTCGGGCGCCGAGACACCCGCATAGCGCTCGCCCACGATCTCGCCCCAGCGCGTGACGACCGCGCTCTGCACGAAGCCGAATCGCCGGAACGCCGCGCGGCCGGCATCGGGCAGCAGCTCGGCCACGCTGCGCGCACGGCCGCCGCGCACATGCTCGGGCTGGGGGGGAGGAACGGCGCGCTTGCTCATCGCGGTACCCATGCCATAGCGGCGCCGTGCCCGCAAAGCCCCGATCCATCTCTGCTGCATTGTTGGCCTGGTACGATGCGCACGCCCGCATCCTGCCGTGGCGCGCGCCACCGGGCGAGGCGGCGCCGGACCCGTACCGGGTATGGCTGTCCGAGATCATGCTGCAGCAGACCACGGTCGCCACGGTGCGCCCGAAGTTCGAGATGTTCACCGCCCGCTGGCCCGACTTCGCCGCGCTGGCCGCGGCGGACGAGGCCGAGGTGATGACCGCCTGGGCAGGGCTCGGCTATTATGCGCGGGCGCGCAATCTGATCGCCTGCGCCAAGGTGGTCACGGCCAGCCATGGCGGCCGCTTTCCCGACACCGAAGCCGAGCTGCGCGCGTTGCCCGGCATTGGCGACTATACCGCCGCTGCGATCGCCAGCATCGCGTTCGGCGAGCGCGCGGTGGTGGTGGATGCGAACGTCGAGCGCGTCGTGGCGCGGCTGTTCGCGATCGACCGGCCGCTGCCGGCGGCACGGCCGGCGATCCGCGCCGCCGCCGACCCGATCGTGCCGGACGTGCGCTCCGGAGATTTTGCGCAGGCGATGATGGATCTGGGCTCCGGCATCTGCACGCCGCGCGCGCCCAAATGCCTGGCCTGCCCGCTCAACCGCGATTGCGACGGCTTCGCCAGCGGCGCACCCGAAGCCTATCCGGTGAAAGCAGCCAAGCCCGCCAAGCCGCAACGCTACGGCACGATCTTCTGGGCCGAGCGCGGGGGTCAGGTGATGCTCGTCCGCCGCCCGCCGCAGGGGCTGCTCGGTGGGATGCGCGCGCTGCCGACGGGTCCGTGGACGGACGTTGCGCCAGGGTTGGCCGACCCGCCGATGGAGGCCGACTGGCGCTTGCTGGAGGGCACGGCCTCCCACGTTTTTACGCACTTCCGGCTCGAACTGGCGCTTGCCGTGGGCGCGGTAGACAGGCATTCGAACGCCGGCGAATGGTGGCCGATCGCCGATCTCGAATCGGCGGGGCTGCCGACCGTTTTCGCCAAGGCCGGGGCCGCCATTCGGGGGCTGGGATCAGGAGAGTGACATGAAGTCCTTCAAGCTGTTGGTATCGGGCGGAGCACTGGCCATGGTGATCGCGGGCGCCGGCCTTGCGCAGCAGGCCGCGCCGCGCAGCCAGGCGATGCCCCGTCCCGCGCCGCAAGCCGGGCTCAAGCCGCAGCGCGATCCGATCACCGCCGTGCCGTCGTTGCTGCCCAGGACGCAGGCAGTGCTCGACGGCTATGTGCGCGACAACAAGATGCCCGGCATCGTCGGCGCCTTCGGCGTGGCCGACATGCCGACGATCTTCCTCTCGGCCGGCAAGATCGCCGACGATGCCGGCGCGGCCAGAGCAGGACCGGACAGCCTGTGGCGCGTCTATTCGATGACCAAGCCGATCACCGGCATGGCGGCGATGATGCTGGTCGAGGATGGCAAGATCAAACTCGACGATCCGGTGAGCAAGTTCATCCCGGCGTTCAAGAACATGACGGTGGTCGATGGCCCCGACAGCCTGAAGAGCCACCCGGCGGCGCGGCCGATCACGATCCGCATGCTGCTGACGCACAGTTCGGGCCTCGGCTACAACATCATCACCAAGGGCGCGCTGCTGGGCGAATATAACCGGCTCGGTATCAACCCGGCGCAGGTCAACAACCAATTCGAGGCCGAAGCACGCAAAGTGCGCCCGGCCACGCTGGAGGCGTTCGCCAACGCCGTCGCCAGCGTGCCTTTGGTCTACGAACCCGGCACCAAATGGAGCTATTCGATCGGGCTCGACGTGATGGGCCGCGTGATCGAGGTGGCATCGGGCATGAGCTTCGACGGCTTCGTGCAAGCCCGCATCTTCAACCCGCTCGGCATGAAATCGAGCTATTGGACGGTGCCGCAGAGCGAGATCCCGCGCTTCGCCACCAACTATGCCTTCACCAAGGCGAGCATGGCGCAGATCAACCCGGCGTTCGACACGTCGAAGATGGACGCCAAGGCGCGCATGCCGCTCGATGCGGCGGCGACCTCGGTCTGGCTCAAGCCGCCGAGCTTTCCTTATGGCGGCGCGGGCCTCGTCATGTCGGCGCGCGATTACGACACCTTCCTGCACATGCTGCAGAATTACGGCGAGTTGAACGGCCGCCGCGTGATGAAGGAAGAAACCGCCAAGCTTGCCATGTCGAACCTGCTGCCGGCGGGCGTGACCTTCTCCGGCACGGTAGCCAGCACCGGCGGCAACACGGCGGGGCCGAAGATGGGGTTTGGCGCGGGTGGCTCGGTGTACCTCGAGGATTTCCCGGGTGGCGCGGGCAAGGGCACGTACGGCTGGGGCGGGGCCGCGGGCACGGTCGCCTTCGTCGATCCCGGCCGCCGCGCGCGCGGCACGATCATGGTCAATTACTTCCCCGGCGAAACCTATCCGCTGCGCGCGGAGGTGTTGCCGGCCCTGCTTGCCGATCTGTCGCTGCACCGTCAGTGATCGGCTTCACCGGCAACACGCTCGACCGCGCCGATACCCTGCGTCACGACGCCGCGGCCTTTGCCGCCGCGGCGAGCGACTGGCGGGCGCGGCTGCTCAAGCTTGACGGGTTGATGCCGGACGTATCGGACGAAGGACGGCTGGCCTGGACTTCGCTTGCCGACCTGCCCGACGATGCCGTGCCGATCCTGCTCGGGCTGGATGAGGGGCGGCCGCATTTCACCGCCTTCTTGCCGGGTTTCCAGCCGAGCAGCGCACCGGCGATGCGCAGCCCGGCGCTGATGGCGATGCTCGCCAGCCTCGCCCCGGGCGAGGCGGCGATCTATGCCGCCGCGCGCAGCCTGATCGACTGGCATGCGCGGCATGGTTTCTGCGCCAATTGCGGCACGCCGACCGACGTCTTCCGCGCCGGCTGGGGCCGCAAATGCCCCAATTGCGCCGCCGAGCATTTCCCGCGCGTCGACCCGGTGGTGATCATGATCGCCGAACATGACGGCCGTGCGCTGCTCGGCCGCGGCAAGAACTGGCCCGCGGGGCGATACTCGGCCTTGGCCGGTTTCCTGGAGCCCGGCGAGTCGATCGAAGAAGCGGTGGCGCGCGAGATCCACGAGGAGGCCGGCGTGCGCGTGGCGCAGGTGCGCTACATCGCCAGCCAGCCCTGGCCGTTCCCGTCCTCGCTGATGATGGCCTGCGTGGCGGTGGCAGAGGACGATGCGATCACGCTCGACACCAACGAACTGGAAGATGCGATGTGGGTGCCGCGCGAGATGGTCCGCGCGGTGCTGGCGGGGGAAGAGGGACCGTTTCTCGCGCCGCCGCCTTACGCGATCGCGTACACGCTGCTGACGGAGTGGGCGAAGGGGTAGCGCCGGCGGCCTGAATCCTCCCCCTGGCGCGGGAGGATTGAGTGGGGCGGAGGCTCCACGGAGAGCGGGTCGCTAGTGCCTGCCGTTGGCGTGCAGCCCCGCGGCCTCTTGCGGGCGCGGCTCCCGTCGCCGCCGTGCCGGCACCCGCGCGAGTGCCTGGCGTTCGATCGTTTCCAGCTCCGCCAGCGTCTCGGCGATCGCCGTGCGTTGGCTCTCGAGCAGCTCGATCCGCTCGCGGCAGCGTTCGGCAAGCGCGCGCATCTGCTCCACATGCTGCGGATCGGCGTCGTAGAGGTCGAGGAACTCCTCGATGTCGCGCAGTGAAAAGCCCAGCCGCTTGCCGCGCAGGATTAATTGCATGCGCGCGATCTGCCGCTTGGTGTAGACGCGGATCGCGCCGACGCGGCAGGGCGTGATCAGCCCCTTATCCTCGTAGAAGCGCAAGGTGCGCGGCGTGATGTCCAGCATCCGCGCCGCCTCGTTGATACCGGTCATATCCTCTTGCTCGGTCATCCGTCCCCCTTCGAGCGATGCGCGTCGCCGATCTTACGGCAAGTGTCGGCCATCGTCCTTTTGGATCGCTTGGCCAATCATCGTTCGGCTACAAGTGTCGCGCATTTCGCAGGCGCCGGGAAGCACCTTCTTGCGCCGTTATTCACCGCAAAAAGTGCTGTGGATCGGACAGGAGTGTTGACTTGTACGCCAACGTTTCTACGGCGAGCGTTAGATGCCGTATACGTCAACTAACTCGCGCTTTGAGCCGTGAGTTCCGGCGTAGAACAAGACCGTACCGTCACACGGCATAGGCACGATTGGTGGCCGATATGCCCGCATAGCCGGGCGGGAGAGGATATAGATGTCGATAATGATCGTCGCCGCATTGCTTGCCGGCGCCCCCGCTTCTGCCGACACGGTGCTCGGCCGCTGGAAGACCGAAACGCACAACGCCATCGTCGAGATCAGCCGCTGCGGCGCCTCGATATGCGGCAAGGTCGTCACCTCCGATGCGATCCGCGCCAACCCGGCGATGAAGGACAGCAAGAACGCCAATGCCGCACTGCGCAACCGCCCCGTGCAGGGCATGCTGATGCTGAACGGCTTCAAGCATGACGGCGCCGGCGTGTGGAGCTCGGGCCAGGTCTACAATGCCGAGGACGGCAAAACCTATAGCGGCAAGATCACGCCGCTGGGCGCGAACCAGCTCAAGCTGCGCGGCTGCGTGTTCTTCCCGCTGTGCAAGACCCAGACCTGGACGCGCGTGCGCTGATCGTCCGCCGTTCCATTTTACCTAACCCCAATATCCAGAAAGATTACGTCATGTCGTTCCGTACCAAGGCCCCGTTGCTGGCCACCGCTGCGCTCGTCTCCGCTTTCGGCCTGCAGGGCACCGCCCATGCCAATGCGTTCTACCTCGAGGAGCAGTCCGCACGTGGCGCGGGCCGTGCCTTCTCCGGTGAGGGCGCCGATACCGGCCCCGATTCCCTGTGGTGGAACCCGGCGGCGATCGCCGGCATCGAAGAGAATAGCGTGTCGATCGCTGCGTCTGCGATCCTGCCCAAGGGCGACGTGGTCGACAATGGCACCGTGATCCGCCGTCCGGGCCAGAACTTCGTGCCGATCACCGGCAACCGCCTAGCACGCGATCCGATCAACAATGGCGTGGTGCCGAGCGGCTCGTTCGCCTTCCGCCTGGGCGACCGTGTCGCCGTTGGCATGGCGGTGACCTCGCCGTTCAGCTTCACGACCAACTATGACGCCGACAGCTGGACCCGCTACAGCGCGGACAAGACGCGGCTGCGCACGATCGACGTGCAGCCGTCGATCGGCGTGGTGGTGACCGATTGGCTGCGTGTCGGTGGTGCGCTGAACGTCGAATATACCGATGCGACGCTCAGCAACGCGCTGCCCAACATCCTGGCCAGCCAGGCCGATGGCCGCCAGGAACTGAAGGGCGACGGCTGGGACTTCGGCTGGACCGCGGGCGTGCAACTGCACAACGATTTCGCCACGGTCGGCATCAGCTACAAGTCGAGCATCGAGCACACGCTGAAGGGCGATCTCAACGTCACCGGGCTGGTCGGTCCGCTTGCGGCGGGCAACGAATCGCTCTCGGGCGTCAAGGCGCGGTTCAACACGCCGGGCCAGGTGATCGTCGCCGGCCGTTTCCGCGCGACGCAGGCGCTGACGCTCAACGCGCAGGTCGTGGCCTATAGCTGGAACAAGTTCGACACCATCGATCTCGGCGCACCGGTCAACCAGCAGATCCCGGAGAACTACCGCGAGAGCTGGAGCCTGGCGGGCGGCTTCGATTACGCCGTCACCCCCAAGGCGACGTTCCGCGCCGGTGTGAAGCGCGCCGTGACGCCGACCCAGGACACCCAGCGCGACGCGCGCGTGCCGGATGCCAACCGCTGGGTCTATGCCGCCGGTGGCAGCTATCAGCTAAGCCCCCGCTTCGGCATCGACGCCGGCGTGAACTATGTCGACTTCTCCGACGAGACGATCGATCGCCCGACGATCGCCGCCGGATCGACGATCATCACCAACGGTCGGCTCGAGAATGCGCACGCCGTGGTGTTGTCGCTTGGCGGCCGGTTCAGCTTCTGAGAAATTGGGGGGCGGAGCGTTGCTTCGCCCCCCACAGCACACCGTCATCCCGGACCAAGTCCGGGGTGACGTTTATACCGCGGGGTAAATCTCAGCCCCGCGCGCGCGCCTGGCGATACGTGCCCAGCACGCGCACCCATTTCGAGTGGAAGCCCAGCTCTTCCAGCGCGCGGTCCAGCCCGGCTTCGCCCGGCCGCCCCTCGACATCGGCATAGAATTCCGTCGCCGCAAACGTGCCGCCGCGCTGATAGCTTTCCAGCTTGGTCATGTTGACGCCGTTCGTGGCGAAGCCGCCCATCGCCTTGTAGAGCGCGGCGGGCACGTTCTTCACCTCGAAGATCAAGGTCGTCATCCACGGGCCATCGCCGACCGGCGCATGCCCGGCGCGCGCCAGCACCACGAAGCGGGTGGTATTGTGGTCGGCATCCGCCAGCCCCTCGGCCAGCAGGTTGAGGCCGTAGATCGCCGCCGCGCCCGGGGGCGCCAATGCCGCCACCTTGGCGTCGCCGAGCTCCGCCACGACAGCCGCCGCGCCGGCCGTATCGGGATAAGCGATTGAGGTGATTCCGTGCTCGCGCAACCAGTGCCGGCATTGGCCTAGCGCCTGCGGATGGCTCATCGCCTCGCGTACGTCATCGCGCGTGCCGACGCCCATCAAGGCGTGCTTGATACCCAGGAAATGCTCGCCGGTGATCACCAGGCCCGATTCGGGTAGCAGGAAATGCATGTCGGCGACGCGGCCATGCAGCGAATTCTCGATCGGGATGATCGCGCAATCGGCGCGGCCATCGCGCACCGCATCGATCGCATCGGCGAAATCGAAACAGGGCAGCGGCAGGCCGTCGGGAAACGCCCCGAGTGCGGCGACATGCGAATTGGCGCCGGGCGCTCCCTGGAACGCCACTGCCCGATTTGGCTCGGCCGCGGCGGCCTCGGTCATGCGTGCGACGATCGGGCGCGCGGGGGCGGCGAAATTCTCCATGAAGGGCGAGCGCTTAAGCGCCGCTTGCGGTGCGGGCAACGCGAATCTAAAGGAAGCCGACTTTTGCGAACAGGTTGGGGCTGAGGATGGACAATCGGACGAACACGATCGCGGGCTGGGTGCTGGCTGGTTGCGGCGCGGCGCTGGGGCTGTCGATCGTCGGCGGCATGATGTTCCACGACGATCGTCCGGAAAAGATGGGCTACCCAATCGAGGGCGTCGAAGAGGCAGGCGGCGAGGGCGGCGCGGCCGAGGTGCCGATCGCCACGCTGCTGGCGACCGCCGATCCGGCCAAGGGCGCCGACGTGTTCAAGAAATGCGCCGCCTGCCACACGATCGCGCAGGGCGCACCGAACGGTATCGGCCCGAACCTGTACGCGACGCTGGGCGAAGGCATCGCGCAAGGCAAGGCGGGCTTCGCCTTCTCCGATGCGCTGAAGTCCAAGGGCGGCAAGTGGGATTTCGACACGATGAGCGCGTGGCTGACCAGCCCGCGCAAGTTCGCGCCGGGCACCAAGATGACCTTTGCCGGCATCGGCAACGGGCAGGACCGTGCCAACGTGATCGCGTATCTGAATTCGATGGGATCGAACCTGCCGCTGCCGACCGCACCTGCCGCGACGAACGGTGCACCGGCCGTTCCAGCCGGTGGCAACGAGGGCAAGGCGAGCGGCGACGCCGATCCGGGTGGCAAGGCCGAACCCTCGACCGACGATCTGTCGAATAAGGCGACACCGGCCACCGGCGCACCGTCGATCGATCCGGCGGCGAAGGTTCGCGGCTCCAAGTAGGAATGCCGCGGCCTTGCCGTTCCCCGGCCAAGGCCGGCTTGGTTGGGAAGGTGGCGGTACGAAGCGCAACGCCTAGACGGCAGTGCTCTGGGGCGTCATGAACCCCCGTTCGTCCTGAGTAGCCCCTTCGACTGCCTGCAAGGGCAGGCGCTCAGGACAGGCATCGAGTAGCGCGAAGCGGATCGAGAAGGCGTATCGAAGGATACGCGATACCGCGCTCCAAATGTGCTTCGATACGAGCCCTCGATACGCCCTGCGGGCTACTCGGTCTCTACTCAGCACGAACGGGTGGAAGTGACGTCTTCAGGCTGTAGCGCATGCAGCCCCGGCCCGCGCCGGGCGCGCCGTCTCACCCCTTCACCGCCTCCGATGGCTCGCGGTAAAACTCCTGCACCACGTTCCACGCTTCATCCGCCGTTTCGACGAAGGTGAACAGGCCAAGATCCTGCGGCGAGATCACGCCTTCCTCGACCAACGCCTCGAAATTCACCACCCGGTTCCAGAATTCGCGGCCGAACAGCAACACGGGGATCGGCTTGATCTTGCCGGTCTGGATCAGCGTCAGCAGCTCGAACAGTTCGTCGAACGTGCCGAACCCGCCCGGAAACGCCGCCAGCGCACGCGCGTGGAGCAGGAAGTGCATCTTGCGCAGCGCGAAATAGTGGAACTGCATCGACAGCGACGGGGTGACATAGGGGTTGGGCGCCTGTTCGTGCGGCAGCACGATGTTGAGGCCGATCGATTCCTGCCCCGCGTCATAGGCGCCGCGATTGGCGGCCTCCATGATCGACGGGCCACCGCCCGAGCAGACCACGAAGTGGCGTTTGCCTTCCTCGTCCAGCGGGCATTCGCTGACCTTGAAGGCCAGCTCGCGCGCGACATCGTAATATTTCGACTTGGCGACCAGGCTCTCGGCGATGCGGATCGCCTGTTCGCTGCCGCCCTCGGCATTGCGCGCGAAATCGAGCATCCCCTGCGCCTTGGATGGTTCGGGAATGCGCGCCGACCCGTACATCACGAAGGTGGAGGCGATGTTCGCTTCCTTCAGGATCAGTTCGGGCTTCAGCAATTCGAGCTGGAAGCGGATCGGCCGCAGATCCTCGCGCAGCAGGAAATCCATGTCCTGGAAGGCAAGACGGAAGCTGGGGCTTTCGGTCTGCGGGGTGTGGACGCCGGCACTGGCGGTCTCGGCATCCTGGCGAGCGCGCGGAAAGACGCGCGAGGGTACGTGTGTATCGGTCATCAGCGGCGCGTAGGGGATTTCACGCAGCGTTTGAAGCCCTGGTCGGGCGGGTGGCGCCTCACCCGATTGCCGTCATGCTGACGAAGGTCAGGATCCAGCGTGCCTCAGGGGCGAAGGCGACTGGGCCGAACTGGATCCTGACTTTCGTCAGATGACGGTGGCTTTGGGGGGCTGTTCAGCGACAGAATCGTGCCCGATCGTCTTCCAGATGCAGGTGGTTGTAATGCGCGGCGTTATAGTCGGGGCTGAGCACCGTGCCGAACCGCTTGCAGGCCGAGCCGTGGATCGTCTGCAGGAACGCGCGCACCTGTTCGTCGCCCGAGCGCCAATCCTTTTCGATGCTGATCCGCCGCCCATCGCGCAGGATGAAGGCCGACACGTCTACCGCATTGCCCGTGGCATGGCCGGACAATCGCGCAGGGCTTCCCGAACGGCCGACAACGTTACGGCAGGCATAGGTGCCCATCGTCTCCACGCGCACCACGTCGCTGCCCAGCATCTGGTGCGCGGCCGGCGCGATCGCATTGCGCGCCCAGCCGACGAACGCGCGTGCGACGCCGCAGCGCATGCCCTTGATGCCGGTCACGGGCAGGCCGATGTCGACCAGCTGCACCGCCCCGATCAGGCTGCATCTGCCGCCATAATCACGGTCGGGCAGGGGGGAATAGCGGATGCCGACCCGCGACAGATCGGCAAAGCAGGCCTGCGTTTCTTTGGACGTCGGGATGTTGAGGGTGATCGGGCGAGCGCCCACCGGGCGCGGCGGCACGCGGCGATCGTCGCCACCGCAGGCGGCGAGTGACAATGGCAGAAGAAGTACCGGAATGAATTTCTTAAGTGTCATGGCCGCATGATGTCAGCGCGCTGGTGAATATAAGCCGACCGGCATCTAACGGCCAAGGAGATGGCGTGCGCGGTGGCGAAGCACCTGCGTACCGAACAGATAGCAGCCAATCGCTGCCGCCAGTGCGACGGGGATGATCCACAGGCCGAGCAGATCCGCACCGGTGGGCGGAACTGCCACCAGTCCGGCCAGGGTGGCGCCATCGCCTGTTCGCCAAAGCCCGACATTGGCGGGCATGACCGGCTTTGCCGCAGCCACTACCAGAAAGGTGAGCGCGAAGACGTAGCACAGGACCGCACCGAAACCCGCGCCAAGCGCCGCCACGTTGCGCGACCCACGGCTGAGTATGGCGAGCAACAGCCGGCCCGGCGCTGCGCGGTGCAGCGCGCCGGCCAGTTCATATTCCTCGACGAAGCGCCGTGCCAGCAGATGCGGCGGCCCGAGTTTCTCGTAAGCGCGGGCCGCAGCATCGCGTCCTGCGGTCGCGCTCTCGCTCAGATGGCTGTGTATCTCCGCTGCGATGTTCAGCCGATCTTCGTGCGGCAGGCTCTGCAGCGCCCAGAGCAGCTTGCGGACATAAGCGTCGGCTTCGGTCGGTTCGGTCATGTCTCTTTCTCCACGGCAGCAGAAACCATCTTGCGGAACTCGGACCAGCGGGCGCGCATCTCGTCGGCGAGCGCACGACCTTGTGGCGTTAGAGTGTAGAATTTTCGCGGCGCCACGCCGTCGCTCCCTGTCGACCAGCGTGCGACGATACGGCCGCCTTTCTCCAGCCGGGCGAGCATCGGATACAATGCGCCGTCGCTGACCAGATCACCGCCGGCATTGGCCTTGCGGAGTATCTGCAGCCCATAGGCCTCGCCATCGGCCAGCGCGGAGAGGACGACGAGTTCGGCCGCGCCCTTGCGTAATTGCGACTGCCACGACTCGATCTCCATGACATATGGGTATAGCAGGGTATCTTGTTATGCAAGTACTATGGCGATTGACAGATGTCTGAACGCCTCTAGAGGCGGCGACGGGCCACGCGGTCCCAACGCCGCGCGTGCTCTCTGTGAGGAGAGACTACATGACTGATCTACCTGCCGCCCCGGCCCGTAAACCGGCGCGTCCCTACTTTTCTTCCGGCCCTTGCGCGAAACCGCCCGGCTGGACCCCCGAGAAATTTGCCACCGACGTGCTCGGCCGGTCGCATCGCTCGAAGATCGGCAAAACGCGTCTGGCGTACTCGATCGACCTGATGCGCGAATTGCTCAAGCTGCCGGATACGCATCGCATCGGCATCGTCCCCGGCTCCGACACTGGCGCGTTCGAGATGGCGATGTGGACGATGCTGGGCGCCAAGCCCGTCACCACGCTCGCCTGGGAAAGCTTCGGCGAAGGCTGGGTGACCGATGCGGTCAAGCAGCTCAAGATCGATCCGACCGTGATTCGCGCCGATTATGGCCAGCTGCCCGATCTCACCGCCGTCGACTGGTCGAACGACGTGCTGTTCACCTGGAACGGCACCACCTCGGGCGTGCGCGTGCCGAATGCTGACTGGATCCCGGCCAACCGCGAGGGGCTGAGCTTCGCCGATGCAACCTCGGGCGTGTTCGCCTATGATATCGACTGGGACAAGATCGATGTCGCCACGTTCAGCTGGCAGAAGGTGCTGGGCGGCGAGGGCGGCCACGGCGTGCTGATCCTGGGGCCGCGCGCGGTCGAGCGACTGGAAAGCTATACGCCGGCCTGGCCGCTGCCCAAGGTGTTCCGCCTGGTCTCGAAGGGCAAGCTGACCGAGGGCGTGTTCAAGGGCGAGACGATCAACACGCCGTCGATGCTGGCGGTCGAGGACGCGATCCTGGCGCTGGAATGGGCGAAATCGGTCGGCGGCGCGGACGGGCTGATCGCGCGCAGTGACGCCAACGCCGCGGCGCTCGACAAGATCGTCGAGGAGCGCTCGTGGCTGGGGCATCTCGCCGCTGATCCAGCGACGCGCTCGAAGACCAGCGTGTGTTTGACGGTCGAGGGTGCGGACGAGGGAGCGATCAAAGCGTTCGCGGCACTGCTGGAGAAGGCGGACGCGGCCTATGATATCGCCGGGTATCGCGATGCGCCGGCGGGTCTGCGCATCTGGTGCGGCGCGACCGTCGATACGGCGGATATCGAGGCGCTGGGGCCGTGGCTGGACTGGGCCTATGCCTCGGTCATGGCGCCTGCCGCCGCTTAATCTATCGTCATCCCCGCGAAGGCGGGGATCCATACCCACTGCCGTCAGCGATTATGGATCCCCGCCTGCGCGGGGATGACGGCTGTTTCGAAAGACAATATCATGCCAAAAGTCCTCATCAGCGACCAGATGGATCCCAAAGCCGCGCAGATCTTCCGCGAACGCGGTGTCGAGGTCGACGAGATCACCGGCAAGACACCCGACGAACTGATCGCGATCATCGGCGATTATGATGGCCTGGCGATCCGCTCCTCCACCAAGGTGACCAAGGCAATCCTCGCCGCCGCGACCAACCTGAAGGTCATCGGCCGCGCAGGCATAGGGGTCGACAATGTCGATATCCCCTCCGCCTCGGCGCAGGGCGTCGTCGTAATGAACACGCCGTTCGGCAATTCGATCACTACCGCCGAACACGCCATCGCGCTGATGTTCGCGCTCGCGCGGCAATTGCCCGAGGCGGATGCCAGCACGCAGGCCGGCAAGTGGGAGAAGAACCGCTTCATGGGTGTCGAGCTGACGTCGAAGACGCTGGGTCTCATCGGCGCGGGCAATATCGGCTCGATCGTCGCCGATCGCGCGCTGGGCCTGAAGATGAAGGTCGTGGCGTTCGATCCGTTCCTCACCCCCGAACGCGCGGTCGAGATGGGCGTGGAGAAGGTGACGCTCGACGAGCTGCTCGCGCGCGCCGATTTCATCACGCTGCACACGCCGCTGACCGACCAGACCCGCAACATCCTGTCGGCCGAGAACCTCGCCAAAACCAAGCCCGGCGTGCGCATCATCAACTGCGCACGCGGCGGGCTGATCGACGAGGCGGCGCTGAAGGCGGGGCTCGATTCGGGCCATATCGGCGGCGCGGCGCTCGACGTCTTCGTGACCGAACCAGCCAAGGAATCGCCGTTGTTCGGCACCCCGAACTTCGTTTCCACCCCGCATCTCGGCGCCTCGACCAACGAGGCGCAGGTCAATGTCGCGATCCAGGTCGCCGAGCAGATGGCCGACTATCTGATGACCGGTGGCGTCACCAACGCGCTCAACGTGCCGTCGCTCTCGGCCGAGGAAGCGCCCAAGCTGAAGCCGTACATGGCGCTGGCCGAAAAGCTCGGCTCGCTCGTCGGGCAGCTGGCGCATGGCGCGTTGACGGGGATCAACATCGAGGTCGGCGGTGCGGCGGCCGCACTCAACCAGAAGCCGATCACCAGCGCGGTGCTCGCCGGCCTGATGCGCGTGCACACCGACACGGTGAACATGGTCAACGCGCCGTTCCTCGCCAAGGAACGCGGTATCGACGTCCGCGAGACGCGCCACGAGCGCGAAAGCGATTACCACACGTTGCTGCGCATCACGGTGAAGACCGATGCCGGCGACCGCTCGGTCGCGGGCACCCTGTTCGGCGATCAGGCACCGCGCCTGGTCGAACTGTTCGGGATCAAGGTCGAGGCCGATCTTGCCGGCCACATGCTGTACGTCGTGAACGAAGACGCGCCGGGCTTCATTGGCCGGCTGGGCTCGCTGCTCGGCGAACAGGGCGTCAATATCGGCACCTTCCACCTCGGCCGCCGCTCGGCCGGCGGCGAGGCGGTGCTGCTGCTGTCGGTCGACGAGCCGGTGACGCAGGACCTGCTGGGCAAGGTGCGTTCGCTGGCTGGCGTGCGCACGGCGATGGGGTTGTCGTTCTAAGGTAACCGGCGCTAATTTTCCTCCCTCTCCCCTCGGGGGAGAGGGTCGGGTAGAGGGGCCGTGCCCAAGAAAGACGAGCTTCAGCTACAGCGTGCCAAAGCGATGCGCAGCGAGCCGACCGGCCCCGAAGCGCGTTTATGGTATCACCTACGCGCTAAGCGGCTCGGCGGGGTCAAGTTCAGCCAGCAAGTTCTGATCGGCCGCTACACCGTCGATTTCGCCGCGCGCTCGCAAAAGCTGGTGATTGAGCTTGACGGCGACAGCCATGCCGGGAACGAGCGCTACGACGCCGCGCGCACTGCTTGGCTAGAGGCTCAAGGATTTCGCGTGCTCCGTTTTTCCAACGCCGACGTGATGGGGAACGAACCCGCGGTGCTGCAGATCATTCTCGATGCGCTCGGCACTGCCCCTCTCCCCGGCCCTCTCCCCAAAGGGGAGAGGGAGAAGGACGACGAATGACCGCTCTCCTCCCCCAAGGCTTTCGAGACCGCCTGCCGCCCTTCGCCGATGCCGCCGCCCGGCTGGAGGCGGCGATCCTGGGTGCGGCCTATGCGCATGGCTATGAGCGCGCCGACCCTGCGCTTGCCGAGTTCGAAGCCGGCCTTGCCGGGCGCCTGAAGGCGGCGCGCGCGCAGGATGCGGTGCGTTTCGTCGATCCGGTCAGCCAGGCGACGCTCGCCATCCGCCCGGACATGACCGCGCAGATCGGCCGCATCGCCGCGACCCGCATGGGGCATCACCCGCGCCCGGTGCGCCTGTCTTATGCCGGCCCGATCCTCAAGCTGCGCGCCTCGCAACTGAGCCCCGAGCGCGAACGCCGGCAGATCGGCTGCGAGTTGATCGGGCTGGATACCGTCGCGGCAGCGATCGAGATCGTACAGGTCGCGGTCGAGGCCTTGGCGGCGGCTGGCGTGACCGGTCTGTCGATCGATTTCACCTTGCCCGATCTGGTCGCCACGCTGGCTGCCGGACCGTTGCCGCTCGACGACGCGCTGGTGCCGGCGGTGCGCGACCGCCTCGACGCCAAGGATGCCGGCGGCGTAGCGGAGCTTGCGCCCGCCTATCTGCCGCTGATCGAGGCGGCCGGCCCGTTCGACATGGCGCATGACCGGCTCTGCGCGCTGGACGCGGGCGGCGCACTGACCTCGCGGCTCGACGGCCTGTGGAAGATCGCCGAAAGCGTCCGCGGCCATGCGCAGCTGACGCTCGACCCGACCGAACGCCACGGCTTCGAGTATCAAAGCTGGCTCGGCTTCTCGATCTTTGCAGAGGGTGTGCGCGGCGAAATCGGGCGCGGCGGCAGCTACACGATCGTGCACGAAAGCGGCGCGGAGGAAGCCGCAATGGGCTTCTCGCTCTACGCCGACGCGATCGTTGCGGGGGGCGCAGGCACGATCGAGCGCCGGCGGTTGTTCGTGCCGCTCGGCACGGATGCTGCGGTGGCGGCGCGGATGCGGGCGGAAGGCTGGGTCACCGTCGCCGCGCTGGAAGCGGGCGATACGCCCGAGGCGCAGCTCTGCACCCACGTGCTGGCTGATGGCGCGGTGCGGAGCCTTTAATCGGCGGGTTTTTCACTTGAGTCTTGGATGAGCGTGAGATGGCCCAGTGGTGGCCGCTCTGACATCGCTTTAGCCAAGGCAATCAGCGATGTTGGGGAATCGATCGCGCAATAGTCCGTCAGCAGGATGTCGACCGAACGCCCCCCACGCAGCATGGATTTGGGACAATCCCGTTGCAGCACGTCGAAACGCCGAATGATCCCGCTGCCGGGCTTGCGGCTCATAAGCAGATAGTCGCTGCCGGGTCTGACGCCGATCTGAAGCGTCCATAATTCGATCTTCGGGTCTTTGCTGAGCAGCACGAAGAAGGACGGTCTTTGATCGCTCGTATCGAGCCCGGCTTTGTCGTTTGCCGTCCCGACCAGCGCCCAGCAATGGAATGCGCCATGATTGGAAAAGCCGTACCAGAGCGGGTCTTCATCCTTACTGCTCGAGCGATATATCCAGTTCCCGAACGCTACCCGAGTACTGCAACCGATTGCGTCGCCGCCCATGGACTGCGGCCATTTATCGGCGGTTTCCTTGAACAGCGGCAGGTCTGCGTGCAGAAGGTCGTCGGCCGGCGCCGCGTCGCGATCTGATGCGTAGACCGGCGTGGCAACTGAAGGAGCAACGCGGCGATGGCGAGTCTCGGCGACACTTACGTCTCCTTCTGGCGCGCCAAAGAATTGGACGATCGGGCTGCCCATGTCTACAGGAGCGCCCTTCAGGAATTCGGGAATATGCCTTGGCGAACGTAGCAGTGATCGGCGCCCAATGGGGTGATGAGGGCAAGGGCAAGATCGTCGACTGGCTCGCCGAGCGCGCCGATGTCGTGGTGCGCTTCCAGGGTGGGCACAATGCCGGCCATACCCTTGTCGTGGGCGAGAAGGTCTACAAGCTCTCGCTGCTGCCGTCGGGCATCGTGCGCGGTACGCCGTCGGTGATCGGCAATGGCGTGGTGCTCGATCCGTGGCATTTGAAGGCCGAGGTCGAGAAGCTGGCCGGGCAGGGCGTGCATATCACGCCGGACACGCTGATTATCGCCGACAACTGCGCTCTGATCCTGCCGTTCCACCGCGATCTCGATTCGCTGCGCGAGGATGCGAGCGGCGCAGGCAAGATCGGCACGACGCGGCGGGGCATCGGGCCGGCTTATGAGGACAAGGTCGGCCGGCGCGCGATCCGCGTGTGCGATCTGGCGCATCTCGACGCGCTCGACGCGCAACTCGACCGGCTGACCGCGCATCACGATGCCTTGCGTGCAGGATTCGGCGAGCCGCCGATCGACCGCGCGCGGCTGGTTGCGGAGCTGCGCGAGATTGCGGGCTTCGTGCTGCAATTCGCCAAGCCCGTCTGGCGCGATCTCAACGCGCAGCGCGCAGCGGGCAAGCGCATCCTGTTCGAAGGTGCGCAGGGCGTGCTGCTCGATGTCGATCACGGCACCTATCCGTTCGTTACCTCGTCCAACACGATCGCCGGCACGGCGGCGGGCGGCTCCGGCCTAGGGCCGAGCGCGGTCGGCTTCGTGCTGGGTATCACCAAAGCCTATACTACGCGGGTCGGCTCGGGGCCGTTCCCGACCGAGCTGGACGACGAGACCGGCGAGCGGCTCGGGCAGCGCGGGCATGAATTCGGTACGGTCACCGGGCGCAAGCGGCGCTGCGGCTGGTTCGATGCCGTGTTGGTGCGGCAGTCGGCGGCCGTTGGCGGGATTACCGGCATCGCGCTGACCAAGATCGACGTGCTCGACGGGTTCGAGCAGGTCAACATCTGCACCGGCTATACGCTGGATGGAGCGGAGCTGGATTATTTCCCGGCGCATGCGGCGGATCAGGCGCGGGTTGTGCCGGTGTACGAAACCATGCCGGGGTGGCAGGAATCTACCGCGGGGGCACGTAGCTGGGCCGATCTGCCCGGTCAGGCGATCAAATATATCCGTCGCATCGAAGAACTGATCCGTTGCCCGGTGGCGTTGGTATCGACCAGCCCAGAGCGCGACGACACGATCCTGGTGCGGGATCCGTTCGCCGACTGACAAAAAGGCCGCGACTGGCGTCGCGGCCTGACCGTCTTACTTCGGTTTACGGTGCTTCTTTGATTTTTCGCCCGTTGTTGCTGCCGCATCGGTCGCGGTGTCGGGCGTCGTCGTTGTGGTCGTGCTGTCCGTCGTCGTAGTCGTCGAGGGACTTGCCGGATCGACGCCCGGATTGGCCGTGGTCGAATCCGGGATGGTCGGGCCGGTGGTCGACTGACCGGGGGTGGGCGTCGATGGCGACGTCTGGCCGGTCGTTGGCGCGGTCTGGGCCAGCGCAGCGGTCGAGAGGCCAAGTGCGGCGACGCCGATGAGAGTCTTCATATACATTCTCGTTCTCCTGTCCTGTATAATCAGGTCAGGGATAAGAACGCCGTCGTCCGCAAAAGGACGCTCAACCTGTCCCTTCAATCGAACGCCTTGCCTTTGTTCAGCCACATTGTGCCCGATGAAGCAGCTTCTGATCGGCCAATACTAGAGCCATCATCGCCTCTACTACCGGAGCGCCGCGGATGCCGACGCACGGATCATGGCGTCCCTTGGTCATGATCTCGGTCGCCGCTCCATCACGCGTGATCGTTTCGACCGGTGTCAGGATCGAGCTGGTCGGCTTGAACGCCACGCGGATGGTGACCGGCTGGCCGGTGGAAATGCCCCCCGCGATCCCGCCCGCATGGTTGGCGAGGAACTCCGGCCCCCCCGCGCCACCCGGACGCATCGCATCGGCATTGTCTTCCCCGCGCAGCGCTGCTGCGGAGAAGCCGTCGCCGATCTCGACCCCTTTCACCGCATTGATGCTCATGCACGCAGCGGCCAGTTCGCTGTCCAGCTTGGCATAAAGCGGCGCGCCCCAGCCGGCGGGCACGCCGGTCGCCTCGCACGCGATCGCGGCGCCGAGCGACGAGCCGTTCTTGCGCGCGGCATCGATCATCGTCTCCCAGCGTCGCGCAGCTTCCGCGTCGGGGCAGAAGAACGGGTTCAGGTCGATCTGTTCGGCATCGAAATTGGCCGGATCGATGGCATCGCCACCAATCGCCTCGACCCATGCGCGGACGCGCACCTCGGGGATCACCAGCCGCGCCACCGCGCCCGCCGCCACCCGCGCCGCCGTCTCGCGCGCCGAGGATCGGCCTCCACCGCGATAATCGCGAAAGCCATACTTCGCGTCATAGGCAAAATCGGCATGGCCGGGGCGATAGGCATGGGCGACCTCGGAATAATCCTTTGATCGCTGGTCGACATTCTCGATCATCAGGCTGATCGGCGTGCCCGTGCTGCGCCCCTCGAACGTGCCCGAGAGGATGCGCACCTGATCCGGCTCCTGGCGCTGCGTGGTGAAGCGCGAGGTGCCCGGGCGGCGCTTGTCGAGGAACGGCTGGATGTCGGCCTCGCCGAGCGACAGCCCCGGCGGGCATCCATCGACCACGGCGCCCAACGCAGGCCCATGGCTTTCACCCCAGGTAGTGAACCGGAAAACGCGCCCGAACGTGTTGAAGCTCAAAATCCCTCTCCCCAATGGGGGAGAGGGAGGGGCCCGCTCGGCGCAGCCGAGTGGGAGGGTGAGGGGGCGAGTGCGGCTCGAATTACCTCCGCCACGCCGTCGACATTGCCCATCACATCGCCATTGGTAAAACGAAGCACCCTGTAGCCCTCACGTTCCAGAAATGCCGTCCGCTGGGCATCGTACAATTCGGTTTGAGCGTGCGTATCGCCATCGATCTCGATCACCAGTCGCTGGGCCTGGCAAACAAGATCTCCATAGAATGGCCCTATGCGTTGCTGACGGCGGAACTTGTGACCGTCAAGCGAGCCGCCGCGCAGGGCAGACCAGAGCTTGGCTTCGGCGAGGGTGGAGTTGCGCCGGAGTTCGCGCGCGCGGGCGATGCTACCATCGTCGACTGTGTACCGGGATCGCGTCACCAGCCCTCACCCTTCCCACCGCTGCGCGGCGGGCCCCTTCCCTCTCCCCCGAAGGGGAGAGGGAGTCCTCAGACCAACGCGATATCCGGTGCGTCCTCGGCCTTCATGCCGATCACATTGTACCCGGCGTCGACATGATGGGTCTCGCCCGTCACGCCGCTCGCCAGGTCGCTCAGCAGGTACAGGCCGGCGCCGCCGACATCCTCGATCGTCACGTTGCGCTTGAGCGGCGAGTTGAACTCGTTCCACTTCAGGATCAGCCGGAAATCGCCGATGCCGCTGGCGGCCAGCGTCTTGATCGGCCCGGCGGAGATCGCATTTACGCGAATATTGTCGCCGCCAAGATCGACCGACAGATATTGCACGCTGGTCTCGAGCGCTGCCTTGGCCACGCCCATCACGTTGTAATGCGGGATGACCTTCTCGGCGCCATAATAGCTGAGCGTCAGCAACGCACCGCCATTCGGCATCATCGCCGATGCACGCTTGGCCACTGCGACGAACGAATAGACCGAGATGTTCATCGTCATCAGGAAATTGTCGAGACTGGTATCGACATAGCCGCCGCGTAGCTCGTTCTTGTCGGAAAAGCCGATCGCATGCACGACGAAGTCGATCGTCGGCCACCGCTCGGCAAGCGTCGCGAAGCACGTATCGAGATCCGCCATGTCCGAAACGTCGCACGGGATCAGGAAATCCTGTCCCAGCGATGCCGCCAGCGGCCGCACCCGCTTCTCCAGCGCCTCGCCCTGATAGCTGAACGCCAATTCCGCCCCATGTTCGGCCAGCTTCTGCGCGATCCCCCAGGCCAGCGACTTGTCGTTCGCAAGCCCCATGATGAGCCCGCGCTTGCCTTGCATCAATCCATTCACGCCGTCGCCGCCTCCACACTCTTGTCCGGCGTCTGTACGACGGGTTCGGGGGGTTCCGCCAGTGCTGCGTTGAGATGCGCGCCGAACACCAGCCCCAGACCGATGAGATAGAAGAACAACAGCATCACGACCACGCCGGCCAGGCTGCCATAAGTCATGTCATAGCCGCCGAGCTGCGCCAGGACGAGCGGCAACGCCGCGGTCATGCTCACCCACCAGACGGTGGTGAACAGCGCGCCCGGCCATTTGCGCGAATCGGTATAGCGATATTTGGACGGCGTGACCGAGTAGAACAGCATGTACAGCGCGCCGAACATCACCAGCCCGGGGATGATGCGCGACAGGCCGATCCAGCCGGCGGCATCCTCGGCAAAGGGCAGCAGGCGATAGATGAACTGCTCGGCGGCGGTCAGGATGCCCTGGATCAGGAACGAGATCAGGGCCAGGATCACCGAGGCGACAATCGCCAGGCTCAGCCCCAAGCGTGCGCGCCACATCGGTGCACTGGCAACGGTGCCGTAAGCCTTGCGGAAGATATCGCGGATCGTCTCGACGAAGCTGCCCACTGTCCACAGCCCGACCAGCGCGCCCAGCCACAGCAGTGATCCGGTGCGCGCCGCCAGCACGTCGCTGATCGGCTTGCGCAGCAACTCGCTCACGTCTGCCGGCAGTACGTGCAGGAAGGAACTCACCGCGCGCTGCGTCTCCTCGCTCTGCCCGAACAGCGACAAGACGGCGGCCGCGACGATGAAGAACGGGAACACCGTCATCAGGGTTAGGTAGGCCAAGTTGCCGGCATACATGAAGCCGTCGGTGTACACGCCGATCCCGGCGCGCTTGAACGTCCGCCAGGCATAAGCGAACGGCTTCACCACCGGCGGCGCCTGTTCGGGATCGGGGCCGTCCTCGCCATGTTGGGCACGATGTTCGGGCGAAGCGGGGGAAATATCGGTCACACGGTTCAGACGCCCAGATTGGCGCGCGGGTTCCGCGTGTCGCTCCAGCCGGCCAAGAATTCGGCAAGCGCGGCATCCTGTGTCGGAAGATCGACCATCAACGTCACCAGCTGATCGCCGCGCGTGCCATCCTTGCGGTGGAAGCCGCGCCCGCGCAACCGCAGCGTCTTGCCCGACGTGGATCCGGCCGGCACGCTCAGCATCACCGCACCCTCGACGGTCGGCACGCGCACGCTGGCACCTAGCACCGCTTCGCCGAGCGTGACCGGCAGGTCGATCCGGACATTGTCGCCATCGCGCACGAAGAAACGGTGCGGCTGGACGTTGATCGTCACCATGCCGTCGCCGGCGCCGCCCGGCCCCTGCTGGCCCTTGCCGGTCAGGCGCATCTGCATGCCGTCGTCGAACCCGGCAGGCAGTTTGAGGTCGATCGTCTTGCCGTCCGCAAGCGTCACGCGCTGCGGGGCGAGTGTCGCGGCATCGATGAACGGCACCGCCAGGCTGTACCCGATATTCGCGCCCTTGGCCGCCGCCTGCCGCCGCCCGAAGCCGCCGAACGCGCCGCCGAGACCACTGGCAAAGCCGCCGCGCTGCGCACCGCCGAACAGCCCCTCGAACAGATCGCTCGCATCGCCGCTCTCGCCGAAATCGCTGCCACGAAAGCCGCCCGGCGTTCCGCCGCCGCCTTGCCCGAAGCCGAACGGCGCGGCCGGGTTGCCGTCGCCGTCGATCTCGCCGCGGTCGAAGCGCGCGCGCTTGTCCTTGTCGTTCAGCAGGTCGTACGCCTGCGTCGCCTGGCTGAACCGCTCGGTCGCCTTGGGATTGTCCTTGTTGCGGTCCGGATGCAGCTCCTTGGCGAGCTTGCGATACGCCTTCTTGATGTCGGCCTCGCTGGCGGTGCGTTCGACGCCAAGCGTTTTATAGGGATCGGCCACGATGTTCCTCTGGTAGATGGATTTGCCGCCTATTTGGGGGATCGGTTAGGGGAGTGCAACGCTTGCTCCGTTGCCATGGTGTCGGATGCTTGGTGCTCATCCACCCGCTCCGATGCGTCATTCCCGCGCAGGCGGGGATCCATACTGGCTGACGCCGGTTCGTTCGAGCGACCGAGGGAGACTATGGATCCCCGCCTGTGCGAGGATGACGAGGCAGCGGGACGCGCAGTTCGCGAAAAGTCAGCCCGCCACCACTGGCGCCACGTCGACACTCACGTCCATCTTCTGCGCGCCCGATCCCAGCACGATGCCGTCGATCGGCGCGATCTCGGCATAATCGCGGCCGATCGCCATCACGATATGGTCGCCTGCCATCCAGATGCCGTTGGTGGGATCGACCCCGACCCAGCCGAGCGCCTCGCCACACCATAACAGCACCCAGGCATGCGTCGCATCCGCGCCGACCAGCCGTTCCTGTCCCTCTGGCGGCAGCGTGCGGATATAGCCCGAGGCATAAGCCGCGGGCAGGCCTGCCGCGCGCAGGCCGGTGATCATGATCTGCGCGAAATCCTGGCACACGCCGCCGCGCTTGACGAAGGCCTCGTGCGGCGGCGTGTCGACCAACGTCGCCTCGGTGTCGAAATCGAACTCGCGCTGGATGCGCAGCGCCAGGCCGATCGCTGCCTCCAGGCACGGCCGCGCCGGATCCAGCTCCTGCGCGCACCATTCGGCGATGTCGCGGTCGAGCGGGATGAGCGGGGAGGGGAAGAGATAGCCTGCCGGCCCCGCCGCCGACGGATCACGGCTGACGCGCGCCTGTGCCGCGATCTCCGCCAGCGTGGGGTCGCGCGGCGACGGCATCGGCACCGGGCGATCGACCACGATGCGTGACACGCTTTCGATCGTCAGGTGCCGCACCGGCTCCTCGATCACCAACCGCGTGACATTAGCGAGTCCCGCCTCCGCGCGCGCGGGCGATGTGCGGCCCGACGGCGACACCGTCAGCTGATAGTCCTCCAGCACTTGGCCCGACCAGTGGATCGGCTTCAGGCGCAGGTTGCAGCGCGCGAAATTCACGCGGCGACCATAATCGAAACGGGTGACGTGGCGGATATCGTAGATCATGCCAGCGTCATCCCGGCCGCGCGAAACGGCGTCGCGCCCTGCAGGAAATAGCGCCGCGCCACCGCATCAGACAGTGCGAACAGGCGCCGCTCGATATCGCCCAGCATCTCGGCATCCAGCCCGGCCGCGGTGGCGGTCGAGACGATCGCCACCAGCCCGGCCGCCTCGGCCTGCTGCACTTCGTTCATGCCGTCATCGCCCAGCACCGGCAGCGCCTTCATGTGCGCGCAGATCGCCTCGATCTGGAACGCCAGCGCGCGGGGGTTGCCGGGGTCGAGCGCAACCAGATCGACCACCGGCACGCGCGCAATGCCGGTCAGGTAACGCTGGCGATAGCTGATCTGGCTGTTGGCCAAATCGAGCAAGGTGGACAGATCGTCCGCGCTCGCTCCGCTCAGCCCGAACGCCCACACTGCGCGCGTCACGCTCAGCGCGCGCTCGATCCGCCGGCCGAGATCGTGGAAACGCCACGCCGCGGTGCGCCCCATATGCTCCGCCGCCAACCCCGACAAAGCGGCATAGCGGCGCTGCAGCGATCCCGCACGGTCCAGCATCCCGCCCTTGGCGGGGGACGGCGCATCCAGCAGTCGCGTGACGTCCGCCGACAGCCGGTCGCGCGATCCCTGCCCGATGCCGCGCGCCATGCCGTTCAGCCAGCGCACGCTGTTCCACTCCGTCTCCGCCTCCATCGCGGTGCGCGCTAACTGCGTCAGGTCGCTGCGACGCAGGGTCGGGGGATGCGGCGCGGCACCCGCATTCACCACCAGGCCGACCAGCTTGCCCACCGTCGCCGGTGACAAAGCCGCGCCCGCATCGGCATCGATCGAATTGCCCAGCATCACGCGGATCACGCCGAGCAGCGCCTCGCCACGTTCGAGATAACGGCCGAGCCAGAAGAAATTGTCCGCCACGCGGCTCGGCAGCGTGCCCGGATTGCGCCTGATATGCACCGAATCCGTCGCCGGCAGCAGCGACACCGGTTCGACCGCTTCGGCGCCGTGCACCACGACATCGGCCGACCAACTGCCTTCGCCCATCACATTGGCGCGCGGATCGCTGTCGTCGCCGATCCGCGCGAACCCGCCCGGCATGATCGTCCACCCGCCATTGGCATCGCGCGCCGCGAACACGCGCAGGGTGAACGGGCGCGCGACCAGCGTATCGCCCGCCACCACCGGCATGGTCGAGAGCCGCACCACTTCCTGCCCGACATAATCCTCCGGCCGGCGGACCATGTCGGCGATCAGCTGCTCGCGCACCGCGCCGACCATGTCCGCGCCATGCCGCGCCACGCCGTCAGGCAGGCCGAGCGGCGCCACGCCGAATGCAGGGCCGATCAGCAAGGCGTCGAAATCCTCGATCACGCGCGCGCGCTCCGCTTCCTGGCCGCACCACCAGGTGGCGATGTTGGGCAGCAACAGGTCGCGCCCGGTCAGCCGCATGGCCAGCCGTGGTAGGAACGCGCCGAACGCGGCGGATTCCAGCACGCCTGCGCCCGGCGTATTGGCGATCACCACTTCGCCCGCGGCCATCGCGTCCACCAGCCCCGGCACGCCGATGCGCGAATGCGAATCGAACGCTAGCGGGTCGAGCATCCGGGGGTCGGTGCGCCGCCACAGCGCATCTATGCGCTTCAACCCGCCGATCGTGCGGACGTACAGCCGGTCCTCCAGCACCGCCAGATCGTCGCCCTCGACCAGCAGCAGCCCCAGATACCGTGCGAGGTGCGCCTGTTCGGCATAGCTCGCGCTGTAGCGGCCGGGCGTCAGCAGCCCGATGCGCGGCTCGACGCGCCGGCACGCCGCGGCCAGCCCGTCGCGGAAGGCGGCAAAGAACGGCGCATGGCGCTGCGCGTTCAGCCGCGATTGCAGCCCGCCCAGCGTGCGCGACACCGCCAGCCGGTTCTCCAGCGCATAGCCGGCGCCGACCGGCCCGCGCAGGTGATCGCCCAGCACGCGCCACTCGCCGGTCGGCCCGCGCCCGAGATCCACCGCGATGAATTGCAGGTGGTGTCCGCCCGGCGGCACCAGCCCGACCATCGGGCGCAGGAAATAGGGGCTGCCGCCGACCAACGCCGCCGGGATCAACCCGCCGGTCACCAATGTCGCCTGGCCGTACAGATCGGCCAGGATCGCTTCCATCAGCTCGACACGCTGCCGCACCCCCGCCTCTATCCCGGCCCATTCCGCAGCGCCGATCAGCAGCGGCACGGGCGAGACCGGCCAGGGCCGCTCGTCGCTCTCACCGATGATGCGAAAGCCGGTGCCGATATCCTCGGCATGCCGCTGCACGCGCTCGCGCGCATGGCCGAGATCGTCGCCGGCGACCGCGGCGAGTTCCTCGAACATCGCGGCCCAGGCGGGATCGTCCACATTCGAACAGAGCACGTCGCCGTGCACCGACTGCTGGCAATATTCCGCGATCCAGCGCTGCGCATGAATGCCTGCGTCGAGCAGGGACGGGGCCGGCATGGTCGCTATCGCAGTTCCCCGGCGAAGGTCAGGTCCCAGTCGAGGGACGTCGCGACTGGGCCCCAGCCTTCGCCGGGGAACTGCGTGCCGCAATGTCCGTCCATTTCAGTCACGCCGCATCCTGTGTCGCTGGCGGCAGACTCGACCACAAAGGTTGTGCAGGCGCAACGCGTTTCAGAGATCCGGCAGCACCTGCGCCGCAAATCCCCATCCCGCCAACTCGCGCGAATCCGCGCGCTCGATCAGTTCGGCGGCGTCGCGCACGCCCCAGCGATGCGCATTCTCGATCTCGCGCAACTCGGTCCACGATACCGGGGCCGCCACGGGGGCACCGCTGCGCGCCCGCGCGACATAAGGCAGTACCGCGGTCGCGCCGCGTT
Source organism: Sphingomonas endolithica (assembly GCF_025231525.1). Lineage (NCBI taxonomy): Bacteria > Pseudomonadati > Pseudomonadota > Alphaproteobacteria > Sphingomonadales > Sphingomonadaceae > Sphingomonas > Sphingomonas endolithica. The sequence goes on from NZ_CP103057.1 coordinate 3,426,510, forward strand.
GGTTGCGCAGGTAATCGATGAAGATGCGCCCCTTGCGCTTGGCCTTGGACATGTTGGCGACGAACCGCGCCGGCTCGGCTGCCTCCATCGCGCGTGCGAAGCGGTCGGCGAAATCCTTCACGGCCGGCCATGTCGCCTCCGGTTGCAACGGCACCACCACGTGCACGCCCTTGCCGCCCGACAACATCGCGAAGCTGACCAGGCCCATTTCGGCGAGATGCTCCTTCAGATCCTCGGCCGCTTTCTTGACGATCGCAAAGTCGAGCTCCTCGTCGGGATCGAGATCGAACACCATGCGGTCGGGCTGTTCCAGCGTCGCGACGGACGATCCCCAGCCGTGGAACTCGATCGTGCCCATCTGCACGCACGTCACCAGCCCATCGGCATCGTCGACATACAGATAATCCTCGGTGTGCCCGTCCTTCTCCAGGATCGGCACCTGGTGGACATGCTCGCCGAACACGCCGGCATCGTGTTTCTGGAAAAAGCAGCGCTTGGCGCGCCCCTGCGGACAGCGCACCAGGCTGATCGGGCGATTGGCCGCCCAGGGCAGCATGATCGTGGAAACCGCGGCATAATAATCCGCCAGCTCGCCCTTGGTGACGTCCGAATCCGGGAAGACCAGCCGCTCGCGGCTGCTCACCGTGACATGCACCTCGGGCGCGTCGGGCATCGTCTTGGCCGGCACTTCGGCCACCACCTCGTCCGCTGCCTTGTCCTCGCGCAGCCCCAGGAAGCTCGAATGCCGGAGTACGCCGTCGGGCGTCGTCTCGGCAAAGGCGACTTCGGCGACGAGCTTGGGCTCCACCCAATGCGCGCCGCGTACCGCAGCGCGCGGCGCCTCGACCGTCGCCGTCTTGCGCTCGATCTTCGTCATGCGATCGAGCAGGTCCATCATCACGTCGCCCGAGAAGCCCGTGCCGACCTTGCCGGCGTAGCGATAGCCGTCGGGCGTGTTCACCCCCAGCAGCAATGCCTTGAAACCGCGCGATTTCTCCGATGGCGTCCACCCGACGATGACGAACTCCTGCCGCCTGGTGCATTTTATCTTCAGCCAGTTCTTGGTGCGATCGCCACGATAGGGCGCGCTGGCCAGCTTGGAGACGACGCCCTCATAGCCTTCCTGGCACATCGTCGCGAACAATTGCTCGCCTGACCCGGTGATATGCTCGGAATATTGCAGCCGCGCATCCGCCCCGTCGATCAGCGGGCGCAGGCGTTCCTTGCGTTGGATATTGGGCAGCCCGGTCGTGTCTTCGCCATCCACTTCGAGCAGATCGAAGGCGAACAAGGTCATGTCGCCGCCCGCCGAAATCGCGTTCTTCAACGTCGAGAAATCGGGCTTGCCGTCCTTGAACGCGACGACCTCGCCATCGATCAGCGCGGATTTTACCGGCAGCTTGGCGGCGGCATCTGCAATCGCCTGAAACTTGTCCGTCCAGTCGAGCCCGGAGCGGGTGAACACCTTGGCCTTGCCCTTGGCGATGGAGATCAGCGCGCGATAGCCGTCATATTTCACCTCGTGCAGCCACTGGCTGCCGGACGGGACTGCATCCACCAAGGTGCAGAGCTGCGGCTCCCGGAACACGGGCGCCTTGCTTGTACTACGGCGCACGCCGGAGTTCGCCGGCGCCGCGTTCTTGGACTTGGGCTCAGCCTTAGCCCGAAGCACGCTGCCCTTCTTCCCCTCGGCAATCTCCACCATCGTGCGGCCCGTGGCGACACTCGTCAGCCCGGTTTCGACCAACGTGTCCGTGCCGCCCGCCTCCGCGTCGTCGATCTTGCGCAGCAGCCAATTCTCGTTCTTCTCCTTGCCGCGCGGTTTCAGCCGGATCAGCAGCCACTCGCCCTTCATCCGCTCGCCATCCAGCACGAAGTGCAGGTGGCCCTTTTCCAGATCCTTCGCGCTCTTGCCCTTGATCGGGGACCAGGTGCCGCGATCCCACAGCATCACCGTGCCGCCGCCATATTCGCCCTTGGGGATCGTCCCCTCGAACGTCGCGTAGGACAAGGGATGATCCTCGGTCCTGACCGCCAGGCGCTTCTGGTCGGGATCGATGCTCGGCCCGCGCGTGACCGCCCAGCTCTTCAGCACGCCGTCGATCTCCAGCCGGAAATCCCAGTGCAGCCGCGTCGCATCGTGCTTCTGCACCATGAAGCTGTTGCCATGGCCGGGATCGAGCGTACCGGCCGGCTCCGCCGTCTTCGCGAAGTCGCGCTTGGCGTTGTAGAGCGCGAGTGGGTCCGAAGTTGCCATCTACTTGCTCCCCTCCCTGGAAAGGAGCAGAAGGGCGTTACGCACGCTTCTTCGCCGGCGCACGCTTGGCCGGCTCCTTCTCCGCCGCAGGCTTCTTCGTTGCCGCCTTCTTGGCCGGCGCCGCTTCCTTCGCCGCGGCCCCCGATTGTCCCATCGACTTCTTCAGCGCCGCCATCAGGTCGACGACGTTCGACCCGCCCTTGGCCGGTGTTGCCGAATCCTCCTCGATGACCTTTGCGCCCTTGGCCTCGCGCTTGCGCTCCACCAGGCCCTTCAGCGCATCGACATAGCGGTCGTGGAACTCGCCCGGATCGAACTTCGACGTCTTCTTCGCGATCAACGCCTCGGCCAGGTCCATCAAGTCCTGGTCCGGCTTGTCGTCGGGAATGTCGCGGAAATAGCCCTGCGCCTTGTTGACCTCATCGGCATAGCGCAGCGTCTCCAGCACCATCCCGCGCCCGCACGGCTTCAACGACACGACATATTCGCGCCCGCGCATCGCCAACTGCCCGAGCCCGACCTTGCGCGTCGAGCGCAGCGCCTCGCGCAGCACGATGAACGCTTCTTCGGCCAAATCGTCCGCCGGCACGACGAAATAGGGCTTCTCGTAATACAGCACGTCGATCTCGTCGGCATCGACGAACTGCGTCAGCTCCAGCGTCTTCTTCGATTCCAGCTTCACCGCGTCGATCTCGTCCTGCTCCAGCAGCACGAACTCGCCCTTCTCGTATTCGAAGCCCTTCATGATCTCGTCGGTGTCGACCGGGCCGACGCCGGTAACGACCTTCTCGTAATGGATCGGCTTGCCGGTCGGCTCGTGGATCTGCTTGAAGCTGATCTGCGCGCCGGATTTGGTCGCCGAATAGATCTCGACCGGGATCGACACCAACGCGAGCCGTATCTGTCCCTGCCAATAGGCGCGTGCGGCCATTTTCGAGTGTTCCAATGCGCAAAGCGTTACGAAGCCGATTCAATCATCGGCAGGGGAGTCGGTTCCCTACCCGTCACCCCGGACTTGGTCCGGGGTCCACTCCGGGCCTTCCAGCAACGTATGCGAGCCGTGCGGCACGGTGGACCCCGGAACAAGTCCGGGGTGACGGCAGGGAAGGCGCGCGCTAAACACCGGCAATGCCCACCGATCCCTTCGCCTTGTTCGACAGCTGGTACGCCGAAGCCCGCGCCAGCGAGATCAACGATTCCAACGCCATGGCACTCGCCACCGTCGCCGCCGATGGCCGCCCGTCGTCGCGCATGGTGCTGCTGAAGGGGCACGGCCCGGACGGCTTCGTCTTCTACACCAACCGCGAAAGCCGCAAGGCAGGCGAGATCGCCGCCAATCCGAACGTCGCCTTGCTGTTTCACTGGAAGTCGCTGCGCCGCCAGGTGCGCATCGAAGGTGCGCTCGCCCAGGCCACGGATGCCGAATCCGACGCCTATTTCGCCAGCCGCAGCCGCGATTCGCAGCTCGGCGCCTGGGCATCGGACCAGTCCCGCCCCTTGGCCGATCGCGCCACGTTCGAGGCGCGCTTTGCCGAGATGGAGCAGCGTTTTGCCGATGGCGATGTGCCACGCCCGCCGCATTGGGGCGGGTACCGCGTCACGCCATTGGCGATCGAATTCTGGCAGGATCGTGCACACCGCCTGCACGAACGCCGCCTGTTCACGCGGGAAGACGACGGCTGGGCTGAGGGGATGCTCTACCCATGACGGAGGCACAGCGCCGCGCCATCCCATTTGCCGTCCGGGCGGCGCTTGCCAGCGTTGCGATGGCGGTGTTCCTGCTGTTGCTCAAAGGCTTTGCCGCCTGGCACACCGGCTCGGTGGCGATGCTCGGCTCGCTCGCCGACACGGCGCTCGATCTGCTCGCCAGCCTCGTCACGCTGTACGGCGTGAAGCTCGCTGCCGAACCCGCCGATCACGATCACCGCTTCGGACACGGCAAGGCAGAGGCGCTTGCCGCCTTGTTCCAGGTGATGCTGATCACCGCATCTGCCGCCGGCATTGCGTGGCGCGCGATCCTGGCCTTTGGCGAGACCCGCCCGACGCAGGACGCCGAGTTCGGCATCGGCGTGTCGGTCGTGGCGATCATCGCGACGGTCGCCTTGCTCGCCTATCAACGCAGCATCATCCGCCAGACCGGCTCGGTCGCGATCATGGCAGACAATATGCATTACCAGTCGGACGTGCTGCTCAACGGCTCGGTCATCCTGGCAATGGTGCTCGATCAATATGTCGGCTGGCGCGGGGCCGATCCCGTGATGGGCATCGCCATCGCACTGTGGCTCGCCTGGGGCGCGTTTCGCGCCTCGTCGAACGCGATCGACCAGTTGATGGACAAGGAATGGCCCGAGGGCGAGCGCGCGCGCTTCATCGAGGTCGCCGCGCGCCAGCCCGGTATCAAGGGCATCCATGATTTCCGCACGCGTCGTTCCGGCAGCCACGATTTCGCGCAATTCCACATGGAGGTCGATCGCAACCTCACCATGTTTGCCGCGCACGATATCGTCGAGACCGTCGAGCACGCGCTGCGCCGCGCCTATCCCAAGGTCGAGGTGCTGATCCATCTCGATCCGGAAGGCCATGTCGATACCGACAATCCGCTGGTCGAGGCGGATGTCACCCCGCATTGGTTCGCCAAACGGCTGTAACGTAGATCCGGAGCACGCAGATGAGAATTCCGTTCGTCCAGATCGATGCCTTTGCCGGCGCACCGTTCACCGGCAATCCGGCGGCCGTATTGCCGCTCTCCACATGGCTGGAGGACTCGGTGCTGCAGGCGATCGCCGCGGAGAACAACCTTGCCGAAACCGCGTTCATCGTGCCCGACGATAGCGACGCGGCCGATTTCGAGCTGCGCTGGTTCACGCCGGAGAACGAAGTGGTGATGTGCGGTCACGCCACCCTGGCCAGCGGCCATTTCGTGCTGTCGTCCGATACCGCGCTGGACCGCGTGACGTTTCGGACACGGCAGGCCGGATTGCTGCATGTCGCCCGTGCCGATGACGGCTATGAACTGGGCTTGCCCGCCTGGGTGCCCACGCCCGCGCCGCTGTCGGAGATCGTCGCAGCGTTGGGCGTCGACAGCGTCGTGGAAACCCTGTGGCACGAACATCGCTACGGTGTGGTCGTGCTGGAAACCGCCGATCAGGTGCGCGCGGTCGATCCCGACTTCCGCCGCCTGGCGCAAAGCGGCGACTGGCTGACCATCGTCACCGCGCCGGGCGAAGACACCGATATCGTCAGCCGCGCCTTCGCGCCGGGGGCCGGGATCGACGAGGACCCGGTGACTGGCTCAGCCCATGCCGTCGTCGTGCCCTATTGGGCGAAGCGGCTGGGGCGCGATACGTTCACTGCCTACCAGGCAAGCCGCAGGGGTGGGCACCTGGCCTGCCGACTGGACGGCGACCGCGTCGTCCTCGGGGGCACGTGCGTGACGGTGATCGAGGGCACGTTCTTCCTCTAGGCTGCGATGACTGCATTTAACCGTTCGTGCTGAGTAGAGACCGAGTAGGCCGCAGGCCATATCGAGGGCTCGTATCGAAGCACCTCGGAGCGCGGTATCGCGTATCCTTTGATACGCCCTCTCGATACGCGCTTCGCGCTACGCGATGCCTTTCCTGAGCGCCTGCCCTTGCTGGAAATCGAAGGGGCTACTCAGGACGAACGGAACGTTTGAGGCGTTCGTACGTCATCCACCCTAACGCCGGCCGCGATCGAACGCCGCGGTCACGTCGCCCAGCGTCTGCATCATCGCCGGGTTGCGCATGTTGGGCGTATTGCCCAGCCGCACGATCACTACGCCGCGGCCTTGCCCGCTGTCCGGGCTGGCGATCACCAACTGGCCGAGATGCCCGTTCATCCCAACCGCACTCGCCGGTCCCTTCCCGAAGAACAGCGCCGCCCGCCCGATGCCCGGCCGATTGAGCCAGATGTGGCCGCCATATTGGGCGTTGGTGGGGGAGGGGGTCTTCATAAAGGCCAGCCATTCCGGCGCGATCACCTGCGCGCCGTCCGCTCCCCTGCCATCGAGCAGCAGCCCGCCGATCCGGCCCCAATCGTCCAGCGTCATGTGCATCAGCGACCCGCCGATCTGCGTGCCCGCGCCGTCATATTCCAGCACGGCGTTGCGCACCCCGGCCGGTCGGAACAGCCGCTCGCGCGCAAAAGCGGTGTAGATCTGCGCGCGTGTCCTGGGATCACGGCTGTCGGTCAGCGTGCGGGTGATGATCTCGGCCAGGATGATCGAGGTCAGCGAGCTGTAGTTGAAACGCGAGCCCGGCCTGGCCTCGAGCCGGTGCCCGATCGCCGCCGCCGCCATGGCCTCGGTATCGGCGACGAACAACGTCTGGTTGGTGTCCGATGCCTCGATCGGATTGCCGACCTCGATATGTTGCAGCCCGGAGGACATGTTGAGCAATTGCCTGAGGGTGATCGCTGCCCGCGGATCGCCGACGCCATGCCATTCCGCGATCGGCGCGGGCGCGTCGAGCTGCAGCCGACCGTCGGCGACCAGTTCGCCCACCAGAATGGCAGTGACGCTCTTGGCCATCGACCAGCTGATGAAGCGGTTATAGTCGGAATAACCCGGTGCATAGGCCTTCAGCGCCGGGCAGCCGTCCGCCACGATCAGTACCGCGCGCGTTTCGGCATGATCGGCGAACAAGCGCTTCACCGGTTCCAGCGCCGGCCCGAGCCGCGCGCCCGTGCACGCCTTGACGGTGAAAGCGGGCGCGTCGGCCGCCTCGCTTGCGCCGATCAGCAGCGGCAGCATCACGGCGAGGGCGACCTTGCGCATCATGTCGGCAACGATAGAACACGGCTTGATGAAGGCAAGACGGATCGCATGGTGGACGCTGCCCGTGCTCGGCGCGTTGCTGATCGGCGTCTTCCTTTATGCCAGAAGCCGTACGGCGCAGCTAGAACTCGGCACCGGCTATGCCGCGCGCGTCGCCTGTGCCTGTCATTATATCGGCAATCGCGCGCTTGGCAGCTGCTATGCCGATTTCGAACCGGGCATGAGCGTCATCCGCCTGTCGGACGATCCCGAGACCAGGACGGTCACTGCCTCCGTCCCGCTGATCGCCCGGCGCTCGGCACGCTTCGATCCCATACTCGGCTGCCAGCCGTCGCCGTTCACCGGCAAGCGGCTCAAGCTGCGCTAGGCGGCGATCAGCGCGCGCTCGGTCTCGGCGATCCAGCCGCCGCCCAGCACGCGTTCGCCATCGTAGAGCACCGCCGCTTGCCCTGGCGATACCCCATATTCCGGGCTGTCGAACACCACCCGGCCGCCCTCCAGCCGGGCTGGCACGGGCTTGGCCATCGAACGCACCTTGGCGCTTAGCGGCCCGGCATGGTCGCCGCCGATCCAGTTGATTTCCGTCAGCCGTGCCGCCTCGACCGCCAACGCGGCGCGCGGGCCCACCACCACGCGTCGTTGCGCCGGCTCCAGCCGCACGACATAAAGCGGTTCGGGGCTGCCACCGATCTCCAGCCCACGGCGCTGGCCGACCGTGAAGTTGACGATGCCCGAATGCTCGCCCAGCTGCTGCCCGGCCAGATCGACGATCGCGCCGCCCGCCTGTGCCTCGGGCCGCAATTTCTTGACCAGGCCCGCATAGTCGCCATCCGGCACGAAGCAGATGTCCTGGCTGTCAGGCTTGCCGGCCACCCCCAGCCCGAGCTCGGCGGCCAGTTCGCGCACCCGCGCCTTGGGCATTCCGCCGAGCGGGAAACGCAGGTAATCGAGCTGCGGCTGCGTCGTCGCGAACAGGAAATAGCTTTGGTCGCGTGCCGGATCGACGGCACGGTGCAATTCGGCGCCCGCCGGGCCGATAACGCGGTGGACGTAATGGCCGGTGGCCAGGCAATCGGCACCCAGGTCGCGTGCCAACTGGAACAGATCGGTGAATTTCGGCCCCATATTGCAGCGGACGCAGGGGATCGGCGTCCGCCCGGCGAGATATTCGTCGGCAAAGGTGTCGATCACCGTCTCGCGAAAACTCGTTTCGTGATCGTAGACATAGTGCGCGATGCCGAGCCGATCGCAGACAGCGCGTGCATCACGGATATCGCGTCCTGCACAGCATGATCCCGCGCGGCCAACAGCCTCGCCATGATTGTAGAGCTGCAGCGTGATGCCGATCGTCTCCGCACCGGTCGCCGCGGCTAGCCCGGCAACTACGGACGAGTCGACCCCGCCGGACATCGCGACGACGATGCGTTTCCCCGAAAGATCGGGGCCGAGCTGGAAATCGCCGATGACGGTCATGCCGGCGTCCATAAGCCTCGTTCTGTCGCATTGCAAAACACATGGTTGCGAAAGGATTTTCGCCCGCTTTACGTCCCCTTCAGACTAACCGCCTAAACGGATCATTCGTTGCACCGTCAAAGGCGTCCGAGTGGATCTGAGTTTTACCCGTTTCGAGCATGACGCTCCGTTGGTTACCCTGCCGTCCGACCTGGCGGTGATCATGGTCGGGATCGTCGCCCGACAAGCGGCGAGCCCGACCGCGCTGTCGCAATCGGCGCTGCTGCCGCCTGTGGCCGAGGACTTGCTCTCCCCCGCCCATGGCGCCTTCAATGCCGATGTTGCGGCCCTGTTAGCCCAAGTTGATGAAGAATGAACGCCGTGTTTACCGAGCCGCTTTAGCCGGCGTTCAAGCCCGCAAGTATAGTGCAATCCTATGTGAACGAACGGGGGCCCCCGCCCCGATTTCGAGGTTGAAATGATCGAGAACCAGAAAATCCGTCCTGCCAAGGTCATCGGTCCGCTCGGCGAACCGCTGACGTTGGACAGCCTGCCGCCGCCCGAGACGACGCGCTGGGTCGTGCGCCGCAAGGCAGAGGTGGTCGCGGCAGTAAATGGCGGCCTGCTCTCGGTTGACGAAGTGTGCGAGCGCTATGGTCTGACCGTGGAGGAATTTGCCGGCTGGCAGCGCGCAATCGACCGGTCGGGCATGCCCGGCCTGCGCGTCACGCGTATCCAGCATTATCGCTCGCTCTACGATCGCCAGCAGAAATACTGATCCTGTCTATACGGCCTGATACGGCTCGTTCCTTATCGGGGGCGGGCCGTTTTCATGTTCGGTGAAAAACAAACCGCTACCGGAACAAATTTACCCGTCTGCGAGTCTTTCCCCCGTAGCCCGGCAGGCGGGCATCAACAGAGGGACGACAATCATGGGTATCATCATCTGGCTTATCGTTGGTGGTGTCGTAGGCTGGCTGGCCAGCCTGGTCATGCGCACGGATGGACAGCAGGGCATCTTCCTGAACATCGTCGTCGGCATTATCGGTTCGGTGATTGCATCGTTCCTGTTCGGCGGCGGGATCAACCAGGCCGTGACCGTCACGACCTTCATCTATTCGTTGATCGGCGCGATCATCCTGCTCGCGATCGTCAACCTGGTGCGTCGCGGCAGCGTTCGCTAAAAACCAGTAGCAGCACAAAGATCAGGGCCGCCCGGCATGCCGGGCGGCCCTTTTCGTATCTGGCGCTCAACCTCGGCGGAGACGCACCTCCTGGCGCTTACTTCAGCAGGAAACGAACCGACAGGTTTACCGTGACGTCGGTTGCGCCAGCCGCAATCGCGGTGGACGGCGCCGCCTTGGCCCGGGCGAACGTCATCATGACCGGCGGCTGTCCACCAGCATTCTCGCCGCTCTCCGCGATCGACACGATCCGTGCGACCGTCATCCCCGATGCCTTTGCATACAGCGCGGCCCGCGCCCGCGCCCGCGCGACCGCGTCGTTGCGCGCTTCGTCCAGCGCAGCGTCGGGATTGTCGATCTCCAGCGACGGCCCGTCGATCTGGTTGGCGCCTTCCTTCACCAGCGCATCCAGGATGGCGCCGGATTTGGCGACATCACGAAATCGCACGGATACGGTGTTGCTCGCCTGGTACCCGGTGATCACCGGCGGCACGTTCTCGCCATAGCGATATTGCGGGCTGAGCCCGACATTGGCGGTGGCGACATCCCGGGTGGCGACACCGGCGCGCTTCAACGCGGCCAGTACGCGCGCCATGCGATCGGCATTCTCCGCCAGCGCGGCCGCGGCGGTCGCATTCTGCGTCGCCACGCCGGCGCGGATCGTCGCCACGTCGGGCACCCGCGTCGTCCGGCCGGTCGCGCTGACATCCAGCACGGTGCCGCTGGCCGGGATCAGCGGCTCGACCGTCGGCGTCACCTGTGCTGCGGCACCGGTAAACGCGGTCATCGCCAGCGAAAGGGTGGCCAGCGCCGTTGCGGTCGCGATCGTTCTCATGCCGTGAAACTCCTTGGATCGGGCGGAACTGCCCATGGCGCGGCTGTGTCGCGCCATGGGCAAACCTAGGCTGAACGGATCAACGAACCCGGCGGCGCATGGTCATGCGATAGAGCGCCAGCAGGATGACCGCCCCCGCGGTCGCCGCGGCATAGCGTTCCCACGCCGCATCGGCACGCCAGCCGATCAGCGGCGCCAGATAGCCGCCGAGCAGCGCGCCGGCGATGCCGATCAGGATGGTGACGATGATCCCACCGGGATCGCGCCCCGGCATGATGACCTTGGCCAGAATGCCGGCTACCAGCCCGATCAGCAGCCACCCCAAAATCCCGTCTGCCAGCATCGTTCGTCTCCCTTAATGTTCCGGTGAAATTCAAGCGAACACGCCGACAATTTGCCGACGCCTGCGAATCGCGCCGCTGTGGATGCAATGCAAACGATTTGTCGTCTCGTTCGCCCTTGCGAGCGGGACAGCCGCAACGGCGGCGCGCTTGCGGATTCTGGCCGGGACGGGCATTACAGCCGCCAAATCGAAAGTGGCGCTTGAGATCGGTGCCTTATTTCTATAACACAGTCTGCGAGGGGCCGGACAGCCGGAGCCGGGGACGGGAAAGTGACGCAGATGAACTACGAATCGGCGACGTTGGACAATGACGGACGCCTAACGCTTCCCGCAGCGGAACCGAAGTCGCGTCGCCTGTGGTGGATCGTCGGCACACTCCTCGTGCTGGCTGCGCTCGCCGGCTATTTCCTGATCAAGCGCAGCGGTGCTGCGCCGACCGTGGCGCAGAAGGGCGAGGCGCTGTCCAGCGTGACGGTCGCCGTGCCCGGCAGCAAGCTGGTCGCGCGGGTCATCTCCGCCACGGGCACGCTGGCGGCACGACGCGAGATGCCGGTCGGTGTCGCGGGTGAAGGCGGCATGGTCACGCGCGTGCTGGTCGAACCCGGTCAGTGGGTCGGTGCCGGGCAGGTGTTGGCGACGGTCGACCGTTCGGTCCAGCAGCAGACCGCGGCGAGCCTGACCGCGCAGATCAACGTCGCCCGTGCCGACCTGACGCTGGCGCAAGCGGAACTCGCACGCGCGCAGCAGCTCGTCGGGCGCGGGTTCATCAGCCAGGCCGACGTGCAGCGCCGCATCGCGACGCGTGACTCCGCCATTGCGCGGCTCAAGGTCAGCCAGGCGACGGCTGCCGAGCAGAACGCACGCAACGGCCGCCTCGACATCCGCGCACCCGCCGCGGGCCTGATCCTCACCCGGGGCGTGGAGCCCGGCCAGATCGTCAGTTCGGGCTCGGGCGTGCTGTTCCGCATGGCCAAGGGCGGCGAGATGGAGATGCGTGCGGCCCTCAGCGAAGCGGACCTCACCGGTCTCGGCGTCGGTGCGCGGGCAGCGGTGACACCGGTCGGCAGCACGCAGTCTTATGACGGGCAAGTCTGGCAGGTCTCGCCGGTGATCGACCCGCAAACCCGCCAGGGCATCGCGCGCATCGCTCTATCCTACAATCAGGCACTTCGTCCGGGCGGCTTCGCCTCGGCCAACATAACCAGCGGCGGCGCGCAGTCGCCGCAACTGCCGGAATCTGCAGTGCTGAGCGACGATCGCGGCAATTTCGTCTACATCGTCGGCGCCGGCAACAAGGTCGAGCGGCGCAACGTCAAGGTCGGCTCGGTTTCCGATGCCGGCGTGGCGATCGCCTCGGGACTGGCCGGTACGGAGCGCGTGGTGCTGTCGGCCGGCGCGTTCCTGAACCCGGGCCAGAAGATCAACCCGGTCGTCGCCAAGCCGGCTGCGTCCGCGGCGAGCAAGGGCTAAGCGCATGAGCTTCCGGAACATCTCGGCATGGTCGATCCGCAACCCGGTGCCGCCGATCGTGCTGTTCATCGCGCTGACGCTGGCGGGGCTCGTCAGTTTTGCGCGGCTCGACGTCAACCAGAATCCGGATATCGATTTTCCGATCGCCTATGTCTCGATCAGCCAGCCGGGCGCTGCCCCGAGCGAGCTCGAAACGCAGGTTACCAAGCGGGTCGAGGCCGCGGCACGCAACGTGCAGGGCGTGGATGAACTGCGCTCAACCGTGTCCGAGGGCAATTCGCAGACCGTGCTGCAGCTGAAGATCGGCGCCAATATCGATCGCGCGGTCAACGATCTGCGCGACGCGATCACCCAGATCCGCAGCAACCTGCCCGACGGCATCCTGGAGCCGCAGATCGGCCGCGTCGACACGTCGGATAACGACATCGCCAATTTCTCAGCGATCACCAGCGACATGACCGTCGAGCAATTGAGCTGGTACATCGACGATACCGTGGCCAAGGAATTGCTGTCGATCCCCGGCATGGGCGGGGTGGAGCGTAACGGCGGCGTCAGCCGCGAGATCCGCGTGATCCTCGATCCGGTCAAGTTGCAGGCGCTGGGGCTGACCGCACCGGCGGTCAACGCGCAGTTGCGCCAGGTGAACGTCAACGCCACCGGCGGCAAGGCGCAGATCGGCGGATCCGAACAATCGGTGCGCGTGCTGGGCAATGCCATCGATGTGCGCACGCTGGGCGACACGCAGATCAACCTGGGTACCGGGCGCACCGTGCGCCTGGCCGACATCGCTGACGTGCGCGATGCCTTTGCCGAGCAGACCTCGCGCGCCGCGTACAACGGGCAGCAGGTTGTATCGTTCGACTTCAAGCGCTCGAAGGGTGCATCCGACGTGAGCGTGTACCGCGCGGCGGAAGAGAAATTGAAGGAGCTCGAAAAGCGCAATCCCAAGGTGCATTTCGAGATGCTGTCGACCAGCGTCAACGATACCGAACTGGCCTATCACGGTGCGATCGACGCGATGATCGAGGGGTCGGTGCTCGCGGTGTTCGTGGTGTTCCTGTTCCTGCGGGATTGGCGCGCGACCGCGATCTCGGCGCTGGCGATCCCGCTCTCCGCCATCCCGACCTTCTTCTTCATGGAATTGATGGGCTTCAGCCTCAACCAGATGACATTGCTCGCGCTCAGCCTGGTGGCGGGCGTGCTGGTCGATGACGCGATCGTCGAGATCGAGAACATCGTCCGCCATATGAAAATGGGCAAGACCGCCTACCAGGCATCGATCGATGCTGCCGACGAGATCGGCCTGGCGGTGCTCGCCACGACCATGTCGATCGTCGCGGTGTTTCTGCCCGTCTCGGTCATGCCCGGCATTTCGGGCCAGTTCTTCAAGAATTTCGGGCTTACCGTGGTCGCCGCGGTGCTGATGAGCCTCGCCGTTGCGCGCATGGTGACGCCTATGATCGCGGCCTATTTCCTGCGTCATCACGGCGAGAACACCAAGCCCGACGGCGTCGTCATGCGGCTGTACATGAAGACGCTGCGCTGGACGGTGGATCTCACCCGGATGCGCGCGGCGCAGGCCAAGGGCGGCATCTGGCGGATCTTCGCACGGTTCATGGATCACCGCGTGTGGGTGATGGGCATCGCCGCGATGGCATTGGTGCTGACGGTAGTGATCTTCGCGACGCTACCGCAGGAATTCCAGCCGCAGTCCGACAATGACCGCTCGACCGTCACCGTCGCGCTGCCGCCGGGCTCGACGCTGCAGCGTACCGAGCAGGTGGTGAACCAGGTCGCGCAGATGCTGGCGGCACACAAGCCGATGGTCGTCTCGGTCTATCAGCGTGCCTTTATCGGCAATGGCCGCGTCACGGTGACGCTCGACGAACATCGCAAGCAAACCAGCACGCAGTTCGAGCGCTCGGTCGCGCCGCAACTCGCGGCGATCCCCGATGCGCGCGTGTCGTTCCAGAACCAGAATGGCTGGGGCGGGCCGAGCCGCGATCTGTCGATTACCCTGGGCAGCGACAATCCCGAATTGTTGCAGCAGGCCGCAGACCGGATCGTCGCGCAGATGTCCACGCTGCGCGTGTTGCAGGCGCCGCGGATCGAGGGCGGGCTCAACCGGCCGGAAATCGTCATCCGCCCGCGGATGAATCTAGCCGCCGATCTCGGCATCACCACCTCGGCCTTGTCCAACGCGATCCGCGTCGCGACGATGGGCGATATCGATCAGAATTCGGCGCGCTATTCGCTCACCGACCGGCAGATTCCGATCCGTGTCGCCTTCGCCCAGACGTCGCGCGAACGGCTGGCCAATATCGAGAACCTCGCCGTGCCGACGCAGACCGGTGGATCGGTGCCGCTGAAGGTCGTCGCCGATATCGGTTTCGGCGCTGGGCCGACCGAGATCGAGCGCATTGCGCAGCAGCGTCAGCTGACGATCGGTGCCGATCTTTCGCCGGGGATCGTCGAGGGCGAAGCGATGAAGCAGATCAACGCGCTGTCGGCGATCAAGGAACTGCCGGTCGGCGTATCGCGGCTGACGGTCGGCCAATCCAAGGCGCAGGCCGAATTGGTGACCAACATCATCATCGCGGTCGCCTCGGGCTTCCTGTTGCTGTTCGCGGTCCTTGTGCTGTTGTACCGCCGTTTCCTGCCGCCGTTCGTCAATCTGGGCTCGCTGTTCCTGGCGCCGCTCGGCGCGTGCATCGCGCTCAAGATCGCCGGCATGTCGGTGTCGCTGCCGGTCTATATCGGCCTGCTGATGCTGCTCGGCATCGTCGCCAAGAACTCGATCCTGCTGGTCGATTTCGCGCTGGAGGAAATGGGCAAGGGCGTGCGCCGTTTCGACGCGATCCTGGATGCCGGGCACAAGCGCGCGCAGCCAATCGTGATGACCACGGTGGCGATGGTCGCGGGCATGATCCCGACGGCGCTCGCCTTGACCGGCGACGCCTCGTTCCGCGCACCGATGAGCGTCACCGTGATGGGCGGGCTGATCCTGTCGACCGTGCTGACGCTGCTGATCGTCCCGTCGAGCTT
The DNA here is from genome assembly GCF_025231525.1 of Sphingomonas endolithica. Classification (NCBI taxonomy): domain Bacteria; kingdom Pseudomonadati; phylum Pseudomonadota; class Alphaproteobacteria; order Sphingomonadales; family Sphingomonadaceae; genus Sphingomonas; species Sphingomonas endolithica. The sequence continues at coordinate 3,441,891 of NZ_CP103057.1, forward strand.
CAGCCTGGCCCTGGGGGTCGAGCGCGCGATCGGCCGCAAGCTCGGGCACCGGCTGCTGTCCTACAAGCCGGGCGACGAAGGACAACCGGTGGTCGATCATGATCCCCGGCCCGGCCTGCCGCCAGCGCGGCCGCGGCTGGGGAACCCCGGCGACGAGGCGCCGCAGCCCGCCGAGTGATGTAAGGGCGCGGTGTTCGGGGTTGGGGCGTTTACATCCCCCAATTCGTCACCCCGGACTTGTTCCGGGGGTCCACCACGCGGCTTACGATGCGCATAGTGCCATGAGCAGAGCGTGCGGCACGGTGGACCCCGGAACAAGTCCGGGGTGACGTTCACTCAGTTGCCAGCATCGCTCGTTCTACACCGACCAGGCGGCGAGATCGTCCTCCTGGCCAATCAGCGCGAGGCCATGCGCGATCGAGGTCAACTCACCACCGCTGGCAAGCTTCTCCTCGCCGAAGCGGCGCGCGAACAGCGCCCGGATCGCAGGAGTAAGCGAGGTGCCGCCGGTCAGGAACACCCGGTCGATCGCTCCTGCATCCGTCCCCGCATCGACCAGCGCCCGGTCGACTGTCTGGTCGATCCGCGCGATATCGTCGGCGATCCACAGGTCGAACTCGGCGCGGGTCACGTCCGCTTCGATCTCCAGCCCGGCGCCGGCAAAGTGGAAATGCGCCCCATCCTCGCGCGACAAAGCGCGCTTCAGCTGCCCTACGGCGTCATATAATTTGTAGCCCAACTCCTGCTCGATCACCGCGATCATCCGCGTGATGGCGGCAGGCTCGGTCGCGCTGCGGCGCAATTGCTCCAGCTCCGTCAGCGTCCGGCGGTTGCGCATCAGCGCCAGCTTCGACCAATCCGCGAAGTCGGCGAAATAGCCGCGCGGGATCTCGAGCAGCTTGTCGAACGACTTGTAGGTGCCGCCCTTGCCGAGCATCGGCAGGACGAGCCGGTCGACGATGCGATAGTCGAAGCGGTCGCCGGCAATGCCGATGCCGGCCGCACCCAGCGGCACGCACCGTTGCGGCGCGCCCGGCCCGGCGATCCGCACGATCGAGAAATCGCTCGTCCCGCCGCCGAAATCCGCCACCAGCACGGTTGCAGGCGCGCTCAGCCGCGCGGCAAAGCTGTAGGCTGCGCCGACCGGCTCGTAGACATAATGGATCTCGGTGCCGAGCCCGGCGAACATCGCATCGTAGCGCCGCCTGGCAAGCGCCGCGTCCGGACGGCTGCCGGCATATTCGACCGGGCGCCCGACGATCAGCCGCGCAGGCGGCGCCTTGAGCTTGCCGCCCGATCGTGCGCGCAACTTGTCGAGGAACAGGCGGCCGAGATCCTCGAAGCGCAGGCGCTTGTCGAAGATCGAGGCATGCTCGAAGCTCGCGCTGGCGGCGACCGACTTGAACGATTGCACGAAGCGGCTGCCCTCGGGATAGTCGAGATACTCGGCGATAGCCCATGGCCCGGCATCCGCGGCAAGCCCGCCGGATATCCCCTCGTCCTGCCAGAAGCACAAGGCGGACCGGAACACCGCGTCACTGCCCGACGGCGCGTCGAACGACACCAGATCGGGCTCGGCATCGCCCTGTGCCGCAGCGACGACGCTGTTGGTCGTACCGAAATCGAATCCGAGCACGGGAAGGGAATACATGATGGACTTTCCTGGGGCGGCGGGAGCCTTTGCGGCGCACGGCACGCCAGGGCAAGCACCGATCATAGCAACCATGCATCTCGCGGCTTTGGCACAAGCGTGCCGAGCGGCTATAGCGGGCCGATGCCATCGCCGATCCTCTACAGCTTCCGCCGCTGCCCCTATGCGATCCGCGCGCGACTGGCCTTGCTGGTCAGCGGCATGACGGTCGAGCGGCGCGAGGTCAGCCTGCGCGACAAGCCGGCCGAGTTGCTGGCCGCGTCGCCGAAAGGCACGGTACCGGTGTTGGTGCTGGAAGACGGCCGGGTGATCGAGCAGAGCCTGGAGATCATGCGGCATGCGCTGGCGCTGAACGATCCGGAGGATTGGTTGGGCGGCGACGATCCGGCGCTGATCGAGGTGAATGACGGGGCGTTCAAGCGGCACCTCGACGGCTATAAATATCCTGATCGGCAAGGCGGCGATCCGCACCACCATCGCGAGTCCGCACTAACGTTGCTCGGCGTGCTGGAGCAGCGGCTGACGGCGCACGACAATCTGTGTCGCGCCACCCGGGGGCTGACCGATATCGCCGTGATGCCGTTCGTGCGGCAGTTCGCGGCCGTGGATCGCGACTGGTTCGCGCGCCAGCCGCTGCCACGCTTGCGCGGCTGGCTCGACCGCCATCTCGGCTCGCCCTTGTTCGTGACGGCGATGGCCCGGTGAGCCGCGACGACGACAAGAGGCTGGCGGCCGAGGCGGCGGCGGCGGAGATCGTGTCCGGCATGATCGTCGGACTGGGCACCGGATCGACCGCGGCCTGGTTGATCGCGCATCTCGGCGAGCGTGTCGCGGCGGGATTGGACATCACCGCAGTGGCGACCTCGCGTGCCACCGAGCGCGTGGCGCGGGCGGCCGGAATCCGGGTGGTGGCACTCGACGACCTGTCGGACATCGATCTCGCCATCGATGGCGTCGACGAGATCGATGGCGACCTGCGCGCGATAAAGGGGGCGGGGGGCGCGATGCTGCGCGAGAAGATCGTCGCCAGCGCGGCACGGCGCATGATCGCCATTGCCGATGGATCGAAGCGGGTCGAGCGGCTGGGTGCTGCACCGGTGCCGGTCGAGGTGCTGCCGCTCGCGCGCGGCTTCGTGGCGGCACGGATCGAGTCGCTCGGCGGCGCGGCGACTCTGCGGCGGCATGACGATCGGTCGTACCGCACCGATCAGGATAATGTCGTGCTCGACTGCGCTTTCGGCACTGAGATCGATTCCGTCGCGCTCGCCGGGCAACTCGCGGCGATTCCGGGCGTTCTCGGCCATGGATTGTTCCTACGCGAGATCGATAGCGCCTATATAGCGTCGGATGGTGTCATAACCCGGCTTGACCGGACCCGTTAAGCACGCAGAAGCAACCTCGCCGCGCCCCTCGCGTTGAGGGTGCCTCCAGCCTCAAGGAAGTATGATCATGAGCGACGCCCCCGCGACCGACACCCCCGCCGGCCTGCATGAGGATGGGTCGCTCGATCGGCTGACGATCGACACGATCCGCACGCTGTCGATGGATGCGGTGGCCAAGGCCAAGTCCGGCCATATCGGCACGCCAATGGCGCTGGCACCGGTCGGCTACACGCTCTGGTCAAAATTCCTGCGCACCGATCCCGATCGCCCCGATTGGCCTAATCGCGATCGCTTCGTGCTGTCGGTCGGCCATGCCTCGATGCTGCTCTATTCGCTGCTGCACCTGGCGGGGATCAAGGAGATCGACAAGGACGGAAAGCCGAGCGGCGAGCCGGCGGTGAGCCTGGAGGACATCCGCCAGTTCCGCCAATTGTCCTCGCGCACGCCCGGTCACCCGGAATATCGCCACACGACGGGCGTCGAGACGACCACCGGCCCACTGGGCGCGGGCTGCGGCAATTCGGTCGGCATGGCGATCGCCGAGCGCTGGCTGGCGGCGCGCTACAACAAGCCGGGCTACACCCTGTTCGATCACGACATCTACACGCTGGCCGGTGACGGCGACATGATGGAGGGCGTGGCGAGCGAGGCGGCGAGCCTGGCCGGTCACCTGAAGCTGTCCAACCTGTGCTGGATCTACGATTCGAACCATGTGTCGATCGAAGGCGGCACGGATCTCGCGTTCGACGAGGATGTCGGCAAGCGCTTCGAGGCCTATGGCTGGAACGTGCTGCACGTGAACGATGCCAACGACACGGCAGCAGTCGCCGCGGCGATCGAGACGTTCAGGGCGACCGACGACAAGCCGACCTTCATCGTGGTCAAGAGCATCATCGGCTATGGCAGCTCGATCCAGGGCACTGCCAAGGCGCATGGCGAGGCGATGACCGCGGATGACATTCGCGGCACCAAGAAGGCGTATGGCTGGCCCGAAGACGCACAGTTCCTGGTGCCGGAAGGCGTGGCGGAGGCGTTCAACAAGGCGATCGGCGATCGCGGCACCAAGCTGCGCGAGGAATGGGAAGCGACGCTCGAGCGCTACCATGCGGCGGAACCGGATCTCGCGAAGGAACTCGACGGGCTGTTCGCCGATCGGCTGCCCGAGGGCTGGGATGCCGACATTCCGGTGTTCGACGCCGACGAAAAGGGCATGGCGTCGCGCGATGCCGGCGGCAAGGTGCTGAACGCGATCGCGCCCAAGCTGCCCTGGCTGATCGGCGGGTCGGCCGATCTGGCGCCATCGACCAAGACCTATATCGACGATGGCGGATCGTTCCAGGCGGGGAGCTATGACGGCCGTAACCTGCATTTCGGCGTGCGCGAACACGGCATGGGCGCGGTGGTCAACGGCATGGCGCTGTCCCACCTGCGCTCCTATTCCGCGACCTTCCTGGTCTTCTCCGATTACATGCGCCCGCCGATCCGGCTGGCCGCGATCATGGAGCTGGGCACGATCTTCATCTTCACGCACGATTCGATCGGCGTGGGCGAGGACGGGCCGACGCACCAGCCGATCGAGCATCTCGCCACCCTGCGCGCGATCCCCGGGCTCGACACGATCCGCCCCTGCGACGCGAACGAGACGGCCTGGGCATGGAAGGCCGCGTTGACCGAGAACAACCGCCCCGCGGCGTTGATCTTCTCGCGCCAGGCGCTGCCGACGCTCGACCGGACCAAATACGCCTCGGCCGAGGGGCTGATGAAGGGCGGCTATGTGCTGGCCGACAGCGAAGATCCCGAAGTGATCCTGATGGCCACCGGCAGCGAAGTGTCGCTGGCGATCGGCGCCTATGAGAAGCTGAAGGCGGAGGGCGTCCGCGCGCGCGTCGTGTCGCTGCCGAGCTGGGCGCGGTACGAGATGCAGGACGAGGCGTACAAGGAATCGGTGCTGCCGACCGCGGTCAAGGCGCGGCTGGCGATCGAGCAGGGCGGCGAGATCGGCTGGTCGCGCTATGTCGGCATGGAAGGCAAGACCATCACCATGTCGACCTTCGGCGCCTCCGCACCGCTGGCCAAGCTGCAGGATAAATACGGCTTCACCGTCGAGAACACGGTGAAGGTCGCACGCGAATTGCTCGGAAAGGATTGATCCATGGGCCGTCTCAATGATCTCACCAATGCCGGCCAGGCATTGTGGCTCGACTTCGTCGATCGCAAGTTCCTGGCCGAAGGCGGCCTGCAGAAGATGGTCGACGAGGATGGGCTGACCGGCGTCACCTCCAACCCGTCGATCTTCGAAAAGGCGATGGGCCATGGCGACGCCTATGACGAGGAACTCGCCGCTTACGACAAGGACCATCCCGACGCCGCGACGATCGATCGCTACGAACATCTGGCGATCCTCGACATCCAGGCCGCGGCCGACACGCTGCGCCCGGTCTATGATCGGCTGAACGGCAAGGACGGCTATGTCAGCCTGGAAGTATCGCCCTATCTCGCCAACGATACCGATGGCACGATCGCCGAGGCGCAGAAATTGTGGGCGATGGTCGATCGCCCCAACCTGATGGTCAAGATCCCCGGCACCGCCGCGGGCTGCCCGGCCATTGCTGAGACGATCCGCGCCGGGATCAACGTCAACGTGACCTTGTTGTTCTCGCTCGCCGCCTATCAGGCGGTGGCAGAGGCCTATGTCGCGGGGCTGGAGGAGCGCGTGCGGCATGACCTGCCAATCGATCGCATCGCCAGCGTGGCCAGTTTCTTCGTCAGCCGCATCGATTCCAAGATCGACGACAAGATCGATGCCGGCGTAGGCGGCGAAGAAGCCAAGGCGCTGAAGGGCAAGGTCGCCATCGCCAATGCCAAGATGGCCTATGCCTGGTACGAGGAGTTCATTGCCTCGGAACGCTGGCAGAAGCTGGCGGCGAAGGGCGCGATGGTCCAACGGCTGCTCTGGGCCTCGACCGGCACCAAGAACCCCGATTACCGCGACACGCTTTATCTCGATACGCTGATCGGCAAGGACACGGTCAACACCGTGCCGCCCAAGACGATCGATGCGTTCCGCGAGCGCGGCACGGTCGGCAACACGCTCGGTGCAGACGTCGAGGATGCACGGCACGTGATGCAGGAGGTCAAGCGGCTCGGGCTCGACCTGGACGAGGTGACCGACACGCTGGTGACCGAAGGCGTGGCGAGCTTCTCCAAGGCGTTTGACGACCTGCTGGGCGCGATCGCGGCCAAGCATCCGGCAGTCGAAGCGGCTTCCTGAATGCACTTCCCCGGCGGACGTCGGGGTCCAGTCGCGGCGGTCGCAGTGACGAAGTGCTGCCCGCCGTTACGATCGTCTTCCAACTGGACCCCGGCGTTCGCCGGGGATGACCTATCTCGAAGGACAGAAGCATGAAGATCGGTATCATCGGCCTCGGCCGGATGGGCGGCAACATCGCGCGGCGGCTGATGCGCGCAGGGCATGAGACGGTGGTGTTCGATCGCAATGCGCCGGCAGTCGAGGCTCTGGCGGGTGACGGCGCCGTCGCCGCAGCCTCGCTGGAGGACATGAAAACCAAGCTCGACAGCCCGGCGATCTACTGGGTGATGCTGCCGGCGGGCGCGCCGACCGAGGACACGATCGAGACGATCCGCGGTTTCGCCAGCGCGGGCGACATCATCATCGATGGCGGCAATTCCTTCTACAAGGACGATATCCGCCGCGCCAAGCATCTGGCGGAAAGCGGTATCCGGTACGTCGATGTCGGCACCTCGGGCGGCGTATGGGGTCTGGATCGCGGCTATTGCATGATGGTCGGCGGCGAAAAGGCGGCGATCGACCATATCGATCCGATGCTGGCGGCACTCGCGCCGGGCGTGGGCACCATCCCGCGCACGCCGAACCGGATGGAGAATGACGGCGAGGATCACCGCGCCGAGCAGGGCTATATCCATGCCGGCCCGGCGGGTGCCGGGCATTTCGTCAAGATGGTGCACAACGGCATCGAATACGGCCTGATGCAGGCCTATGCCGAGGGCTTCGACATCCTGAAGGGCAAGTCGTCCGATAAGCTGCCCGAGGACGAGCGTTTCGATCTCAACCTGACCGACATCGCCGAAGTGTGGCGGCGCGGCAGCGTGATCTCGTCCTGGCTGCTCGATCTTTCGGCGATCGCACTCGCCAACGACATGAACCTCGAACAGTTCAGCGGCAACGTCGCGGATTCGGGCGAGGGGCAGTGGACGATCGACGCGGCGATGGAGGAGAAAGTCCCAGCCAACGTGCTGACCGCGGCGCTTTTCGCGCGCTACCGCAGCCGGGTGGATCATACGTTCGGCGACAAGTTGCTGTCGGCGATGCGCTACGGCTTTGGCGGGCATGTCGAGATGCCGCAGTGAGCGACGGCACGGCAGGCGCGATCAAGCTGGTGGTTTCCGATGTCGACGGCACGCTGGTCGACAAGCGCAAGCAGCTCGCGCCATCGACGCTGGAGGCGGTCGCACGGCTGACCGCAGCAGGCGTCGCGTTCACGATCATCAGCGCGCGGCCGCGATCGGGCATGATGCCGATCGCCGAGACGCTGGCGATCGACGCGCCGATGGGCGCGTTCAACGGCGGCACGGTGTTCCGCCGCGACGGCAGCATCTTGTGCCAGCACCGCGTCGACCGCGACGTGGTCGAGCAGATCATGGCCTTGGCCGAGGGCGTGGCCGTGGATGTCTGGCTGTTCGCCGACGATCTCTGGTATGCCAGCACCGATCAGGGCGCGCATGTCGGCAGCGAGCGGCTGGCGTCGAACCAGGCGCCGGTCATCACCACCGATTTTACCCCGCTCTACGATCGCGCCGACAAGATCACTTTCGTCAGCGACGATGCCGCCTTGCTGATCGATCTCGCGCAGCGCGCCGCGCCCTTGTCGAGCCGCGCGACGATCATGCAGTCCCAGGCCTATTACCTGGATATCACCGCACCTGCCGCCAACAAGGGCGACGGTATCACCGCGCTGGCCGACGCGATGGGCGTGTCCCTGTCCGCCATTGCGGCGATCGGCGATCAGGCCAACGACGTACCGATGTTCGCACGCGCCGGCCTGTCGATCGCGATGGGGCAGGGCCCTGCGGCGGTACGGGAGCAAGCCGATCTGGTGACCGGCGGGAACGATGCCGACGGCGTCGCGCAAGCGATTGACGGGATGATCCTGGCAAGGTGACGGGGGCAGCCTGAGTTGCTGGCTGTCCAAGCGCCAGTTCCCCGGCGAAGGCCGGGGCCTAGGCGGACAGGTCGATGTAACGACGCGCTCCGCATGCCAACTTCTGTTCCACAACTGGACCACGGGCTTCGCCGGGGATGGGGGCTCCTACCGGCGCACCGCCGCAATATCACCTTCCGACCAGCCACCCCCGAACGCCTGGTACAGCGCGACATAAGCCGTCAGCCGATCGGCCCGCGCCTGAACCAGTGCCAGCTCGGCCGTCAGCAAGCCGCGCTGTGTGTCGAGCTGGTCGAGATAGGAGGAATAGCCGGCGCGGTAGCGGTTGGCGGCATTGCGTAGCGCAGCGGCGAGCGCATCGCGCTGCGCGGTGATCGCCACCGCCTGTTCGCCCAAGCGACGCGCCCCGGCGAGACTGTCGTCCACCTCGCGGAAGGCGACGAGCGCGGCGCGGCGATAGGCAAAGGCGGCCTGGTCGCGCCGGGCGACGGTGATGTCGGCCTGGCTGCGCAACCGTCCGCCATCGAATATGGGCGACAGCACGCTCGCACCCAAGGAGAAGACGCCGACCGGGTTGGACAAAGCGGTCGACAGGACGAGCCCGGCCGATCCGGTGAGCCCGACATTGGGGAGCAAGGCGGCACGCGCGCTGTCCAGTGTCCGGTCGGCGGCGACCAAAGTCTGTTCGGCCTGGAACAGGTCCGGGCGGCGGCGCAGCAGGTCGGCGGGAAGGCCGTCGGGAATCGCCGGCGTGGCGAACCGATCGAGCGCGACGCCGCGGGCGCTCGCCGCCGGCGCATCCCCGAGCAACAGGCTGAGCGCGTTTTCCTGCCGTGCAATGGCCAGCAGGGTTTGCGGCACGAGCTGCTCGGTGGCGTGATATTCGCCTTCCGCCTGATGCAGTTCGAGGTTGGAAGTATAACCGGTCTGCGCGCGACGGCGGGCGATGCGCAGCCCTTCGCCACGTGCCGCCAGCGTGTCGCGGGCGACCGCCAGGCGGGCATCGAGCGCACGCAGCGTGATGTAGCCGCTCGCGACACTACTGGCGATGCCGAGCCGCACCGTGTCGCTGGCACCTTCGCTTGCCAGCAATTGCGCCCGCGCCGCGCCGCGCGCCTGGCGCAGACGGCCGAACAGGTCGAGATCGTAGCTGGCGGTGAGGCCCGGCTGCGCGCCGAAATTGGTGCCGGGAACGCCGAACGCGTTGACCGCCCGGGCATCCGACGCCGGCAGCGTGCCGCCAATCGACGGCAAGAGCTGGGCGCGCGACAGGCGTTCTGCGGCGCGCGCTTCCTCGATTCGCGCCACGGCCGAACCGAGATCGGGATTGTTGGCCAGCGCGCGCTCGACCAGCGCGGTCAATACCGGGTCGCCGAACGCCGACCACCAATCGGCCCGGATCGGCGCACCCGGTCCGAGCGCAGTGCGCCAGGCGGGTGGCGCGACGATGGCAGTTGCGGCCGGTGCGGCAGGGCGCGGGCCGATACAGGCCGACACCAGAAGCATCGCCATCAGGACACCGATCGAGCCGGCACGCCTCACTTGACCGATGGCCCGCCGGCCGTATCGACGCGCGCCTGCACCGACATGCCCGGGCGCAAGCGGTCGATCAGCCGCTGGCCCGGATCGATGCGGATGCGCACCGCGATCCGCTGCGGCACCTTGGTGAAATTGCCGGTGGCATTGTCGGACTTCAGAACGGCGAATTCCGACCCCGCAGCGGGCGAGATCTTCTCAACGCGGCCGGTCAGCCGCTCGCCGCCCAGGCCGTCGACGGTGAAACTCGCGGGCTGGCCCACTGCCATCCGTGCGGTCTGCGCTTCCTTGTAATTGGCGATCACCCAGGTGTCGGCCGGCACCAGGAACATCAACTGCGATCCGGCGGTGACATATTGGCCGAGCCGCACCCCGACCTCGCTCAGCCGACCGGCCTCGGGTGCGCGAACGATCGTATTGTCGAGATCGATCTGCGCCAGCCGCCGTGCCGCCTCGGCACCCGAGACGCCGGCCTGCTGGCCACCGCGCCCGACTGCGACAGTGCGGATGTCCTGACGCGCGATCTCGCGCGCGGCCTTCGCCTGCAGCACGCCGGCCTGCGCCTGGCGGAGTGCGGCAAGTGTCTGGTCGCGTTCGCGCAGCGATACCGAGCCATCGGTGACGAGATCGTTGACGCGTGCCATGTCCGCCTGCGCGCGCAGCAACTGCGCCTGTGCGTTGGCGACGGCGGCATCCTGCGCTTGCAGGCTGGCGGCGCGCGAGCGGGCGGCCTGATCGGCATTGGCGAGCGTCGCGGATTGCGCGGCAACGGTTGCGCCGGCTTGCTCGATGCGCTGGCGGTAGATGCGGTCGTCGATCCTGACCAGCGCCTGCCCCTGCGCGACCAGATCGAAATCGCGCACCAGCACCTGCGTGACATAGCCCGACACTTGCGGGCTGATCACCGTAGTGCGGCCGCGAACATAGGCGTTGTCGGTCGACTGCGTGGCGCTGGTGAACGGCGGCAGGCGCCAGGCGGCAAGCACGGCGGCGATGCCGACGATGGCAAGCACCACGATGACCCACATCGCAGTGCGCGAGGTGCGCGGCGGGCGCCAGCCGGACGGGACCGGCGCGGCTTCGGCGGCACGTTCCTCCGTCACCGGGGCGGCGCTGACCGGCGGTACATTGATGTCGGCCATCGGGCCATCGGGGGAGCGGGTATCGGTCATGTCGTTACCCCACGTACCGCATCGCGCCGCTCGCGCCACCCACGACGTGCCAGCAGGAAGCCGAGATACAGCGTCGTCAGCGTTGCGAGGATGCCGATCAGCCGGAACGTATCGTCATAGGCAAGCACGTTCGCCTCGCGCGTCGCCGTCTGCGATAGCAGCGCGCCACCCTCGGCAGTGCGCAGCGTGGCATCGCCCATCACCCGCGCCACACCCGCGCCGCCCGCGGTGATGCGCGCCTGCACGATCGGGTCGGTCGGATCGATATTCTGCACGATCGCCGCACTATGCGCCTTCTCGGCATAGCTCTGATACGTGCCGAGCAGCGCGGAACCCGCGAGGCCGCCAATGCCGTTGACCAGGCCGAACAGCGCGAGAAAGCTGATGATGTGTCCGGTCCCCTGCTGCAACGCGCGGGTCATGCCGAACAGCAAGGCCGGCCCCAGGAAGAAGGTCGCGGCAAAGGCGATCACCCCTTGCGTCCAATATAGCTGCGCCGCGCGCGTCAGGTTGGTGGAGTAGGAGTCGACGAAGGCGGCCACGGCAACCAGCCCGATGGCCAGCATCACCGGATGGGTCAGCTTCTCGACGTTCAGCGTCACCGCACTCGCCACGACGCCAGCGATCGAGGCGAGGAAGATGATCGTGTACAGCGTGCCGAGTTGATCGTTGTTTTGGCCCAGCACCGTCAGCAGACCGACCGCGGCATAGGTCTGTTCCGACAGCACGATCCGCGCCATGATCGTGACCACGGTGAAGCGCAGGATGTCGGCACTGCCCAGCCAGCGCGTGTTGAGCAGCGGGTTGGCGCGGCCATGCTCGACGATCAGCGCGGCGGCGAACATCGGGATCGCGGCGGCGAGCGCCCAGCCGATCCACGGCGTGTCGCGCCACCACACGATCCGTCCTTCGCCGAGCACCGCCGCGAACAGCGCGACGCTGCCGCCAAACAGGATGAAGGTCACGAAATCGAGCCGTTCGAACGCCGGGCGCCGATCGGTCGGCGGCAGGCGGAGCAGGCTGACCGCGGCCAGCGACAGCAGGGCCAGGCCGAGTTCGAACAGGTACAAGGCGCGCCACTGCGACATGGCGAGCAGTTCGGGCGAGAACAGGCGCGCCAGCGGAATGGCGCATTGCGGGATGCCGATGCCGACGACGATCGCCTTCAGCCGCCATTTGGCGGGCAGCGCCTGCATCATGTAATAGAGGCTGAGCGACGACAAAGCGGCGCCGGCCATGCCGCTGGCCGCGCGCACCGCGACGGCGGACGAGAAGTCGCTGACGAACAGATGCGCGAAGGTCAGCAGCACGTAGAGGCCGAGGAAGATCAGCGTGAATGGGCGCAGGCCATATTGCTGGCGAAACTTGATCAGTAGCAGGTTGATCGACGCATTGGTCATCACATAGACGGTCGGCAGCCAGGCGATCTCCGCCGGATCGAGCCCTAGCGAGCCCTGCAACTGCACGGTGTTGACCGAGATCAGCGCCGTCCCGAGCCCGCCGGTCAGGCCGACCAGCACGGCGATGGCGCCGTATGCGAGCCGGCGCTCCTTCGGATGATCGGGCGACGCTGGCGATCCGGGCATGATCGCGCGTTCGTGCGGGGCGAATTCCCAGCGTTCCTCGGTCAGGAAATGGCGAAGGCGGGCGGCGAGCATCGCCCCCTATACGCACGATCGGGTAGAAAGGTCAGGTCCCGTCGCGTGCGCTGTGCGCGATCGTGCCGACGGCTCGATCAGGCGGGCCGCAAGCGCCGAAACAGGCCCCCCTTGCCGATCCCCTCGAACATCTGCCCAGGCCCTTCGGCATCGAGCACCTCGTTGTCCGCCAGCCACGCCTTCATGTCGGAGAGTTCCGGGGGCTCATAAGGGCGCAGCGTCTTGCCTTCACCGCGCAGTGCCTCGATCGTCGCGATCAGCGATTGCGAGCCGGCGAGATGCGCGGTCACCTCGTCGCGTGGCAGGCCGAGATGCTCGGCCAGCAGTCCGTCCCGGATCGCCAGGATGGTCGGGCCGACCTGCTCGTTGCCCGGTTGCGCCGCGTCGATCGTGACATCGCATTCGGTATCGAGCCGCAGCGAACGATTGTTCATGTTCGAGGAGCCTACGCGCAACGTACGATCGTCCACGATCATGATTTTGGCATGGACGTAGATCGCCTCGCCGCCGGCGGTATAGGCGTGATAGATGCGAAAGCGCCGGTGCTTGTCCCGCCCGCGCAACGACTCGTACAGGCGCGCGCGCGCAGTATCCATCGCCACCGGCTCCAGCCAGCCCTGGGCCGACACCGGATTGATCAGCACGATCTCCGGCCCGTCTTCCTCCTCGAGCCGCTTGGCGATCGCCTCGGCAATGCGGCGCGAAGCGAAATATTGGCTCTCGGCATAGATCATGCGCTTCGCCCGCGCGATCTGGTCGAGGTATAGCCGCTCGATCTCGGTCACCGGGGCGCAATCCGCCATTTCGGGCGACGAGCGGGCGATCGCCACCGCGACATGCTCGAAATCCTTGACCAGATCGTCCGGCCAGCAGTCGTTGGCGCCGGTGATCGGGGCGAGTGGCGGTCCGCCCGCCCGTTCCCAGCGCGCGCGCGCATGTTCGCCCAGCGCGGCGGCGACCGGCCCGGTCAGCGCCGTAGTGGCATCGTGCCACGGCTTGTACGGCGTGCCGTTGGGGCGATGGCGGCCGGGATCGTTATCGATGTGTTGCCGTGTGTCCCAGCGGTCGCCGGTCATGTCGATCCCGCCGCAAAAGGCGAAGCAATCGTCGATCACCACGATCTTCTGGTGATGCGACGCGGCCGGCGGATGCTTGGCGTCCAGCTTGGTATGGATGCGCGGGTGCCGCATCCACTTCAGCATCGTCAGCACCGTCGATCCCCGGAACAGGGTCTTGAGCGCGCCCATGTCCCAGCGCAGCAGATAGACTTCCAGTTCGGGGTTGCGGTTGACCAGCCACAGGATGAACTCGCCGACCTTGGCAGGCGCATCGGGCGCCTCGCTGCTTTCGCCGAGATTGATCCGCGCATCGAAGTCCCAGCCGATCAGCATGATGCGGCGCCTGGCCTTCAGCATGGCCGAGCGCGCGAAACGGAAATAATCATCGGCATCGACGATGACGGAAGCGGCATCCGCCTGCTCGATCCGCCAGCAATTGACGTCTGGGGTGAGCGGCGCATCGGGCTGTTGATCGGGCACGGCCCGTCCCTACAAAGCCGCGGGGGTTTAGTCGACTGCGGGGTTGCGGCAGGACGGACGATCTTCGTGCTGCGATCCCCTACCCGTCACCCAGGACTTGTTCCGAGGTCCACCGTACCGCACGCTCTGCCTTCAGAATGACTAATCACCTTCCGTTCGACACGAACGGGTTAACGTATCGTCATCGTTCTCTTCAGGCAGTCTCACCCCGTTCGTCCTGAGTAGCCCCTTCGACTGCCTGCAAGGGCAGGCGCTCAGGACAGGCATCGAGTAGCGCGAAGCGCGTATCGAGAGGGCGTATCGAAGGACACGCGATACCGCGCTCCAAGGTGCTTCGATACGAGCCCTCGATACGGCCTGCGGCCTACTCGGTCTCTACTCAGCACGAACGGTAGAAGTGAAGTCATCTAGCTTAGGGATGGGTGTCTCGACTTCGCCCGACACGAATGAGTCATCGTAAAGTCATCGCGCCTTAAATCAGCCCCCGCACCAGATCGAGGTCCGAGGGCTTGTCGACGTCGACCGCGGCAAGGCCGTAAGGCGACGCCACCATCGACGCCGAGATCCCCGCGGTCTTGCCGAGATGGCTGAGCGCGGTCGATAGCGGCAGCCGTCCGATGACGTAGCGCAGCAGCAATCCCGGCCCCAGTCGCCGGACGATCCGCCACGGCCGTTTGCGATCGCGTTCGACGCGCTGCCACAGCTTGACGGCGGCAGCGGCCTGCGGCGTCGCCAGGTAGAACAGGTTGCACCCAGACCAGGCACCGTCCGAGAAGCGCAGATAGGTGCGCTTGGTCTCGGGCATCGCCCGCTCGACCGTATCTCGCCTGGCCAGCAAGGCGGCGACATCCGCGCCCGGTGGCACGTTGGCGATGAACTGCATGATCCAGTCCGGCTCCAGCAGCGCGTGATCGGCAGTGGTCACCAGCAACGGCGCGCCGAGCAGCGCGAAACCGCGGCCGGCGCTCTCGCTTGGCCCCGCCGCGCCGTCGATCGTCTCCAGCCCCAGCGCCCGGGCATGATCGCGCACCGCCGTCGACGATACCACGACCACGATCCGTTCGGCCCCGGCGCCGCGCAGCGCGTCTGTGACCCGCGCCAGCATCGTCCGTCCGCCCACGACGATCAGCGCCTTGTCGGTCACTCCGGCATAATCGGCCACGGGATCGCGTCCGCCACGCGAGCCCGCCAGCACCAAGGCGTTGAAGCTCACGGCGTCTGGGTACGCAATACCCGCCAAAGCACGCCAGGCGCCGCCAGCACCGGATGGCGCTCGCGCCACGGGGTCAGCGCAACCTCGATGCCGGTGTGGCGCTGGAGCTTCCACAAACCGTAACGCGCCGCACCGTCGAAGGTGAAGGTCGCCTTCACCAGCCGCGCCAGGTTGAGCGCCTTGCCGACGCGGACGCGCGCCAGCCACGCCTGGGTGATCGAGCGCAGCATGTCGAAGCGCAGCCGCGGCGTGATGATGCCGTCGCTCAGCGTGTAATCGATGCCGGCCGAATCCCAGGCGAGCGGCAACAGGCGATCGTAGCGGCCGGGATCATAGACCAGGATCTGCTGCTCGCGGCCCGGCGGCTCGACGCGCATCTCGGTGCAATAGGTCTCTCGGAACAGCGCCAGCCAGTAATCGCGTACGCTGCCCTGCTTGGGCCCCAGCACGGCGGCAAAGCGCGCCGCGGTGAACACCGCCTCCGATACCGCATCGATCACCCGCCGCTCGACCGCCGCGGTCGCTGCCCAGAGCAAACCGGCGGGCTGTACGAAGCGCGCCCAGATCGTGGTGTCGACGAACGATCCGCGCGTGGCGAGTTCGAAGGTCTCGATCGGCATCGTCGCGACCTTGGCGCGCAGCACCTGGCTATCCACGGTCACCTCGTGGAAGCTGACGTCCGGCCATAGCCAGCGCATGCCCGTACGACGCAGCAGCGTACCGCTCGGGCGATCGATCAGGACGTAGAAATCGAGCACGCCCTCCAGATCCCCGGTGCGCAGCGAGGAGCCGTAGAACAGCACCGCAATGCCGTTCAGCCGCGCCGCCAAGGTGCGCCCGACGGTCTCGATCGCGGGCGAGACCTCGACCGTCATCTCATCGGCAATGAACCGCTGGACGTCGTTCATGGGACCACGAACGTGATCGCGGCGCCCTGCCGCAGGCTTATCTCGCCGCCTTCGAACATCTCACCATCCAGGATGAAGCCACTGTTCAACGTCACATCGATACGCTCGGCATCTTCACGATGATAGCCCGCCGATGCAAGCCACGGCCGGTCCATGCCGCCGAGCAGCGCCGGCAAGGCCGCCACCAGCCGCCGTGGCGAGGCGTCGATCCGCAAGGTCTTTAATCCCGGCCGCTCCGCCCCGAACGGCTTGATGCCCAGCGGCATGCGGCTGAGCGTCGATCCCAGCAGCATGTATTGCGGGCCATCCAGCACCTCGCCGGCGCGTGGGCCGCCGGCCGGCGCGATCCGCATCGGCTCGCCGCGCCGCCACGAATTGTCGCGTCCACCGAACAATGTCTGCGCCACCGCGCCGAAGATCGACAGGCCGACGGCAAGGCCGTTGAACGCCCCGAACCGATGCGTCGTCTGGGCCAGCTCGGTCGCGCGCACGAAGGCGCCCGCACCGAAGATGAAGCCACGCAACTCGGCACGCAGTGCTTTCGGGCGCCACACCTCGAGCGGATGCCGCTGCTGCGTATGGCCAGCGGTGACCGCGCGCACCGCATCGGCGGTCGTCCAATCGTCCGGAATGCCGAGATCCTGCGTCAGGGCGTTGGTCTTGCCCGAGGGGATGATGGCGATGCGGGGAAAGGCGTCGGGGAAATGGCCCGGCGCAGCGGACAGCACGTCGCGCACCGTGCCGTCGCCACCATCGATGACCAGCGCGTTGACCCCGTGCGAGGCGAAATGCGCCAGTACGTCGTGCAGTTCGGCATGCGACCGCGGCATGGCATGCTCGCATCCGGCGACCACCAGCGGCGGGTGGCTGGCGATATTGTGACGCGCGCGGATATTGTGGATCACGCCGATGCGGACTTCCGGCTCGACCCGCTGTGCTGCCACCCGCAGCCGTGCTGCGGCACGCTCCTGCAGTTGCGCGCCCTCGAACGCCACGAGCCCGTGCGTCTGGTCGCTTTTCGCGGCACCCGGTAATCTCGTGTTCATCGCTTCGCCTGGCCTTGTCGCAACCGTCACGAAAACGCAACGATCTGCATCTAAATAGGATGCCCGCTCATTGTTACCAGCGGTTATCCATCGCATTCCTTGGCACCTTGTACGTGCTTTTCGACTTTAATGTGGCAGCCATGCCATGTCGGCGCACGTTTTCGTGCCTGCCGCAGCCGATACGGTCGGCCGATACTTATGCCGGCACCGCCCCCGCCCCCGACCCCGACCCCGACCCCGACCCCGACCAGGGCAACGTTCCGCGTTTGCGGTACGCATCGAGCGTCGCCACCAGCATGCACAACGCTATCATCACCGTGCCCAGCAGATAAGCCAGCCCGGCACCGATCAGGCCGAAGCGGTGCGTCAGCACGCCCAGCATCATCAGATAGGCAGTGACCGCGACGACCTGCGCGATCAACGCGGCACGCTGCCGGCCCGCCATATAGAGCAGGGATTCGAGCGGGAAGGTCGCCATCTGGATCGCCAGCGAAAAGACCATCAGCCGCAGCAGATCGAACGCGGCGAGATATTTGGCGCCGAACGCCAGCGCGATCAGCGGCTTGCCGCCGAGCAACACGATTCCCACCACTACCAGCCCGGCCATCCCGGCGAGCAGACCGGTGCGCAGCCCCAGCAGCCAGGGCCGCGGCTCACGCGGGTCGAGCCGCATGATCTCGGGATAATAGCCGCGCCGAAGCAATTCGGCGGGCTTGGTCGCCGAATCGAGCAGGGTGCTGGCGATCTTGTACAGGCCGGCGGCGACCGGCCCCAGGATCGTCGCCACCACCAGATTGCTGAGCGGCCCCCAGGCGGCATAGACGGTGTGGGCGGCATTCGTCGTCCACACGAACTTCCACGCCTCGGGCAGGCGCCGCGCCACGCCGAACATGCCGGGGCGCAACGCATCCAGCATGCCGCGCCGCTTCAATTCGCGCACGGCAAAGCCCCACAGCACCAGATCGCCCGACAGGTCCCCCACATACCAGGCGATCACGAAGCCCGGCAGGCCGAAATCCCCCCAATAGGCGATCAGCGCGCCGGCACCGCGCAGCAGTGGGGTCACCAATTGCTGCGCCGCGATCAGGTCGAACCGATCGAGCACGCGCAAGCTGCCCGTCGCGGTCGCCTCGGCCATCGTCGGCACCAAGGTGCAATAGGCCAGGGCGACGTACAGATAGTCGCCCCCGATCCCGAAATAGCCGGCCAGCCACGGCAATAGCAGCATCGCCCCGACCATGCCGACCATGCCGCTTGCCAGATCGAGCCCGAAGGCGAAGCGGATTACGTCCTTCGCGCGCACCTCGTCGCCATGCAGCAGCGCAGGGGTCGCGTAGCGCACGATATATTGCCAGGTCTGGAACTTCACCAACCCGCCCGCGCCCGTCGCATAGGTGTGGATGATCATCAGCACGCCGAACAAGGCAGGCGTCAGGCCCCGCCCGGCACAGGCCAGCGCGATCAGCCCCAGCGCCGCGCCGACCAGCTTAGTCGATCCGAGATAGCCCGCATTGCGCAGCACGGTGCGGAACACGCCGTCGGCGAACCAGTGCCTCATGGGCGCAGCACCGCCGAATGGCCTGGAACGGCGGGCAGCGGCGCCAGGATCGGTTGGGTCACGTGCGTTCCAATGACGAAATCGGCGCGTACTGGTAAGTCGAGCCGTTACGCCTGTGCATAGGGCGCCGGCCGGGCCAGATCAACGATGCCGCGACGGATCAGTTCGCGCCGTTGATCGGGCGAACGGACCCGCCTTGCAGATACATCAACGTCACCGGCACGATCGTGTTGCCGTCACCCACGCTGAACTGCACGCGGCGCGTGTCGGGCTTGCGCGACAACAGCACGTCGAGCAGGCTCACCCGCGGGTTGCCGGATGCGCCACCGCCATCCTGCCGATCGGTCTGTCCGTCGCCATTCACATCGTGGCGCACGTCCACCGCATAGGTGCCGGCGCGGGGGGCGGGCACGCAGATCTCCACCACGCCGCTTCTCGGCACGGCGAATTCGGTGCGCACCAGCGCCTTGCGCTTATCGAAATAGCTCGACGGCGGTCCGCCGAACAGGCGCACGCGGATGCGTCCGGCGCGGTTGGCAAAGCCGGTGATGCGCACGATGACGGGGTGGGCGGTGCCCGGGCGACATTGCGCCGTGTCGAGGCGAAGCGGCGCGCTCGCCATCTGCAGCGCGGCAAGGGTGAGAAGTAACATCGCGGCCGCCTATTCCTCGTGCCCTGAACGAAAGCTGTCTGCCGTTCGCATCGCGCCTGTGCCACAAACCCGCGGGCGAGGCGACCCGAACGACGCGCTCGCGCGTTATGTCGCGCATGTTGGATCTCATGAACCCACCGCTTCCCGCAGAAGTGCGGGCAGCGAAGCTGTGGCGACCCAAACAGGTGCTGATCACGCCGTCCGCCGCTTCGTGGGATCATGGCCGCGAGATCGCCGAGCGCTGCGCGAGTCTGGGCATCGACGTGCGCACCTTGCCGTCGGACCGGCTGTCGCTGGCCTTCCCCGACGACGAGCGCCAGGCCTATGCCGCTGCCAAGCAGACGCTGGCGATCGTCGTCGCGCCGCCGTCCAAACGCCGCCTGCAACCGATCGCGCCCTCGGCCGACTGGCGCGTCGACCTGGCCGAGGGCTGCCCGGCGCATTGCAGCTACTGCTACCTGGCGGGTTCGCTGAAGGGCCCGCCGATCACCCGCGCTTATGCCAATTTGCCCGAGATCATCGACGAACTACCCAGGCATCTCGGGCAAGGCACGATCACCTCGCGCTCGGCGGCGCGCGTGCACGAAGGCACGACGTTCGAGGCGAGCTGCTACACCGATCCGCTCGCGCTCGAACATCTCACCGGCTCGCTATCGGCGCTGATCGCATGGTTCGGCGCGTGGCAGGCCGACGCGCAATTGCGTTTCACCAGCAAGTTCGATGCCGTCGCACCGTTGCTGCAGCTCGAGCACGGCGGCCGTACGCGCATGCGCGCATCACTCAACCCCGCCGCCTTCGCCCGCTTCGAAGGCGGTACCAGTCCAGTCGCGGCGCGGATCGCGGCGCTCGGCCGCATGGCGCAGGCCGGCTACCCGATTGGCCTGACCATCGCCCCGATCATCGCCGCACCCGGCTGGGAACGGGCCTATGGCGGCTTGATCGGGCAAGTGGCCGAATTGCTCGCCGCCATCCCCCAACTCGATTTGACGGTCGAGCTGATCACGCACCGCTATTCGCCGGGATCGAAGGCGACGCTGGAAAGCTGGTATCCGGGGTCGGACCTCGACATGGGCCTGGGCAATCGCACGGAGAAGCGCACCAAGTTCGGCTCGGTGAAGTTCGTCTACGACGCCACCACGATGCGCGCGCTCCGCACCTTCTTCGAGACCGAAATCGGCCGCCTGCTCCCAATGGCGCGGATCCTGTATTGGACCTGAGCGCGTGGCCGCGTTCCGTGGATCGACGCCTGCCAGCCGCCGCCGCTCAGCTCCCTGATTGAGGCCCTGTCGCGATGCTCGAGAGATCGGTCGCCGCATCGATCGGCACGCCGGCATCCTTGCGTTCGGAGTAACGGTCGACGAGCTGCGCGGCATGCGGGCGCAGCAGGACCGTGAAGCGGACCAGCTCTTCCATCACATCGACGATCCGGTCGTAATAGCCGGACGGCTTCATCCGCCCGGCATCGTCGAACTCCGCGAATGCCTTGGCCACGCTCGACTGGTTCGGGATCGTCACCATCCGCATCCATCGGCCGAGGACGCGCAGGGTGTTCACGCTGTTGAATGACTGCGATCCCGCCGACACCTGCATGACGGCTAGGGTCCGGCCCTGTGTCGGCCGCATCCCGCCCATCGACAGCGGCAGGTGGTCGATCTGGAGCTTCATAATCGCGCTGATCTGGCCGTGCCGTTCGGGGCTGCACCACACTTGCCCCTCCGACCACATCGACAGCGCACGCAATTCGTGAACGGCCGGATGGTCGTCACCGGTCACTTGGTCCGGGAGCGGCAGGGTCGAGGGATCGAAGATGCGAGTTTCCGCACCGAAGAATCGGAGCAGCCGCGCGGCCTCCTCGACGCACAACCTGGAATAGGACCGCTCCCGCAACGAGCCGTGGAGCAGCAGAATGCGCGGGGGCGGGTCGCCAGCACCCAACCCGGTAGCGGGCCGGGCCAGCGCATAGCGTCGATCAAGCGCGGGAAGGTGATCGGGATCGGGGAGCGTGCGCAGCGGCATCAGGTGCGGTGTCTGGTCGAGTTGGAGATCATACGGCACTGAGCCGGAGCGCCAGCGCCGCGAGCGTCACCAGCAACACCGGGACGGTCATCGTCGCGCCAACCTTGAAATAATAGCCCCAGTCGATCCGGATGCCTTTCTGCCCCAGGACGTGCAGCCACAGCAACGTCGCGAGCGAGCCGATCGGCGTGATCTTGGGGCCGAGGTCGCAGCCGATCACATTGGCATAGATCATGGCGTCCTTGACCACGCCTGTGGCGTGGCTCGCGTCGATCGACAGCGCGCCGATCAAAACGGTCGGCATGTTGTTCATGACCGACGACAGCAAAGCAGCGATGATTCCGGTGCCGAAGGCCGCACCCCACACGCCCCCCTGGGCGGCGCGATCGAGAAGGCCGGCGAGGTGGTCGGTCAGGTCGGCGTTCCGCAGGCCGTAGACGACCAGGTACATGCCGAGCGAGAAGATGACGACCTGCCATGGCGCCCCGGCCAGCACCTTGCGGGTTTCGATGACGTCGCCGCGTCCGGCGATGACGAGCAGCAGGACCGCGCCGGCGGTGGCGACGGCGCTGACGGGCACGCCGATGGGCTCAAGGAAAAAGAAGCCGGCGAGCAGGGCGGCAAGGACGACCCAGCCGGCCTTGAACGTGGCAGGATCGCGGATCGCGTCTGCCGGGGCGCGGAGCTGCGCCACGTCGTAGCTCGCCGGTACGTCACGCCGGAAAAACAGCAGCAGCACGACCAATGTGGCAGCGATCGATGCCAGATCGACCGGCACCATCACGGACGCATAATCCGCAAAGCCGATGCGGAAGAAGTCGGCCGACACGATATTGACGAGGTTGGAGACGATCAGCGGCAGGCTGGCGGTGTCCGCGACGAACCCCGCCGCCATGACGAACGCCAGCGTCGCCTTGTCCTTGTATCCGAGTGCCCGCAGCATCGCGATGACGATCGGTGTCAGGATCAGCGCCGCACCGTCATTGGCGAACAACGCCGACACCGCCGCCCCCAGCAGCACGATCAGGACGAACAGCCGTCGGCCATGCCCACCGCCCCAGCGCGCGACATGGAGCGCGGCCCATTCGAAGAATCCGGCCTCGTCCAGCAGCAGGCTGACGATGATGATTGCGACGAACGTGGCGGTCGCGTTCCAGACGATGCCCCATACCGCCGGCACGTCGGACAGCGAGACCACCCCGAGCAGCAGCGCCACGGCCGCACCGCCCAGCGCGCTCCACCCGATGCCGAGGCCTCGGGGCTGCCAGATGACGAGCGTGATTGTAACGACGAAGATGGCCAGCGCGAGGAGCATCAGGCGATGCGCTGCCCCGAGGCATTGGCGACCTGTTCGCCGTCTTCCTTGGCAAAGGCGCCCTGCTGCGGCTCCGGCAGCAGATCGAGAACGGTTTCGGATGGACGGCAGAGCCTCACACCGAGGGGCGAGACGACCAGCGGTCGGTTGATCAGAACCGGGTGCGCCATCATCGCATCGAGCAGCGCCTCGTCGGACAGCGCGCCATCGGCAAGGCCGAGTTCGGCGTAGGGCGTGCCCTTCTCGCGTAGCAGGTCGCGGGGCGTGATGACGGCACGGTCGATCAGTTCGACCAACAACGCGCGCGACGGCGGGGTCTTCAGATACTCGACCACGTGCGGTTCGATGCCGGCGTTGCGGATCATCGCCAGCGTGTTGCGCGACGTGCCGCAGGCAGGGTTGTGGTAGATCACGATGTCGACGGCCACGGCGCGTCCTTTCAGCAGCAGGGGGTGAGTTCGGCGAGAAGCGGCACGCACAATTCCGGCGCGCCGGCGCAGCAGTCCTTGACCAGGAACAGCGTCAGCGCCCGCAGGCCATCAAGGTCGGCGCGGTAGATGATCGACCTGCTATGCCGCTCGGATCGCACGATGCCGGCGCGTGCCAGGATGCCGAGATGCGCCGACATGGTATTCTGCGGCACATCGAGGTGGCGCGCGATCTCCCCCGCCGCCAGGCCGGCCGGCTCGTGTCGTACCAGCAGGCGGAACACGTCAAGGCGGGTGCCTTGTGCAAGCGCTGCCAAAGCGCCAATTGCCGAATCACTATTCATATATCCAGCATAAACGATATATGGATTGCAGCTAGATGGTCTCTACGATCTCAGTCCAGCGGCCCGTTACCCTGCTGCTCCCGCTGGCGCGTCAACCATGCCGCAGCCCCGGCCGCTCCCAGCAACGCCGCACCCGGCAGAGCGCGGCCGCGGCGGAGTAGCGACAGGCCCAGGGTGGCGGCGATCGTTGCCGACCAGCCGATCTTGGGCAGGCCGGCAATGGTGGCGCCACGTGCGCTGATGCGGCTGGTCGCGAGCGTCTTCAGCGTGGACTGGACGGGCCGGGGGGGCGTTGGTGTCGGTGGCGCGGCTGGTGTCGGAGTCACAGGTGCCGGCACCGGCGCGCTAGCGTCGCCCGCGACATGGTCAGCGACCCAGGCACCGCGCGCGCCGAGCGGTGCCGACGCCTTGGTGGTGTCGCGCGCGGTCTGGTGCTCCAGTTCCGAATTGAGCTCCGCCCCAAACAGCAGGATATAGCTCGAGAGATACAGCCAGGTGAGCGTCACGACGACCGCGCCCAGCGAGCCGTAGGTCGCGTTGTAATTGCCGAAATTGGCGACGTAGATGCCAAAGCCGATCGTCAGCGCCAGCCACATCAACGCCGCGAACAGGGATCCGGGCGTCAGCCATACCCAGCGCGCGTGCCGGCGCGACGGGCCGTAGCGGTACAATGTCGCCGCCGCCCCGGCACCGGCCAGCGTCATCAGCACATAAGCGGCGATTTTGCCCGCCGCGACGACGATGCCTGGTGCGTTCGGGAACAACGTCTCGAGATGCCCGAGTGCCGCCACCGCGACCAGGGCGATGATCGCCACCACCACCCCGGCGGCGGTGATGCCGAGCGCCAGCAGGTTGACGCGGATGAAGTTGCGCTTCTCCTCCTCTTCATAGACGACGTTCAGCGCGGTGATCACGGCGCCGGCACCATTGCGCGCGCCAAACAACGCCAGCGCCAGCGCCAGCAGCAGCCCCAGGCCCTTCTTGCCGTCGGAGGTCTTCACCACGTTCATCAACTGTTCGCCGACCAGCTTGGCGATGTCCTGCGGCATCACCGCTGTCAATTGCGTCATGTCGCGCATCACCGTCGCCGGTTCCGCGGCCAGGCCGTACAGCAGTACGATCGCGCCGAGCAGCGGCACGAGCGCCAGGAAGCCGTAAAAGGCCACGCCGGCCGCGATCAGGCCGATATTGTCGCGGCTGGTCTCCGCCCAGGTCCGCTTGGCCACCGCGATCCACGCCGGGAAGGGCATCTGCCACGGGCTGACGGCGCTGCGTCCCTGATCGTCCAAACGCAATTCCATTTCGCTGATCGGCCCATAAGCAGGCACCCGCTCAACCGCTGCCGCGGTCGCCCGTTCCACCGCGCGGCATCGATCCGGTCCGGCGAGCTGCTGCCATTGGCCGTGAATCCGCTTGTCAGGCCGCCGCGCGCCTGTAGGGGAACGAACGGCTTTGCGTTCGCCCCCGATTCTTATCTAAACGTCAAAAAAATGAGGCACTTCCTTGAAGCTTGATGCTGATCGGGGCGCTGCCCCCACGTTCGAAGACCGCCTCGATCCGCCGAGCGCTGCATCGCCGCGCCGCGTCGCACCGGAGGTCACGGACGGCATCGACATGGCGCGCGTGATCGGCAAGCCGCAGCTGTTCGGGCGCATCAAATCCTTGCGCAACGGCTTCATGGTCGAGCCGGTCGCCAATCTGACGCTGCAGCCCGACGGCCGCATCTCCGGCCACGGCCATCCCAACGAGGGCAGCTGGAGCGCGTACGAACATGGCGAAGTGCCGGCGGACCGCGCCTTTGCCTTCATCTCCGGCGGCAACGGCTATATCCCGAGCTCGACCTGGACGCAGTCGATGGGCGACGTGCCGGTCGGCTTCTTCTGCGACGAACCCGAGGAAAGCCAGGCGGCGCAGCGGCTGTGCCTGATCCCCCATGGCCCGCCCGTGCCCGCCGACGACGTCATCTACCTCGTCGCCTCGTGCCTGCGCTTCTACGACAAGACAGTGCCCGACCTGCTCGTGCAGTTGCGCGCCGAGGGCATCCCCGCCGAGCGCATCAAGATCGTCGTCAACGGCTGCGAGCGGGACGAGCTGCGCACGATCGATGGCGTGGACCATGCCTTCAGCGTGCATGACGGGTGGGAATGGAGCGCGCTCTACGAGGCGCCGCTGCGTTGGAAGTTCGGCTACGCCTTCCTGATGCACGACACCAACGTGATCTTCCCCGGCTTCCGCCGCAGCATCGAGAGCTTCAACCGGCATTTCGACTGGGATCACCTGCCGGCATCGCCGCTCGCGCGCTGCCTGCTCGGCCTGTATTCGCACGACTTCCTGATGCGGCTCAATCCGTGGCTGAAGGGCACGCACCAAATCAGCAAGCAGGACGGCATCATCGCCGAGGCGAGCGCGGAGTTGCTGTTCCGCGCGCGCAGCGCGCTGGTGATGAGCGATGCCGAATCGAACGGCCACTTCAAGGCCGCGGAATGGCGCGAGCTGGTCGATCACTTCAACACCGGCACGCCGCGCGTGCGCCGCGTGTTCCCGGCGATCAAGCTGCACAAGTTCATCCATGCCGGCCCCGCCAAGCCCGAAGCGCTCTGACGCGGCATGGAGCAGCCGCTTTGGGATAACGACCAGTCGACCGGCTGGCGACTGAGCCCGCGCGTCGAGGCGGTGCTGCACGACCGGCGGATCGGCATCCGCCCGGCCGGGCAGCGCCCGTTCGACCACATCATCTTTCCCAAGCATGTGGCGGTGGAAGCTTATTGCAGCTTCCCCGCCCAGGCCGAATTCTACGATATCGGTGCCTTCTCCTACGCCGAATCCTCGGAATATTTCGGCCGGGTGAAGGTCGGCCGCTATTGCTCGATCGCCAGCGGGGTCGAGTTCTTCGGCGAGCGGCACCCGAGCGAATGGGTGACGCAGTCGATGATCACCTATGATTTCAACTATCCCGGCCTTGCCGCCGCGCATCTCGATTTCGGCGGCGGCTTCCCGCCGCCGGCCGAGTTCCCCGATCGCTTCGGCGGCCCGGTGGTGATCGGCCATGACGTGTGGATCGGCCGCCGGGTGCAGATCGCGCGCGGCGTGACGATCGGCCACGGCGCGGTGATTGCCGCCGGCGCGGTCGTCACCAAGGACGTTGCGCCGTACACGATCGTCGGCGGCGTGCCGGCCAAGCCCATTCGCCTGCGCTTTGCCGAACCGGTCTGCGCGGCATTGCTCGCCAGCCGCTGGTGGGATTATCCGCCGACCGTCCTGTACGCATTCGACTTCACCGATCCGGCCGCGTTCTGCGAACGGCTGGCCGAGGCCAATGCGGCAGGCACGGTCGCACCCCATTCCTACATGACCACCACCGCCGCCGAGTTCGCCCGCCTGCTGGAAGACTGACGGGCGCTACCAGGCGCCGAACCGCGCAATCGCCTCGCGATATGCCGGGCCAAAGCGCTCCCCGATCAGCCGCGCGCATTCCGGCACCGCGGCCATGCTGGCCGCGACCGCTTCGTCGACGTGCGGCAGCAAGGTCGCGCCGCCCGCTTCGGCGATTCGCGCGCGATAGCCGTTCCGCACGTCGTCGTCGCCATGCCGCCGGTTCTGCCCCATCGCATCCGGCAGGCGCTCGATCACGTCCAGCACGCCGAGCCGTTCGAGCAGCCGCCAGCCAGGAAAGGGCAGGCGATCGGCATAATCATGCACCAGCGGCACGTGGCCCGCTTGGGCAAACGCCCCCAGCCAGGTTGCGTGATCGAAGCAGTAGAACCAATATGGCGTGCCGCCCCAGTTCGGCGCCGGATCGTGCATGTACAGCCCGCCTTTGTTCATCACCTCGGCGAACATCGTCAGCGCATCGGCATAGACGTGCCATTGCAGCTGCGCGAACAGGCTGGCGAAATAATCGGCCGGGTCGCGCAGCACGATGTGCCATTCGACCGTCACGCCGGCGCGGGCGGCGCTGGCCGCGATCGCGGTCGCCGCTTCGGGCCGGAACAGCGCGCCCTCCAGATCCTCGGACGACAGGATCGCATCATGGCATCCCCGCGCCACGGCATCGGCCAGCATCGCGTCGAGCAAGGATGCATCGCCACGCAACAGGGCCCAGGCGATGCGGTGATGCGCGAAGAATTCGGCATCCTCCTGATACAGCACCCCGCGCTGCTCCAATACGGTGCGATGATCGTGCAGCAGATGCTGCAGATAGGTCGAGGCCGTCTTGTGCAGGCCGCAATGGACGATCAGGCGCATGTCGGTGTTCCAGTGCGGTGGCGTCCGGCGCTGTGTCGCCTTTGCCGGCGGCGGGCAAGGCCGCCCGGCCGATTGACCATCGCCCCACGTCATGAGAGATTGCCGGCGTCCGCACAGGAGTTCGCCATGCTTGTCCTAGCGCTTGTCCTTGGCATCGTCGCCGGATTGCGAGCGATGATGGCGCCCGCTGCCGTCGCCTGGGCCGCCGCGAGCGGCCGGCTCGGGCTGGATGGCAGCTGGCTCGCCTTTCTCGGCTATCGCTTTACGCCCTATATCCTGTCGCTGCTGGCGATCGGTGAACTGATCACCGACCAACTGCCCGCGACGCCCAGCCGCAAGGTGCCGGTGCAGTTCGGCGCGCGATTGCTGACCGGCGGGGTGTCGGGGGCGGCAATCGGCATTGGTGCCGGTGCCTTGCTCACCGGATTGCTGCTCGGGCTGGTCGGGGCGGTGATCGGCACGCTGGGTGGTGCCGCCATACGCGCCCGGCTGGCGGCGATGTTCGGCCGGGACCGTCCGGCCGCCTTGATCGAGGATGCCGTCGCGATCCTTGCCGCAATCGCCGTCGTCCTCGCCCTGTGACGCGCACGTTCGATGCGATCATTGTCGGCGCGGGGCAGGCCGGGCCGCCGCTTGCCGCACGGCTGACCGCCGCGGGCATGCATGTCGCGCTGGTCGAGCGCAAGCTGGTCGGCGGCACGTGCGTCAATACCGGCTGCACCCCGACCAAGACGTTGGTGGCGAGCGCCTATGCCGCGCATCTCGCGCGCCGGGCGGGGGACTATGGCATCGCCACCGGCGCCGTCGGCGTCGACATGAAGGCGGTCGTCGCCCGCGTGCAGTCCGTGGTGGCCGCATCCCGCAGCGGTGGCGAACAGGCATTGGAGACGATGGCGCGGCTCACCTTCCTGCGTGGTCATGCGCGCTTCACCGCGCCGCAGACGATTGCGGTCGATGGCGAGGAACTCACCGCGCCGCGGATCTTCCTCAACGTCGGCGGGCGGGCATTGGTGCCGGACATGCCGGGTGTCGGCGACGTCCCGCATCTCGACAATACCGACATGGTCACGCTCGACACCGTGCCCGCGCACCTCGTGGTGGTCGGCGGCAGCTATGTCGGGCTGGAATTCGCGCAGATCTTTCGTCGCTTGGGCGCCGCTGTCACCGTGGTCGAACGCGGCGACCGCCTGATCGCGCATGAGGATGAGGATGTGTCCGCGGCGGTCCGCACGATCCTGGAGGACGAAGGCATCGTCGTGCGCACCGGTGCCGATTGCATCGGCTTTGCGCCGCATGAGCAAGGCGTGTCGGTGTCGGTCCAGTGTAGCTCGGGCGACCCGGTCGTCGTCGGCAGCCACGTACTGCTCGCCGTCGGACGCCACCCCAACACCGACGACCTCGGCCTCGAAATCGCCGGCGTGGAAACCGACGACCGCGGCTACATCATTGTCGACGAGACGCTCGCCACCAACGTCCCCGGCATCTGGGCGCTGGGCGATTGCAACGGGCGCGGCGCTTTCACGCACACCGCTTATAATGATTTCGAGATTGTCGCCGCCAACCTGCTCGACGGCGATCATCGTACGCTCGCGCAGCGCATCCCCGGCTACGCGCTCTACACCGATCCGCCGCTTGGCCGGGTCGGCCTGACGGAGGCGGCGGCGCGCGCCAGCGGACGCGCGGTGCTGGTCACCACCCGGCCGATGACGCGCGTGGGGCGCGCGGTGGAGAAAGGCGAGACCAAGGGCTTCATGAAGATCGTCGCGGATGCCGAAAGTAAACGCATCCTCGGCGCGGCGATTCTCGGCACCGGTGGCGACGAGGCGATCCACGGCATCCTCGACATGATGAACGCCGATCAGCCGATCGACACGTTGCGCTGGGCGGTGCCGATCCACCCCACCGTTTCCGAACTGATCCCGACAATGCTGCAGGACCTCCATCGATGAGCACCATCGCCACCCGCGAGCACCAGATGTTTCCGGTGCTCGATGCGACACAATTGGAAACCGCCAAGCGTTTCGCCAGCGGCCCGGCGCGGCGTTTCGGCCCGGCTGAGATCGTGTACGAGATTGGCGAGCGCGACGCCCCGTCCTGGCTGGTGCTGGAGGGGAGCATCGACGTGGTGCGCCGCGACGGGCTCAGTCAGGAGGCGCCGATCACCTCGCACGGTGCCGGCCAATTCACCGGAGAGGTCAACCAATTGGCCGGCCGCGCCTCCATCGCCGCCGGCCGCGCCGGGCCGGACGGCTGCCTCGCTTTGCCGTTCGATGCCGCGCACCTGCGCGCGCTGATGGTCGGGTCGGCCGATCTCGGCGAAACGGTGATGCGCGCGCTGATCCTGCGCCGCGTCGGGCTGATCGAGGAAGGCGGCGCGGGTACGATCCTCATCGGTACGCCTGGCAGCCCCGATATCGTCCGGCTGCAGGGCTTCCTGACGCGCAGCGGCTATCCCAACATGGTGCTGGATGCTGTGTCCGACGCCGAAGGCCATGCTTTGGTCGAGCGGATCGGTGTGTTGCCGGACGAATTGCCGCTGGTCGTCTGCCCCAACGGCACGTTGCTGAAGAAGCCGAGCGAAGCGGAGCTTGCCGCCTGTCTCGGCATGACGCCCGAGCTTGATCCGAAGATCGTCTACGACGTGGCGATCGTCGGTGCCGGGCCCGCCGGGCTGGCGGCGGCGGTCTATGCCGCGTCGGAGGGGCTGTCGGCGATCGTCCTCGACGAACGCGCGATCGGCGGGCAGGCGGGGGCATCCAGCCGGATCGAGAATTATCTCGGCTTTCCGACCGGCATTTCGGGCCAGGCGCTGGCCGGACGCGCGTTCAATCAGGCGCTGAAGTTCGGCGCGGAGATCGCCGTGCCGCTCAAGGTGCTCGGTCTCGATTGTCCGAACGAACAGGACGCAGACAAACCGCTCGGACTCGATCTGTCGGGCGATCGCCAGATCCGCGCCCGGGCGGTGATCGTCGCCTCGGGCGCACGGTACCGCCGGCCGGCGATCGCCGATCTCGCCACGTTCGAAGGCGCGGGGATTTCCTATTGGGCCTCTCCCATCGAGGCGAAGCTGTGCGCCGGCGAGGATGTCGCCTTGGTCGGTGGCGGCAATTCGGCCGGCCAGGCGGTGGTGTTCCTCGCGCCGCAGGTCCGCCGCCTCCACCTCGTCGTCCGCCGCGATCTGGAACTGACCATGTCGCGGTATCTGATCGATCGGATCGCGGCGCTGCCCAATGTCGAACTGCATGTCGGCACCGAGGTCGTCGGCCTGCAGGGCGATCGGCCCGGCGGGTTGACCGGTGCCACGTTCCGCCAGAGCGACGGTACGACCAGCGATTGTTCGCTCCGGCACCTGTTCCTGTTCATCGGTGCCGATCCCAATGCGGACTGGCTGCAGGGCTGCGCCGACACCGACGACAAGGGCTTTCTGGTCACCGGCGCAGGGGCGCTGCCGCTGGAGACCAGCGTGCCGGGCGTGTTCGCGATCGGCGACGTGCGCGCGGGCTCCACCAAGCGCGTGGCCGCCGCCGTGGGCGAGGGGGCGGCGGTCGTCGCGCAGATTCATCGCGCCATCGCCTTGCGATCCGATGGAGAAAAACGGACGTCGAACAGTTAGTTAATCGTGTCCCTGTATGCCGGGCGCTCAACCCCGGAGACAGTCCTTGTCTACTAACAGTGATTCATCGTTCGATCGCGTTCAAGTAACGCAGCTCCTGGCCATGTCGGACGAGGACCGTGACGCCCTGCCATTTGGCGTGATCGGCATCGACCATGCGACCGTCACGCAGATCTACAATCGCACCGAGTCGCAGATGGCCGGGCTGAGCCCCGACAAGGTGCTCGGCACCGCCTTTTTCGACAATGTCGCGCAATGCATGAACAATTTCATGGTGGCGCAGCGCTTCGAGGATGAGCCCGAACTGGATGCGATCGTACCGTTCGTGCTGACGTTGCGCATGCGCCCGACGCCTGTGCAACTTCGTCTGCTCGCCACTGCCGCTGCGCCGCTGCGCTTCATCCTGATCGAACGCTGAGCATCATGACGCAGGCTGTCAGCGAGGAAGAACGGCTGCTCGAATTCCTCTACGCAGCGCCGGTCGGCCTTGTGGAGTTCGAAATGGCGGGCGAGATCGCGATGATCAATCCGCACGCGATGAAGCATCTGCTGCCGCTCGCCGGCGGCCATGGTGCGAGCAATCTGTTCGCCATGCTCGACAGCTATGCGCCCGAGATGCGCAACATGCTCGAGCGCTTCGATGCCCCGCGCGGCACGGTCTGCGAGGGCCAGCGGATCATCGTCGATCTCGATCGTCAGAACGACCGCGACGATTCGAAAGTGCTGGCCTGCACGATCGTCAAGCTAGATCCGGCCCGTGCCATCGCCTGCATCTCCGACGTCACCACGCAGGTGGCGCAGGAACGGCGGCTGAAGCAGGCCGAGACCTGGTTCGCGTCGCTGCTGAACGACGTGAAGGGCTATGCCGTGTTGTCCGTCACCTCCAGTGGTGCGGTGGATTCGGTGAACGCTTCTTGGGAGCGGCAGACCGGCAGTGTGCCGAGCGCCGTGATCGGCCAGACCCTGGCCGAGATCTTCCCGCCGGTGCCAGCAGAAGGCGGCCTGGCGATGGGCGAGCAATTGCGCATCGCCAAGCGCGACGGCTGGCACCTGGAGGAGGGCTGGCACTATCGCAGCGACGGCTCGCGCTATTGGTCGCAGCGCCTGCTCGCAGCGCGTATGCGCGATGATAGTGAACTTATCGGCTACACCCTCGTCCTGCGCGACGTGCGGCGGCAATCGCGCGACGTGGACGATCTGCGCCGCCTGCTCACCCGCGATCATCTGACCGGCGCCGCCAACCGCGCACGGTTCCAGCAGGTGCTGGAGCGGGAACAGCATGGCTGGCACGAAAACGGCACGCCGCTGTCGCTGATCATGATCGATGTCGACCACTTCAAACGTGTCAACGATGTTTACGGCCACCCCATCGGCGACGTTGTCCTCCGGTGTTTTGCGGAAACGATCGCGGGCGCGCTACGGCCGGCCGATCTTCTTGCGCGTCTGGGGGGCGAGGAGTTCGCGGTGATCCTGCCCGCAACCGATCTGGCGGGCGCCGTGGAAATGGCCGAGACCCTGCGCGGGCTGATCGCGAAGATGCGGGTCGACACGCCCTTCGGCAAGCTCGGCATCACCGCAAGCTTCGGCTGCTCGACGGTCGAGCACACGCACGAACTACTGCCGGCGGCGGACGCTGCTTTGTACATCGCCAAGCGCAAGGGCCGTGATCAGGTGCATGCCGCCGGGCAGACCAACATGGCGGCGTGAGCGGAGGGCGACGTTAATTCGCTACGTCGAGTAGCGAGCGGGTTGCCGCAGGTGCATCGAGTCCGGCACCGCGAGCGGCGAAGATCGTTTCGGCCACAGCGAGCGTGCGGGCGTTGTCGACGTCGATCGCCGCCGCGCCGTCGCCCAGGATGACCGGATGGATGGCGAGCCTGAAGCGGCGCGAGAAGCGGCGGAACGCGCCCTCCAGTGTGCCGATGCCATAGCGAAAGCGGATCAGGTTGAGCAGCCCGAAGGCCTGGACGATGCGCAAGGGATGCTTGGCGAACTGGCCGCCGCTGCGGAACGTCTCCGCTACCCGCAGCGCATCGGCCGTACCCAGCCAATAGCTGTTGCAGTTGGAATAGGCGTCGTCGGCGAAGCGGTAGAAGCGGCGCTGGCCCTCGGGATGGGCATCGAGCACGGCTTGGCGGCGAGCGAAGGCCACCGCCACGTCGGCACCAGCGGTGCTGGCGCCGGTCAGGAACGCGCTCGCCGTCTCGGGCGTGAGCAGCACGTTATCGGCCGTGGTGATCAACACCGGAAACGACGCTTCGCGCACCGCCATGAGCAGGCTGTCGACGAGGTTTGCCTGTGCGGAGGTCACGATCAGCCGCCCCTGCGCGCGCAGGTCTTGCACTTCCGGCACGTCGTCCACCGTCGCGGGATCGTTGAGCGAGACGATGATCTGTCCGATTTCAGGCGTGCGGCCGAGTGCGGCGAGGACATGACCGATCATCGGCCGCCCCGCGACCGGGACGACGCACTTGTCGTCCAGCCCCGCCGCCGCGGCGAGCGGATCGACATGGCCTGCCCGCCGACCCGCCATCACGATGGCGGTCGTCTTGCCCTGGTGCATCAGAGTGCGGCCGCGAGCGGCTCGATCTGTGCTGCCAATACGTGGCCGTGGCGATAGCCGGAGAATTGGTCGATCACGCCGTTGCGGCGCAGGCTTTCGCACAGGATCGTCTCGATCAGCTGTTCGTGCGTCCAGCCGGCGAGCCGTGCTGCCAGGCTGATCGTCTTGCGCGACCAGAGATTGCAGTTGAGATTGACTTCGAGGAACTGGAACTCACCGGTCTCGATATCCAGCCGGCATTCGAACCGGCCGTAATCGAACGGTGCGAACTCCTCCATCAGATTTAGCGCCGCGGCATGGATCGCGCCCAGCCGCTCGGCATCGTGGAACGGCTTGATCGCATAGGTCTTCACCCCACCGTCGAGATCGCGCTTCTCGTCATAGCTGCGCAGGTCGGCAGGGTCGTGCTGCTCGACGATCATCGTCGGCAGGATAACCGGTCGGCCATGCATGGTGATGATCGACACTTCGATATCGTGGCCGGTGATGAACGGCTCGACGATCGCGTCATGCCCCTCTGCGTGGATTGCCGCCACGGCGTTGCGCACGCCGGCCCAATCTTCGGCCGCGCGCACGCCCCAACTGGCGGAGGAGGCGTTGGGCTTGATGACGTAGCGGTCCGCCTTGGGGCAGCGCGCCGCATCGGCGTGGTTGCCGCGCCGGTACACCGCCCAGTCCGCCGTCGCGATGCCGCGCGACCGGGCGATCAGCTTGGTCAGGTGCTTGTCGTCCGATGCGCCGCGGATGATCGGCCCGCTGCCCAAATAGGGCAGGCCGAGCCGGTTACAGAGCAATGGCAACATCATCTCGGAATTGAGGAATCCGCCGCGGTTGAGCAGCGGAAACACGAAATCGACCTCCGGATGTTCGAACAGCACGCGATAGTCGTTCGCGACCGACAGCCGGAAGCCGATCCTCTCCAGCACATCGCGGACCTCGGCGTGGTAGACGGCGTGCGTGCCGTCCTGAACATCGGCGCGGCCGCTGGAACAAGCATGCTTGGCGACATACAGCAGCCGCATCCGATCCTTGACGCTTTCGGGCACGACGAGTGGCGCGCTTGGCGTTGCGTATTTCATGCTGCTTTGGCCTGTTTTCATGGGCCGGACGCTAGCGGGGTTCGGCGACGGAATTATTGCGTAACCGGGTCAGTTTTTTGGCAGGTGCAGGCGGAGCAACGCGCCATAACGCTGGCCGCCCAGACCGCGCCGGCCGGCCCGTTGTGGCATGAGCACGCCGGGCTTGCCGTTTCCCTCGATCAGGATCGGCCCGTCCGGCGCAAAGCCGACATCCCAGCCGATCAAGGTGTAGTCGCCAAACGCGCGGGCATGCGCGTCGATGACGAGCGCCTTGGCCTGCTCCCAATCGGGCAGGATGCGGCCTGCGATGGTGGCACCGGTCACCGGATGCACATGGTGGTCGGTGCCGCCATAACCCTGACACGCCACGCCGAGCACGCCACCTGCAAGATCGATCGGGCACAGCAGCCCGCCAGCCTTCATATTGTCGACCTGCGCCGCGGGATCCGAAGCGACGCGCAGCACGGCGCTGACGACTTCCGGCGCGTTCGTCTCGTTCAGGATCGTGGTGATCCGCGCCGTCGGCAGCGCGTTCAGCGCCAGATCACGCAGCGCGCAGTGCGTTTCGATGCGAGACTGCACCAGCCAGGGACCCTTCAACGCGCTGCACACGCCGCGCACCCATGCCTCGCGATCGGCAGCAGGCGGGGCGAGGAAGCGCACGCCGCGACCGCCCTCGCCGCGCGTGGGCTTCAGCAACAGTGGTTGCTCGGGGATCGCCGCCAGCAGCCGGATCGCACCCTGATCGATGGTCGCAAAGACCTGCGGATGGCGCAGCCCGAACTGCGCACAACGGTCGTAGAAACCGATCTTGTCCGTCAGCACGCAATCGGGCGTCCATCCCTTGGGATTGATATGTTTGTTGAGCCCGGCATCCTCGAACCGGCGGATATAGCCGTCGAGCTCGGCGCCATCCTCGATCCGGAACAAGGCGAGATCGTTGGGGTCGGCGAAGCGCGCGCGGGCGATCCGGATCGCCTTGACGCGCCACGCACGATCCAGCCCGAACCGGCGCTGCACCGCCCGCGCGCGAACCGGTACCCAGAGCAGGAAGGCGATGCCGACGAACGCATCGACCGCCGCCCGCAAGGGGCCGCGCGTGCGTTTGCGCCAGGCATAGTGATCGGCCAGGAAGCGCCCCGAAACCGGCGTGACTATCCCCGGGTAGATCGCGTAGAGCTTCTTCGCGCGGTACCAGAGCTCAGTGGCTGACGACATTGCATCCCATTTCGAACGACCCTGCGGCATGCGGCGCCGCGCCCGGCAGGCGAGCATGAAGACAGTTATTTACGTTCAAGACATGCGCGCGAGCGGCGTGGTGCGCACGATGATCGCCATGGCGCGGTCCTTCGCGGCGAGCGACGAGGTCGTGCTGCTGGCGGGCTATGCCGCCGGCATCCTGGGGGCCGACGACGTTGCGCCCGCGCGCTTCGCCGCCGCCCGGACGCAGGCAAGCGGCCCCCTCCCACGATTGACGGTTGTCCGCGACTTGCGCCGGACACTGCGCGAGCTGCGCCCGGACGTCATCCTCTCGGGCGGCAATTTCGGCCATTTCAGCCTGTGGGCGGCGACCCGCGGCCTTGCGCTGCCGGTCGTCTACGTCTTCAGCAACGCCATGGAGCGCGCAGGGCAGCCGCTGCGCAATCGCTGGCGCCGCTTCTGGAGCGGGCTGCTGGTTGGCGGATCGGGCGGCGCGATCCTGGTCGGTGCCAATCTGGCGCGCAGTGCCGTGTTCAGCCGCCACGTCGCCAGCGGCAAGGCCGTGCTGATCTCCAATGGCATAGATCTGGGCAGCATACCCGTCGCCGAGGCGACGGTGCCGGGCGCCATGGCCGGGCCCGATCCCGTCATCCTGTCGATCGGCCGGCTTCAACCGCAAAAGAATTTCGAAGGGCTGATCGACGCCGTGGCGATCGCGCGACTGCAGCGGCCGGTGCACCTGGTGGTGCTCGGCACCGGCAGCGACGAGTATCGCACCGCGCTGATCGCCCATGCGGCGACGCGGGGTATCGCCGATCATGTCTTGTTCGCCGGCGTCACCGACAACGTCTATCCCTGGTTGCGCGCCGCCGCCGTCTTCGCACTGGCATCGCATTGGGAGGGATCGTCGATCGCCTTGCTCGAGGCGCTGGCGGCCGGAACGCCGATCGTGGCGAGCCGGACGGCCGGCGACGCGCCCGAAGTCTTGGACGAAGGGCGCTACGGGCTGCTTGCCGATGCCGGCAACGCAGCGGCATTCGCGGCCGCGCTGCTGCGCCAGATCGACGATCCGGTCCGCCCCGGTGACCGCGTGCGGGATTATGACGCCGCAGCGATGATGCGCGCCTATCATGCAGCGCTCATAGCGGCGATGGCTCGGGCCGGCGCTGGGGGTCGTCCGGCGAGGGCCGGAACACCCCCCAGCCGGTAAGCAATATCGCCGCCAGACTGCCGCCGAATGTCGCCCAGGCTCCGCCGACGATGCCGAAGGCGGGCAGCAGCAGGAGCAGCAACGCCCCCTGCACCAGTGTGGCGACCAACCGCAGGCGGAATGCCGACCCGGTATGGCCGCGTGCCGTCATCGCCGGCTCGAACGCGAAGCCGAACAGATCCAGCCCCGCCGCCGCGACCAGGATCACGATCGGCAGATAGGCGCCGGAGAATTGCTCGGTCGCGATCAGGTTCAGCAGCGGCTCTCCGAAGATTGCCGCCACACCGACCATGGCGATCGCCGCCAGCCCGGCGACCGCGGTCAGCTGGATCAGCAATGCACGGTCCGATCCCTTGGTGATGGCCAGCACCAATTCGGCATAAGCTGCCCGCGAGAAGGTTTGCGTCGCCTTGACCAACGCCTGGGCGAGTTGCGACGCGACCCGGAACATGCCGGCCGCCGCCGGGCCGGCAAAGGCACCGATGACGATCAACGTGACCTGCTTGGTGGTCATCGTCAGTGTCGAGGACAGGTTGGTGAGCAAGAGAAAGCGCCAGAGCGACGGCTCCTCGCGCGCGACCTGTCGCAGGTCTGCGGGGGACAGCGCCGGCCGCCGTTCGCGCAGCGCCGCCCGCCAGTAGAATACGGCCGCCGCCAACTCGGCCAATGCCCAGGCGTAGAGGAAGCCGCCGACCGTCGGCAGCAACAATGCCGCCAGCACCGCACCCGCCGCGCGCACGCTCGGCAGCACCGAGTCCACAACCGCCGCCTCGCGAAAGCGTTGTTCCAGTCGCAGGACCCCGGTGGGGGTGGAGCGCACCGCGATCAGCATCGCAAAACAGAAGCCGAAGGAAGCGCCGTACAGTTCGCGCGGTATGCTCAGCAGCGGCCCGAGCAATACGATCGTGCCGAGCGCGACGAGACTGCCGATCGCCGCCGCGGCGAAGTCCAAAACCGCCGACAGGCCGATGATCCGGCCCAGGGCGGCGTCATCGCCGGCGATCAGCGCCGGGGTGCCGAAACGCACGACGAACTGCCAGGTCTGGAATCCTACGATTGCCGAGATACCCTGGCCGATCGCGACGACGAGCGCGAAGCGACCGAAATCGGCCAGCCCCAGCGTGCGCGTGGCGATGGCGAGATAGGCGACGCTGAGGGCCGCCTGGAAGCCGCGCGCCGCTAGCAACCAGCCGGCATTGATCCCGATCCGGCGCAGCCCGGCGTTCAAGCGGCATCACTCTTTATCTTGGGGCCCGCAGCCGTATCGCAACTCGGTGTCACCAGCGTCTTTCCAGAGTCACGCGCCGCGACCACGATCTCCTTTGACGTGCAATTGTTACGGCGATGTGGCGCGGGCGGGGGGGGCGCCGGCCCGAGCGTTCCCCCGCGCGCCGCGCCTCCTCAATAGTTCAGGTTAAAGCTCATCAGCCCACCCATCCACGCGATCCAGGCGATGCCGAGCAGCGCCAGCGCGACGCCGATGCTGCGTACCTTGCTGGCCCAGCCGCGACCGGGCTGGAAGTGGAGATAGGCATTCCACAGGCCGATGGCGGCGCCGACGATCGGGATGATCGCGGCAACCTGCATCGTCCGGACCCAGCCATCCAGGCCCGAATTGTAGACGTCGACCTTGCTCTCCAAAATCGGCGACAAGATGGTGTACCATCCGGCAAGATACAGCAGGTCGCCGATCGCGGCGATGCGCGTCAGCCGTCGTGCCAGCGCCGCGCGCCCCGTGACGGTGATGGGCAGGGCGTAGATCCGGCGGAAGCTCGCCGCGATCGGCCATAGCAAGGTGGTGGCCAGCAGGACGAGTACCGACAGACCGGCGATCCAGAGGTTGAGGCCGGCATTCCGCGCCGCGGGCACCGCCTGCAGGAAGGATACCGGGTTGGCGCTGTCGATGATCGTCCGGCGGCCGGCGACATCGGCGACCTGCAATTGCTGCGTGCCGCCGACCTCGTGCCACAGATTGGGCGCGGTCTCGCGGAAGCGCTTGTCCTCGATCGAGCTGACGCTGATCGTGCCATCGTCATCGGCGACGACCTTGTCCTGCTGCAGCAGGTAGAACAGGCTGATGAAGCCGGATTCGACGCGCCGTGAGCTTTCGTAATTGCCCGCAAGCGCCGCGGCATGCTGTGCCGCGCCGGCGATCGCCGGTTGGTCGGCACGCGGCGTGGCCGGGAAATAGCGGTCCATGAACAGGTCGAACAGGCGCGAGCGCACGCCGTAGACCGCGTCGTTGGTCCCTCGGCTGTTGAAGCTGACGTAGATCCCGACCTTCTCGGCCGGCAGGATGTTGAGATCGGTGTGGAACACGATGGTGTCGCCACCATGGCCGAGCACCAGCCGTCCGTTGCGATCGCCGTAGAAGAAACCGTGCGCCAGCGTGTCGAAGCCTGCGCGGGGCTGCGTTTCGGGACGGTGCATCAACTGCACTGTCTGGGGTTGCAGGATCTGAGCGTCGCCAAGGCGGCCGTCCTGCAGCTGGGCGATCATGAAGTTCGCCATGTCGGCGGCGGTCGTGCTGACGCTGCCGGCTGGTGCCGTCGTGACCAGTTCGAACTTGGCGGGCGGTTCGTCGCTCTGGCGGTATCCTTGCGACTGGGATCCGGCGAGCGCCGGCGGCAGCGGCTGCACGAACGTCGTGCGGTTCATCTTGAGCGGGGCAAGGATATGGCGCGCGACATAGTCGGCGAACGGTTCACCCGACACGCGCTGGACGATATAACCGGCCACCGAGACGCCGTAATTGGAATAGGCCGGCACGGTGCCTGCCGGGAACAGCATCGGGCGGGGATTTTCCTTCAGATACCGCTCGGTCGTCTTGAAGCGCTTGGGATCGGTATCGAGCAGATCCTTGATGCCCTCCTCGAAGCCGCCGCGGTGCATCATCAGGTCGTTCATGGTGATCGCGCGGCCGGATTTGGGCGTGATCTTGAAATCGAGATAGCGGTTGATGTCGGCATTGAGATCGATCTTGCCCGCCTCGACCTGCTGCATCACCGCGGTCCAGGTGAGGAGTTTGGAGGTAGAGCCGATCCGCATCAGGTTGCGGTCCGGGTCCATTGCCGCCTTCTTGGCGACATCGGCATAGCCATAGCCCTTCTTGACCAGGATCTGCCCGTCCTTGACCACCACGATCTGCGCGCCGGCGATCTTGCCTGCCTTCAGCGCACCAGGGAAATAGCCGTCGAGCCAGGCACCGAGATCGGCCGCGGTCAGTGCCGGCGTGGTCGATCCGGAGACCGGTGCTTCCGTCCCCGGCGCGGGGGTGGCGGGCGTGGCGGCGGCAGGCGCGGCCGGCGGCTGCACCTGCGAGGCGGCGGGGATCGCCAACAGCGCGCAGGCGAGCGCCGCCAGACCGAACTTCCTGATCATGAACCCGGCTCCTGTGTACGAATTTGGTCCGCCGCCTTGTGCGGTGCGTGCGTGAAGGTGTGTGGGCAATGCATCGTCATGGCCGTTCCGGTTCGAACGCGAGATCGCCATAGTCGAAGCTGAAGTCGGCGAGCGGCGACACGGCCTGGGCGGTAATCCGCGAGACCTTGCCGTCCGCATCCAGCGCGAACGTCATATAGGCGGGCTCGATCGCCGGATCGTCGAACCGCGCGATGAACGTGTCATATTGATAATGCTCGAGGCGCCCGCCCATGTTGGGCGTCGGCTGGAAGTTCACCCGCAATCCGTCCGCGCCCGCCGCGACCGTGATCGGCCCGTACCAGCGATCGACATAGCGGCCGGCATAGCGGGCGAGGGGGAGGGAGGGACCGATCTTGGCCGGTGTGCTCACTTTCTGCGAAACGGCCGCCTCTGCCGCGGCGATGCGCTGCGTGCGATATGCCTTGAACCGTGCCGGCCAATCCTGGTTCGGTAGCCCCAGATAATGATCGAGCAGTTCGTACATGAGGCCATGGCGCGGCTCGGTCTCCTCGCTGGCGATCGTGATCGAGAAACCGACCTTCTTCTCGGGGATCAGCACCACGACCGTGGTCGCGCCGTATAGGCCGCCGGCATGCCACACGATCTTGGCGCCGTGATAGTCGCGGACTTCCCAGCCCAAGGCATAGGATTGGAACGTCGGCTGCGTGCCCGCGATCGGGCCGGGCAGGTCGGTGATCGGGATCGGCGTGACCGGCGTATGCATCTCGCGCGCCTGCGCCGCGCTGTAGACGCGCCCGCCGCCTGGCACGGCGCCGTCGGCGAGCTGTACCTGCAGCCAACGGGCCATGTCGTTGGCGCTGGCCGCGATCAGCCCGGCCGGGGCCGATGCCTGCGGCAGGTGATCGCGCTCGTCGATCAGCCGCATCTCGTTCGTCCCGCGCACCGAACCACCGAAGCGGGCATGCGGATGCGCGCGATTGGGATTGGCGAAGATCGCGGTGAAATCGTCCGCCGCATGAGTCATGCCGGCCGGCTTGAACACATGGTCGCGGACATAGCTTTCCCAGCTCTGCCCGCTCACCGCCTCGATCAACTGGCCGGCGACGATGTACAGCACATTGTCATAGGCATAGCCGCTGCGGAAACTGGTCGCCGGCTTGATGTAGCGCAGCCGGCGGACGATCTCCGCGCGCGAATAGCTGCCACGCGGAATGTACAGCAGGTCGCCCGCACCGAGCCCCAACCCGCTGCGATGTACCAGCAGGTCGCGCACCGTCATCTCGCGCGTCACCCAGGCATCGTTCATCTGGAAACCGGGCAGGCGATCGATCACCTTGTCGTCCCAACCGAGCTTGCCGGCATCGACCAACGTCGCCAGCGCCGCGGTGGTCATCGCCTTGGCGGTCGATCCGATCATGAAGATCGTGTCGGCATCCACCTTCTCCGGTGCGCCGAGCTTGCGCACGCCATACCCCTTGGCGAGCACGACCTTGCCGTTCTCGACGATCGCCACCGCCATGCCGGGGGTGCCCGATGCGGTCCGCAGCGCCTCGATCCGGGCGTCGATCCCGACCGGCGGATCGGCGCGCGCGGGAAGGGCAATGGCGAGCAGCGGCAAAGCGGCAAGAACTGCCAGATTTTTCATAAGCTCTCCGGCTGAAGCCGCGCCGGGCGCAGGCGGCGGAACGCCACGATGGCCAGGAGCGGGAGGACGTAGATGA
The DNA here is from genome assembly GCF_025231525.1 of Sphingomonas endolithica. Lineage (NCBI taxonomy): Bacteria > Pseudomonadati > Pseudomonadota > Alphaproteobacteria > Sphingomonadales > Sphingomonadaceae > Sphingomonas > Sphingomonas endolithica. Next base: position 3,484,524 of record NZ_CP103057.1, read on the forward strand.
GGATCAGCGCCCAGGCGAGCGCGCGGTAGCCCGAGGCGATCAGCGTCACCAGCCCGACGCGTTCCGCAATCAACATGCACGGCACGAGCAGCGCAAGCGCCGCGCCGGCGCGCATGACGGGGGTCAGCGTCATGCCGCGGGTCCGCGCGACGCGCTCGTTGATCGCGTGCACCGCGCCGGTGCCGCTTTCCAGCAAGGCGGCGAAGATCATCACCTGGAACAGCACGTGGAAGGCGGGATGGCCGAGCCGTACCAGGATATAGTCGGACGGCAGCACCGCGCCCGCGATCTCCGGCAGGAAGGCGGTCATGCTGACGAAGAACAGCAGCGCCGGGAGCATCGCCAGCGGCCCGGCGATCAGACCGGCGATCACGGCGTCGCTCCCTTTGCGGAAGTGTCGCGTCACCGGCAGCACGATCACCGCACCGATCACATTGTACCCGGCATAGGTGATGCCACCCATCGCCCAATCGGCCGAGGGCAGGGTGGCGAATGCCGTGGCAATCCGGTCGCCGACCCCGGCGAGCGCGAGCACGAAGAACAAGGCATAGGTCGCGTAGAGCAAGGCCGAGACCCACACGAAGACGCGCTCGACGCTGGCATTGCCGAACGCGACGCACGCGATGATGCCGACCATCAACGCGAGCGTACCGACGATCGGCGGCAGCCCGAAGGTAGCGGCGGCGATCGCGCCCGCCGCGGCGCCGAACACGGCCAGGATCAACACGATGAACACGGCATAAGCCAGCTCGAACGCGACCCAGAAGCGGCCGAGCAGTGCCTGGAAGAAGTGGCGATAATCGCGCGCGCCGATCTTGTACGCGAAATGGAAGGTCACGGCCGCGACAACCGCCCAGATCAGGGTCGCGAGCAGCATGGCGGCCAGCCCGCCCCACGGGCCCGCCGGCAGGAAGAATTCCGCGATCTCGCGTCCGGTAGCATAACCACCGCCGATGATGACGGCCTTGAACGCAAGGCCGGGGAGCAGGAAGCGCCTGAAGCGGTCGCGCGCGCTGCTCATGCCTGGCACGCGTCGAGCAGGCGTTCGAACGCATCGCCGCCGCGGATCGGGTCGGCGGCGGGCAGGCCGAGCTGCGCGGCCGTCTCCTCGATCACCCGCCCGGCTGCTTCGGCTGTCATGTCGCCGGTGTTGAGACTGATGCCGGCACAGCGGATGGCGGGGTTGGTCAGGCGGCCGAGCATCACGGTCTGCTCGATCACCGCCTCGATCGTCGGCAGGCGAAAGCCGGGATGGCCTAGGATCGTCTCGCGCCCGGGCTGGTGGCACACGACGAACAGATCGGGTTGGCTGCCGTGCAGCAGCGCCAGGGAAACCGGTGCATAGGAGGGATGGAACAAAGATCCCTGGCCCTCGACCACGTCGAGATGATCCGGCGCAGCAGCAGGGCTGAGCAATTCAACCGCCCCGGCGGCGAAATCGGCGATCACCGCATCGATGGCAATGCCTTGTCCGGCAAGCATGATCCCGGTCTGCCCGCTTGCGCGGAAGGTGGCGTCGACACCCCGCGCGGCCAGGCCGCGGGCGATGGCGAGCGCGGTATATTTCTTGCCGAGCGCGCAATCGGTGCCTACCGTCAGCAGGCGACGGCCGGAGCGTTTGAGCCCGCTTGCGACTGCCAGATCGGCCGGTGGCACGCGCAGATCGATCAGCTGCCGCCCCTGGCTGGCCGCAGCCTCGGCGAGTGGCGTGATGCTCGACAGCCGCGCATGCATGCCCGCGACGATATCCAGCCCGGCATCGATCGCGGCGAGCAGTTCGGGCATCCAGCTATCCGGGATGATCCCACCCGGATTGGCCACCCCGATGACCATGGCGCGCGCGCCCTTTGCCGCCGCTTCCGCGGGGCTGAGGCGAGGTAATCCGGTCGTGACCCTGGCGCTGGGCAAACTCCATTCGCCGAGGCAACGATCCGGCGCCCAATCGCGCAAGCCCAATGCCGTCTTGGCGAATCCCATCTCCACCGTGTCGCCGAGAAACAGCAGATAAGGTGACGGCAATGCGTGGATCGCGCCCGTCGGTCGGTCGAGGGCAGTTACAACTGACATCCGATTAGAAGCCAGCACCAAGCGTCAGGCCGATCGTGCGTGGCCGGATGATGCCGGCCGCCGAGGCGCCGAACGGGATCGTGGGCACCGCAGGCAAGTCGAGCGAGGTCTTCCCCTCGCTATTGCCAAGGTTCCTGGCATAGACTTCGATCGAGAACTTGCCGAACAGCAGGCCGGCCCGCGCATCGGCCACCTGATAGCCGGCGATCGCCGGCTGCCGGCCGGTTGCCGCCACCAGCCCGGCGTCGAATGCTGCCGCCTGACGCGAGAGGAGCCGCAAGGAGGCGCCGACGTACGCCCTCGTCTCGCCTGCCAGCGCCCATTCGTACTGCGTATCGGCGCTGATGCTGTATTTTGGAACATAGGGTAGCCGGTCGCCATCGAAGCCGCCTGAGTTCGCCGGGGTGTCGTCCTTCAGGCGCGCGATGGTGTAGGCACCGTTGATCGATGTCGTGAACCCTGGGGTCGGCCGCAGCGTAGTGGTGAACTCGAAGCCTTCGCTCTTCGCCTTGCCGCCGTTGAAATTGCCACCATAGGGAATGTCGTTCGCCAGCGTCTGGCCGAACACCTGGATGTCCTTCCAGTCGACATGGAAGGCGGCGACATCGATCGAGAAGCTGCGGTCGCTGGTCTGCGCCTTCACCCCGATTTCGTAGCTGAGCACGGTATCCGAATCGAACGACCGAAACTCAACCGGCGCGCCGGGGGCGAGGACGTTCGGGCCGCCCGGACGGAAGCCCTTGGCGACACGCGCGTAGAGCGAGGCATTGTCACCGAACTTGACCTTGGGCGCCACCGAATAGGTGAACACGCCCTCGCTCGACCGCGCGGTCGGGAGCGCGAGCGGGCCACCCGCAAGCAGGCCGTCACCGGACTGGCTCGCGCGCTGCTTGTTGTGGCTGTAGCGGCCGCCGAAATCCACGTCGAAGCGTGGGCCGAGATGGACCGTGGCGTTGGCGAAGCCGGCGATCTCGCGGTAGCGCGAGGGCACCTGGGCGATGCCGAGCACCGGCAGCCCGGCGATCGGTGTCGTCGTGCCCGGCGTGACGGCGGTAAAGACCTGATCGATCAGGCCTCTCTCTCGCGTGTAGAAGCCACCGACCACCCACTCGAAGCGGTCGTTCGACGGGGATTGCAGCCGTACCTCCTGCGTGAACCGCTTCACCTGCGTCGTTTGCCCCTGGAAGAACTCGTTGGGGCCGATCACGTCGACCAGTTGCGGGCTGAAGAAATAGGTCAGATCGGAGCGGAAATCCTGCTTGAGCGTGCTGTAGCTGCTCGCCGAGACAAGGCTGGCAAATCCGAAATCGTAATTGATGACGCCGCTATACACGCGGTAGCGCACCTTGCTCGCGTTGGGCACGAACTGCGATTGGGTTGGGCGCCCATACAGCGTGCGTCCGGTCAACGGCTCCGCATCCACGGTATCCGGGGCGTCTACATCCAGGTTCTGGACATAGGCGGAAAGCTGGACCGAAAAGTCGGTCGTCGGCTGAAACAGCAGTGACCCGCGCCCGCCATAGCTTTTCGAGCTGTTGATGTTCCGCTCGACGTCCGCGCCGTCGGTGCCGATGGAATCGATGAAGCCGCCGATGTCGCGGTAGAAACCAGATGCGCGCACAGCGAGCGTGTCGCCCAGCGGCAGATTGACCACCGCGCTGCCCAAGTAGGATTCATTGCCACCCTTTGTCGTCTCGACGCTGGCCCGGCCGCGTACCTCGATCTTGCTGGTGTCGGGCTTGTTGGTGACGAATTTCAGGATGCCGCCCAGTGCATTGGCGCCGTAGAAAGTGCCCTGCGGCCCGCGCAGGACTTCGATCCGTGCCACATCGAACGTGTCGAAATCACCGGCCAGGATGCCGCCATTGACGAGGCCGGTCGAGGATCCGAAGATCGTCTCGTCCTGATAGACCGCGACGGTTGAGGCGACGCCGCCGGTGTTGACACCGCGCAGCACCAGTCTCCCGAACCCCGGAGATGTCTGGTTGAGCTGCAGGCCGGGAACTAGCTTCAGGTAATCCTTGAAGTTGGTCGCCTGCTGGCGCTCCAGCGACTCGCCGCTGATGACAGAGACGGACTGCGGTACGTCGATCAGCAATTGTTCGCGCTTTTGCGCGGTGACGATGATGTCGCTCTGATGGTTCGGTTCGGTGGTAGCTTGCTCCACCTCGTCTTGCGATACGGTCTGGGCGGTTGCCGCATTGGCCATCATCACCGCTACGATCGCGCTGGATATTGCTAGCGCCTGCCGAATTGCCGTCATCGAAGCTCTCCCCGCTTTGCCGATCTGCCAGACTATTGTCCTGATCAGAGAAGTGTCAACCTGTTTCGGATAGCTTTTCAGTAGCTGAGCTAGTGTGTTCGATGAGCAACAGCATGGCCGCGGCAAGACCAGCGATCAGTGCCAGCAGCACGAAGAAGCCACTATGTGTCGTTCGGCTCCACAGGGTCCCGACAAGGCCCGCCGCGATGCTGCCCGCGAAGCTCGCCAGGAACCAGGCCGCGACCGTGGTGGCGCCCAACCCCTTGGGTGCCAGCCGTGCGAACAGCCCGAGGCCGGTCGGCAGGATGTGCAACTCTCCCAGCGTCAGGATGACGAAGAACAGCACCAGCCACAGCCAGTGCGCGGGCCCGCCGATCGACTCCACCCCCGCCAGCATCAGATAGGCCGCGGCGACGATCGCCGCGCCCAGCGCCATGCGGCGTGCGGGGCGTTCCACCGCGCCTGCTGCCGTGCGTCGCTGCCACCAGGCAAGCAGGGGCGGCGTCATCGCCATCACCAGCAACGGGTTGAGCGACTGGAACCAGGTCATCGGAATGATCGCGCTGCCGACGTGACGGTCGACCCCGACATCCGCCCACAACGCCAGCGTGTTGCCGACCTGTTCGTAGGCGCCGCGGAAGACGGTGACCGACAGCGCGATCGCGAGCAATGTCAGCGCGGTCTTGCGCGGGAAGCGCAGTCGCGGTGCAGCGCTGCGCGCGATCGGCTGGCGCGGGAACTGTTTCGGGGACTGGCTCGGCAGATAGCGCTGGCCCCAGATGTAAAAGGCAAGGCCGCCGAGCATGCCGATCCCGGCCGCGCCGAAGCCCCAATGCCAGCCGTACAATTCGCCAAGCGTCCCACAGATCAACGGCGCCAGGAACCCGCCGATGTTCACCCCGACATAATAGACGTTGTAGGCCGATCCGGCGCGGGCGTCGCCGGGCGCATAGAGGTCACCGATCTGGCTAGGCAGGCTGGGCAGGAACAGGCCGTTGCCGAGCGCGATCGTCACCAGCGCGGGATAGAATAACGGCTCGAACGCCATCATGAAGTGCCCGGCCGCCATCACCGATCCGCCGATCAGGATTGCATTGCGCTTGCCGAGGAAACGGTCGGCGATGACGCCGCCGACGATCGGGGTGAAATAGGCGCAGGCGGTATAGGCGCCGTAGACGAGCGACGCAGATTCCTGCGGCATCATCAACTGCTTGGTCATGTAATAGACCAGCAGCGCGCGCATGCCGTAATAAGAGAATTGCTCCCACATATTGGTGAGGAACAGGACGGTCAGGCCGCGCGGGTGGCCGAACCAGGTCGGCTCGGCCGTAATGCCCGGGGTCATGCCGCGGTCGCCATGCCCGATCCCCAGACCTCCGGCCCGGCGTAAAGCGTGCCATCGGCATAGACGACGCTGGGCGTGTGATCTTGGGCGAGGAAGGTCGGCCCATCGAGATCGACGAGGTCGGCGATCTGCCCGAGCACGAAACCGGGCGCGGTGGCGAGACTCGTGCCGATCATCGTGCCGACCATCACGCCCAGCCCCAGCCGTCGTGCTTCGGCCGCCATCAGCAGCCCTTCGGTCAGGCCGCCGCATTTATCGAGCTTGATGTTGACCACATCGAACCGGCCCTTGGCATCAGCCAGGTCGGCGAGCGACAACAGGCTTTCGTCGCCCGCGATCGGGATGGCCGAACGGTAACCGTCGAGCTCCGCCTCGCGGCCGCGGGCGAGCGGTTGTTCGAGCAGTGACACGTTATGCGTGACGAGCCCGGCAACGAGCGCGTCGAGATCGGCGCGGGCAAAGCCCTGGTTGCCGTCCACGCCCAGCCAGACGTCGGGCCGCACCTGGCGGATCGCGGCGACTCGCGCCAGGTCCAGCTCCAGCTCGCCCGTCAGTTTCACCTTGAGCGACTTTGCACCGACATAGCCGCGGGCCATTGCCGCCATCGCCTCGGGCGTATCGGCGCTGACCGTGAAGGTGGTGACGATCGGCGGGGGCGGGGATGCCAAGCCGGCCAGCGCCCAGACCGGCTGACCCGCCCGCGCCGCCTCGAACTCCCACAGGGCCGCGTCGACGGCATTGCGCGCGCCGCCGGGGGGCAGGATGGCACGCAACTCCTCGCGCGTCGGCCCGGCTTCGATGGCGTCGCGAGTGCGGTCGATCTCACTGCGCATATGCGCCAGATCGTCGCCGAGATAATAAGCGCCGGCGCCTTCCCCGCGCCCGCGATGCACCCCGTCGTCGAGCGTGACGACCAGCACATCGGCGGATTCGAACACATAGCCCGAGATGCGGAACGGCTGGGCGAGGCGGAGCGACTGCGTCGTGACGCTGAGCTGCAGGCGCGACATCAGTAGTTCACCGTCATCGTGAGCAGGCTGTAGGTCGAGGCGACGTACAGCACGATCACCGTCGCCAGCAGCACGAGCACGCTCCACACCTTGCGTGTCCAGCGGCGACCGTCGCGCCAGGTCAGCCACGCGTTCCACGCCGCGATGCCGACGGCCCCGACGAACACGATCGCACCCAGGATCTGGATCGACCACAGCCACAGGTCGGCACTGGCCGTCATCGTGCTGATATCGCCGAACAGGACGGTGATCAGCGTCGCCCAGCCGGCGAGCACCGCCAGCACCAGGCCGGCCATGATGCGCGTCGCGCGGTAGGCCTTCAGCGAAGGACCCGAAGCGGCGATCGGCGCACGGTAACGGCGGCGGACGTACCAGCTGGCCGGCCAGTACAGCAATGTCAGCAACAGTACCGCTAGGCTAGCGTACAGCGCCGGCAGCAGCCACCCGGCCGATCGCGCCGCGGGCACGCGGTCATAGACCATGAAGGGCGATATCGTGTCGAAGCTCCAGCGCACCGGCTTGCCGTCCACCACCTTGGCGGCGAGGCGATCATGCCCGTTGCGGTCGCGCCACACGAACGGGGCGATCTCGTCCCATTGCTGCGCGGCACCGTTCGCGCCTCGCAGCGAAGGGACGACCAGATTGCCCTTGTCGTCGACGCTGACCTCGACCTGCCCTACCAGATTGAGGATGTTGATGAAGTTGGACACCGACCGCCGGCTGACTTCCCAATGACCGACCATCAGCCGGGCATGCTCGGCGGCGGTCTTGGCATCGACGCGTCCGTCGCGGACGGTGGATGGGAAGTAGCGGTCGGCGAAATCCTGAAACAATTGCCCACGCACGACATGTGCCGCGCCCTCGCGCCCCGCGCTGTTGAACGAGACGTAGAAGCCGACATGTTCGTTCATGAACAGGTGCAGCGAGGTATGGAATTCGTTTGTGTCGCCGAGATGCGCGATGACCTTGCGGCCGTTAATGTTGGTCTCGAAGAAACCGAGCTCCATGCGGTTGAGCGGCGGGATCAGCGACATCGGGTTGACGCGGTCGAGCGGGCTATCGTGCATCATTGCCGCCGTCTCGGGCTTCAGGATGCCGCGACCTTGTTCGAGATGCGCGATCATGAAGCGCGCCATGTCCAGCCCTGAGGAGGACAGGCCGCCCGCCGGACCCGGCCCGACGAACTCGAACCCCTTGGCCGGCAGCGAGGCACGCTCGTACCCGGTCGCCGAATCGCCGCGCAGCTGTTTGGGCAACGGCTGGCGGAAACTCGAATTGCGCATGTTCAGCGGCGCGAAGATGCGCTGTTCGACATAATCGTCGAACGGCATGCCCGAGACCCGCTGCACGATATAGGCGGCCAGCGCGGTGGCCCAGTTGGAGTAATCGGGCGTGGTGCCGGCATCGAAGATCCGCGTCGGCGTCCACGTCTTGAGATAGGCCTCCAGTGGCATGTTGATCTTGGGATCGTAGAAGATGATGTTCTTCAACACCTCCTCGAAGCCGCCGGTATGGGTCATGATCTGGCGCAGCGTAACGGGCTTGCCGTTCCGCGCCGGTATCTTGAAGTCGATATAGGTGTTCACATCGCGATCGAGATCGAGCTTGCCCGCTTCGACCTGCTGCATCACCGCGGTCCAGGTGACGAGCTTGGACGTCGAGCCCGGGCGGAACAGGGTGCGCGCCGGATCGACCGGCTGGCGCTTGGCGACATTGGCATAGCCGTAACCGCGCGCAGCAATGACCTGCCCATCCTTGACCACGGTGACGACCGCGCCGGCGATATCGCCGTTATGCAGCGCATAAGGCATGAAGCCATCAAGCCAGGCGTTCACGTCGGCGGCGGTGAGCGCACGGGTGCCCGCAGGAGCGGGCGTGGGCGGCGTCGGTGCGGTAATGGTCGTGGACGGCGTCAGCGGCAGCCGTGGCTGCGGCCCCTGCGCCACCGCCATGCTGCCGAACAACGCCATCGCTGTCGCGATCAGTTTTCCTACCCGCATCGATCTTCCCCTCTCAGCCATTGCCAGCCGTCAGATCTTCTATAAAATGGTTCAGCTGATCTGATCGGGACATGATTATCCGGATTGGAGAATTGGTCAATGCAGTTGGAAGGATAATCGTCTTGTCATCGCCGCCTACCCTAGGCGCCCTGCTACGCGGCCTGCGATCGCGTGAGGGTTGGACCCTGAAGGAGATGAGCGCCAAGAGCGGCATCCCGGTCTCGACCTTGTCCAAGATCGAGCATGATCGGCTCACGCTGACCTATGACAAATTGCAGACGCTCGCGGTGCGGCTGGGCCTGCGCCTGGCCGATCTTTTCGCGGAAACCAAGGATGAGGCGGTCCAGCCGATCACCGCGCGGCGGAGCCTGGGTGATGTCGCGCGATCGGTCCGGGTCGAGACGCCCAATTACGATTATTATTATCTCTGCACGGAGTTGCGTCGCAAGCGCATGATTCCGGTCGTCACCAAGATCCGCGCACGCTCGGCCGAGCAGTTCGGCGAACTGGTGCGGCATAGCGGCGAGGAATTCATCTATGTGCTGAGCGGCAAGGTGGTGGTGCAGACCGAATTCTACGATCCCGTCACATTGGGGCCGGGCGAGGTGCTCTATATCGATTCCAACATGGGCCACGCCTATCTCGCCGCGGAGGATTGCGAGGAAGCCGAAGTGCTCGCCGTGATGTCGAGTGCGGAAGAAGAATTGATGGAATCCCTGCTGACGATCCATGAGGAGCAACGCCAAGTGGCCAAAGCCGTGAATGAGAATGCCCCACCCGTGCTCCCCCGCCGCCGCGCGGTGCGTGGTCAATGAGGCGGCTCCTGGTCCTGCTGGCGACATCGGCGCTGGTCGTTGCCCCGGCCGCGTCGGCAAAGAGCGATGACTATGCCGCCCGCGTGGCGCGCGTGCTGCGTGCCACGCCGCTGATCGACGGGCATAACGACTGGCCCGAGGCACTGCGCGAACGAGAGGGCGAGGCGCGCTGGACGACGAACCTCAACGACCTGTCCGGCCGCCCGGAGCGCTACAACACCGATATCGCGCGGTTGCGCAAAGGCATGGTCGGCGGGCAATTCTGGTCGGTCTGGGTGTCGGCGGATCTGCCGGGCAAGGAGCAGGTCGAACAGACGCTGGAACAGATCGATCTCGTGAAATCGATCGTCGCGCGCTATCCGCAGGTCTTCGCGCTGGCGCGGACCGCGGACGATGTCGTCCGGGCGCATGCCTCGGGCCGGATCGCATCGATGATCGGGGTCGAGGGTGGCGGGCAGATCGATGGCAATCTCTCGGTCCTGCGCTCCTATGCCGCGCTCGGCGCCGGTTATCTGACGCTCACCCATTCCCGCACGATCGAATGGGCGGATTCCGCCACCGACGATCCCAAGCATAAGGGCATGACCGATTTCGGCCGCAAGGTGGTGCTGGAACTCAACCGGCTCGGCGTATTGGTCGATCTCAGCCATGTCAGCGAAACGACGATGCGCGACGCGCTGGCGGTGACCAAGGCCCCGGTGATCTTTTCGCATTCCAGTGCACGGGCGCTCGACGATCATCCGCGCAACGTCTCCGATGCCGTGCTGAAACTGGTGCGGGACAATGGCGGCGTGGTGATGGTCAATTACGCGCCACCCTACGTCTCGGACGCGTATCGTCACTGGTCGGCGGATTCGGCGGCGGAGAAGACGCGGCTCAATGCGCCGCCGTTCGGCGGGCTGGATATCGGGCAGCCCGACAAGGCGGCGGCCGATTATGCTGCCTGGCTCAAGGCAAATCCGGCGCCGCGCGTGACGCTGGCGCAAGTGGCCGATCATATCGAGCATATCGCCAAGGTGGCGGGGGTCGATCATGTCGGTCTCGGTTCCGACTTCGACGGGGTAGGGGACACGCTGCCCGATGGCCTGCAGGATGTCGCGACCTATCCCGACCTGCTCGCCGAACTGATGCGGCGCGGCTGGAGCGACGGCGATGTCGCGAAACTGGCCGGCGGCAACGTGCTGCGCGTGATGCGCGCGGCGGAACAGGTGAAGGCACGGATGGCCGCGGTCGGCACGAAGTAGGAGGGGAAGATATCTAGGTCGTGCCGCTCGTCTGCAGCACCGAGGCGTCACCCCGGATTTGTTCCGGGGTCCACCCAGCGGCTTGCGACGACGATAGTGCTTTGAAGGCCGAGCGTGCGGCACGGTGGACCTCGGAACACGTCCGGGGTGACGTTTATAGCGAGACGGCGATCCGCCAGATCAGATCGGCAGCTCGTGGGTCGATTTGATCTCTGACAGCGCAACCGTCGAAGTGATTTCCTGAATACCGGCGAGCTTGCTCAATTTGTCGAAGAAGAAGCGTTCATACGCATCGATGTCGCGCGCCACGATGCGCAGCATGAAATCGGTCTGGCCCATCAGCACATAGGCATCCAGCACCTCGGGAAAGGCGCGGATCGCGTTGCTGAACTCGTCGAGATTGGCGCGGCCATGCGCGTTGAGGCGGACTTGCGCAAAGATATGGGCATTGAGCCCGACCTTGCGGCGATCGACCATCGCCACCCGACCGCGAATGATCCCGTCGCGTTCCAGCCGATCGACACGGCGCCAGCACGGCGACGGCGATAGCCCGACTTTGGCCGCGAGCTCGGCCATGGTTTGATTCCCGTCGCGCTGCAATTCGCGAAGGATCTTCTGCTCGAAAGGATCAAGATCGGTCATTCTAACCTACTTCTTGCCAAGAATGGGTCAAATGTGACCCGGAAATAGCACGGATCGGGGGAAAGAGGCGAGATTTCTCCCGGCACCCAACCGATAACGCAGGCACATTCAATGTGGAGCAGCGACCATGGTCTTAAGCACGATATCGGCACCACCGCCCGAGCAGGTGCTTGTCTTCGACGAGGCCAGAGACGGCTTTGACGGCGTCATCGTCCTGCATTCCACTGCTCTCGGGCCGGCCGCCGGCGGGTGTCGCTTGTGGCATTATGGCGACCGGACGGCGATGACCGCCGATGCCTGTCGCCTGGCGCAAGGCATGACCTACAAGAATGCGCTGGCCGGGCTGCCGATGGGCGGCGGCAAGGCCGTGCTGCAACGACCGTCGGATCCGGCGCTGCGCCAGGCGGGGTTCAGCGCGTTCGGGCGCGCCGTGCGCGCGCTCGACGGCGCGTACGTCACCGCGGAAGATGTCGGCACCAGCGTGGCGGACATGAACGTCGTCGCCCGCGAAACGCACTATGTCGCCGGCCTGCCGCCACGGGCGGGCAGGGTCGGCGGCGATCCGTCGCCCGCTACCGCACGCGGCGTCTTCCTGGCCATGCAGCTCGCGGTCCGTCGCCGGCTGGAGCGTGAGCTTGGCGATTGCACCGTGGCGATCCAGGGTGTCGGCCATGTCGGTGCCGCGCTTGCCGCCATGCTCCACGCCGCCGGCGCGAAGCTGATCATTGCCGACCTGGACTCGTCGGCGGCGGCGCGTGTCGCGGTGGCGCTGGGTGCGGAGATCGCGTCGGCGGACGCGATCCTGCGGTGCAAGGCCGACGTGCTGGCGCCCTGCGCGTTGGGCGGGGTGCTGAATGCACACACGATCGGCAGGCTGTCGGCGAAGGTCGTGTGTGGCGCAGCCAACAATCAACTGGCCGATCCGGCCGCGGCGGGGATGCTCGCGGACCGCGGCATCCTCTATGCGCCGGATTTCGCGGTGAATGCCGGCGGCATCATCAATGTCGCGGCGGAATATTTCGGCTGGTCTCCTGCCGCTGCGGCGGAACGCGTCGAGCAGACGCCGATGCGGCTCAACCGCGTGTTCGCTCTGGCCGAGCAGCAAGGCCTGTCGACCCACGACGCGGCGGAAGCGCTGGCGCAGCAATTGATCGTCGCCGGCAGCGCGGAAAGTCGATCGGCCGCGTGACCCACCGCTTCCTGGTTAGGGGACAGGCCTCGCCCGATCTTCCGCTGCGGCTGCTCAACATGTTTGCCCAGCAGGATCTTTGCTTCGACCGGGTGACGATCGATCGCCGGGCCGAAGGCTATGACGTGCAGGTCGATCAGGAAGGATTGTCGGCGGACAAAGCGAGCATCATCCTGGAAAAGATGCGCATGATGGTGTTGGTGGAAAGCGCGGTGATGCACGCCATCGCTTGAGCGACACCCGAGCGTCGTCCGATCATCTGGTCGGACACGCCCGAGCGCCGCCGCTATGCCGCTATGCGTGGATCAGGCCGGCCAGGTGCTCAGCGCCTGCTGCGCCACCGCGGCCAGCCGTTCTTTGGCAATGCCTGCCTTGGCCTGAACTGCCATGCCATGGGCAACGGTCAAGACATACGCCGCCAGCGTCGCGCAATCGGCCTCCGCCGGCAGATCGCCTTCCTCCTTCGCTCGTTCGAAACGTTCGCGCAGCACGGTCTCGCTCTCCGCGCGCCACGCGATCAGCGCCTGGCGGCTGGGTTCCGAATCGTCCGATCCGGCAAGCGCGCCGTTGATGCCGAAACATCCGAGACGATCCGAAAAGCGGGTGTTGAGGTCGACCGCCCCGGTCAGGACGGCCTCGGCCACCTCTTTCGCGGTGTCGAGGTTCAACGCTTCCCAGACATAATTGCCGTAGTGCGTGCCGTACCGCTCGAGCGCCTGCAGGAAGAGCCCCTCCTTGTTGCCGAAGGCGGAATAGAGTGCCGGCCGCTCGACCCCCGTCGCGGCGACAAGATCGGCGTAGGACGTGCCTTCATAGCCCTTGCGCCAGAAAACGCCGAGCGCCGCTTCCAGCGCTTCCTCCACGGAGAAGGTTCTAGGCCGTCCCATCGCTGCATCCAGTATATTTCATAACGTTCGTTCGTAAACCCGTTGACAGCCAGCGTCCAGCTACATAACGGGCGTTACGTAACGAACGTTACACGAAATAAATTACGAGGAACCAAGATGCCAGAGATGCTCAATCGCCAATTCATCCTCGCTGCCCGCCCGCAGGGCCCGGCCAGACTGAGTGACTTCAAGCAGGTCGAAACGCCGGTTCCCGCACCCACCGATGGCCAGGTGCTTGTCCGGAACACGCATTTCTCGATCGATCCCTACCAGCGCAATCTGATGGGCAATGGATCGTCCGAATGGCCGGCGATCGACATTGGCGATCCGATGGGTGGCCCGACGATCGGCGTGGTCGAGGATAGCCGGAATGCGGACTTCGCCGTTGGCGACAATGTCCAGACATGGTCAGGCTGGCAGGACTTCGCGACCTCAGACGGCACTGACCTGCGCAAGCTCGACGCGGATGAAGCACCGCTGTCGACGGCGCTCGGGCCGCTCGGTCTTCCGGGCTTCACCGCCTGGTACGGCATGACCAAGGTTCATGCCTTCAAACCCGGCGGAACGCTGGTGGTGACTGGGGCTGCAGGGGGCGTCGGCTCAATTGCCGCGCAACTGGGCAAGTTGCGCGGGCTCCGGGTCGTCGGTGTCGCCGGTGGGGCTGCCAAGACCGCGTATCTTCGGGATCATCTCGGGCTGGCCGAAGCGATCGATTACAAGGCGGCCGATTTCAAGGAACAGGTCGAACGCGCGCTGCCGGACGGTATCGATGCCTTCTTCGAGAATGTCGGCGGACCGATTTTCCCGGTGCTGATGGAATATTTCAACAAGGACGCCAAGATGGTCGTCTGCGGTACGATCGCGGATTACAGCAAGACCGAGCTGCCCGACGGACCAAACTATCTACCCAGGTTGATCACCCTGATCCACTACAGGTTCGTCGACATCAAGGCATTTGCGACCCCCTACGTCATCGACACCTTTCCCGAGTTCCTGTCCGAGCTGACGCCGTTGGTGGCGAGCGGCAAGATCAGGTACCGCGAGGAATTCGTGGACGGTTTCGCCAGGCTCCCGGAAACGTTGCTGACCCTGTTTGACGGCAGTCACAGTGGCAAGAAGCTGATCGTCAGAGCCGACTAATCCGCTCCGCCGCGTCGACGACCAACCCGGTTGGTCGCCGGCGCGGGAGCCGAGGTCTAACTTCGGGCTCGCTGCCGAGATCCCGGTTGACGACTTTGCCCGTGCGCGGAGGTTTTAGTCCTCACCGACGATACACTTACTTGAAGACTTGGCGGAGCGGGTGGCCCCTAAACCAAGGTGCTACACCCCTGATAAATAAACACCTTTAGGCAAGAATCCGAGATCATACCACGGATTATACCACGGGTTCTAAATCCACTTAGTTTTGACGACATGGATGTTCTGACATGCTCTATCCCGCCTGAAGGTCGGCGCGTCCGGCGCGGCGGGGTAGGGCAGGGCGCCCTTGTTAACTAGAAGCGCATATAGGCCACAGCCTAATGAAGCAGGATTGTGCCGGTGATCGACGAAGACAGCGACCTGTGGGCCGACGGTGTCGCCTATATGGAAGCCTACGGCGATCAATGGCCCGACCAGGCAATCGCCCACGCGAAGCGGCTAGTCGCTGAACGTCGTCAAGAGGCACTTCCTCGCTGGCTGGGCGTCGTCGAAGTCATGAAAGCGCTCCATCACCGCGGGACTGAGCACTAGTGCTTCCGCCACTATGGATGAGTCGATGCAGCCGCTTGCTGCTCCTTAGCCTGGACGATGAACGTGCTTTCACATCCCGCTACGTTCCCACCGTCCGGCTTGTCGCAATCGAGACCGCATACGAAGGTTGTGCCTGGCGCTGCAATTAGACGCTTTGCACCTGCGGCTCGGCATGCATGCTCAGTGGCGAAGCGCCCCGTGATCGGCGTATCGGTTGGTGCCGTGTTCTCCTTGAACTCGTAACCATGCCACCCCTTACCGCTCTCAGACGAGCATCCAGAAAGAACGAGGGCAGCTACCACTGTGATCATAATGCGCATACGCCGCCCTCGCACGACAGGGGCTGCGCGGAAACCCCGCATGCCCACGCAGTCGGACCGAAGCTGATCGTCCTACCCCGTGGGCCGCAGCGCTGTTTGGCGGAGTGGCAGCACGGCGAACGTGTCCTGACGTCTAATGCGGAGCGGGTGACCGCACAGGGTTAGCCGATACATCCCGGCGACTTTCGTCGAACGCAGCGTGCCTGATCAGGCCCTCGCCACGATCTCCCGCACGCCCAACCGGATCTTCAGCACATCACAGAAATGCACGGCAGATAGGAAGCGACCGGCCGCATCGTGGATCTCAATGCTCTCGCCAAGCTGAAGATCGCCGTCTTGTACGGCTTCACTCATTATGTCCCGTGCCGAAACGATGGCGTTGGCCTCTGCCGCGGCTAGGCTGGCAAACTCGTAACCATCCTCGTCGCCGATCAAGTCGGTAGTCGTTCTAAGATTCAAATAGAATAGGGACACGAACATACTCCGCTACCTGCGGGCGGGAGCACTTTGTCTCTCAGTCGCCGGCGCCCTAACCCTGCCTGACGATGATTTTGTTATAACGCGTAATTTCATGCCGTTGTTAACATCAGACATGTTCGGGCCACATTTCAAAGGCTTGCGAGAGGAGAATTATCTGCGCCGCTTCAGTGGTCGGCATCCACTTTCCGGTGCATGCCGCAGGCTGATCCTTCTAATTTTGAAAAGCGGGCAGCGTGCCGGCGCTTCCAAGTTATGGCTTAACCCTGATCTATGTTATTACGTCGGTTCCATGCGGTGGCACTCGCTGGCGTTGATGGCTCAAAAATTCTTTGAGGTCCCGATTGCGAGCCGAGAGGAATGGTTTTGACTCGTTTATCTACCGGGAGCCTACAGCCACTCGTGGACCGACTCACCAACCGCTCGGTCCTTACGGAGGAAGAGCGGCACGCGATTCTTGCCATGCCCGCCGAAGAGTACAGTATACCGTCGAAGCGTGACTATCTGCGCTGCAACCAAAGTACGACGTACGCCTGCCTTGTGGTGTCAGGAATGCTAGGGCGCTTTGGCCAGACCTCCGATGGGGTGCGCCAGATCACGGCCTTCCACATCCCGGGCGACATGGCCGACCTGCTTTCTGCCGTTCGGCCGGCCGGCATAGGCGGCCTGACTACTCTCTGTGATACGGTGCTTCTGCGTGTTCCACATTCTGCGATACGCGCTGTCGTCGCCCGCTACCCGGCGGTTGCTGAGGCACTTTGGCGGGATTGTATGTTCGATGCGGCAATTATGATGGAATGGGTCGTAAACGTCGGTCGTCGCAACGCAGCAAGCCGGGTGGCTCATATCTTTTGCGAGATGGCCCTCCGATCCGGCAGCAATCGGGAACCCTCAACGGAATACGCCTTTCCAGTTACACAGGAACAGCTTGGTGATGCCTGTTCACTGACCGGAGTACATGTAAATCGTACCTTGAAGGCACTTCGCGAAGTCGTCGCATTGAAGGATGGAGTCGTGCATATCCATGATTGGGCTAGGCTCACAAGCGTCGGTGACTTTGACGCTGCCTATCTCACTGTAGAGAGCGCTCCTAAGTAGCAGCAAGTCGCTGCCCGAAGTAAGCGGGCGCGGTCGCTGCACGGGCAGAACTGGGAGGCCGCCGAGCCGGATACGACTATATGCGGTGGTGGCGGTCAGGCCTGGAACACCGCTTCCCCACTCCTCATCGTACTCGTTCTTCGGCTCCTGCCACAACGCAACCTGGATGCCAGTGGAAAACACCGCCGAAAGCGTTTAGACTTTGCACTCAGCCTGGCGTTAGCAGCCTCGTTGCGGAGCGCCATATGCCGATTTACCACATCAACGTCAGGACTGAGTCGCACATTGCTACCGCGGTGGAGGTCGAGCGGGACGATTTGACCTCACTTCGCATCGAAATGGCGCACTTTGTAGGCGAACTGCTGAGAGACCACGCTGAGTTGATTTGGACTGACGAAGACTGGCGCGTTGACGTTAGCGATGATGCCGGCCTCATTCTCTACGTGATGAACATCACCGCCAGCGACACGGCCGCCACGATGAACCTCAAGCACTAGCGGTATTTTTAAAGCCATAGATCACCACACGGCCAACGGATCGGGGAACAGGATGCCAGGCACGAGCGACCCGGAAGCCGTGCGCGCCCACCTGCGCAAGCAGCAGGCAGACGGCGACGTGTTCCAGGCGGTCGATGATGCCGAGGCGGATTGGCAGAGCCTAACAGGTTGATTTAGGCGATTATGTAGTCTGCAAACATGCGGACCTTAAAGCGGCGTGACGGGTTGAGCGCTCATGGCCAGATACTTCTTCCACATGCAAACCGACGTCCGCCAAACTGACAACGAAGGGATTGAGATTGCGGAGCCTTCCGAGGCACGGCGTCAGGCAATACAGACTTGCGGCGAGATGATGAAGGAGGCGCCCGAAGTCTTTTGGGGTAGCCGTCCGTGGAACGTCACCGTCACCGACGCAACGGGCCGCATCCTATGGGAGATTTTCATGGACGGTGTGTCGACGCCCGAGGTGTCTAACTAGCCGCTGCCCGGGTTTCCTACGCTCGCAGCAGGGCGAAGCTGCGCCCAGTTCGACACGATCAACTCTCCCGCGCGCGCGTCCCAGACCCGCCGCTTGCCGTGGCGATCGTATAGGTCGTCTCGACATCGATTGTGTGGAAACGCCCGAACACCTCGCGCGCGCCGGGTGTGGCGTTGATCAGCCTCTGATATGGCCGCAAATAAGAAACAACAGAAACGCCCTAAAGCGGGACACTTGAGCCCATTTTTTACCGTTGTACTGGCGAATCGTTCTAAAAAGAGACGGTGTCACAACTCAGCTTGTTGACCGCTAATCGGGTCCTGCTTACCGGAAAGATTAACAGCAGGTTAATCGCCGGGTTGGCTCACGATAGTAACAGGATATTTCGATGAAGAAGATGTTTGCAACGGCAGTGGTCGGCGCTCTGATGCTTAGTGCAGCCCCAGCCTATGCGGGTACGTTTCTGGTCGAGGTGGGCACAAATTTAGGCAGCCCGAATGGCACAGGCAGCGGTGTGGATCAGCCCAAGTTCCGCGTGACCAACACCACTGCTGGATCTGACACGACGCCGTATCTCACCAGCCTTGCACTTACGCTCGATGGTGGCTCGATCTACAACATCACGAACATCGACAACTTTGGTGGTGGCTCCATCAACGGCGGCACCGATAATTCACCAGGTGTCGGAACGCCTTCGGAGACGCTGCTTCCTTCCAAGGCGGCGACGCTGACCTACGGGGCGACTAACTTCGATCCAGGCGCCTACTCTGCATTCCGCGTGAACTTCGGCACCACTGCCAACCCAAGTGCCAGCGTCGATTTCCGCAACGTTCTGTTCAATGGCGCCAATACGCTGACGGGCACGTTCAGCGATGGATCGATCGGTCGCGTTAACTTCAGCGGCAGCACCACCGCTGACCCGGCCTCCTTCTCCTTCAACTCCGTCGCTGCTACCGGCGCTGTCCCTGAGCCAGCCACGTGGGCAATGATGATCCTCGGCATGGGCGCAGTCGGCTTTGCGATGCGTCGTCGTAGTGCGGTCAAGACGACCGTTAGCTACGCATAAGCTTCGCTTCGTCACGCGAACGGAAAGCCGCTGGCCGAAAGGCTGGCGGCTTTTTCGCGCTCGAACAAAGCGGGATCTTAAGACCAGGCCGGCGCGGCGAGATGCGCCTCAGGAAACACATGTACGCCAACTGGATCAGCGGCTCGTAGCAATATTTTCTGTTGAGCGAATGCCCCGATTTGGCACAAGCTAGTTCAGGATTTGTGTCAGTTTCTTATGGCCTGCAGATGGTTCGGACCACCTGAAGGATCTGAGCGCCTCCAATGCTTTTTTGTCACAGAATTGTATTATTAATAAACCATTTACGAAGCAATTTTCATCGATTATCGGGCTAGCGACCGCGCAGAGGTGCGACGGGGGGAGACATGAGATGAAGCGTATCCTTGCAGCGGCTTTAGCGGCCGCCGTATTGCCAACGTCTGCGCAAGCAGCAATTGTAATTAATATCAATCAGGTCGGAACGTCGATCGTGGCGACTGGATCGGGCTCATTCGATACCACTGGCCTGAAGACCTACTCGACAAATGCTCAAGGTGGCTCTTTTATTAACGCCGCCTCTGGTATTGTAAGTGTGGGAGACTCCGCGCCAATTAGTATCTTTACGGGGCTCAGTGGTCCGGTTCTAGGTTACTTGCAGGGTCCAAAGTTTGCGGCGTTGACTGCTGGAGATACTTTTGGTCTCAGCCAATATTTGGGAGCTGTCTATCTTCCGACGAACTACCAGTCGAATGCATTGCTGAACGGCAGTTCGACATACTTCAACTCAACGCTAGCCTCGCTAGGCCTGACGGCGGGGCAGTACGTTTATCGTTCGAGCGCTGACACAGTGACATTGAACATCGGCGCTGTCGCTGCAGCCGTACCTGAGCCTGCAACCTGGGCAATGATGCTGCTCGGCTTCGGTGTTATTGGCTTTGCCATGCGTCGCCGTGTGAAGGCCTCCGAGGTGAACTTCACCAACAAGGTGCGCGCGATCGCCGGCGCGTAAGCGCTTTCTAAAGCACAAATGAGAGCCGCTGGTCGAAAGGCTGGCGGCTTTTTGCTGTCCGCCACGAACCCGTCAGGGCTCTGGGGCGGAGCGGGGTTTGGCTGCTCCGAAATCAAGAGGAGACGTAAAAGCCAGTCGCGCCTAAGGTGCTATTTTGTTGAGGGAAAAATCGATGGCCGATGTGAAAGACGTTTCGCGAGCAGTACAAGCCGCTCTCGAAGAGATCGGCGTTAATGGTAAGCTGAACGTCCAAATGGATGGCGACGAAGCGACGGCCTCTGTCGGGCACCCCACCGGCGATGATGTTGATGTAAGCGTCACAGTTTCCGAACTTGACGACGATCAGCCAGACAGCAATTCGATAGCCGAGTGAGGCCCGCTCCGCCAAGCCGGGCGCCCACCGAGGTGCGCGCGACCCTGAAAGAGCTCGTGGAAACGCGAGGCGACAGCTTGGCCGCGCTCTCCCGCATGGTCAGAATGGGCGATGGCTATCTGCAGCAGTTCATCGCCTATGGCATCCCGAACCGTCTTCCCCCCGACGTTCGCCGGCTGCTGGCCGTCTACTTCGACGTTACAGAGCATGAGCTAGGGGCAGGGTTCTAGCAGCCCAGCGGTGACGGGCATTGTTACTCGAAAGCACGAACGCCAGTAACGCGCCTCACCGCACCGGCGCACTCACCAGCCGAGGCGAGGCCTTAACCGGCAGCGCGCCACGCTTCAGCATCTTGCCATCGCCGAGCACGCCGTCGGAACAGTCGCGCATCTTACCGATGCACTCGCGCTCCCAGATCGCACGCGTGGGCGGGTCCCAAGCCTCCATGTAGTCGGCGTGGAAGGTCGATCCGCCCGCCATGTCCATGTCGTTCATACGATCCGAGGAGAACCACAGGTCACCATCGCCTTTCTCTATCGTGTAGACGATCCCCTGCGTCAGTTCAGGCAGGACATAGGGGTCGGTCTGGGCGCACTTCTCATAGCCCCAGTCGCCGTAGCTCGTATGCCCCACGTGTGATCGATGGTCGGCGCTGTCGAGTTGGCCGTTCCAGCAGGAGCCGAAGTTGATCGCAGCCATGACCTGACCGGAGCCGCCGCAATCGGCGACCGCCTCGGCAATGGTGCCACGGTGATCCGACGACTTGCCTGGCGATATGCACCGGAAGTGGAAGGTCGCGTTTTCCGGCTGAGCCTGCCCCATTCGCTTCATGTCATAACCTGAGACGACGCGCAGGCCAGTCGGCAGGCCAACGCAGCCCTTGGCTGCCATGCGGAGGCACTCCGGGTCGCTATCCGGGCGGCGCTTGTAATAGATCGACATGTAGTCTGGCACGACCGCCTTGCCGGCGCCGTTGAACAGCGCCGGGATCCAATAGGCCGAACGGTTGAGGATGTTGGAGCAGGTGCTGTCACCACCAGCGCGCAGGGTGGCGTAGGTCGACGCCCAATTGCCGCCTGTGTTGCCGTACCACTGGTGCGCGTGCGGCGAACCGCCCTTCACGCCAGGGTAGAGGATTGGATCGTCATAGTTCAGCTGCCCCGGCGAACAGATGAAGCGGAACGCACCAACCACGTCCGGAGCCATGCTCTTCGGAATGCCGTACCCCGGCACGATCAGCGGCTTGGTGTCGAAGGTGCTGGCGATCGGCGTGACCGTCATGGGCTGCGTGGTCGGAAGCGACGGCGCGGCGGCGGGTTGCAGGCTGGCGATCTGCGTCCATAGTTCGGCGATCGTCTTGGCAGGCGCTTTGCCCGCGGCCTTGGCGATCGGCTGCCGCAGGTTGGTGAGGGTCAAAGACTGCGACACGGCAGGGCCGGCGAGTAGCATCAGCGCGGCGGCGAGTAAGGCTCGTTTCATCGTGCTTCTCCTGTCTTTGGTCTTATGCTGCCATCATCTTGTTCGAGATCCGCGAGATATCGATCGTGCCGGTCGGCGGGCGATTGTTGAAGATCATGACCAGCTTGGGCTCCGGGTTGCCCTGGTTGACGGGGAACGTCTCCGGCACCGTCGAATACATGAACAGCGTCTCGGTCGTATTGTCGGGCCATGCGTCCGCAAGATCAGAGTTGCCCGTGCCGAAATACGGCGTGTTGGAGGCGCTCCCATTCGGCTGCAGGAACATCTCCGACAAGCCGCTGACGTTCGTCATTTCGAGCATGAGCTCATAATCGTAAGCGCGCGTCAGGACGCCATTGTTCAGGTTGGTGATGCTGTTGCGAACGAACTTCAGCTCAACCACCCCACCGCTGGTGCCGCCAAACGTCAGCCGTTGCCGGTTGAAGCCATCAGTTCCGGTTATGATAGTGGGCGTGCAGGTCACAGTGCCGGTTTTTAGCCCAAGGCTGCCGTTCTGCTGATTGCCCGCAATATTGGTATTCCACGAGCTTTCGTTAAGCAGGCCGCCCGTGCCAGGCATGATGTTGCCGGCGTCGCCGGTGATGTCAGAACCGGGCGAGTCCACCTGATCGAACGCCCCGCTGTTGAAGCCCCGGCGAGGCACGCGGCGGCGAGCGACGGCCCGCAGGTAGGGCTCAAATTCCTTGGCGATCATCCGGCGCGCATACCCCGACGCGTGAGTGCCGTCAGTCGTGTAGCCGAGATACGTGTTCGTCGTGCCTTTGTACCTGAAATTGCCCGCGGCTGCGGTCGGGTCCGCCATGACGCGGGTTAGGTCGCAGAACGTGATGCCCGGCGTGGCCGCAGCGAACACTCGCAAGCGCGTGTTGCAATTGTCCGTGTCGCTTGGGGTGCCGTTCGGGAACAGGCCGCAGATCACCACCAGCCGGGTACCTGCGTCGCGACAACGAGTGGCCGCGGCGATGATGTTGTTGGCTGCCGTTTCAGCCTTCGGAAACGTATTAACCTGATCGTTGTAGCCGGCCGCGATGAAGGCGAGATCGTAGATCTGTCCCGCTGCTGCTGCCGCCTCGAATTTCGGCACCTGCACGTTGATCAGATGGGTCGTGTTGGTGCCGCCGATTCCGAAGATGTCACCGCGGGTCGGATCGAATGCGGCTTGATCCTGTTGCGTGCGATAGTCGAAATAAACGTCAGCCGGAAAATACCGCCACAGCGAGTACATGATAGCGCTGACGATGCCCTGCCTTGTGGAGTGGCTTTCGCCCAGCGTGGCGATGCGTGCCTTGCGTCCGCCCAGGAGGCTATCGACCTTGGCGAATAGCTCCCGCGTCATGGCGTTGAGCTTGTCGCCGCCAGCCTTCAGCGTGTCGCCGGCGCCAGAGGTCGTATCGATGAGTGCGCGAGCCATTATGCTGCCTTTCCGAAGGTAAGCGAGGGGTCGCCCCATTGGGCGGATGTCGAGCCGAAGGTTGCGGGTGTAGGCGCAGGCGTAGCAGCCGCCACAGTCACCGCCGCAGACGTAGCAGGCGTGCTGCCGCCAGCGTCCGTAGCCGTCACACGGTAGCTATGGTCGCCAGCCTGCGTCGGGACGTAGGTCGCCCCCGTTGCCCCGCTGATCGCCGAGCCCGCCAGCAGCCATTGCCGCGTGGAGACGGTGCCGTTGGTGATTGTGCCATCGTTGCCGGTGAGGGTTTCGCCTACTTGTGGCGTGCCGTCGCTGGTGATCGAGGGCTGCGTGGTGAAGGTGGGGGCTGGGGTTGGGGTGGGTGTTGGTGTCGGTGTTGCGGTGCCGCCTTCCAGCGCAGCGATGCGCGTCAGCAAGCTGTTTATGGTGTCTCGGATGTCCTTGAAGGACGCTCCGTTCTGGATCGTGGTAAGCACGGTCATGGGCGTTCGCTCCAGTTGTCGATGTCACGCCAGGTGTCGGTGTCGAGCCATCGGCGTAGGATTCGTGAGGGCCGCGCGCCGCGGAGGGAGAGGCCGAGGATCGACAGGCCAAGGCCGAGCATCAGGCGTCCTTGACGGCGATCTTTTCGCCGTCAGCGCTGATCCCGAAATCTCGCGTCTGACCCGCTAGGACGAGGTGGCCTTCGTTCGCGCCAGCAACAGGCGCCGCACCGAACGCGACATAGACGTCGCCGTCCCTCGCGGTGACGGTCCAGAACAGGCCATAGTCGGGGGTGGATGCGACGGTTGATGCCGTCGAGGCGTCCGAGCTGGTGAGCGTCTGAGCCGCCTCCGGCACCGAGGTGATCACCGGCATCGTCCCGCCAGTGTCGGCGCGATCGTCGATCTTCGATAGCGTGACGTGGACTGTGGCCATTGATGCTCTCCGAGCGCGAGGGAATTAGGGCTTCGTGTTCGTCGGCCAGGCGTCGATCGCCAGCCGCCGTTTGTCGTCGCAGGCCTTCAGATCCGCCCGACCGTCGCGGATCGTGCCCTCGCTATCGGCGCTGTCGGCCGACCCGTCCGCCTGACGCCTGGTCGGCGTCGGGAGGCACGGCTCCATTGCCGCCGCGGGTGGCCGCGGGATGGTCGGTAAAGAGCTCACGGTCGAATGCGTCGATCCCAGACACGCGGTCAGGGGCAAGGCACAGCACGCGGCCAGCAGGTGTTTCAGCATAAGTCCTCACGGTGTCGGTTGATCGCAGGATGATCGGCTCGCGGGTGGCGAGGCGTTCGGCGTAAGAGGTGGCGGCATTGGCCAGCTGGCCCTTGAACCCGGCCTCGGCCTTGGCCACGTCGCGCTCGCCGATCGCCTTGTCCGTCGCGCGTTCGGCCCGTTCGAGTTTCAGGTCTGAGCGCGCATCGGCCAGCGTGCCGCGCGTGACGATCAGCCCCACGGTCAGCAGCGCGATAGGCGCCGACCACCAGAACCGCTTGAGCAGCGCGAGCGCCGCCGCCCAGGTCACGCTTCGTTGCTCGACACGGGCACGCCACCCGCGGTGAGCTTCACCGGCTTGCCGATCACCGGCACGCCTCTGGGCCAGCGCCGCGCGATGCACCGCGACTTCTCCAGCCGCATGATGCTGACCTTATCGCCCTGGTTGCCGCCGAGCACATGATAGTACGAGCGATCTTCGCCGACGTAGAAGGCGACGTGCCCGCCGCCCTCGCGATCGAACACCAGGATGGCGCCCGGGGCCAGCACCAGCGGGCTGAGGTTACTGCCCCAAGTCGCCCATTCCTTGGCGCGCACCGCCACCTTCATGCCCGAAAGATCGATCCCAGCCGCACGCAGGCAATTGGCCACGAACAGGCCGCACCACGGCACGCTGTCGGCATTATAGACCATGCCGAGCACCTTGGTGCCGAGCAGCTTTGCCCAGCCGAGGATCGTGGGACTATTTGCCGCGCCCGCTGCCTCGCGGGTGCCAAGAAGCGACCGGGCATGGCCAAGCCACGCCGGCTCTGATGCCGTCGTCATGTTGTTTCTCCAGGTTAAAGCGGTGTCGGTCCGCGAATGCTAAGGAGGCAAATCAGCCGGGCGCATCCACCCTGCCGCTGGCCAGCGGCCGGCTGACTACGGGGACGGCTCGTCCGGGTGTCGACTCTCCGGGCGGGCCGTCTGTAGGTCTCGGCTATTTACGCCGCGAGCAGCGTGCGAGTTCAGAGATGCGATTAAGCCGCACCCATGTCTCTGCGGAATATCGCTGCCGCGCGACGTTGTAGAGCATCGAGACCTTGTAGGTGAACGTCGCCAGCGCCAGCAGCACGCCCATGCCGGTCGCGCCGGGCGGGATCGTTGCCGCATCACCGCTGAGCCAGACGGCCAGGAAGCGCAGGCCGGCAAAGATCAGGACGGCGGCGAACATGAAGTAGACGTTGAGCAGCCAGCGCGGCGCCTGCGGATAATTCGGCACGTTCGGCTCTAGCAGGAAGTGCCTCACCAGCCCGCAAAGGCCGGCGATCAGGTAAAGGCCTCCGGCCCAAAGCGAGTTCGTCAAGGGGTTCATGGCTTCTTGCCTCCGAGTTGATAGGCGTCCGCCCACCCGGTCATCTTGCGGACGAAGATTGGCACCAGCGGGTTGGCGGCCAGCCCCATGGCCACAGCCAGCGGGTACGGCTCCGGACTGACCAAAAACGACCACTGGTGGCCAAGCATCGGCACCAGCACGGGCGCGATTATCATCCCGACGAACACCGAGAAGATCAGCACGACCAGGGCGAAGCGGGTAGGCGGGTCCGTCTGGATCGCAGCGAGGAACACCGGGAAACCGTAGATCAGCGCTCCCGCGCCGCCGCAGAGGTAGAGTAGCGTATCGCCCATATACTTCATCCTAATTGGGGCAGCGCAGGCGTCGGATCGGTCTTCACCAGACCTACATCGGCTTCCCATCGCTGTACCGGCGATCGTGCTCGACGTAGTTCGCCGACGTGTCGCTTGGGGCAGGCTTCGGATCGCTCTTCTCACACGAGACAAGCAGCAGCGCTGCGATCATCAAGGCCGCGGTCTTCATGGTCATTCTCCTTCTGTGGTTAAGTGGGCCAGGCTGCCGATGCAGCTGCTGCGCGCTTGGCCTCGGCGGTGTCAGCGGCTCGGATCAGAGCGCACGCCCGCGCCTCGATCGCGCCAACCTTTGCGGCGGCGGCCGTTATGCCGGCGCGGAAGCGCGTAATTGCGGCGGCCGGGTTGTCGCCAAATGCCGCTGCATCTGCGATGGCGTAGGCGAACCGGGTTTCACGTCGCACAGCACTGAGCCCGTTGAACGCGGTGAGGATGGCCGCTGCCGTCGTGCCGAGCATGTCCCAAGCCACCACCTCGGCACGCTTGGCCGCATACTCGGCCTGCTTGAACTCACCCGGGCTGGTGCTAAGCGCCCGCTGACGCTCAGCCTCGGCCTTCACCTCCGCGACGAGCAGCCCTTCGACCTTGGCTGCATCCTCTACCATCGCCTTCGCTTCGGTAGACCATGCGTGCGTAGCATCGTCGTATCCAGGGGGCAGAAGCGACCAGCCAGCGCCTGCGCCTTGAGTACCGTCGGGGCCGACGAACAAGAGGCCGCCCGTGTCGTCGTACACGGCGATCGTGGGGACGGAGAGCGGAAGATCGATCACCCTGTCACCTCCATCTTCAAGGTTCCCGACGCGGTGACATTGTACGATCCGCCGAACTCGCTCGCGAGAACCGCGTCGTAGGAATAGATCTTGTCAGTTGCCGCTGAGGCGAAAGCGAAGCTCGCCGACACCGTGCCGCTCTGCGTTTCCATGTCCGGCTCCTGCGCAGTGCCCCTGTTACGCCGCAGGCTGGCGGACCCGACGACGGAGCCGAGCAGGGTACGCGGCCCGTTGTCGGTGATGTTCTGATAATAAAGGTACACCCGGCCGGTGAACGACGATGTCGTGTTGCCGCTGTTGGGGGCTGAGTAGTTCACGCTCGCGCTCAACAGCACAGTGGACCCGCCCGGTATCGGTGTTTGCCCTGCGCCGACGCCAGAACCGCCATTGAAGGTGTTCGCGCCCGCCAAAGCAACCGAGCCGCGAAAGGCCGCTGAGCCGTCGAAGACCTTCTTGACCGCGACCGTGGTGCGGTAAGCAACGCCGCCATAGGTAGCGACAGCGACGAAGCTTCCCTTCTCTGCCGTAACGCCAGCGAAGCTGAACGTCTGGCCGCTGATCGCCATGCCCGCCATGTCGGTCGCGCTCTCGATCGTATAGGTGACGCCGCTGGTGATCTCGTTCGCACCCTTGCGAAGCCGGATCGCTCCGCTGCCCCCTGTCCAGCTGGGCTTGGCGGCTCCGGACGAGAAGACCGGAATGATGAACGGCGCGATAGCGTCCACGGTGAAGCCGTCGACGCCGTTTGCACCGTTGGTGCCGTCCGCCCCCTTAACCAAAGACCAGGTGTACGCGGCCGGGTTCGTACTGTCAGCGAGCGTCTGGTCGGTGTAAATTCCGACATAGGCCCGGCCGGTTGGGTCAGAGACGTGGAAGTCAACGCCTCCATTGGGTGAATTGGCATAGGCAAAATGGACGTAGGACGGCTGGCCATCCGCGCCGTCAGCACCGCGAGTGCCGTCCGCGCCGTTCAAGCCGTTGTCACCGGTCAACTTTGACCATGTGTAATCGGCATAATTCTCGCTATCGGCGGCGGTGAAGTTCGTCAGGATGCCGATATACTTGCGCGTGCCGGGCGCGCCGGTCGTGAAGCTGGTCGCCCCATTAGTACTGTCCGCGTAGGCGACGTGAACATAGCTCGTCTGACCGTTGCTCCCAGAGCCACCAGGCGCGCCGTTCGTGCCATTCAGCCCATCGGGACCATCAACGCCAGCCCGGCCAGCGCCAGAGAAATTGATGTCGCTGATCCTGTTGCCGACAGGGCCGGCGATCGCTGCGTCGAAATACAACACCTTGTCCGCAGGCGCGCTGACCTGGCGGACCAAGCTGCCATTGATGTAGTACCGCACCTGCGCATTGTCGTAGACGATCTGGAAGGTGCTGCTGAAATCGGTTGGTCCGATCAGCGTGCCGACCCCGCTTTCGAAGATAAAGGTCAAGCCGTCTATCGAGGCGTGGAAGGCATAATCGATCGTCGTATAGCCATCATCCGCCGACGGGTCCGCGTTAAGCCCAGCGAACGTCTCAGTCGTTGACAGCTTAAACGAGGTCTGTGCGCCGCCACCCCAACCCTCGGTTGAGAAACCACCGCCGCCGCCCCAGGTCGATGTCGCGGTCTTCACCAGCGAGCTACTCGCGACGGCTACGTCGCCTCTCGCGGTCAATCCGAACGACGCAGGACCCTTATACGCAGTCCAGTCGTATGTCGCCGGGTTCGCACTGTCGGCCGCTGTGAAGTCGGAATAGGTTCCAATGAAGGCGCGCCCTGCTGGCGACCCGGTCGTGAAGTCGATCGAGCCGGTCGGGCTGTTGGCGTATGCGGTGTGGAAATAGCTGGTCTGCCCGTTGGCGCCCGGCGCGCCCGGTGCGCCGTTTGTGCCATTGAGCCCGTCCGCACCCTTCACCAGCGACCAGGTATACGCCGCGAGGTTGGTGCTGTCGGCAAGCGTCTGGTCGACGTAGAAGCCGACATAGGATCGATTCGCCGGGTTATCGACACTGAAATCGACCGAGCCGTTTGCAGCGTTGGAATATGCGATGTGCACGTAGGTTGGCTGGCCGTCGGCGCCATTCGCTCCTGGCGAACCGTTCGCGCCATTCAGGCCGTCCGCGCCCTTGATGAGCGACCATGTATAGGCGTTGGGGTTGGTGCTGTCGGCAGAGGCTTGATCGACTAGGGTGCCAAGATAGGTCCGGCTTCCGGGCGCGCCCGTCGTAAAGTCGACCTGACCATTGGCCGAATTGGCATACGCGATGTGCAGGTAGGAGGACTGGCCGGGCGTTCCGTTCGAGCCATTAAGCCCGTCTCGGCCATCCACGCCATCGAGCCCAGCGCGTGCGAACACACGCCAGTATTCGTTCTCTTCGGTCGGAAGCGCCGGCGGTGCGTTGCCGCTGCTTGCTGTTGTCGCAATATAAGTCCAGCTTGATCCCTGGTACTGGACGACATCGCCCTCGCCATAGATCGTTGCCGCGTCGTACGGGCCGCGAGGCACTAACACGACCGGCGCACGCGGGATTGGCGCCGCCTTGCTCAAGCCCTCGATCGACAGCGACAGCTTGCTGAGCGTCTCGCCGACCTCGATCGAGTAATCCTTGAAA
The DNA here is from genome assembly GCF_025231525.1 of Sphingomonas endolithica. NCBI lineage: Bacteria > Pseudomonadati > Pseudomonadota > Alphaproteobacteria > Sphingomonadales > Sphingomonadaceae > Sphingomonas > Sphingomonas endolithica. The sequence goes on from NZ_CP103057.1 coordinate 3,514,155, forward strand.
AACCCGTAGATCGTCAGGATGTCGAGCCCGGCTTGCCCGATCCACAGCGAGGGCGTGGCCCGCACGGCAGCAATGCGCTGCGAAACGGCATCGATCGCGTCCGTGCGGATCAGCGACTTCGTCGTCATGCGCTTGGCCCAGGCGCGTTCGACGATCGTGACCGCGCCAAAGTCATCGGCTTCCTTGCGGCTGTAGTCCGTGATCCCCGCCGTCGGCGCGGCCTCGGTGACGCCCAGCGCTTTCAGGCTGCCGATCAGCAGCGTGCCGACCGACACCGTCCCGTCGCCGGCAGGAATGACGTCGCGCCAGCTGGGGGCGTCGCTCCAGATAGTGCCATCATCCCATGGACGCGCGACAGGTGTCGCGCCGGCCGGCGTGAGGGTGACAGTGACGCTCGTTCCTGCTGCTGCGACCAGGTCGAGGAAGAGCGCTGAGCCCGCCTCATCGAATGCCTGCGTTCGGTCATAGCCCGGTGCGCGGACGCGCACCGTTGCGGCGTTGGTGTCAAGGATCGCCAGCGACGTCACCGCCGAGCCCGCCTGCAGGGTCACCTCGATAGCCGTGCTCGATGTCGTCGCCGACCCAAGCGCTTGATCGAACATCGCCCATCGCTTGGTGGGGCCGACATCGATCCACTTGCCCGCGACGCCTGCTGGATCATTGCCGAAGTTGCTACCCCCAGCGCTCTCGTAGATCCGGTGCGTTGCCGCCTTGATGACGCGCGCACCTACGGGATAGGCGGTGCTGGCAGACCATTCCGCATAATCGGCCTCAGCAACATTGCTTGCCACCAACATGGCGGGCGTGACAATCACCGGCTGGAGCAGCTGTAGCGTCGAGCGACTGTCGAGCGGGGCGGGATCGCCGGGCACTTCGGCGGTTGTTTCAGACGCCACCAGCCCTTCGATCGTCAGGGTGCAGGAACTGAGAGGCGAGGTCGCCAGATCGACCTGAAAATCCTTATAGAAGCCGCGAACCTGTAGGCTATCGTACCGATCATCGGCTACCCACAGCGCCGATGTAGCGCGCAGGGCGGCAAGTCGCCGTTGAAGCTCGTCGACATCATCGAACGGCACGGCGAGGCGGACCGACATGCGCCGCGCAAAGCCACGCTCGACGACAGTGGTCACGCCGAAGTCGTCGGTTACACGCCTGCTAAAATCGGTGATACCGATCGTCGGCGCGGTCTCGGTTGTGCCGAGCTCGATTACCTCACCGGCGTCGGTCTCAACCTTCACGCGGCATTCGCCGTGCTGATCGCATCGCCGCCGCTCGCCGCCGTCACGTCATCAAGCTTGCGGGCCGTGCGCCCGGTGTTGCTGGCGATCGTGACCAGAGCGGCCGTCAGGTCGCGGCGCATGGTTTCGTTGTCCTCACGCAGCCCCCTGATCTCGTCGGCAAGGTCATCGTTGGCGGCCTTCGGAGCCGCTGTTGCCTGCGATGCCGTGGCTGCAGCGGAGAGCATTGCCGCGGTGCTCGCCGCCGTCGGGGCACCCGCGCCGGACAGCTTGGCGATGGCCGCGTTGGTCGCTTCCAGGCTGGCCGCCGTCTGCCCCTGAATACGGTCGAGCTCCTGCCGGCTGGTTGCCGCCTGGGCGGCGGCAGTCAGCAGCGCCTGCGATAGACCGGGCAGGTTCTTGGCTGCGTCCATGTCGCCCCCGCGGGCCGCAGTGTTGGCGGCATTGAACCGACCCAGCAGGGTTGCGAACCCGCCCCCCGTGTCCGTCCCGCTTAGCCCGCGGATGCGGTTGATTTCGGCTGTGATGCTGTCGCCGACCGACGACCATGCGCTTGCCAGATCGGCCGCTGCTTTTGCGGCGTCCTGCGCATCCTGCACCGCATAGATCTGCTCCTGCAGCGCGCGGTTGCTCGCATCTAGCTTGGCAAGGTCGAGCGCCCGGATCGCTGCGGTGTCGCCCCGAAGCTCCAGCAGCCGGCGTTCCAGATCCTGCCGTTCGCTGAGGATGTCGGCGGCACTCCGCGCTCCATCCATCGACGATTGCAGATCGGCAAAGGCCGGCGCGAGCTTCAGCAGCGTGGCGTAAACCTCGCGGCCGGCTGCCGTGTTCAGATCCTGCGCGTCGACCAGCTGGCGGTACCCGGCGAGCGACGTGGGCATGGTCAGGTTGAGACTGCCGAACACCCGCGTCAGCTGGGCCGTCTTCGCCGCGGCCTGCTCCTGTTGCGTGTAGAAGGCCTCGAAATAGCCTTCCGTCGCACTGGTGAAGTCGCCGATGCTATCGAACTGATCGGCCAGGCCAACCTTCGCCTCGATGCCAAGCGCGCGCGCGCCGCCGCCCAGAGCGTCGAGTGCATTGGTCACCGCTTCTACGGTCGACGCGACACGCACCAGCGTCTCGAACGCGCCCTCGCCCACCTTCTGCAGGCGGTCGAGCCCTGGGAAGGCGGCATTTGCCATGCCATCCGCGGCCGCACCGAACACCGCGTTCAGCTTCTCCTCGATCTCGGCGCCGGTCAGCCCCTGCAGGTCGATCTTGCCGATGTTGACGACGAAGCTGTTGAGCCGGGACTGCACCTCGCCCGTGGCGACGCCTAGCGGCCCAGCCGCCGCGGCGATCGCGCTGTTGAACTCGCGCAGGATCAGCGTGAACTGGCTTTCCAGTCCTGCATCGGCCCCGGTGTAGTTCGTCGAATACTTGGTGCTGGTGGTCAGGCCAAGGAACTTCTTCTTCTTTTCCACGTCCGAATAGTAAGACGCGTCGAAGCCGTTGTTCACGATGCTGCCGACGGTCTGAGCGCCGCCGTACAGGCCGCTGCCGATCACCTTCGTCTTGCTGCCAAACAGCCCGCCGAGGATGCCGCCGATCAACGGGATCTTGCTGAGAACCGAGCCGATCGCGTTGGGCTTGAAGCCTTCCTTCACGCCGGCCGAGGCGTCGACGTTGCCGGCGCGTACGACCAGTGCCGCAACGCCGCCGATCTGGCTGTCGATCGACCGGAGCGACGCTGCCATGTTGCGCGCATAGGTGTTCGTCAGGGTGTCGACGTCCGCTAAGGCGTCGATCGCGTTCTTGATCGACTCCGACTTGGCGTCGCGATCGCCGAGCACGGTACCGGTGCCGTCGTTTGCCTTGGGTAGATTGTTCTTGCCGCCGCCAAATCCGCCAGTCAGCCCGACGCCCATAGCGACGATCGCCGCCGCGGTCGCCGCTCCGGCCGCAAGGTTCGCCGGGAAGGGCAGGCTGCGGATAGCGTTGATCACCGCCTCCACGGCCTTCACCGCCGTGGTAGCCAAGCTGTTGCTCTGCTCAACGCCCGCGCGCGCCGTGTCCGACGTCGCCATTAGGGCGTCGCCGGTGACCTTGGCAGCGACGTGCGTGCCGATGAGGCCGATCTGAACCGCCACGCTCTTCAACGCCAACGCCAACTGCATGGCGGCAAGCGCCTTCTCGGCCGCAGCCATCGCCCTGTAGCCAGCCGAGTGCTCCTTAAAGAGGCCTTTCGCGGCGCCGGCAATGTTAGCGTACAACGCTACCTGTTGGCCTGACGTCCTGGCGGCGTAGAGGGCGTTCTCGCGATCAATTCTGCGCTGGCTGCCCTGAGCATTCCTAAGAGCTTCGTCGTGGATCGCTTGCAGACGGGCCTGATCGGCATAGTAGCCAGTCATGATCGTCAACGTGTCGCCAATTGCCGAGCCGACGCCGCCGAACGCATCTGCCATGCTTCGCGCAGCCGTCTGCGCCTGCTGATCGATCGCATCGAAGATATTGGCAGTATTGCTAAGCTGTTCGCTGAGCTCCCGATTGGCGTCGGCGACCTCCTTGGTAGCGATCTCAATCTGGATTAGCTTGCGGACAGTCTCGTCAAAGAACGGCGTACCGGCAGTGAATCCCATGGCAAGAGCTTGGTTTTGCGCACGGATGGTTGCCAGGCCGCGAACCCTTTCCATCTCGGTAGCGCCCACCAGCCGAAGCTCTTCGCGTAGCTCTGCCAAGCGACGATCGGCCGCAGCATCAGAAGCCGTGAATCGCTGCCCGATCGCAGCTGCATCAATCCGGGCCTGCGCGTCGCGCTGCCCCTCCAGCGCCTTCGTTGCAGCCTCGGCCTCGGCTTTCAGCCCGCGCTGCTGCGCCACCTCGATCGCCGCCAGCAATGGAAGTTCGGCAATCCGCTGCTGCACCAGCTCGGCGGCACGTTCCGAAGTGACGGTACCGGCCGCAACCATGCCATTGACCTCCGCCTGCACGGCAGCTTGGTCACGCATGGCGGCAGAGCCCTTCGACGCGTTTGATACGCGTTCGGCGATTGACAGCCTGATCTGACGATCGACCGCAGCTTCGATATCGGCGCGCTGCTTTATCGCCTGCGTTTCCGCTTTGACGCGCGCCTCGGCGATCAGTGCCGCGGCACCAGAGATGTCGTAGGCCTCGGCGAGCGCGTAGAGGTTCTTGATTTGGGCCTCCACGGCCTCCGCGTTTCGCGCCAGCATCTCTGCATGGCGATCGGGCTTGTCCTTCGTGTCTGGACGATCAAGCTTGATCTCCTTGGCCTGCTTTTGCAGTTCCTTGAGCTTGTTCGATCCGATCTGCTTGCTGACGTCGGCACCGAACCGCTTCATGGCGCCGTTGGCTTCGTCGAATGCCCCTTTGTACGCGCCGCCTGCCGCCGCGAGCATCCCGTCGATGCCCTTGCCGGCGAAGCCAGCCTTCACGATAGCGCCCACTGCCCGGAACGTGCCCACAAACTCGGCATAAATGCCAGCCAGCGTCAGGCGGCCAAGCTTCGTCATGAAGTCCATAGCGTCGCCAAACCAGCCTTTGACGTTGCCCAGTTCGAACCCGACGCGTTTCGCCATCACTTGAAAAGTGGCCTTCACCACATCGCCGGTGTCGACGGTGGTATCCTTCAGACGCTTGATCTCGGCGCGGGTCAGCCCGAGGCCGGCAACCATCTCCTTGGTGTCGATGCCCTTGGAGACTGCGCGATCGAATAGCGCGAAGCCTGCCACGGCCACTGCGGCGACCGCAATGAACGGCGCGAATGCTGCCGCGCCAGCGAGCAGTTGACGGGCAAACCCCTTCATCCCACCCTCAGCCATCTGTGCGACCTGAGCAAGCTGGCCGCCTTGCTGTATGGCGATGGTCATGGGCTTCTGCCCGGTGAGCAGGCCTTGAATGATATCGGGCAGCTGCAGCGCGAACTGTTGCATGGCAAAGCCGCTGCGACGCGACGATCCCGCCAGCGCATCGTGCTGCTTGCCAGCAGCGGCAAGGCGCCCGGTCAACACCTCCTGCTGGCGCGCATATTCAGCCGGCGCAGTCGCACCGGTGCGATACAGCCTGGTGCTCTCTGCGATCTCGTCATTGAGGCGCTTGGTCGCGGCATATAGCGGGTCGGTCGACATCCGCAGCCGCTCAGCGGCGGCGGCATCAGCCTCCATCGCCGCCTGCGAACCGCGCACCATTGCGACCAGTTCGGCGTGCTCTCGCGCCAAGCGCTGCGCACTTGCGGCGGCTGCGTTGTTGGCGCGCGTTTCGTCGTCCGCTGCTTTCGCGGCGAGCGCGCTGTAGGTAGCGCCCGCATCTGTCGCACGGGGGCGGTCCGTCCCGTTCGTGCGCGAGAGCGCTTCATCGAGCCGCGACCGTTCGCGCAGTTGGGAGATGAGAGCCACTTCGGCGCGCTCCCGCTCGCGCAGGGCTTCGGCGGCGGCCCTGGTTTCCGCGGCGAGCTTGTCTTGGGCAAGAGCATCCTGCGCCGCGCTCAGCTGGCGCGTGCTGGCGAGCAAGCGATCGGCAGCGTCGGTATTGCCCTGCCGAGCAGCCGCGATGGCTAGTTCTTCGGCCTTGGCGGCACGCTGCTCTTGCCGGGTACGGCCTACCGCTGCCGTTTCACGATCCATCTGCTTGATTAGCCCCTCAATCGACCGTTCGGTAAGCGCCTTTTCGCGGCGCACATCCTGTTCGGCGCGGGTCGCGGCGTTAGCGAAGGCTTGGATGCTGGCGACTGCAGGCGCTGTTTTTACCATGCCGCCCGAGGCGCGTTCGATATTGGCAAAATCTCGGACGAGCTTTGCCTCGGTCGAATCCGACATGCTTTGCAGGCGTAGGAGTTCGTCGAACGAACCCCCGCTGTCGATCGCGAAGCCGACTTCGAGCGTGGGAGAGCCTTCGTCCATGTGCGCCTCCCATGCAAAAGGGCGGCCCAAATGGACCGCCCTTCTTCGATGCTTAAAACAGTTCGCGCCTTACAGAACGGCCTTTAAGGCGCCGGAGAAACCGGGCTTATTGAATAGCGCAGGCCAAGGCCGTCGATCCCAAATATCACCATCTCCAAACCCTTGAAGCGCACGCGCTGAGGATATGCAGACGTAAGAGGAATGGTGAGCTCTTCGGTGAAGGCTGATCGAGCAAGATCATTCTTAAACTCGCGGTACGACAAGTTCAGCGTCGAACCCGTCGTGCCCAGATATATGATACGGGATTCGAACGAAGGATTGTCGCTGACTAGCCGCGGCCTCTTCGTGTACTTAGCCGGCTTCTTAAGTGCTGCAATTTTCCCATTTTCGTTGTAGGAAAATTGATCAAATTGCCCGTCCTGATCGCTGTCGATTAGGCAGGCTCGCGTGTGCCACACCATCACATAGTTGGTATCGCGAGAACATGCTCGGGGACCTGTTTTGGTTTCGATGTAATCAAGGATCGTTCCGGGTAGCACCTCTACAGTCCCAGCTGTCGAGAAGAAGCCGCCCCCCCTTGCGGCGTCGACGAGGACGAGTTCGTTCTGGACAGTTGGCGCCGGGTCAGAGCTCCAGATAGGGTCGCCGGCAGATGCTACGCGAGGGGTGTTCGCTTCGACGGCCAAAGCCGGTGTGGCGAGCAACCCAAGAGCCAAAACTAGCGCGCGCATATCAATCCCCTTCGCGGGCACGATACACGCGCAATTGGCAGTCTGCCAAGATCAGCCCAACACCGTGTCCAGCTCGGCCTCGTCAGCGTCGATCTCACGCTGTGTCACCGCAGAATGCCAAGGCGCCGGGTGCGTCTCGCTCTCCGATTTAGCCTTCTCGGCAACGTACGCGACCGACAGCGCGCGGATCAATCGCGCCTCCCAAGGGCAGAGATCAATCAAGGTGCGATCGCACCAGGCATTGATCTCCTGCCAGCTGAGCGGCGACGACCCCATCCCGTTGGACTCGGTCAGCCCGATCTCGACCAGCCGCGCGATGATGTGCGGCATGGGGTTTGGCGGCATCGGCGGCGGAATCTTCTTCTTCTTATACCACTCGAGGCGACTGATCGCTGGCGGCTGATGCTCCGCCGCCGCGCGCTTCGATCGAGGGTCCGGCTTTGGTGTGGCATGAAGCCACGCCATCTGCCGGACCACCAGGGTTAGGCGGCTACCGACTTGGGCAAAAAATTGCCCCAGTCCTTGACCGACTTGGTCACCTGGGCGGTGATATAGCCGAGCTCGGCATCCTCGTAGACAGCCTGGAACAGTTCGTTGCCGGTCTTGTCGCCGTAGGTCAGGTGGTTGAAGCCGACGGTGATCTCGGCCAGATCCTGGGCGGTCTCGGCGCGGCGCTCTTCTGCCGTCGGCGCGGTCATCTTGCCTTCGTTGTCGTTGAGGCGCTTGAGGGCGCGCGCAGTCTGGCGCGCTTCGACAGTGGCATAGGGGCGGGTGCCCGGGCCGTGCAGCACGATCTGCACCGGGTTCTCGCCGTCATACAGCGGCTCGCCAGCGGCGTTCTTGACGTGGATGGTGGCCGTCGGTGCGGCTTTCAGTGAAGATGCGTCCATGTTGATTATCCTTCGCGGGTGTTGGTGCACCGCCCGCCCAGACACCCGCGAAGAGCGGGGCGGGCGATGCAAGGGAACCGGCCTGCTCAGCCGGGAGAGGGTTAGACGGGCTTGGGGGCCTTGATGATCTTCGTGCAGATCTCGATCGAAGGATTGGCCGTGACGACTGTGTCGGCGCCGTCGATCGTCTCGGGCATGCCGAAGGTGCGGCCCTGGAAGTAGCGCAGCGTACCGTCCTGCCGGGTGACCTTGAACGAGTAGAGCTTCTGGGTCTCGTCGTCGGCCGACGTCTGAAGCAGGGTCTGTCCGGCGTCCGCGCTGTCCAGCGCAATCGAAGGCTGCAGCGCGCCATAGTCGGCCGAGCCCTTATACTTCTGCTTCGCGCCCTTGAGCGGCTGGAACTCGACCTTGGCGAAGCTGGCGCCAAAAGCACCGAGCTTCTCGATGCCGCCGATCTCGGTATGAGTGAGGGCGGCATGACCGGCGATGTCGTCAGTGGCCGGGGTGGCTGCGGAGATGGCGAGCGCAGAGCCCGCCGCTGTCATGGAAGTCATGGTTTTTCCTTCTGGTGGCGAGCCGGCGACGCCGGCGGTTCAGCGCCCGTTGGTGCGGGCGAAGCGGATTAAGCGGTCGGAACCTCAGGGGCCGGATCGACGGCCGGCGCGGGGGCGGCCGGCGTCTTCGGCGTAGGGCGCTTGGTGTTCTTCGGCGCGGCGCGGCGCGGCTTGGCCGCTGGCGTAGGGGTTGGGGCACCGACGAGGCCAGCCGCCTCGTAATTGGCAAAAACGCCGGCATCAAGCAGAGGCGTGTCACCTTCGGTGAAACGCTCCAGGGTGCCGGCATCGGTGAAGGTGCTGAGGATCAGCGCCCGCTTCTTTTTATCGTCGCTCATCAATCGTCTCCTGGTTGCGCTTGCGCGTCGAAGGTGACGCGGAAGTCCTGGGTCTGTTCGTAGCTGTCGCCGGGGCCAGCCACGTCGGGGCCGGTGCCCGCGGTCAGGATCGACACGTTGGTGAAGCCGGCGACCGCGCCCACCTTGCCCGTGCAGGCGGGACGGGCGAGCAGGATGGCTTTGCGCTGGTCGCGATAGCTGGCCGCCCGAACGGCAACCGAGACGCGCTCAATCGTGTGAACCATGCCGGTGCGCTTCAGATACTGGCGTTCGATGACACTGACCGTGCGAACTAGGAGCGCCGGCAGGGCAACGCCGTCAGGCAGGCGGCCGGCCTTGATCTGATCAGCAGCGAGCAGCGGGTGGTCGCGCTCAAGCAAGAACGCGGCGATCGGCGCATTGGAGCGCAGCAGCTCGCCGATGATGGTCACGCCGCTCATGCCTCGTCACTTTCCGGCTCGTTCGACGGGAGAATGCCCGAGCGGCTCACACGCGAGTTGATGTAGCTGCGCGCGGCAGCCACGGCCTCGGCGCCCTTTACGTCCAACGAGACGCGCATGAATGGATGCGCCCGCGCGCCGGGGTGAAACACCGTCTCGCCTACGAACTTGCCGCCGATCACCATCGAGCCGGTCTTCGTCTGCTCATTGACGCGCTTGACGCTCATGCCTTGGCGCTCGCCGTCGGACACGCTGATAAAGTGGGGGTCGGTGCCGTATTCCAACCAGGTGGCAACCGACCGCGCCCAGCCGGGCTTGATCGAGATCTTCACCACCACGCGGGTGTCGTCGCCCTTGGTCTTCGTGACGATCGCGTCATCGACATCCTGCGATATCGAACGGACCTTCATCTCGTCAGCGACGACCTTGGCACCGGCTCGACCGGCGCCGCGCAGCACCTTCTTCATTTCGCCCGGAATGCCGGCGATGAAGCTGCGGACTTCCGATTTGCCGCGGACGGTCGGCATCAGGCCGGGTTCCCGGGCGAGGTGTAATCCTCGACCATAAATTCCATGCCTTCGCGCCAGCCCAACTCAGCCGGACCCGCGACGATCTGCATGATCCGATCGCCGAGCACGAAACGCATCTCGGAAGTGACATCGGGGCGAAAATACATCCGGACGCGCGCGGGGCGTGAATGAACGTTGATGCCGTCGGCGATGCGCTCGCCCTTACTGGGAAGCATATCTTGCACGCTGGCCCACGTCATACGCAGCAGCTGCCAGGAACCCGAACCAGCGCCGTCGAGGCTGTCGTCAGCGACCGGCTGCTCAATCCGCAAGCGCCGAGTGAGCGTGCCGGGGTCTATGATCGACATCAGAACACCCGAAACGGGGAGAGAAGGTTCTCTACGGTCGTCGACATAGGAACCGGACTGGCAGTGAGGCCGGTCAGCACGGTAGTGCGATTGCGGAACAGATCGCCGACCATCAGCAGGATGGCAGCGCGGATCGCCGCAGGAAGGGTCTCGTATCCAGCGCGGTACTTTACCGTCAGTGCCTCGCGGCCGATGTGCAGCCCGGACCATGCCGCCTCGCCGAGCGAGTAGATCGTGTCGCCAATAAGCTCGTAATCGAGCGGGTCACCGACGACCTTAGAACGGTTGCTGTCTCGCCACGTGATGCCCACAAGCTCGATGTGAGGCGGATACGGTAGCACTAAGCCGTGGCCCATCGTCTCGAAAGTGTCGAAATACGCTTCCAAGGTCTGGACGCCGATCGCGCGGCCGAGCCAGCCGTTGGGGCCGTCTATATGCTCGGTCGCGGCAGCTATCATGCCCTCGACGATCGTCTTCTCGCTGGTGTCGCCATCCAGCTTCAGGTGCGCGTCAGCGTCTTCCCATGTCACTAGCGGCTCGGGTGAGACGACGACGCTGACGCGCATCGATCAGCCCTTCCGCTTCGTTTCGATCGCGGCGATCAGCTCGGCTTCGGTTGCCGCGTCGCCCTGCGGCACGTCCGCCTTCTCGTAGGCGGCGATCACCAGCAATTCGTCCTTGGACGCTTCGGTCAGCGGCTTTGCGCCGAGCTTGTCCGCCTTATAGTCGAGCACCTTCGTCGGCTTCACGCCCTTGGGCGGCTTGTCGCCAAGCACCTTGAGGTCGACGAGGTGCTTCACGTCATTTTCATCGGCTTCGCGCTTGTCGCCCGTTTGATAGAGCGTGGTTCCGTCAAGATGCGGCTCATGGGCATAGAAGGTCGTCATGGCTGTTCTCCACTGGAGGTTGTGGGGCGACGACATGCCGCCCCACGATGGATCAGGTGTTCGCGAACGGCCCCTTGATCAGCGCCGCAGGGCGCTTCACGGCGAGCGCGAGGCGCTCTTCGCAGCGCATGGTCAGGAGGTTCTTCTCGAAGTCGTCGGCGTTCTCGCTGGAGATGAGCACCTCCGGCTTGAGCCGATCGTACAGGGTCACCGCGACCTTGAACGCGCCTACCAGGAACGTGCCCTGCGCCATCGACACGGTCGGCATCACGCGCTTGCCCCAGAGGATCGGGCCGACAACGCCGGTCGGGTTCGCGAAGATGTAACGACCGTTGCTGTCCTTGGTCAGTTCGATGTCCGTCCAGTCGGTTTCGTGCAGCACGATCGCATCGGCCGGGTACAAGCCGAGCGAGGCCTGCAGCATCGCCAGGCGCAGCTTGTCCATCTTGTTCGGGGCAGTGATGGAGATGCCAGCCGGCGCGACGTAAGCGGTTGCCTGCGGATACAGGCCGAGCAGGTTCTCGCCGGTGCCATCGCCAAGGATGATCTGCCCGTCTTCGGCGAGTGCCAGACCATAGCGCATTTCGCTATCGACCTCTGCCTGGAGCCGCGGAGCGTCATCAAGCGCCTGCCGCGTCAGCTTGGCGAGATGCGCGATCGTACGCACCGGCGCGGTTGCACGCGTCCAGCCGTAGTTGCTGTAAGGCTTGGCCGTGCCTTCCGCGACGGGCGCCGCGTTGTTCGTGCGAACCGACTGCTTCGGATAATCGACCGAACCAGTATCGATCGGCATCACCGTGAGCAGGTCGCGCATGATGATGTCGGGACGGCGCGGCATGCTGACAGCCTCGGTCTCGCGATGCGAAACGATGAAGCCGCCAGCCGAGTTGTTGGCGGTGGTGATCGCCTTCAGTTCGATGCGCGCCGACGGGCGCTCCTTGCTGGCGAGAGCCTTGATGCCGTCGTCTTCGGCAACCTGCTGGCCGAAGCTCTTGGTCTCTTCACCAAGGCCGGCGCCGCCCGGCCGCGTCATCCGCTGCTCCATGTCATCGACGCGGCCCTTCAGCTCGTCGAGGACGTTGAACTTCAGCAGTGCCTGGTCGGCCTTGCCCTTCGTCTCCTGCGTCAGGTCGCCGAAGCGCTTGACCTCGGTCTCGGCGCCGTCGGCGATCTTCTTCACCTCGTCGAGCGCGTCCTTGACGTACTTGCCGAGCTGCTCGGGCGTCATGGTTCCACCGCCGTTCGGGTGGCCGGTGCCGTCGCGCATGTAACGGCCCTTGCTGCGCTCGGCAGCGGACATTGCGCCGAGCGAAGACACGCCCAGGAGCGCCGCGGTTGCGGCGTTGATTTTGATCAGATCTCGCATTGGGGTTCTCTCTATGGAGGGTTCTAAGGTCAGGACTTCAGCGCCGCGCCGAGCGCGGACCAGAAGTCGTCGGTGGTCGCTTTGACCTCGGGCTCCCCCCGAAGATGCGGCGTTGCCTTGCCTGCGATTGCCGCCGCCAAGGACTTGGAGAAGCCGCCTGCATCCCGCAGGAACTCCTCGAACTCGCGGACGGACGGTATCCCGCCGTCCTCCACAAGAGACTTGAGCTGGGTGATGACCGCCCGGTCGTTCATACCGACCGGCACGAGCGAAACCTCGTGCAGCGCGAGCTCGTGCAGCTGGCGGGTCTTACCCTCGAACTTGTGCCGGAGCGTCTTGTAGCCGATCGACAGGCCGCTGAGCGCGCGCGCCTCGGCCAAGGCGTGTGCCTCCCGGCCGCCCTCAGACTTGATAGCGATCCTGCCCTCGACATGGAGGCCGGCTTCGGCCTCATCGAACTTCGACCACGACCCGACCGGCCGCTTGTGGTCATGGAACAGCAGCATCGGAACGCTGGCACGGCCTGCGATGGCCTTGGTCAGAGCGCCAGGCATGATGACATCACCACCGTGGTCGATGTTGCCATAACCGGCGGCGATGCCCGCGATGTATCCGGCCTCGTCGATCGTCTTGATCTCGAAGCCCCAACCAAGTTCACTCATTGTCCGCTCTCCAGTCGCGGGGCGCCATTGTGCCCCATCATCGCCGCCTTCACGCGCGCATCGACCAGCGCCTCGATGTCGGCCTGGCTGGTTGGTCCTGTCGGGGTAGCGGTAGGCGGCACCTTGCCGAGCTGATCCAGCGGGATGAGGTTCGACTGCACCGTCAGCACGTCGCCGCCCTCGCCGGCATACGGCTCCATGTTCTCTTTCGCCCGCATGTAGTTGCGGCTGGCGACGCCGTTCTGGCCGAGCGCGCCGTACAGCGCGGCGCGCGATGCGCTGTCCGCGCGGAGCAAGCTCTCGGCGTTGTGCTGGACGTAAAGCCGGCCCTGCTCAGCCGGCTGTATCAGCTGCTTTTCAATCGCCTGCTCGATGCGCTCGAACTCGGTGCCCAGACCAAGGGTAAGCCACGCGAGCACGATCTGCTCGATACCCGAGCCCCACATTGTCTGGCCTTGAGCAGAGTGGCCGATCAGGATCGGGAACACGCCGAACCACCGGCAGATTTCTTCGACAGAAAAACGCCGCGTTTCGAGCAGCTGCGCATCTTCAGGGCTGAGGCCGAGCGCCTTGAACGAAAAGCCGGGTGGCAGCGGCATTATCTTGCCTGCCTGGGAAGATCCCGCGAACTTTTAAAACAGCGCTACCAGGCTCTCCCGCTGTTCGCTGGTCGTCTTTGCCCCAGGCTGATCTTCCACGAAGCCGGAAAGCTGGAGCCCGTTGGAGAAAGTCGAGCCGGCGACCTGCTCCGCGGCAAGGGCCGTGGCGATTGTCTGACGGCCGTAGGCGATCGGAGATAGCCCGAGGTCGCCACCGGCACCGAAGCCGCGCAAATGGAACACCTCATCGGCGCCGAGGTCATCCTTGCCCACGGTGTAGCGACGTTCCCCCGTGGGTGTGCGGTAGACGTTCACGATGTCGGGCGAGAGCGGCCACAATGCCACGACCTGCTTGTCACCGCGGCGACCGATGCGGGCGTACGCGTTCCCGCGCAGGTTCAGTGCTGTGACTTGCCCCTCCCAGAACTCCATAGGCGTCTGGTCGGGGTTCGGGCTGATCGCCAGCACCCGGTGGAGAGGGTGATCTTCCGCCGCCTCGCGCTGTAGTGCCGAGGTGCGCCGGTAAACCTTGCGGCCGCAGGAGGCGATCGTCCGGGCATTAAGACGGACGGATGCCCATGCGGTCGACAGCGACAGCGTGGTGTCCGCCGTCACCCGCTTGTTGGCGTAGGTGCCGCCACCGCCGAATGCGATATTGTGCTGGATGTCCGGGTGCGTGCCGTCCAGCTTAGCTGGAGCGGCACCCAACACGGACTGCATCCACCCGGTGATGACCGAAGTGACCGTCACGCGTGCATCGTTCCGGCAGCGAGGAAGTCGTCCAGCGCTGCGCTGTTGTCGGTCTCGCTGTGCATAGCCGCCACTCCTCTCGCCATGACCAGCGCCACCATGCCGTCGATGCGGCCTGTCGATTTCGACTTGTCGAGCTTCCGGTTGCCGGCCGGGTCCTTCTTCACCACGGCATTCGCGGCGCACATCGTCAGGACCGGGTTGTTACCGTGGCGCACATTGCCGTTGAGGAAGTCGATCTCGGCGACGTCCATGGCCGGAGCCATTGAGAGAAAGCCTTGCCCAAATGGCTCGAAAGGCAGCTCGACGCCGATCTTCTGCATCTGCGCTTCGAGTGTTTTGAATCTGTGCCGGTCATATCCGATGCGCTCGACATCATACGGCTTGCAGATCTCGGCCAGGTCGTGCGCGACATACTCGTAATCGACCGCCACACCGGGCGGCGTCTTGATGAGCCCGGCTGTTGCCCAGTCATCATAGGGCACCTTGTCGCGCTTGCGGTGATCGACCAGCGTGTTTGCCGGCTTCCAGAACCACGCTCGGTAGTGCCAGACGTTCTGCCAGTCGGCGCCCAGCACGAAGGCGCAAAGGTCGGTCGTTTCCGCCAAATCGAGCCCGCCGTAGACACGGCCTTGCTCAAAGGCTTCCTCGCTCGTCTCGCCAGCGGTCGCCCCCCAAACGGAGGGCGAAATGAACGGCGAGAAGCGGTTGACCCTCTGGTTGAGGTAGAGGTTGCGGAAGCCGTTCTCTGCCGATGGCATGCGATCGGCCTTTTCGGCCGCCGCCTGCAGTTCGATTTGCGATCGGAAGCTGCCAAGCGCCGGGTTGGCCGCTCGATGTGCAACCGGGTCGAGTACCTCACAGCCTTTCGCGGCCTCGTAGACGTGAACGACAATCTTCTTATCGTTCGACCGCACCGCGTCGTCGATCTTGATCGACAGCATGTCGGCGTCGGTCGGCGCCTGCGTGGAAATGACTAAGCGAAGGGCGTCATCGTAGGCGCCAGAAGCGGACTCGATTGCCTCTACGAAGTCGTCTTGCGGCCCGCGAACCTGCCCCAGCTCATCTAGGATTGCCAGAACAGGCGAAAGGCCGTGCGCGGTCTGTCCATCGGCCGCAAGCGCCCGAAATTCGACGTTCAGCGCGAGCCCAATCAGCGTTTTGCCTGACGGGATGATCCGCACCAGCTTGTCGAGCGCCGGACTGAGCTTGACCATCTTGGAGGCAAGCTTGAACACGAGCGCGGCTTGGTCGCGGGACCGTGCGCCTGAAACTATTTGGCTATTGAGCCGCGCCTCCGGCCCGACCAGGTGGGCCAGCAGCACGCAAGCGATCAGCGCCGACTTGCCGTTCTTACGCGCGATCGAAAGGATGCCTTCGGACGTGCCTTCGGGGTTGTCGTAGACATCCAGGAGGAATTTGGTTTGAAACGCCTCCAGCCGGACCGGCTGGCGGACAAGTTTGCCCTCCGGCACGACGCAATAGCGCTCAATGAACGCGATAACGCGCTCGCCGCGGGTCTTTGGTCGACGATTAGGCCCGAACATCGGCGGCGCAATGCCGCCGGCCGGGGTGTTCACTGCAGTGTAGACGGCCTCGCGAGGAGATCGTCCCCATCGTCAGCGAGCGGATTGTGACCGGATTCGGTCTCTTTCGCTATCTCGCGGCGACGTTCTACGTCTCGTTGCTCGCCATTCTTGGCCCGGTTGTCGAGCCCTAGCGCCCGACGGAGCGTCACGATGCGCCTAGCGAGCTTGTCGACGGCTCCGATGCTCGCGATCACGAACTTCGGCTTGATCTTTCCCTTCACCGTGCCGCGCTGCCCGACCGACATGCCGGAGATCATCTCCGAGTCTGCCATTGCACGCGCCAGCCCAGCAGCAACCGCCATGTCGGCATCGGTCCACTCGCTCTTCGCTCGCTCGGCGATAACGGCATCCCAAAATGGCATGTCACCGGGGCGCAACTGGATGTGGGCGGGCGGCGACAGGTCGCGGGCCGCGGCAGCCATGACCGCTACCGCCCCTGCAGCGCTGTCGACGCGGGGGCGTCGAGCGGCCATCAAGCAAATCCTGTATTAGCAATCAAGTTGGGGACGGGGTCGGTACCGGTGGCGGCACCCCCCTGACTTTCGACCCGCCCCCTCCCTGGGGGCAGGGTCAGCCGGGGACGCGCCGGAGGTCGAGATCGCCAGTGATGTGCGTCGTACCGTCCAGCTTGATCTGGAACTCGACGTCGCATCCGATGACCTTGCAGCCAACCTGATCAGGCGGATACCAGCGCGCGTGCGCAGGGAGGCAAGCCGCATGCCGGTCACCACTGCGCTGAGCGTGATGCCGCGCATGGCGCTCGACATGGGGATTTTGACCGTCGCGTCGGAAGCCATCATGCTCTCCTATTCCAAGGGTGGGCCGGATCGGTCGGCATGCCGTTCGCATCGCAACCCCGTGGGCGGGCAGTCTGCCCTTTGTCGGCGAGCGACTTCGCGTCGGAGCAGGGCTTGCACAGCAGCTGGTAGTTAGACCGCTCCGAGGTGCCGTTCTTGGCTAGCGGTATGATGTGGTCGGCGATCGTGCCGGCGGTGACGCGGCCGTGCCGGGTGCACTCCTCGCACAGGATCACGGTCGCAAGCAGGTGTGCCCGCATCTTGTCGTGCTCGGTGCCATAGCCGCGCTCGTGGCGGCTGGTAGTGGGCCACGCCATCAGTGCCCGCGAAACTCAGCACGCACCGCAGCGGCGATGCGCTCCCCCTCGGCGGTCAGCCGATCCGATCGAGCGATGCAGCGCGATGGTTCGGCAACGTCGAAGGCCAGGTTGTGCAGGTCGCTGGCCAGCTGCTCGATGCGGCGAGCCTTGGTGATGTGAGGAGCGGGCAGCGCCATCGCATGCCTTTCTGTGCCGATGGGTAATTATCAGATCACGGCTAACGGACGCTTAACCATTTCAGATTTATTGCAAATTCATGAACATAGACGACCTGGATACGGAAACCCTGCGATGCATCTTCCTCGCCGAAGAGATGCCGGACAGTGACGAGGCGGAGGCTTTGCGCGCTCGTGCAACAAGGCTCAACTGCCTTGCCAAGGTCATTTACCGGCCGGGCCCGATCATCATGGGATATCAGCCTGCAGCACCATATGCGGGAGTGTCGGAGAAGGAACATGGCGCGGCCAAAAACCGCACAGCACGAAAGTAGAGGCGTCGCTTTCGGGCAACTCGGTAGGAGGTTCGGTTATTCAGCGGCTGTTCGGAAGATGCGGCGCAGGCGGAGGGATGATGGCAGACGGGCGCCATTTGCTGTCCGAGGTGGATTGGCGCCCGTCCGCTGCAAGTGTCCATGGGAAATCGGCACTGCGCGGCCGCGCTACAGCCAACGTGCTTACGAACGGTTAACGATTATCAACGCCGGCTGCCGAAACAACAAAGCCCGCCGGTGAGAGCGGGCTTTAGGCGGAGTTATAATGATTGCGACCGCAGGTAGCATGCGGGTTGCCGCATGGTCAAGCGTTTGCGTCCCGGCTCAACTTGAACGCGGGCGCGACATCAGGAACATTGAGGCCGATCGATCTCTGATAGGTGCGCAAGATCCAGAGCGTGGCCCAATAGGGCATCGTCAGGCCGTCGAATTCGAACGACTCTATCGAGGCTTTCCCGCGACGTGAAAACTCGATCGCCTCTTCGGGCCTGCAGGTCGCCTTCCACAATTCAACCTGCTGGAGAGTGTACGCCATTCCTTCAACGTCGCTCATCCCTGTAAGCTCTGGCACCTGAGCGGCGATCAAAGCTTGATCGCTGTTCCAAGCAAGAGATTGCCGGGTGAGCCGCGCCCGTTCTCGTTGATCTTTCCACCAGCCGCGCAAACTCATCAGCGTTCCTCATGCTAAGCTGCCGCTTCTTTGGTCCACGTTGTGCCGATATAATTGTGTCCGCGTCAATCGGCGCCTGCTCGAGCCCACTGAAGCCGATCAATAGCTCAGCCGCTCCTTCATCGTCACGATGTCCGCCACAAACTGCACCGTCAGCCGAGCCGCATACTCCTTGCTGGCCTCGGGCGCCGCAAGCCTGGACCCAGCCAGACCGGCCGGCTCATCAAACCGCACGACGTTCTCAAACACGTCCCAGTACTTCGCGCCGACATGGTTCTTCATCCGGAGCAGGTCGGACCTCGCCTCAACCTCGCGCGGGTGACCGTCGCCTGGGGTGCCGAACACCGTCCGGTCCAGGTTCGCCACGAGCCCGCCAGACGAGCTGATGATGTCCCACAGCGCGATGCAGTGAGCGATCGCGGCATCCTGGCTGGTCGACAGGTGCCCGGCCGTGCGCCAGCGTGCGATCGGCGTGCCGCCACGGTTCACCACCTTGCGTAAGTTGCGGTCATAGTCACCGTGCTGGGTTGCGAATTCATTTACCAGCGGCGCGCGTGCCTGCTCGGCCCTCTCCCGCTGTAGCAGCGCTGCCAGTGGCCCCACCTTCTTCGCTGCCTTTGTCTTCCGTGCCATCGTCATCACCCACTGCATGAAGTTCGTCGTTCCGTTGTTGCTCACGCCGCCTCCGCGATCTCGCGAGACACGTACGTGCTGTTCGTCCACTGCCATTCCATCTTCACCGTCTGCTCTCTCCCGGGCAGGCCCATGCGGACCTTGCAGATGATCAACTGCGTCTCGTTGTTCTCCTTGTTCGGGCGGTAGATCACAGCGCCGTAATCGGCTTTGTTTGCCCAGTGCGACGAGCCGGAGATGTCGTAGAGCCCCGGCGCGTCGGGCTTCTGGCCCCACTGCATCGGCTTCTTCGGATGCGCGACGATCCACACCGCGACCATGTACTGGCGGGCAAAGGCCTTGATCGCCCGGATGGCGCGGCCGGTGTAGTCCGTCTCGGTCTCGTCGGGTCGGCGCTTGTGCTCCAGCTCGTTCCACGGATCGAAGATCAGCAGGCGGGCGCCGTCGCGCAGCACGGCGATGCGTGCGAGCTCCAGCATCTCTTCCAGCGTCATCTCGTGCTCTTCGTCGGTGAAGTCCTGGCAGATGATCGAGAAGCGCTGCTCCAGCAGCTCGTCGGCCTCTGCCACCCGCTCAGTCGAGACGTATTTCTCGTTGCCCACGTCGTTGTCCGAGCACTGCATGATCGCCGCCCGGAGCTTGCGTTGCAGGATCGGCTTCACCGCCGTTTCGAAGCTGCCCATCGCCACGTTGATGCCGCGGCGGAGCAGGTCCGCGATGATGAAAACCATCAGCGATGTCTTCCCCGAGCCGGCGAACCCCGTCCACACCATCAGCGTCCCGGGCAGCAGGTGAGGGCCGTCGACTGCGCCTGGCAGGTAGAGCGGGATCGAGGGTGTGTCGGCAGGATCGGGGAAATCCGAGAAGCGGTAGAGCCCCTTCACCGGGTAGGGCTTCGCATCGTTGAGCACGAGCGCGACACCACCCGATCCGTAGACGTCGAGCACCTCGTTCAGATCCTTGCAGCCGGCCGGGTAGGTGACGAAGCGGCATCGCTCCGGGCCCAAGCGTCGCGCGAGTTCTGACGCGAGAATGCGCCCGACCGGATCGCCGTCGACCGCAAGGATGAAGCTGCTCACGGCGTCAAGATGTGCCTTGGCACGCCACAGGAAACGGTACCGCTCGGCGTCGCCTTCCTCGGTCAGCTCGCCGCGGCTGGGCTCATTCGGGCCGCCGTTTGGGACCGAGACTGTGTGCTGAAACCCGGATTGGATCGCTGCCAGCGCGTCCCACTCGCCCTCCGTGATCACCACTGGCACCTGTCCGCTGCGCACCGGCTCCGATAGCAGCGCGTCGTGGTTCCACAGGGTGAGGGGCGCCCCCGCGTCCATCCGGTGCCGCTTTTCCGCGGTCTGCCGGAGCTTGTGGTTCACCACCTGGCCGTTCTCGATGTACGGCACGGTCAGCCAGAACCCGTTGCCGCCTTGCTGCGTGGACGTCAGGCCGAATTTCTCCGCCAGAAGTGGATCCAGCGATCGGCCGGCCAGCCATTCTGCGTGCTTGGGGTGAAGATTGCTCATATCGTTTTCCGCCTGCCCATGGGCAATTGTGACAGTTGAAGAGGACGCCATCGTCGTCGATCGTGACGGAGAGGCAGGGGTCGCGCTTGTGCTTCCGGGTGTGCGAGCATTCCGGGCAAAGCGTCTTGTGGTTGCCACGCCCGACATCCCGCAGGACGATGCGGAACTCGGCCAGGATATCGCGAGCGGTCAGCACGGCGAGCTCATCCGGACGCCGCCGATCGTGTTCGCGCCGTGGTCGTCGGTGCCGGAGCGCCGCCTGAGGATCTTCTCGATGAACGGGATCGGGTCGACCAGGTCGGGCTCGCGCTGCGCCACGCCGAGCGCCTCGATGACGGGCGCTGTGCCGTACGTGCCCTTCCACTTGCCGATGACGCTGCCGGATTGCGCCTTGGGCACGCCGCGGGATTGCAGGAAGCGCTTGCCGGCGGCCCACAGGTGGGATTCCGCTGCCTTCTCGACATCGAGTGGATCGGCACCCGGCACGCTCGCCGTGCCCGTAGCTTTAGCTACGGTACTATAATCTCCCTGTCCCTCTCCCTCTCTCTTGGATGCTGTTTCACGCGTGACATCATGGTCTGTCACGCGTGACACCGGCGTGACTAGGGAAGCCACGTCACAGGGACGTTCGAGCGACAGCCATGCTTCGAAGTCGGGGCTGTCACGCTTGTCATCAGGCTTGCGCTCGTTGTGCTTCCGCACCGTCGCGCAGAATGTACGATGGCGCTGCTTGAGCTTGCTCTGCCATCCGCTGATCACCTGCTCGGCAACAACGGGATGGTACAGGCGGCCATCATCGCACTCGATCCAGCCGCGCAGGGCATCGGCGCGGTGTTTCCGGAACGTCTTGGTGTCGCGTCCCAGGCCGCAAAGCCGCGCAAGCACCGCATCGTTCGCCGGCAGCGATCCTGCAGGCAGCTGATGCCAGGCTGCGGACCACAGCAGTACGGCATACCAGCATGCCTCCGGGTGAGCCTCGGCTGCCAGGTCGCTGTCGCGGAGTCGGGCGACATGCAGCGGCATGAACGGGAAGTCCTGCAGATCGGCTTCAGGCGGTGTGAGGGGAGGGGATGCATCGGTCATCTGGCACCTCGCTCGGCCGCGATCATTTCGAGCCAGACCGCGGTCAGCGAGTGAACGCGGCGGATAAGCACTTCATGCGGCGCGAGTTCGTCCGCCTCCGTTATGCCGTCAGCCTCGATCGCCATGATCGCCGGCAGCAGCGTGGCGAGCGTCAGGGCAGCCTTGTCATCGCCGGTGCAGACGGCGCCCGCGTCAGCCCAGCGGCCGCCCACGAGAGCCAGCAGCGGATCGGCAAACCGTCCGCCCCACTCGTGACAGGCTGCCAGGAACGTCGGCAGGTCGATCGCCGCTGATGTGTTGGCGTACGCGGCGGCGCGATCGTCCGACTTGCCCAGCACTCGACCGATATCGATCCAGGTGGCGCCGTCCTCGTTCTTGTTCGACGTGAGGATGGCGTTCTGGGCATCGACCGCGCCTGACGCGGTAAGCGTACGTCTGCGCCCGTGGATGTGCGGTGCGGTCATGATGCAGAAGCCGTGTCATGGCAAAAGACAAACATGCTCGAGAGCAGAACCGGCTGACGGCCTGCGCATTGGCGAACCTGCTGGCGGCGATTGTGGACGCTATGGGCGACGCGGAACTGCCGCCGTCGGTGATCCACCGATTCCTGAGCCGGCTGGACGATCTCAACCAGATGCAGCTCTGGGGCGAGTCCCTGGAGTTCATGGAACTGGTAGTGAACGTGCTGCGACGCTCGGTCGCGTGCAATGATTGAGGCAGGGCTGCTCACGGACGGAGCGCATCGAGAGGCAAGAAAGCCTCGAACGACAGGACATGGCCCTGCTTCTCAGCGGCGTCACGGATCGCGGACCAGTACTTGGTTGGGATATTGCCGCCGCGATTTCGCCATTGGCGGACTGTCACCCCGGGAACGCCGATCGCTCTTCCCAAGGCTTCGGCGGATGCAAACGCGGAGAATATGTCTGACTGGGTTGCCATCCTCACCTGATACGTTGCGTATCGGAAATTCGCAATACCAATTGTATCGACGAGTTGATAAGGGGCTGTAAGATGGAACAGGAAAACGATAGTACCGCAGCCGAGCGATTGCGCTCCGCACGTTCAAAAGCCGGATTTGCCTCTGCTGCAGCCGCCGCTCGTCATTTTAAATGGGGCGAAGCGGCCTATCGGCACCATGAGAACGGCACGCGTGCGTTCGGTGCAGAGCAAGCAATGCAATACGCCGCCGCATATCGCGTCTCTGCTAGTTGGCTTCTAGCTTTGGTCGGAAGGCGCGATAACAACCGGGTTCCTGTCGCCCGCTTTTACACTGAGGTGTATGCGCAAAGGTTGGGGGAAGGCAGCGAGCTATACGAGCTGATAAACCAGATGTATTCTAAGCTCGGTCTCGTCATGTTTCCGGAGCTAAACGTTTATGTCGATGATTTTGAGTGGATCGTGGGCGGAGATGGGTTGCCGCCGATGCATTTTATCAATCCCTCAGAACTTTCCGTAATGACCGAAAACATTGCTGATGGCTTTATCTTTGCATACCGAGTTGGCCGCCGATTTCCTCATTCACGGCTAGAGATTGGGAATTTGCTCCTGATCGATAGCTCGGTTGACCAGGTTGGCCGTCAGCCTCACCTCTATCTCTTTCGTGATCAGGACAGTCCTTTCTTGCAAATTGCGCAGCGCACCACAGCTGGCGATACGCTTTTGATCCCCGACACGGAGGGAGGCATCGTCGAAAGCGCAAACGATCTGGCTCACCTCCAGGTAGTGGGCAAGGTCGTGTGGATAAGCCAAACTCTTTAGCGATACAGATTGTATTGACGCGCTCCGATACACCCCGTATCAATCCGTGGGTCAGCTGATCGCCTCCGGGCCGAAGACGTTGTCCGCAGGTCCGTAAAGCGCGCTCGCATATAGCAGCCTCCGCCGCACTCCTGCGTCACCTCGTGGGAGATACGTCATGGCTACTCAGTTCGCAGATATTACGCCTCGCTTGTTCCCGATTGCGCCGGCGCCCAAGCTTAACGTCAGGATTGCCTATATCGCGGGCCCCTCGGTCGCTGCAGTCGCCGCCGCCACCGCGCAGCTGCCGCAGGAAACGCAGGGCGCGACGCTGGACGATCTAGCGCAGGCGCCCGGCGGCGAACTGCTAGCGTGGGACAAGGCATGCGAGGCGCTCGAAGACGCGATCCAGGCCCGTGACGAGTTCAACGAAAATGTCCTCACGCCTCTAGACGGCATGCTAAAGTCGGTAGCTGACGCAGGGCACGATACTTCCGCGCTGAATGCTTATTATAGGCAGCAATACGCCAAGTTCGACGAGCTGGTAGGTGCCGTATCGGCAGCCACTGACGCTCTTGCTCTAACACCTGCATTCACGGCTATAGGGCTGGCGTACAAGATCCGCGCATTGGCTGCAGACGAATTCCACCTCAACACGGCCGACAACACGCCGTTGGTTGAGGCGATCGATGCCGACGCCAGGGCGCTGCTGGACACTGCCATCGAGCACAACCCTTGGATGCGCGGGCCGCTGATCCGGTGGCAGAAGGGCTATGCTCGGTATCAAGAGGCCCTTCGTAAGGCGCAGACGTATTACGCCGAAGTGCTGACGCCAGCTGACGCCGCCTTTAACCTCGTTCGAGACAAGTGGCCTACTAGATACGACTTCTCTCGCGATCCTGCCGCGAGGAAAGAGCTCGACGACGTCTCCTATGATGAGATCGAAGCGATCAGCGATGCCAACTGGCGCGAATGCTACGATGCACGGCTAGAGCTTTATCGCTGCCCCGCGCCTAGCGCCACTGAGCTGGGCGTAAAGATGAAGCTCTTTGTAGAAAACGACGATCATGATCTCGGTCGCGCCGGCGAAGTCGCCCAGCACATGATGCACGATGCGCGCCGGTTCGGACGGTTGGGCTCGCATCCGATCGGTGACGAGGCGCTGAACAAGGCATTCGCTGGGTTGCGGCGCGAGATGATCGACTACCAGACGCGCCCGGCGGTCGAAGATCCGCGGATCGAGGATGACAAGGCTGATGCGCGTGTCGATGCTCTCGAGAAGGTCATCTATGACGCTCGATGCAAAACCATCGAAGGTGTTGTGGCGAAGCTGCGGATCGGCTTCCAGCATGCGGTGGAAAGCTCGTACGGTGATCTGGCGCTGCTCAATCCGTCCTCACCGGAGTTCGTGGAGGGCCTGCGCATGGGCGACATGTCTCATCAGATGCTCTGGGCTGCGATTGAAGACCTCGCACGCATCGCCGGCCTGAACCTCGCAGAGCAGGGCGCCTGATGCCCGCCCCTGAAACCTGCGCGGATTGCCGGTTTTGGGATCGCTACACCGACGCTGGTCTGCTCGACAGCCAGCGTCGGGTTGGCGACTGCCGACGCCGCCCGCCGCTCATCATCGAGACCGTGCTCTCTCGCTCCATGATCGTGCCATCGTTCGGCATGCAGGTGGAGCTGGACGAAGCGATCGAGCCGCTGACCATCTACGCCGCCAGCGCCTTCCCGGTGACGCATGAGAAGTCCTGGTGCGGCGAGTTCAACCATTTACGCGGGGAGCCGCCGATATGCTGACCGGCTTGTATCCAACAGCGCCAGGGCGTGGCGCAGTGGGATCAGCGCTGCGCCCGGTGGTGGCTTGGGTGCACCGGGTTGGGCGGCACCTTATGTCCGGCGCGACCCGCCAAGGGCTGACAGCTCGCCGCATCAAGCCCCGCGTCCGCATTCGCGCCGACGGCTGGATCAGGCACGTACCGAGCCCGTTCCCCTTTTCTCCGAAGATGCTGGTGGAGGTGATGCTCGCCAGCGGCGAGGTGATCGGCGACCACCTGTCAGACTATGCCGGATCGTACCCCGACGCGTGGTGGCGCAACCAGGCGCCGACCGGTGCGAACAACATCCGCTTGTACCGGATCGTTGGGGAGCCACCGCGATGACGGGGCAGGGGACACCGGCCCGGGCAACGATCGAGCGGGCAGTAGAGGCGCTGATCGATCTGCTCGACGAGCTCGACGGCGATCCCGACGCTGAGCCAGAGCACGACATCAGCGCCGATGATCTTGGCGAGGCACCCGAGTGCGCGTTTGCGGACGTGTGGCAAGATGAACGGAGTGCAGTAGAGGTACGTCAGCGTTCGCCGAAGTCCGCAGCGGGGATGTCATCGCGAGAGAGCATCTCGCGCAACGCTGCGTCAGAGATGTCGGGCTCGTCATCTACGGCAATGGCAAACCGCCACCAATCGTCCTTCGAAGTTGCGAGCAGAACCCTCAGCACGTTGCCCAAGGTCGAAACTATGATGGGTTCCTGTCGCTGCTGGGGCAGCCCGCTCCCGGGCGGGCCGTCAAAACGAAAGAGGCGTGCGCTCTTGTCCCAGGATGCGTTGCTCATGACGATGGTCCCGCCAGATTTCCCGGGGCGATGGTGCGCTCTTCGCCCGAGGGTTGCAAGCTATGAGCCGATTGGCTGGCTGCAACTTGCCCGGGCACTCCCCGTTGGAGATAGAATTTGATGATCGCCGCCGCATTCCTCTGCCTCGTCACGCAAGTTCACGACGGTGACGGTCCTCTCTGGTGCGCCAATGGGGTGAAGGTCCGCGTTGCCGGCATACAGGCGCCTGACTTCGAGAGCGCCGAGCCCTGCCGCCGCGGAAAGGCAGCCTATGTCTGTTCCGATGCGCAGGCCGAGCGTAGCCGCGCGATCGTCGAACGGCTTGTGCTTCGGAAGACGCTTAGCTGCCAGCCTGTCGGCAAGTCGTACGCCCGTGTGGTGGCGCGCTGCACGCTGCCGGATGGCCGGAGCCTGTCGTGCGCTGCGATCGCAGCCGGCGCAGCGACGAAGTGGGACAGCTACTGGCGTCGGTACAAGATGGGGGAGTGTCGATGACGGCCACCAGGAAGCGCCGCGTTGTGCCTGTTGGCCGCGCGGCTGATCGCATTGCCAAGCGCGAGGTCGACTATGGTCTGGACGATCGCCTGCTGCCGATTGATGCCGTGATCCAGCTCGCGGGAATCGGAAAGACGATGATCTACCGGAAGGTGAGGGAGGGGACGTTCCCTGTGCCGTGCAAGCCGGGCGGCTGCTCGACTAGGTGGAGCGAGCGCGAGGTGAAGACGTGGCGAGATGACTTATTGGCGGCGCGCCCGGCGGCGTGAGGAGCCGTGCGGTGGCTCGTCAGGGCTGATCCCAACCTGTGGTAAAGTCCAGCTCTCGTATTAGTTCGACCGGCGATCTCCACGGCACACCAAGGTCGTTGCAAATGTCTGGCACTTTTCGTTTTGCGCGCGTCTTGCTGGACCGAGAGACTTCGCCTGTGACAACGATCCGATCGGCATGGCCAAAGACGGCGGCTATAAGAAACGGGTCTTGTCCGATTGTGATCAGCTCGTCCTCAGTGAGGTTGTCACCGTACTTCGTCAGCACCGCCTGAACCTTGGCTGGGTCCGCCTCTTCGGTCAAACGAAGTAGCCTCTTGGTGTCGGCCTGCTTCATCCAGCCGGCCAAATCATCATTGCCAGTCTCAACTTCACCATAGGTCTCGGCGGGCATCATAACCGTGCCCGCCTCCGCGTGATGGAGCAACCAGCGCCAAAATTCGGGAACCCGATTTAGCGCATACCAGCCATTGTGCGCGTTGATCAACGCGTTGGCGTCCAAGAGGTACAGCATCAGGCCGTCGCTCGCCGGGGCTCAGCCAGCAGGGGATATACAGCCATCGGCTTGACACCCAACATCCGCGCGGCACGTGTCGGCGTCAGCGAGCCGTCCGCCATACCCTGCCGGGCGATAGACAAGAGAGCGGCACCAAGACGATGACGGCGGACTACATACCAGTCAGGGCCGCCGGTACTACCGCGGTTCTTCTCCTTAGTCCGGGCCTTCAAGGCGAGCCATTCGGTGCGAAACTGGTCCCGTAGTTCTTCCCATCTTCCGCGGGTCAATCGTCCAGCGCGAAATAGCTGGTACGCGATCATCGAACGACTAACTCGAGCGCGTTGCGCGAGCGCGTCGATCTGGATGACGTCCCGCGCTCCCCCGACAAGAGGCACAGAAGCAACTTCAGCCTGAGTGATCAGGGATGCGGCTGCTGTGTCGTTGCAGAGCTGCTCAACGTCACCTTGAGGCGGCCCCCCGCTCACTCCGCTTTCCCCAATCAACAGGTGGGCCAATTCATGCAACAAGGTGAAAGACCAAGCTGCTTTCGCGTCCTGATCGTTGACTACGATAAAGGGAGCCACCTCGTCCGCAATGGCAAAACCCCGGAAGATCCCAACATCGATTGCGGTCGACCAATGGCCGCAATCCCCCGCAAGCAGCACGAACACGCCCCTGGCCTCGGCCAGCGCGCGCAAATAGCCAAACGCTTCTTCCGCCGACGCTCTAGCTCGAAATTCAGCGCGGCTAAAGCCAATGGCCTCAACGAGCGCGTTGGACAGTCTAGCTGCATCGCGAACGCCGGCCTGAGACCCCACTAAAGCTACCTCAGAAACATCTTCGTCATCTTCTAGCGCGTCACGTACGAGGGACTGCCTTGCCTTCACGTCTCGAAGCAATGTCGCAAGCAGCACATTCGATGGATCGCCTTGGTCCGGCAGACTACGGAAATCCTGGCCGAGCTCTGCCGGAACAGGCACCTTCGTCATGTAGAATGTAAGCAGCGGTCGATGGTAGTTCTGGCTCATATTCCGCAATTGAGCCATTGTGGGCGTGCCATCTCCAGCCTCAAGCGCTGCTAGGCGGTCCGCACCACTCACCCCCCGGGCGGCATTGAGGCCGATTTTGCGGGCAGCCGTCTCCAAGTCGAGACCGGCAGTCTCTCGTGCCCAGGTCAGGATCTCTGGATTCAGGCCAGCCACCATGTCGTAATGCACCGCCTCCGGTTAACGCGCCAGTCGCGGTAGCAGCGTACCTTAAATAATATGCGCTACGGCGCGCCCGCTAGGCCGTCGTCTCGATTTCGTTCCTCGGCCCCTTCGGTGACGTGTCCGCCCACCGGATCGGCTGCCCGATGTGCGTCACCGGATCCGGCAGATCGGCAGCAACGAGGTCACCCCAAGCCTGGGCGATCTCCCGGCGGCGCGGCATGTAGGCAGCGCGGTTGTAGGCTCCCTCCACCTTGTTGCCGGGAACGTGCGCCAACATTAGATCGATCACGGCCCGGTCACCTTCCTCCCGATCGGGATGCTGGTTCATGATCGTCGAGAAGGCAGCGCGAAAGCCGTGCGGCACGTGGCGCTGATAGTAGCCGGCGCGGATCAACAACGCGCGTAGCGTGTTCTCGGAGATCGGGCGGTGCACATGCCGCTCGCTCGGGAACATCAGCTTGAAGCTACCCGTGAGCGGCCGCAGCGCCTGAATGACCTCCACGGCATGCGTGGAGAGCGGCACGACGTGATCACCGTCCTCCTCGGCCTTCTTGTCCTGATTGCCCTTCATACGGGTCGCAGGGATGCGCCAGACCGGCTCAGGCCCGTCCAGGCCTTCCAGCTCAACCCATGCTGCGTTCTGGATCTCGTTGGGACGCACAGCGGTAAGCGCCAGCAATCGGAGCGCGAACTTGGTTGCGGCCCGGCAGCGCTCGGCCTCACAGTTCGCCAGCATGGTCTGCACGGCCTTTACCTGGTCGTCGTAGTCACGGATGCGGTCGATCACCGACGGCTGCTTCTTCGCACGAGGCTTCTTGCGCAGCGCCTTGCCGAGACTGGCGGCCGGGTCGGTCTTCGCCACGCCGATCGAGATCGCATAGACGAAGATGTCGGAGATCCGCTGGCGAACACGGTGCGCGGTTTCGATCGCGCCGCGCTGCTCGATCGCATTCAGCAGCTCAAGCACCTTGGGAGACTCGATCTTGCCCAGCGGCAGATCACCGATCGAAGAGAAGACATCCGTCTCCAGGCTGCGCAGCACGTCCGCGGCGTGTACCGTCGACCAGGTTGGTGAGCGGAGCTCGAACCACCGGCGCGCGATGATTTCGAACGTGTTGCCACCCTCGATCGCGCGCGTCTTTGCGGTGATCTTCTTCTCGACGGCGGGATCGCGGCCGTCGCGGATCATCGCCTTGGCCTCATCTCGCTTCGCCCGGGCGGCGAGCAGCGTCAGGGCGGGGTAGGGGCCGAACGTCAGCGTCTTCTGCGCAGGCTTGCCGGCCGCGTTCTTCCCGAAGGTGTAATTCATCCGCCAGTGGCGCCCGCCAGCGGGCGTGACGTGGAGGAACAGCTGGGCAGAATCGACCAGCTTGTATGCAGCCTCCCTGGGCTTGGCGGCCTTGCATTGCGCGTCGGTCAGCACGTCCGTCTCCGATACCATGTTTTTGCGATCGCATACCATGCGATGTACCATGTCGATCGGTGAACGCGTGAGAACAGATGTGAACACCGTCCCTCACATCAAAGGCCAAAAACGGCAGTTTTGCAAGGGTTGGTGCACGTGTGGGAACTGTGGCGCATGGTATATTGGCGGAGCGGGTGGGATTCGAACCCACGATACGCTTTTGACGTATACTCACTTTCCAGGCGAGCGCCTTCGACCACTCGGCCACCGCTCCGCATGTCCTGGACGGAAGCGGCTGCCTAGAGGGTGTCGGGCCCTTGCGCAAGCGGGGAAGGATTTGCACGCCGCCGCGCGACTGTGGCACATCGCTGCCATGATCGCTCTTCTCCTCGCCTTGCTCGCCATACAGGCAGCGCCGGCCGCGCAGCCTGCCGCACCTTTGCCCTCCGACGCCGTCGCCGGTGATTGGCGAGCGATCCCCGACGACGAATTGTTGGTCATGACGCTGAGCGGCAATCGGGCGGTGGTGATCCGGCTGGCGGCCCGCTTTGCGCCGGCGCATGTGGCCAATATCCGCACGCTGGCCCGGGCGCATTGGTGGGATGCGGCGAGCGTGTACCGGGTGCAGGAGAATTGGGTGGCGCAATGGGGCGATGCCACCGAACGGAAGCCGCTGCCATCGGGTGTGGTCGACGTGCCGCCGGCCGAGTTCGAGATCGGTGGTTTCGCGCCGGCGCAGATGCTGCCGCGCCCGGACGGCTACGCGCTCCGCGCCGGCATCACCGCCGATGGCTGGCCGATCGCGGGAGACGGCAAGGCGGCGTGGCTGACGCATTGCTACGGCATGGTCGGCGTGGCGCGGGATGCCTTGCCGAGCACGGGCAGCGGCGCGGAACTGTTCACCCCGATCGGACAGTCGGCGCGGCGGCTCGACCGCAATTATACCGTGGTCGGGCGGATCATCGAGGGGATGCAGTATCTCTCCGCTATGCCGCGCAGCGACGCGCCGCTCGGCATGTACGCGACCGAAGCCGAGCGAACGGCGATCGTCTCGGCAAGGCTGGCGAGCGATATGCCCAGCGGCGAGCGTCCACGTTTCGAATATCGCGCGGCGGATACATCGCGTTTCGCCGCACTGATCGCTTCAAAGGCCAATCCGGCACCGCCGACCGTGCCTACCGGCTTGACGGTCTGTGACGTGCCCTTGGCCACCCGCCGGGTAGCCACGCGCCCTTAGACGGCA
Organism: Sphingomonas endolithica; assembly: GCF_025231525.1. Taxonomy (NCBI): domain Bacteria; kingdom Pseudomonadati; phylum Pseudomonadota; class Alphaproteobacteria; order Sphingomonadales; family Sphingomonadaceae; genus Sphingomonas; species Sphingomonas endolithica. Next base: position 3,544,959 of record NZ_CP103057.1, read on the forward strand.
AAGACGGTGCAATTCACCCGATTTCACCCGTTCGTGTCGAGCGAAGTCGAGACACCTTCCCTAGCGCAGGTGTCTCGACTTCGCACGACACGAACGGAAGGGGATGAGCCAATCCGAAGTCACCGCGCCGAGACATCTGACGACGTTGGCATCATCCCACCATCCGCTCGACACGAACGGCGGGACGTAAGGTCAGCGCACTCTAGCGGCCCACCCAGTCCGCCACTTCGACCGCCACCTGGTTAGCCGCCTGGTTGATCGCGATGCCGGCGGCATTCGGCTCGATCGTCGCCAGCGGCACGCGCGCCTCGAAGCGGCGCTTTTCGACGATCGTGCCATTGACGCGGATCAGCGAGCCCTCGAACGTGACGACCGCTTCGCTACGCGTCGCATCGACACCGAAATTGCGCAATTCACCACTCAGCCGTGCACCGGGATCTGACAACGACTGCGCCGTGCTGAGCACGACCCGGCCGGTGCGCGCGGCGACCGTGTCGGACATCAGGCGAGCGAATAGGCGGGCGGGCTGCTCCACCCACTGCGCCTTGGCAATATAGGCGACGTCGGTGTCGCTCGATTGCACCGGCACGCGCGTCGTGGCGAGCGCTTGCGGTACGGCGGGCACGGCGATGGTGATCGTCGCGGTGCGGGCGGAGCTCTGCGTCTCACCCGCGGGCAGGGCCTGTGCGGCAGTCAGCGTCAGCAGCGAGGGCGGGGGTTCCGCGCCGAAGCTGATGCAGCCCGCAAGCGGCAGGAATGCGATCAGGGCGAATTTCTTCATCTGCGGGCGCCTCATTTCTTGCCTTTATAGTCGGGAAGCTTCGGCGATCCGACCAACGCGCCCGCCCCACCCTGATCGATCTTCTCGGCGACCGAGGTGAGCGCCGCCGACATCACGCGGAGATCGTGCACCAACTGCCCAACCTCAGGCACCGTCTGCTTGCTGAACGCCTGCAGGCCTGGCCGCGCGTCACCGATGGCGCCATTGAACGCCTCCATGCTGCTTTGCGCCGCATCCACCGCGCGGGTGAGCTTGGCGGCGGCGGGGCGGATGTCCTCGGCGATCAGCAGGTTGGTCGTGCCAGCCAGCTGACCAATCTGTTCGGAGGCGATGCCCGCCTTCTGGATCGCGACCCGCGTTTCGGCGAGCGTCGCCGCGATCTCGGGGCCGCGGTCGGCCAGCGCATTGGTCAGCCGGTTGGTATTGGCGAGGATGCCGGCGATCGAATTCTGGTTACGATCCGACAGCAGGTCGCTCAGCCGTTCCGTCAGAGTCGAGATGCGCTCGAGCAATTGCGGCGCGGAACTGAGCAGGGCGCCCAGGCCGCCAGGCTTGGTCGGGATCACGGGCACGCCGAACGGGCAGCGATTCTGTGCATTCTGGTCGGGGCAGACGATCGGTGCCGCGCCCTTTTGCGCGCCGTCCAACTGGACCGTGCTGGTACCGGTGAAGCTGCCCTGGACGGTTGCCGTGGTGCCTTCTAGCACCGGCGTCTCGTCCTTGACGGTGATGCGCACGCGGACGAACTGCGGATCCTTCTTCCACAGCGCGATCTCCTTCACCTGGCCCAGTGGCACGCCCGAATAGGCGACCTGCGAGCCCTTGTTGAGGCCGTCGACCGATTGCTTGAAGAAGATGTCATATTCCTTCTCCGACGTGCCATTAAGGCGCGCGATCCACACCGTGAACAGCGCCAGCACGGCGAGCAGGATCAGTACCACGGCACCGACCAGGACATGGTTCGAACGGGTTTCCATCAGCCTTCAGCCCTCGTTTCTTCCCGCGCGTGCGTACGTTCTTCATAGCGCTCGATCGACGCCGTGGCCGCGCGGCCGCGCGGGCCATTGAAATAATCCTGGATCCACGGATGATCCGTGGCCAGCAGTTCCGGGATCGTGCCCACCGCAATCACCTTCTTGTCGGCGAGCACCGCGACCCGGTCGCAGATCGCATAGAGTGTATCCAGATCGTGCGTGATCAGGAAGACGGTCAGCCCCAGCGTCTTCTGCAGCGCCTTGGTCAGCTCGTCGAACGCCGCGGCGCCGATCGGATCGAGCCCAGCCGTGGGTTCGTCGAGGAACAGCAGGTCCGGGTCCATCGCCAGCGCGCGGGCGAGCCCGGCGCGCTTCTTCATGCCGCCCGACAGTTCGGACGGGAATTTGGGGCCGGCATCGGCGGGAAGACCGGACATCACCACCTTGTAGGAGGCGATTTCGTCGAGCAGCGCCGGATCGAGTTCCGGATAGAATTCGCGGAGCGGCACCTGCACGTTCTCGGCGACGGTCAGCGTCGAGAACAAGGCACCGCCCTGGAACAACACGCCCCAGCGCTTGCGCACGTCGATCGCGTCGGTCTCTTCGCGCCCGATCGTGTCCTCGCCGAAGACGGTGATGTCGCCGGCGATCGGTGTCTGCAGCCCGATGATCGAGCGCATCAGCACCGACTTGCCGGTGCCCGAACCGCCGACCACGCCAAAGATCTCGCCGCGCTTCACGTCGAGATCGAGCCCGTCATGCACGATCTGCTCGCCGAAACCGGTCTTCAGCCCGCGGACGGTGATGATGTTTTCGCTTTTGCGATCCATCAGATCCATCCCACCCAGGTGAAGAACACGGCAAAGAAGGCGTCGAGCACGATGACCAGGAAGATCGCCTGCACCACCGCCGCCGTGGTGCGAATGCCGACCTGCTCCGAATCCGATTCGACCATCATGCCCTGGAAGCAGCCGGCAATGGCGATGATCGCCCCGAACACCGGCGCCTTGACCAGGCAGACGAACAGATCGGTGATCGGCACGACTTCGCGGATGCGTTGGATGAAGGTCACCAACGGAATATCGAGCGAGATCCAAGCAAGGAAGGCACCACCGCAAATCGCGATCAGCGAGGAATAGAAGGCCAGCAGCGGCATCATCAGCACCACCGCCAGCGTACGCGGCACAACGAGCGCTTCCATCGGCGAGACGCCGATCGTGCGCATCGCATCGACCTCTTCGGTCAGCTTCATCGTGCCGATCTGCGCCGCAAAGGCGGAGCCCGAGCGCCCCGCGACCATGATCGCGGTCATCAGCACGCCCAGTTCGCGCAGGGTGAGGCGGCCGACCAGGTTGATCGTAAACACTTCGGCGCCAAACTGGCGCAACTGCACCGCGCCTTGCTGCGCGATGACGATGCCGATCAGGAAGCTCATCAGGCCGATGATGCCGAGTGCCGAGACGCCGACGACCTCGAACCGCATGATCGTGGCATTGAAGCGGAAGCGGCTCGGATGACGGATCAGCGTGCCGAACGCCAGCACGGTCGCACCCAGAAAGCCGAGCAGGCCGTACATCGTGTGCAGCGCGACCATGGTTGCATCGCCGATCTCGCCGACCACCCGCGAGAAACCGCCGACATGCGCCGGGCGCATCTCCACCACCTGGTCGGCATTCTTGACCTGGGTGAGCAGGTGCTGCCCGTCTTCGTCCAACCCTTCGATCTCGGCATTGTTCGCGGCGGCGAAGCGCTGCACGATCCACGCGCCGACGGTATCGATCCGCTCGATCCCGGCAAGGTCGATTCGCCCGACCGGCCCGTCATAGGCGCGCAGGCGTTCGGCAAGATCGCCGATGCGCGGCAGCGTCAGGCTGCCGGTGAAGCGGATGACATTGCCGTCGCCGGTTTTGTCGGGGGAAAAGGCGGCGGCCTGGCTCATCGATTCGACCAATGCTGCAATCGCGCTGGATCGGCAAGCGGGTTGCGTCGTAAGGCGAAGCGATGGACGACGTTACCCCGCCGATCAAGTTGGCAATCTACGACATGGACAAGACGATCACGGTCCAGGCGACCTGGACCGGTTTCGTCATCAGGTCGGCGGGGCGCCAGGCGCCGTGGCGGCTGGCGTTGCTGCCGCTGGTCGGCCTGGCGACCGCTGCTTACGGCACGAAGCTGATCAGCCGCGGGCGCCTGAAGGTGGTGACGCAGAACCTGCTGCTTGGCCGAACGATGAGCGCCGCCGCCATTGCCGCCGCTGCCGAGCGCTTCGCCGAGCACGTCGTGCTGTTCGAGGGTGCGCAGGCGCGGATCGTGGCGGATCGTGCGGCAGGGTACCGGCTGGTCATGGCCACGGCCTCGTACCGCTTTTATGTCAGCGCGATCGCCGGCCGACTGGGCTTCGACGCGGTGATTGCCACCCAGTCGCGCGCAGGGCGCGACGGCGGCGTGCGTGCCGGCATCGACGGCGAGAATTGCTACGGCCCGGCCAAGCTGGCGATGATCGAGGCCTGGATGGCGGAGCAGGGGATCGCGCGGGAACAGGCGCATGTCCGCTTCTATTCGGATCATGTGTCGGATGCCCCGACGCTCGCCTGGGCGGACGAGCCGTTTGCCGTCAACCCGCACCCGCCGCTGCGCGCTCTGGCTGCCCTGAAGGGCTGGACGATCCTCGACTGGGAGAACTGACGCCTCAAAGCCACGTATCGATGGTGTGGATCACCAGCCCGACCAGCCCGCCCACCAGCGTGCCGTTGACCCGGATGTATTGCAGGTCCTTGCCGACCGCATTTTCCAGCCGTCCGGTGATCGTCTCGGCATCCCAGCCGCGCACGGTCTCCGACACCAGCCGCACGATCCCGTCGCCATAATCCGCCGCCGTGCCGACCACCGCGCGGCGCACGAAGCGGTTGATCGTCGCGCGCAGTCGCGAATCGCGCTGCAGCGTTTCGCCCAATTGCTTCAGCGCGTCGCCGAACTTGCCCGCCAACAGCTTCTCGGGATTCTGCGCGACGCGCAGCATCGCGGTCCGCGCCTGTTCCCACAGGCCGTTGATCCAGCCCTGCATCGCCGGATTCTCCAGCATCGCCAGCTTCAGCGCATCGACCCGCGCGGCCATCTCCGGCGCGTGCTGCAGGTCGTGGGCGAGCGTGGCGAGCGCTTCTTCCGCCTTGCCGCGCAACGGGTGGTCGGGATCCTCGGCCATGTCGCGCACGAGTTTCTTCAGCCCGTCGATGATCTTGTTCGACAGCGTCTCGTCCAAGCCAGTCCAGCGCATCACCGCGCCCGCGCGTTCGTGCACCATCGCACGGACTAGATGCTCGTTGGTCTCCAGGATCTGCCCGGCGGCGCGGACGATGCCGTTGAGGATCGGCAGGTGCCGGTCGTCGGCCATCGCCGCGCCCAGCGCCTGGCCGAGCAACGGCGCCAGTTGCAGGTTGCGCACCTGCTGCACCATCGCGCCGCGAACCATGCCGCCCAGCCGCTCCTGGTCGAGCGCCTGCAGGATCTCGATCGCCAACCGCGAGCAGCCGCGCGTCAGCCGCTTGCTCGACGTGCCCGGATTGGCCAGCCACTCGCCGGCGATGCTCGCCACGTCCATCCGCCGCATCCGCCGCGAAATGACGACGGGGGTGAGGAAATTGTCGCGCAGGAAGATGGCGAGCGTGTCGCCGATGCGATCCTTGTTGCGCGGGATGATCGCGGTATGCGGGATCGGCACGCCCAAGGGATGACGGAACAGCGCCGTCACCGCGAACCAGTCCGCCAGCCCGCCGACCATCGCCGCCTCGGCAAAGGCCTGGACGAAACCGAAGGCGGGGTGCCCATTGTCCAGCGCACGCGTTGCAATGAAGGTCGCTGCCATGAACACGAGCAGCCCGGTGGCGATGATGCGCATGCGCCTCAGGCCCTCAGGGGGTGCCTCCGACAGGCGCGGGGCGCGGACAAACAGCTTCATGCGCGGGACAATCCCTGAAAGCGGCGAATGTTCAAGGGGGGAAACGCCCAAAGGCGATTGCGCAGGGCGCCCGCGTGGCGGAATATGGCCCCAGGTTTGCGCAAGACGACCGACGGGGAGAGGGCATGACGGCAAGAGACGGAACGCCACGGGGGCCGCTTGCCGGTATCCGGATCGTCGAACTCGATGCGATCGGCCCCGTGCCGTTGGCGGGCATGATCCTCTCCGATCTCGGCTGCGACGTGGTGCGCGTCGGCCGCGGCGACGGGCGCATGATCGGCGGCGGCGTGCTGCAGCGCGGACGATCGCATGTTGCGCTGGACCTGAAGATTCCGGCGGAACGCGAAGCGGCACTCGACCTGATCGCGCAGGCCGACGGCCTGATCGAAGGCCTGCGGCCCGGCGTGATGGAGCGTCTCAAGCTTGGGCCCGACACTTGCCTCGCGCGCAATCCGCGGCTGGTTTATGGGCGGATGACCGGCTGGGGGCAAAGCGGGCCACGCGCACAACGCGCCGGGCACGACATCAACTATATCGCCATCACCGGCGCGCTCCATGCGATGGGCGGCCGGGACGCGCCGCCGCCGCCGCCGCTCAACCTGATCGGCGATTATGGCGGCGGGACGATGTTCCTGGTGACCGGCATGCTGGCGGCCTTGCTCTCCGCCAAGGCGACGGGGCAGGGGCAGGTGGTGGATGCGGCGATGACCGACGGCACCGCGGTGCTGAGCGCGATGTTCCACGGCTTCCTGGCCGATGGCTTCTGGCAGGATCGACGCGAGGCGAACCTGCTCGACGGGCACGCGCCATTCTATCGTTGCTATGCCTGCGCCGACGGCAAGTTCCTTGCGGTCGGCGCGCTGGAGCCGCAATTCTTTGCCGCGTTGCTGGCGGGGCTCGGCATCGCGCAGGATCGGTTCGTGCAGCATGATCGGTCGTGCTGGACGGAGATGGGCGCGCTGTTCGCCGCAACGTTCGCCGCGCGCAGCCGGGACGATTGGGCAATGCTGTTCGCGGACACGGATGCGTGCGTCACGCCCGTTCTGTCCTTCGCCGAGGCGCTGGGCGATCCGCACAACTTCGCGCGGGGCACGTTCGTCACCCAAAGCGGGGTAGCCCAGCCGGCACCCGCACCGCGCTTCTCGCGCACGCCAGCAGGGGTCGATCATAGCAGGGAAGGCGGAACAGACGTGGCAACGGTGCTGGCCCGCTGGGGCTAAGCGGGTAGGGGAGTACTGTTCCGGTGCAGCGCCCCTATCCCGTCACCCCGAACTTGTTCCGGGGGTCACCGGGCCGCAGATCGGCGGCCCACGACTATGTTGCACAGTGGACCCCGGAACAAGTCGGCAACTATCCCTTTGAGACATGGTTCGTCATCCCCGCGAAGGCGGGGATCCATAGTGGCGGGCTTAGCGGCTGAAATGCAGACGTTCGAGTATATGGATCCCCGCCTACGCGGGGATGACGGCGAATTACTTGTTCGAAGGGTACAACCGCCGAACAAATCCGGGGTGATGACGGTGACTTTGTGGCAAACCGCCCCAGCCCAACCAGGCAACCCTAGAGCACGACGACTTCACCTTACCCCGTTCGTGTCGAGCGAAGTCGAGACACCTTCCCAAGCGCCGGCGTCTCGACTGCGCTCGACACGAACGGAGAGGAGGATGAATCTCCCCCGATCCGCCAACCCTAACCCGTCAGCTTCGCCAGCAACGCCGTGGCCGCCGCAGTCTCCGCTTCCTGTTTCGAACTGCCCTCCGCCGTGGCTTCCGCGAGCGAACCGATCGACGCCTTGACGGTGAAGCGCGGCGCGTGATGAGGGCCGGAACGATCGACGATGTCGTAAGCCGGGGTGCGGCGGTTGTGCGCCGCGGCCCATTCCTGCAACGCCGATTTGGGATGCTGCGGCGCCGCGCTCTGCCGCTTCACGCGGTCGCCCCAGGCGGACCGGATGGCGGTACGCGCCACATCCAGCCCGCCGTCCAGGTAGAGCGCGCCGATCAGCGCTTCCATCACATCGCCCAACACATTGTCGCTATCGGTCGCGCCGTCGTCGCGCGCCTGCTTGCCGAGCTTCAGATGCGCGGGCACACCCAGATCGCGTGCGACATCGGCACAGACCGCGCCCGTCACCAACGCGTTCAGCCGCTTGGACAAGGCGCCTTCGGGCTCGTTGGGGAACAAGGTGAACAGCCACTCCGCCGTGACCAGCCCGAGCACGCGATCGCCCAGAAACTCGAGCCGCTCGTAGTTCGCTGCCGCCTGGCTGCCATGCGTCAGGGCGCGCTCGAACGGCACCAGATCGTCGGGGCGATACCCGAAGATCGTCACGATCCAGTCCTCCAGCCCGGCAGTCGCCACGCGAGAACTCAAAAGCCTTCCCCGATCCGGCTCCACCGCGCGGCAGTGAACCAGGTCCAGGGCAGCAGCCAGGAGGCACTGCCGTCGGTCGAGAAGAAGCCGATCACGGCTTTGCCCTCGAGATTCTCGAGCGGGACCATGCCGATGCCCTGACCCTTGGCCTGCGGGAAGCGGCTGTCGGCGCTATCGTCGCGATTGTCGCCCATCATGAAGACATGGCCGGTCGGCACCGCGAACACGCCGGTATCGTCGGCAACGGTCTGCCCGCGGTCGAGCACGTCGTAGCTCACCCCGCCGGGCAGAGTCTCGCGATAGCGCAGGTACCGGCAGATCGGTTTGCCGGCGGCATTCACGTCCTGATAGGCCGCCTCGCAATTGTAATTGGGGGACACCGGCACGGTGAAGTCGGCGATGCGTTCCTTGGGGATGGCGACCCCGTTCAGGAACACCTGGCCCGCCTTCATCTGGATCGTGTCGCCGGGCAGGCCGATCACGCGCTTGATGTAATCCTGTGCGTCGGTCGGCGGCGCCTTGAACACCACCACGTCGCCGCGCGCGGGCAGATGGGCGAGGATCCGGCCGGGGATCAGCGGCACGCTGAACGGCAGGGAATGGCGCGAATAGCCATAATTCCACTTCGAGATGAACAGGTAATCCCCGATCAGCAGGCGCGGCAGCATCGATTCGGAGGGGATGCTGAACGGCGAGAAGATGAAGCTGCGGAAGATCAGCACCACGATCGCCAGCTTCAGCAGGAAGGCGAGCGTCTCACGCGTCTCGGATCTGGGCTTTGCGTGCACGGGATCCGCAGGAGCGTTGCCGGGGTGCGTGTTGGTGTCGGACATCGAATTTGGTTTGGGGCGATGCGACCGAGGCGTCAAGCTGGCGGTTGTAACCAGGCGCCTTTAGGGCGATCTACGCTGCGACAGATTTTAACGAGGTGACCCATGCCGACTGCTGATTGGACCGCGATCGAGGCGCTGCCCGAGAAGAAGCTGACCGACCTGTTCGCCCAGGATGGGGAGCGACTGGAAACGTTTTCGCTGGATGTCGCCGGCATCCATTTCGACTGGTCCAAGACGCACCTGACCAAGGATGCGATGGCGGCGTTCGAGGCGCTGGCACAGCGTCAGGGGCTGGCCGCGAAGCGCGAGGCGCTGTTCGCAGGCGAGAAGGTCAACGTCACCGAAGGCCGCGCGGTCGAGCATACCGCGGAACGTGGCGAAGGTGCCGAGGAGAGCGTGGCGAAAGCACGCGCGCTGCATGCCCGGATGCGCGCGCTGATCGACGCGATCGAGGCCGAGGCGCTGGGCCCGATCCGGCATGTGCTGCACGTCGGCATCGGCGGATCGGCGCTTGGCCCCGATCTGCTGATCGACGCGCTCGGCCGCGATGCCGACCGCTATGATGTCGCGATCGTCGCCAATATCGACGGCGTGGCGCTTGAAGACGTCTTCCGCCGCTTCGATCCCGAGGCGACGTTGCTGGTGATCGCCTCCAAGACCTTCACTACCACCGAGACGATGACCAATGCGCAGAGCGTGTTGCAATGGATGACCGAGCACGGCGTGTCGGACGTGTACGGCAAGGTCGTCGCGCTGACCGCCGATCCGGACAAGGCGCTGGAATGGGGCGTGGACGAGACGCGCATCCTGCCGTTCAACGAAGGCGTGGGCGGGCGTTATTCGCTGTGGTCGTCGATCGGCTTCCCGGCGGCGCTCGCACTCGGCTGGGACTGCTTCCAGGAATTGCTGGAAGGTGCAGCCGAGATGGACCGCCATTTCCGGCTGACCGCGCTGCACGAGAACGCGCCGGTGATCGCGGCCTTTGCCGACCTGTACTACACGCAGGTGCGTCATGCCGAGACGCGCGCGATCTTCGCCTATGACCAGCGGCTTAAGCTGTTGCCGCCCTATCTGCAGCAATTGGAGATGGAGTCGAACGGCAAGGGCGTGACCACCGACGGCGAGCCGCTCGGCCGGCCGAGCGCGGCGATCGCCTGGGGCGGAGTCGGCACCGAGGCGCAGCATGCGGTGTTTCAGCTGCTGCACCAGGGCACGCACCTGGTGCCGGTCGAATTCGTCGCCTGCATCGAACCGGGCGATACGCTGGCTGAGGATCATCACCGGCAGCTGCTGATGAACGCCTTCGCGCAAGGCGCCGCCTTGATGAAGGGCAAGCAGACCGACGATCCCGCCCGCAGCTATTCGGGCGACCGGCCGAGCTCGACGATCCTGCTCGACGATCTCGATGCACGCTCGCTCGGCGCCCTGATCGCCTTCTACGAACACCGCGTGTTCGTGAACGGCGTCCTGCTGGGGATCAATTCCTTCGACCAGTTCGGCGTCGAGCTCGGCAAGGAAATGGCCAAGGCGGCAGTCGAAGGCGGCCAGAGCTTCGATGCCTCGACCGACGACCTGATCAAGCGCGCGTTCGGCTGAGCCAACCAGTCTTCACAACCCGTCATCCTGACGAACGTCAGGATCCAGCGTGCCTCATCGGCGATCGCCCGTGGGGTGCAATGGATCCTGACCTTGGTCGGGGTGACGGCACTAGGAACATGTAATGAGCGACTACGACTACGACCTGTTCGTCATCGGTGCCGGTTCGGGCGGCGTCCGCGCCGCACGCGTGTCGGCGGCGCATGGCGCCAAGGTGGCCGTCGCCGAGGAATACCGCGTCGGCGGCACCTGCGTGATCCGCGGCTGCGTGCCCAAGAAGCTGCTGATCTACGGCGCGCACTTCGCCGAAGATCTGAAGGACGCCAAGCGTTTCGGGTGGAACGTGCCGGATACCTACGATTTCGACTGGAAGGTGCTGCGCGACAACGTGATGGCCGAAGTCGATCGGATCAACGGCGCCTACACCAGCACGCTGGAAAGCCATGACGTGGAGATCATCCACGAACACGCCACGATCACCGGCCCGCACGGCGTACGCCTGGCCGGCGGCCGCGAGGTAACGGCGAAGTACATCCTGATCGCGACAGGCGCGAAGCCGGCCGTGCCGCAATGCCCCGGCCACGAATATGGCATCACCTCGAACGAGGCGTTCCACCTGGATGCCGTGCCCAAGCGCATGCTGATCGCTGGCGCAGGCTATATCGCCAACGAATTCGCCGGCATCTTCCACCAGCTCGGCGCGCACGTCACGCTGATCAACCGCACCGACGTGATCCTGCGCGGCTATGACGAATCGATCCGCGATCGCCTGCTGCAGATCTCGCTGATGAAGGGGATCGAATTCCGCTTCCACGCCGCGTTCGAGCGGATCGAGAAGAACGAGGATGGCAGCCTGACCGTCAGCATGTCGGGGCACGAGCCGATGACCGTCGACGCGGTGATGTTCGCCACCGGACGCGAGCCGAACACCGACGATCTCGGGCTGGAAAGCGCCGGCGTCGAGCTGCAGAAGGGCGCGATCATGGTCGATGACGACAATCGCTCGACCTGCCCCAGCATCTACGCGGTCGGCGACGTGACCAACCGCGTGCAGCTAACCCCCGTCGCGATCCGCGAGGGGCAGGCCTTTGCCGACAGCGTGTTCGGCGGCAAGCCGACACGCGTGGATTACCACAACATCCCGTCCGCGGTGTTCAGCCACCCGCCGATGGCCGGCGTCGGCATGACGGAGAGCGAGGCGAAGAACAAGCTCGGCTCGTGCAAGGTCTACACGTCGGACTTCCGCCCGATGAAGAACGTACTCGCCGGCCGCAACGAGCGCGCGCTCTACAAGATGGTCTGCGACAGCGAGACGGGCAAGGTGCTCGGGCTGCACATGATCGGGCCCGATGCACCCGAAATCCTGCAGGCGGCGGCGATCGCGGTGAAAGCCGGCCTAACCAAGGACGCCTTCGACCAGACGGTCGCACTGCACCCGTCCATGGCGGAGGAACTGGTGCTGATGCGCTAAGCGTCCGGCGCGATAGTCCCAGTACGACAAAGGCCGCTGCTCCGGGGGGAGCAGCGGCCTTTGTCTTGCGTGTCATGCCCAATCGAAGGTCGGGCAAAGAAAAACCGCCGTCCCGGTGGGGACGGCGGCTCTCGTTAGATCGCTGCGATCAGAACTCGAAGTGGATCGAGCCGATGAACGTGCGCGGTGCCCCGAAGGTGAGGCGCGGCGCACCCGCGCTAACAGGTGTCGCCGTTCCTACCTGGTACGGGAAGGCGTTGCTCGCCGTCGACAGGTTGCTGAAATAACGCTCCTTCAGCAAATTCGACACGTTGAGCTGGAAGAACGTGCGGTCGAGGCCGGCAAAGCCTAGGTCAAGCCGCGCATCGAGATCCACCAGCGTGTAACCGGCAGCCTTTAGATCGTTGATGTCGGTAACCCAGCGCGATCCGGTATGCTTGGCCTGGATGCCAACGGAAACCGGCTGAAGATCGAACTGCGCCCGTCCACCGTACTGCCACTTCGGCGTTTCGACAACGAACTTGCCTGCGGTCGGCACGATCACAGCGCCAGTCAGCGTATTCGTCGCATCGTTCTGCAACTCGGCCTTCGTGTACGACGCAAAGCTGTACAGCGAGACGTGGCGATCCGGCCGGATGCCCAAGCTGGCATCGATACCCTTGCTCTTGACCGAACCGACGTTGCGGTCGGTGCTGATCGTGCCGCCGCCCTCGAGGATCGTCGTCGTCGAGATGATACGGTTCTTGTAGTCGATCTTCCAGGCAGCAATCTGTGCCTGGATCATGCCCGAGGTATAACGCAGGCCAAGATCGTAGGAATCGGTCTTCTCGGGCTTAAGTGCGGCGACCGGCGAGATCGTCACATCGTCGAAGCCATACAGATTGTCCGTGCGCGGCACCGAAATGCCTTTCGAGTAGCTGGCAAAGGCGCTGATTGCCGAAGTCAGGTTATACGTAGCGCCGACGTTCGGCAGGACCGCGTTATAGGTCTTGATACGATTCTTGTACGGTGCACCGAGCGTGATCGACGTGTTGGCCAGATCAAGCGCAGCAACCTGTGCTGCGGTTTGCGAGGTGCAGTATGCGTCGCTCGACTGGCCGCCGATCGTGTAGCAGTTATTGGTCAGGTTGCGGCGGAAGAACGGTGCGCGAACGCCGAGGGCAATCTTCAAAGCATCACCGAAGAACTGGCCACGATATTCACCCGAGATCTGGTGCAGGATCGCGTAAGATAAGCGGTCACGCTTGTTGAACACGTTGCCGGCGGCATCCAGCACCGGCGACTCACCTTTGCCGTCGAGCGCGCTGAATGGTGTCAGCGGCATGCCGTTATTGCTCAGCAACTGCGCTTCGCCGGTCTGGCGATGACGCGCCCGATCCCAAGTATAGGCGATGCGCACCAGGTTATTCTCGTCAAGCTGGTAACGCAGGCCAGCGATCGCCGTGAAGCGCTGGGTCCGCGTATTCGACGGCGAGTATACGCGTACGAAGTCGGCGAGGTCGCCATCCTTGTTGAGATCGACGCCAGGGGCGATGCCCGCGCCGAGGCGACCGAGAACCTGCTGATATTGCTGCGCGTAGGCGCCGCTGGCGCTGGTAGCGTTGTTATCTGTCTCTGCGAGCAGCGAAGAGCCACCGCCATTTGCACGCGTGAACGAATATGCGCCGTCCAAGGTGAACAGCAACTTGTCGGTGATGCCAAAGCGCGAGTTCAGGCGGACATTGCCGGTGTTCGACGGATTGAAGGCAGTCGAGTAGACGTTGTTGCAAGTGTTGCGGTCGGTCTGCGAGCCAGGACCGCCCGGGTTCGACTGCTGATCACACGTGGCGTCGTACAGGTATGTCGACGAGGTGTCGCCGAAGACATAGTCATACTGGCCCTTGTTCAGGTCCAGCGTGAACGGGTTCGCCGCCGAACCGGTGGTGGGTGCCGCAGTGTTCGGCAGATCGGTGCCGCCGGCTTGTGTGCCAAGGCGGGTCCGGATGTTCGCATATGTCGGGTTTGAATAGAAATTGGCGCGGTTCTGATTGTAGTGCGCCGCAAGGGAAACAAAATCGCCGTTCGATCCAATCGGCTGATAGATTTTGCCGTTATACTGCTGCTTGTAGATCTCGCCAGGGCCACGGAACTGGTTGTACCGCTGCGAAGAGGCCGAGAGCCAAGCCTTCGTGCCAAATGAGGTGAACACGCCGGTGTTGAGCATGCCAAGTACGCGGTTCATGTCGTTGGTGCCATGCGAATAGACGACCATCGCACCAAGGTTGTCGGTCGGCATCAGCGAGCGATAGTTGATCGTGCCGCCAGAAGCCGCTGCAGTCGGCGAATCGACATCAGCCGAGCCGAAGTTCACGTTGACCTGCTCGATCAGCTCGGGATCCAGCTGCTGGTTGGAATAGATTGCATAGTTGCCAGAGTCGTTGAGCGGGATACCGTCAAACGTCAGTGCAATGCGATTGCCGTCGAAGCCGCGAATGCGGATCTGGCCACCCGACGAACCGTAAGCGTCACTGTTGGTGAAGCTGACACCCGGTATCAGATTGATCGTGTCGAGAATGGTTTGACCGGGAGCGCGGCGTTCGATCAACTCCTGCGTGATCACCGCACGAGCCTTCGGCGAGTCAGGGATTTGGACGCCGCTGATCGTAGTCGGACCACGGCTGCCGGTGACAACGACGTCTTCGCCTTCGCCTTCCGCTTCCAAGGTGCCGGTCGACTGGGCGAATGCTGCCGCAGGCATGATCAGCGCGGCGAATGCTACGCCGGCGTAAAATCTCGAACGCATGAAAATTTTCCCCTTGCGAGCCGAGGCGGCTCAAACACTTAGGTGGCCAACGCCACGCAGCGCCCCTGCGCGATTTGTGTTTCTATTCGATGACAAAGTTCCGCTGCGGCAGGCAAGCAACGCAGTCGGTTTTGCTGCGTTGCAAAATAGCATCACTTCGACCCGCGATGGTTCTATCCAGCGGATGCCACGATCGCCCCCCAAGCCGCCTCGTCGATCACCTCGATCCCAAGCGCCGCGGCCTTGCTGGCCTTCGAACCGGCGCCCGGCCCGGCCACGACCAGATCCGTCTTGGCCGAGACCGAACCCGCCACGCGCGCGCCGAGCGATTCGGCCTGTGCCTTGGCTTCGTCGCGGCTGAGCGTTTCCAGGCTGCCGGTGAACACGATGGTCTTGCCGTTGACGGCCGAGTCGCGCGCCTTCACCTCGAACGCCGGCGGCGAGACTTGCGCGAGCAGGTCGTCCCACACCGCGCGATTATGCGGCTCGTGGAAGAAGTCGGCCAGCGCGTGGCCGACGGCGCTGCCGACATTCTCGACGCCGATATGGTCGGCGATCGCCTTGTCGAGCCGGTTGCGTACTTTCTGGTCGGTCTCACCCGGCGTGGGGATGGCCGCGTCGCGCAGTGCGATAATCTCTTCGGCAAGCTGCCGGACCTGGGGCAACGTGACATAGCGCTTGAGCAGGTCGCGCGCGGTGATCGCGCCGACGTGGCGGATGCCCAGGCCAAACAGCAAGCGCGCGGCGTCGGGGCGGCGCTTGGTCTCGATCGCGGCGAGCAGGGCATCGACCGACTTGGCCTGCCACCCTTCGCGCCCGAGCAGCGCGTCGCGGTGCGCGGACAGGCCGAATATGTCGACCGGTTCGGTGATCCAGCCGAGCTCCAGCAGCTCGACCAGCGTCTTCTCGCCCAACCCGTCGATATCCAACGCGCTACGGCTGACAAAATGCTTGAGACGTTCCAGGCGTTGCGCGGGGCAGATCAGGCCGCCGGTGCAGCGCACGTCGACCTCGCCTTCCTCCGCCACAGCCTCCGATCCGCAGCGCGGGCAATGGGTCGGGAAGGCCCAGGCGGCCCGGTCTGCGTCGGGCGTCAGGTTCTCGACGATCTGGGGAATGACGTCGCCGGCGCGCTGCAGCCGCACGCGGTCGCCGGGGCGGACGCCGAGGCGCGCGATCTCGTCCGCATTATGCAACGTCGCATTGCGCACCACCACGCCGCCCACCGTCACCGGCTCGAGCTTGGCGACCGGCGTCAGCTTGCCCGTGCGACCGACCTGGATCTCGATGTCGTTGAGCGTCGTCTCGGCGCGTTCGGCCGGGAATTTGTGCGCCAACGCCCAGCGTGGCGCGCGGCCGACGAAACCCAGACGTTGCTGCCAGTCGAGCCGGTCGAGCTTGTAGACCACGCCATCGATGTCGAACGGCAGGTCGGCGCGCTCGCGCTCGATCGCCGCATAGGTGGCGAGCGCCTGATCGAGCGTGCCGGCGGGCTGAAATTGCGGGGTGACGGGAAAGCCCCAATCACGGATCGTGGCGATCACCGCGGACTGCGTTTCGCCCGGCAGCGCGCTGGCGTCGCCCCAGCCCCAGGCGAAGAAGCGCAAGGGGCGTTGCGCCGTGACGGCGGAGTCCTTCTGACGCAGCGATCCGGCGGCGGCGTTGCGCGGGTTGGCGAATTGGCGCGCTTCCTTGCCGGTCGCTTCGCCCTCGGCGAGCAGGCGCGCATTGAGCGCCGCGAAATCGGCCTTGGCCATATAGACCTCGCCGCGCACCTCGAACACGTCGGGGGCACCATCCGGCAAGCCGGCGGGAATGTCGGCAATGGTCCGGACGTTGGCCGTGACGTCCTCGCCGACCTGCCCGTCGCCGCGGGTCAGCGCCTGGACCAACCGGTTCTTTTCGTAACGCAGCGAGCAGGACAGGCCGTCGATCTTGGGTTCGGCCGTCAGCGCCACGACATCGGCGTCGCCCAGGCTGAGGTAGCGGCGCACGCGGCCGACGAACTCGCCGACTTCCTGCGCGTCGAACGCATTGTCGAGGCTGAACATCGGCCGGGCATGCGCGACCTTGGCGAGATGCGCGGCGGGCGCTGCGCCGATCTGGCGGCTGGCCGAATCGGCGCGGATCAGGTGCGGGAAGGCGGCCTCGATCGCGGCGTTGCGGCGGACGAGCGCGTCATAGTCGGCGTCTGACAGCTCGGGCGAGTCGTCGGTGTGGTAAAGCGCATTATGGCGCGCTATCTCGGCGGCGAGCTGCGCCAGCTCTGCGGCGGCTTCATCGTCTGTCGCGGGGAGCGGGGCTGTCATGCGCCAGCGCTACCGGAGCGGCAGGGGTACGATCAAGCGTTGATCGGACGGAGACTAATCTTCCTCGTCCGGGTCCTTGGCGTCTTCGCTGACGGAGCGGCGGTCGGCGGTCTTTTCGGCGCGCGTGGCCATCTCGTCCCATGCCTTGGCGGCACGTGTCCAGCGATCGCGGACGTTATCGAGGGTCGCGGAATCGGCGTCGGTCTGGGCCTGACGGGCACGATCGCGATAGAACATTGCGGTGGTATTCGTGATCCGTCTCCTCGGGGCCTGAACGAAAGAGTGGCGGGCGCCGGAAACCGGCGCCCGCCAACATCAATCACGCAGAAGCGAGGTTCACTGCCGACATCTTGCCGCGGCGATCCTGCTCGAGCTCGTAAGAAACGCGCTGTTCCTTGTCGAGCGTGCGCATGCCGGCGGCTTCTACCGCGCTGATGTGCACAAAGGCGTCGTTCCCGCCGCCCTCAGGCGCGATGAAGCCATAACCCTTGTCCGCGTTGAAAAACTTTACGGTGCCGATAGGCATAGATATTTCCTTGGGTAGACGGGGCCGAGAAGAAAGAGCGAAAACATCGTCCGACCCCGGCCGATGCTCTCGATGACGAACTCGTACATCGGCGCGTGCCGACGACGGGAATTTTTGCTGGATGAGCGGTGTGAAACGCTGGCTCCGGGCTTTGACAAGCGGGAGCGCGGAGGTCTCTCAGCCGTGCGATGCTTGTGGGCAATCTCGCGCGATGACGACCGTATAGCACGTGGTTTCGGGTTTGTCGCATGGTTTGAATCGGGCGATGTTTGGCACGATAACACGGGGCTACGTCGCTTCGAGCAGCCGCTCCGCCTGCGCGCGCGCCTCGTCCGTCACCGTGGCACCCGACAGCATCCGCGCGATTTCCTCGCGGCGTTCGGCTTCGCCCAGCGCGTGGACGCCGGTCCGCGTAACGGTCCCGTCATGGCTCTTGGCGATCAGCAGGTGATGCCGCCCGCGCGCGGCCACTTGCGGGCTGTGCGTGACGACGAGCAATTGCGTGCCGCCCGCCAGCCGCGACAGGCGCTCGCCGATCGCGCTCGCCACCGCGCCGCCGACGCCGCGGTCGATCTCGTCGAAGATCATCGTCGCCGCGCCGCCTTCCTCCGCCAACGCCACCTTCAACGCGAGGATGAAGCGCGAAAGCTCACCGCCCGAGGCGATCTTGGTCAGCGCGGCGAACGGTGCGCCGGGGTTGGTCGAGATCTCGAACTCGACCCGGTCCCGGCCGCTCGGCCCCCAGGCATCGCGCGCGAGCGGCGCGATCGCCGTGCGGAAGCGGGCGGCATCCAGCTTCAATGGCGCAAGCTCGGTCTTCACCGCCGCGTCGAGTCGGGTGGCAGCGGCGGTGCGCGCCTTGGTCAACGCGTCGGCCGCCGTCTCATAGGCCTTGGCGGCGGCGGCCTGCGCCCGTTCCAGCGCGGCGATGCCGGCCCCGCCGCTCTCGAGTCGCTCCAGCCGCTCGCCGAGTTCCTGCGCCAGCGCGGCAAGCCCGTCGGGCTGGACGCGGTGCTTGCGGGCGAGCGCGCGCAGATCGAACAGCCGTGTCTCGTCCGCTTCCAGCTGCGACGGATCGAAGGCGAGCGCGGCGGCGGCCTCGTCGACCTTCTCCTGCGCCTCCGCCCCCTCGATGATCGCGCGATCGATCGCTTCCAGCGCCTGCCCCAGCGCCTCGTGATCCTCGCTTACCCGCTCCAGCACGCGCGCCGCCTGGCGCAAGCGGGCGAGACCGCCATCCGATCCTTCGAGCAGATCGGCGATCGCCTGCAGGTCGCCGGCGATCTTCTCGCCGCGCTGCATACCGGCGCGACGCGTGGCGAGGATCTCCTCCTCGCCTTCCTCCGGGCCGAACGCGCGCAATTCGGCGACGGCATGTTCGAGCCATTCTTGGTCGCGCGCCTGCGTGTCGAGTTCGGTCTGCGCGCTCGCGAGCGCGTCTTCCGCCGCGCGCCAGGCACGGTACGCGGTCTGCGCGCTTGCGGTGTCGATCCGGCCGAAGGCGTCGAGCAAGGCACGGTGGCCGCGCGCATTGAGCAGGCCGCGATCGTCATGCTGGCCGTGGATCTCGACCAGGTGCGTGCCGAGTTCGCGCAACAGGCCGGCCGAGGCGGGCTGATCATTGACGAAGGCGCGGCTGCCGCCATCGGCCTTGACGATGCGGCGTACGATCAGCGGCTCGCCCGGCTCCACCTCCAGCCCGTTATCGGCCAGCAGGGCGGCGATCGGCCCGTCGGCATGCGGCGTATCGAAGCTCGCGGTGACCAATGCCTGGGGACGGCCATGCCGCACCAGCGCGCTGTCGCCGCGCGCGCCGAGCGTCAGACCCAGCGCATCGAGCAGGATCGATTTACCCGCGCCCGTCTCGCCGGTGAGCACGCCGAGCCCGGCGGAGAAATCGAGGTCGAGTGCCTCGATCAGGACGACGTCCCGGATGGAAAGCGCGGTCAGCATGCGGACACGCCCTTAGAGGGTTTCGCGTCGTTCTGGTATCGTTCTTTCCGTAGCAGCCGGCCGGTGCGCGTCAGTTGCCGCCCGGGCCAGTGGGATTGGCCGGGTTGCCCGGGGTGGGGGAGGCGCTGCGATCGTCCTTCGGCGCGACGGCATCGGTGCCGGGCAGCGTCGGCGTGGCGTTGGGCGCGGTGTTCACCGGCACGATCTGCTCGCCGGGGGCGATGCTGGCCAGCGCTTTGGCGGGGTGATCGTTGATCAGCTTGTACGACCGTTCGTACCAGTCGCTGCTTGGGTAATTGGCGCCGAGCACCGCGGCGCTCTTGCGCGCCTCGTCCGGCACGCCGAGGGCCAAATACGTCTCGGTCAGGCGCATCAAGGCCTCGGGCGCGTGCGTTGTCGTCTGGTAATCGTCGACGACCTTGCGGAAGCGCATCGTTGCGGCCAGCCATTGCCCACGCGTCTCGTACCAGCGGCCGATCTCCATCTCCTTGCCGGCAAGGTGATCGCGCACAAGATCGATCTTCAGCCGTGCATCGGACGCATAGCGCGTGTTCGGGTAGCGGCGCGTCAGTTCGCCCAGCGCGTCCAGCGACTGCTGTGTGATCTTCTGGTCGCGCGTCACGTCGCTGATCTGTTCGTAATAGCCAAGCGCGATCAGGTAATAGGCATAAGGCGCGTCGCGGTTGCCCGGATGGACCTGCAGGAAGCGCTGCGCCGAAGCGATCGAGCTGGTATAATCGCGCCCGAGATAATTGCTGTACGCGCTCATCAACTGCGCGCGGCGGGCCCAGACCGAATAGGGATGCTGGCGCTCGACCTCATCGAACAACGCCGCCGATTCCTTGTACCGGCCCTGGTCAAGCCGCTTCTTCGCTGCCGAATACAACGTGCCCACATCGCGCGCGACATAGGGGACGTCGTTCTTGCCCGTGTTCCGCGCGCAGCCGGCGGTGGTGGAGGCGAGGGCGGCAAGCACCGCAAGCGCGATCGGGCGGGACGCATTGAAGCGGAGAGGGGGGGTACGCATGGCCACGTCCTTAGCCCAGCCGAGCGAATGCGAACAATGTTTTTCGAAGAGGTCGTGGCGCCCGGATCGCGGGCCGTTTATGGTGCGTTGCAGCCACCACTGCCGAAGCCCGAGTGAGGAATCCGATGACTGCAACTTTGCTGACGACGCGCCGGGTGGAAAAGCCCTGGGGCCGCGATCATCTCTGGCAGGGTTTCGCCGATCCGGCGCCCGGCACAAAGATCGGCGAAGTGTGGTTCCAGACGGTCGATCCCGGTGCCGCCGACCTGCTGATCAAATATCTGTTCACGTCGGAAAAGCTGTCGGTGCAGGTGCATCCGGGCGACGACGAGGCGCATGCGCGCGGCCTGCCGCGCGGCAAGGACGAATGCTGGGTGGTGCTGGCAGCGGAGCCGGGCGCGTCGATCGCGATCGGCACGCTGGCGCCGATGACGCCCGAGGAACTGCGTACCGCCTCGGAAGACGGATCGATCGAGCACAAGCTCGACTGGAAGCCGGTCAAGGCCGGCGATTTCTATTATTCGCCCAGCGGCACGATCCACGCGATCGGCGCGGGCATAACCGTGATCGAGACGCAGCAGAATTCGGACACCACCTACCGCCTGTACGATTATGGCAGCAACCGCGAACTGCATCTGGATGACGGCGTCGCGGTGGCACAGGCCGTCCCCTATGTCGCGCCGTCGGCACCGGGGCGCGTTGCGGAAGACCGCATCATCCTGGTCGAAGGGCCCAAGTTCGTGCTGGAACGCTGGCCGGGCGGCCAGCGCACGGTGACGCTGCCCGAAGGCCGCCCCGGCTGGTTCGTGCCGATCACCGGCGAAGGCGTGGTAGACGGCGTGGCGTGGCGCGCAGGCGAATGCCTGCAACTGACAGGCACGGCGCATATCAGCGCGTCCGCCGGCAGCGACCTGCTGCTGGCCTATCCTGGCGATACGCGGATTTAACCTCAACCTCTGATGTGCCCCTGCGAAAGCAGGGGTCCAGGACCACGAGCGCTGCGCTTCGCACCCTAGGCTCCTGCGTCCGCAGGAGCCTAGGGTGCCGTCGGCCAATGATCGCCCGCCCTTAACCTTCCCGCGCTAGGCTGACGCATATGCTCCGCGTCCTCACCCTC
The DNA here is from genome assembly GCF_025231525.1 of Sphingomonas endolithica. Taxonomy (NCBI): domain Bacteria; kingdom Pseudomonadati; phylum Pseudomonadota; class Alphaproteobacteria; order Sphingomonadales; family Sphingomonadaceae; genus Sphingomonas; species Sphingomonas endolithica. The sequence continues at coordinate 3,566,656 of NZ_CP103057.1, forward strand.
GCCACCCTGTTCCCCGATGCGACGCGGCCCAATTTCGGCGTGTTCGTCGAGCGGCAGACCCTGGGGTTGGCCGCGCACGCCGAGGTCGAGCTGCGGCTCGTCGCGCCGATCGGGCTGCCACCATGGCCACTATCCGCGCTGTCGCCCTACCGCGCGCTGAACGGGCTGCCGACACGCGAGCGATGGAAGGGGCTCGACACCCACCGACCCCGCTTCACGACATTGCCCGGCACGCAGGGTCGCTGGCATGTCGCGGCATTGGTGCGCCAGCTGAAGCCGCTGCTGACCGAAATCCGCCGCGACTTCGCGTTCGATGTCATCGATGCCGAATTCTTCTTCCCCGATGGGCCCGCGGCGGTCGCACTCGGGCGCCACTTCGGCGTGCCGGTGTCGATCAAGGCACGCGGGGCCGACATCCACCATTGGGGCCGCGCCCAGGCGACCGCGCGACAGGTCGTCGCGGCAGGGCAGAAGGCGGATGGCCTGCTCGCGGTGAGCGCGGCGATGAAGGCCGACATGGCGGCGATCGGCTTGGCGGTCGCTTCGATCCGGGTGCACCATACCGGCGTCGATCTCGCACGGTTCACGCCGGGCAACCCCGCCGGACGGCGCAGGTTCGGCGTGCAGGGGCCGCTGGTGATGTCGCTCGGCGCGCTGATCCCGCGCAAGGGCCACGACATCGTCATCCGCGCGGTGGCTTCGCTGCCGGGCGTATCGCTGCTGATCGCAGGCGAAGGGCCGCAGCGAGCCGCACTGGAGGCGGAGATCGTCAGGCTCGGCGTAGCGGACCGCATCCGCTTACTCGGCCCGGTCCCGCACGACGCGCTGCCCGACCTGCTGGCGGCGGCCGACATAATGGCGCTCGCCTCGTCATCGGAGGGGCTGGCCAATGCCTGGGTCGAGGCGCTCGCCTGCGGCACGCCGATCGTCATCACCGACGCCGGCGGCGCGGCAGAGGTGGTCCGCACCCCGGCCGCCGGCCGAATCGTCGCGCGGGAGTCGGCGGCATTTGCGCGCGCGATCGGCGAATTGCTCGCCACGCCGCCCCCCCGCGACGAGACGCACAAGGCCGCGGCGAATTTCACGTGGGAGGCGAATACCGCAGCGCTCCACCATCACTTGTCGGGACTGGTCGCCGCTTCTTCCAGCTAACGCGGCGCTTCGGTCGAAACGCGACATCCACCGCGCACCGTCACCCCGGACTCGTTCGGCAACTATCCCTTTGAGACATGGTTGGTCATCCCCGCGAAGGCGGGGAACCATAGTGGCGGGCTTGGCGGCTGAAATGCAGACGTTCGACTATATGGATCCCCGCCTACGCGGGGATGACGGCGAATTACTTGTTCGAAGGGTACAACGCCGACTAGTTCCGGGGTCCACCGCGCCGCACGCTCTGCCATCGAACCACTATCCGCACAGCAAGTGGCTTGGTGGACGCCGGAACTAGTCCGGGGTGACGGCTAGCGATGCGGGCGCACCCATAAAGGCGGCACCCCCGCGGCGGCGCTCAATCGAACGGGTACAACGCAGCGGCGATCCAGCGGCCTTCGCCGCGCAACACGGCCCAGGCGCGCGCCGCGGCGCGGCTGTCCATTGCCTCGACGCCGTACCCCCGCGCTTCGACCGCCCGCACCAAGGCAGGGGCAGGGCGGACCAAGGCCGCGCCGGTGCCGATCAGCACGAATTCGGGCGGCGGATCGAGCACCCAGAGCGGCGCCAGATCGTCGGCTGACAGATCGGCGAGCGGCGGCGGCGACCAGCCGTCGGCGCGCTCCGGCGTGATCAGCAGCGCGTGATAGACGCCGTCATCGACCTTGAACCCACCGCTGGAAAAGCCCGAGATGATCGGGCCGTCGGTCCGCGGCTTGTCCATCCGCATCCGGTCAGCCGCGCGACTTTGGCGCGACACGCTCCGCATTCGGCGTCGCCACCACCTTGTCCGGCGCATCCGGATTGGCGCGCAGGCCCAGGGTGATCAGCAGCGACGACGACACGTAGATCGACGAATAGGTGCCGACGAAGATGCCCAGGATCATCGCCGCGGTGAACCCGCGCAGCACATGGCCACCCAGGAACAGCAACGCGAACAGCGCCAGCAGGATGGTCAGCGAGGTCATCACCGTACGCGGCAGCGTCTCGTTGACCGACAGATCGACGATGCCGGCCATGTCCATCTTGCGATAGCGGCGCATGTTCTCACGGATACGGTCATCGATGACGATCTTGTCGTTGATCGAATAACCGATGATCGTCAGCACCGCGGCGACGATGTTGAGGTCGAATTCGAACTGAGTCAGGGCAAAGAAGCCGAGCGTCATCAGCAGATCGTGGACGATCGCCACCACGGTCGAGACGCCGAACTGCCATTCGAAACGGAAGATCGCGAACAGCCCGATGCCGAGCACTGCCAGCACGACGGCGAGCACGCCGTTGCGGATCAGCTCGTCCGATACCTTGCCCGAGACGGTCGAATACCGCGAGAAGGTCGCACCGGGGAATGCCTGTGCGACTGCCGTCTCGACGCGCTTGACCACGGCGTTGGTGGCGCCTTCGTCGGCGCTTTCGACCACCGGCAGGCGGATCGTCATCGTGCGGCCATCGCCGAACGGCTGCAATTGCGCATCGCCGACGCCCAATTGATCGATCTTCTGGCGCAGTAGGTCGACGTTCGGGGGCGTGACGAACTTCTCCTCGATCATCAGGCCGCCGACGAAATCGACGCCGAAGTTGAGGCCCTTGGCCCAGACCAGGCCGATCGATGCGAGGCTCAGCGCGATCGTGAGCGCGAACGCCCATTTGCGCAGCGACACGAACGGCAGGTTGGTGTTGTCGGGAACGAGTTTCAGCAGGCGCATTGTGCTTCGCCGATCAAATGTTGATGTCGGTAGGACGGTTCTTGCGCAGCCACAGCGCGACCATCATCCGGGTGAAGGTGACGGCGGTGAACACCGAGGTGGCGATGCCGATCAGCAGCACGACCGCGAAGCCCTTGACCGGCCCCGATCCCAGCACGAGCATGATCACGCCCGAAATGGCGTGGGTCACGTTCGCCTCGAAGATCGTCCGGCTCGCTTCCTTGTAGCCGAGCTCGACCGCCTGCACGACGTTGCGACCGCGCCGACGTTCCTCGCGGATGCGCTCGTTGATCAGCACGTTGGCGTCGACCGCAGTACCGATGGTCAGCACGAAGCCGGCGATACCCGGCAGCGTCAGCGTACCGTTGAGCAGCGCCAGCACGCCGATGATGACCAGCACGTTGATGACCACCGCGAGGTTCGCATACAGGCCAAAGCGGCCATAGGTCAGCAGCATGAAGATCACGACCGCTGTGACAGCGATGACCGACGCCAGGATGCCGGCGCGGATCGAATCCGCCCCGAGATCCGGCCCGACGGTCGATTCCTCGATCACCTTCAAGGGCACCGGCAGCTTGCCCGAGCGTAGCGCGATTGCCAGCTGGTTAGCCGAATCGACCGTGAAGCTGCCCGAGATGCTCGCCGTGCCGCCCAGGATCGGCTCGTTGATATTGGGCGCTGAAATCACCTTGTTGTCGAGGATGATCGCGAACGGCTTGCCGGTATTCTCCTGCGTCACGCGCGCGAAACGGCGCCCGCCTTCGCTGTTGAAGGTGATCAGCACCTGCGGCTCGTTGGTCTGCGGTGCGAAGCCCTGTCGCGCATCGGTCAGCTGATCGCCGCTGATGATCGTCGAGCGCTTCACCGCGATCGGCGGCCCGCCATTCTGATAGGCGAGCACCTGGCTGCCGATCGGCGCCTGTCCTTTGGCGAGCAGTGCAGGATCGGCCGTCTGGTCGACCAGCTTGAATTCCAGCTTGGCGGTCTTGCCGAGCAGGTCCTTCAGCGCTTGCGGATTCTGCAGCCCCGGCACCTGCACGACGATGCGCGTGTCGCCCTGGCGGACGATGGTCGGCTCGCGCGTGCCGAGTTGATCGATGCGCGTGCGGACGACTTCGGTCGCGTCATCGACGGCGGTCTTGATCGCCGCCTTCAGTCCGGCCTCACTCGGCGTCAGGACGAAGCGCGAACTGTCCACCACCTGGATGTCCCACTCGCGCTGCCCGGTCAGGCCTACGCCGCCACCGGTGATCTCGAGCAGCTTCTGCCGTGCGGCATCGACTTGGCTCACGTCGCGCAGCAGGAAGCTGAGCTTGCCGTCGCGCACGGATACGTCGCCGGTTTCGATCTTCGGCGTGCCGCGGCGCAATTCGGTGACGACGCGCTCGCGCATCGATTCGAGGCGTGTCGCGGCGACGTCCTTGGTGTCGGCCTCGAGCAGCAGATACGAGCCGCCGGCGAGATCGAGCCCCAGGTTGATGCGCGGGTGCGGAATGGCACCCCATTTGGCGGTGGTCGCCTCGGGCAGGAAACTGGGCACGGCCAGCAGCATCAATGCTGCCAGGAAGCCGAGGATCGACAGGACCTTCCAGCGCGGGAAATCGAGCATCTTGTGGCTCAGTCGTTCGCGGGCTTGGCGGTGCCGGTGCCGGCCACGTCGGTCAGCGTGGCCTTCACCACGCGCACCCGGACGTTCGGCGCGATCTCGACCTCGACGACATTGTCCTCGACCTTGGTCACCTTCCCCATGATCCCGCCCGACGTCACGACGTTATCACCCTTCTTCACTGCAGCGACCGACGCTTGAAGCATCTTCATGCGGCGCTGCTGCGGGCGGATCATCAGGAAATAGAAGACCACGAAGACGAGCAGCAACGGCGCGATACCCATGAACTGGGCGAAACCCGCACTGGTCGCGGTGCCGGCCGTCTGAGCATAAGCTTGGGGGATGATCATCGACATAATTGACAAAACGGGCCCGAATGTGTGGAACGGCGGGGCGGGACACACCCCACGCTACAAGCGCCGCGCGCTATCATTAAGCTGCCGGTGGCGCAACAAGGGGGTGCATTTCCCGACCGTCCAATCCGTTCGTTTGCACGACATGCCGATTACGCGATGCGCAAAGCTTGCATCGTCGGCGTCAGGCGCATACACGCCCGGCCTCGGTCGGGGCGTAGCGCAGCCTGGTAGCGCATCACACTGGGGGTGTGGGGGTCGCAGGTTCGAATCCTGTCGCCCCGACCAAGAGTTCTGCACCTTACAGCTAATTATGCGTGTTCAGCCAGCTGGCAGGGCTGGTTGCTTCGTGCTGTGCCGCATCTCAAGCCTCCGCGTGGGTTCCCCAAGGAACGGCCGCGCAGTCGCGTGGCGAGGCTTGTCAGCTTGTGCCCGCCGCTAACGGTCGTCGCCAAAATGGACGGGACGTTTGTTGACACAAAGAACGTGCAGCGTGCTTCTTCGCTATGTCAAATGGCAAGCGACACAGAAGATGACCAAGTTTATTGATAGGGCATTTGTCGCGGCACTACTTACTGTGGTGGCGCCGACTACGCATTCCTTCGCTGCCGATGGTCCACGTAAGACTACCCTGGCCGCAAGAGAAATTCCCTATCGCTGTTCTGAGGTGAAGAACCCCTGGGTCGAAGCGGTCGATTGCAGAGGTATCGGCTTTAAAGAAGAGCGGTGGCGCGTTGCCATGGCCACGATCCTGAAAGCCGCCTCCTCCATCGAGTCGATGAAGGTGGTTGGCTCAAAGAAGGGTGCGAAGACGGTGAGCGATGCATCGCTGATCATCAGGGGTGAATCCTGGATACACCTGAAGCGGAAGAACTATCAGGGTTGGGTGCGACGGATCGTACGCTCGCGAACGCGATGATCGGCATGTGTACCACCTGTCTTGGGTACATGGACGCTTCGTTCTCCTAGCATTAGATGTCAGAGGGGAATAAGCGTGAGCCTGTTCTGCATCGCCGATCTTCGCGTCGGCCAAAACGACGGGCTCGATGTGCCCGTACAGGGCATCTACGGCCGCAAGCGCCCCGATTACGCGATCTACCGCACGCCCGAGCGGGTCAGTATTCAGTTTGCGGACGATGCGACGACGGCCGCCGAACAACGGAAGCTTCTGGCCGGGCTTAACCCCTTGCGTGGTGAGATCAACGGCATGATCGCTGGCTGGCGACTGGCGGCGGAGGAGAGCGTCGCGTGGCGGCGTGCGGTCCGCTACGATCACCGTGTGGCCGATGCGCTGATCCTGGCGTTCGAAGGGTATGCGGGCGATGCGGAACAGCTTCTGCGCCGCATCAAGGCCGATATCCTCGACGAGCGGGTCGCTCGCGCGCGGTTCGAGTACCTGGCCGCCGCGTTGCTTGCCGGGTTGATAGCGATGGGTCTGATCATCGCGATCATGGGGCTGGTGTCGTTTCCCGCGCACGGGCGGGACCTGTGCTTTGCCTCCATCGCTGGCGGGTTCGGCGCGTTCTTCTCTATTTCGCTCGCCATTCGCGGTCGCACCGTACTGCCCAATCTGCAGCGCACCGCCAACATGATGGACGCGGTGTTGCCGCTGATGATCGGCATCATCGCCGCGGCGGTGGCCATGGCTTTCGTGGCGACGGATGCGATCGACATCAGCTTGGGCAACACTTCGCGACTTAGCGCCCCTGAAAACGGCTGGTTGTTCGTGCTGATCGTGGGCTTCGTCGCAGGTTTTTCGGAGCGCTTCGTGCCCGATCTGCTGGCCAAGGCCGAGGCCTCGCCGGGAATGCCCGCGATCCACTTGCCTGCCGAACAGAGTCCGGCGGCCGATGCCAAACCGCATGCACCCGCCGAGGCGAGCGCGGCTGCGCCGTTGCCGGGGGCGGTCGCGCCAATCGCCATGGCTGGGGACGCCACCGAACCAGCGCGGGATCATCACGACGATGCGGACGGATGCGCCTGCGACATGGATGTGACCGACCTTGTCGCGACCCGCGATGTCGAACTGCCGGCCGCCGATGGCGGGGTTGCGACGCTGACAGCGGTGCGAGCATGACTGGCCGACTGCTGTGGCTCGCCGACACACTGCGCGACGCCGGATTGAAGGTGGCGGAAGCGGTTGATTGGCGCACTCGCGGCAAGCCGACGGTCGGTCCGATCGGCGTGATGTGCCACCACACCGCCACCGCGACGGCGGGCAACATGCCGACGCTGCGGCTGTTGATTGAAGGGCGTGCAGCCGGACCCGGGGCAGGGGCGTTGCCGGGGCCGTTGGCCCAACTGGGACTGGGCCGTGACGGTACTTTCTACGTCATTGCATCGGGGCGAGCCAATCACGCGGGGAAGGGGGAGTGGCAGGGGGTTACCGACGGCAATGGCAGCTTCATCGGGATCGAGGCCGAACATAGCGGCAAGCCGCACGACGATTGGCCGCCGGAACAGCGGGTCGCTTATGTCCGTGGCAGTGCCGCGCTGCTGAGACACATCAAGGCGCCGGCCATAATGTGCTGCGGCCACCTGGAATATGCACTACCCAGGGGTCGCAAGTCGGACCCTTGCTTCGACATGACCGACTTTCGTCATGCGGTGGCGACCGCGCTGGAGGAGGATACACCCGCGCCGTTGATCCCGGTACAGGACGGTGCGGGCCGGCCGACACTAAGGCGGGGTTCGCGAGGGGAAAAGGTGGAGGAGATACAGGCTCTGTTGAGCCTGGCGCGGGATGGAGATTTCGGGCCCGTCACCGAAGCGACCTTGCGTGCGTTCCAGCGCCGGGCCGGCATCGTTCCGGATGGTATCGCCGGCCCCAGAACCTGGCAGGCGCTGTTGTCCGTCACGCCGATCGGCTAATAAGCGCGGCACTGAGTAGGTCCAATCGCGCGCCGCACTTCCACCGCGCATTCCGGGATTGCAGCCGATCGCCACCAAGGCGACGATCGGCCGTATCGTCAGGCGCCGGTCACGCGCCAGACCACATTCCCCAGATCGTCCGCGATCAGCAGCGCACCGGTGCGGTCCACCGCGAGCGCCACCGGGCGACCGCGGGCATTGCCGGCACCGTCCAGGAAGCCGGTGACGACATCACGCGCCTTGCCGCTCGGGCGTCCACCGCTGAACGGCACCCAGACGACCTTGTAGCCGTTGAACGCACCGCGATCCCAGCTGCCATGTTCGCTGATGAACGCGCCGCCGCGATAGCTCGCGGGCAGGCTGGCGCCGCCGTAGAAGGCCAGGCCCAACGGTGCGACGTGCGAGCTGAGGCTGTAATCCGGCATCACGGCGCGGGCGACCATGTCGGGTCGCTGCGGCTTCACGCGCGGATCGGCATGTTGGCCCCAATAGCTGTACGGCCAGCCGTAGAACGCGCCGTCTTTGACCGATGTCAGGTAGTCGGGCACCAGATCGGGGCCGATCTCGTCACGCTCGTTGATCACCGCCCACAATTGCCCGCTCTCGGGATTGAAGGTGAGCCCATTGGGATTGCGCAGCCCGGTGGCATAGTCGCGGTGTGCGCCGGTGGCGCGATCCACTTCCCAGATCCGCGCGCGGTCCTTCTCCGCCTCGAACCCTTTTTCGGTGATATTGCTGTTGGAGCCAATGCCGACATAAAGTTTCGAGCCGTCCGGGCTGGCGACCAGGCTCTTTGTCCAGTGATGGTTGATCGGGCCGCCCGGCAGCGGGGTCAGGATACGTCCCGGCGCATCGATCCGCGTCTGGCCGGTCTGGTACGGGAAGCGGACGATCGCATCGGTATTGGCGACATACAGGTCACCGCCGACCAATGCGATGCCGAACGGCGACACGAGATGATCGAGGAACACCGAGCGGACTTCCGGCTTGCCGTCGCCATCGGCATCACGCAGCAGGGTGATGCGATCGCCGCCGCCGACCTTGCTGTGGCCGAAGCCCTGGATCCAGTTTACCAGGATGTCCTTGGGCCGCGAGATCGGCTCGGACGGCCCCTTCGGCTCGACCGCCAGGATGTCGCCGTTCGGCAGCACGTAGATCGACCGCACGTTCTTGAAACCGGTGGCCAGCGCCGTCACCTTCATCCCCTGCGGCACGGTCGGGGTCGCATTGCCCCACGGCACCGGCTTGGCGATGTGCATCGGGGGCAGCAGATATTGCTCCAGGCCCGGCAGGTTCGGGTTGGCGCCCAATTGGGCACTGGCGTCGCCACCCTTGCCACCACAGGCGCTGAGCGAGGCAATTAGGCCGAGTGCGAGCATATTCCGGCGCATCATTTGGCCTCCCCAAAAACTTCAACGGGCCGCTCCACCGGAACGGTCCCTTCGGCTTGAACGGCATAGCCCTGCCAGCTGGTATACAATGCCAGGATGGCGACGATCGCGGACAAGACGATCCCCGTCGGCACAACCGAGGTCCAGGCGTCACGGCTGTGAACGAAGGCGTTGAACAGCGCGAGCACCAACATCAGGCTCGTGCCGATCGTGTGCAGCATGGCGCCACGATGCCGCGTCTGGCGACGTTTGAACGCAATCGCATCGATGATCCCGGCCAGCGCTGCAAACGCGCCCATCAACAAACCACCGGTGATCAGCCAGATCGAGAAGTTGGCCCACATCATCTCGGCGCTGTTCACGTACGCAATGTCGGCGACCAGTGCCGCCGTGAAGAACGCCAGCGGATAGGCTGACAAGATCGCATGCACCGGATGAGGGTGATGCACTGGCGCGGCCGGGGGGTAGGTGGTTGCCATCGTGAAATGCCCTTATCGTTTCGCGGTGTACGATCGACAGCGGCGTCCGTTCCGTCTGAAGGCAAGAGCCGTTTGGTATGGCGGATCAATGTCCCGGCGCCAGTGGCTCAGAGACGGTTCGTGGTCGCGTCTGCGCAGCCCATATGGTCACCACGGACTTGTTCCAGGGGCCGCCGAGCGGCTTTCGCGCGGGCCTTTTCTTGGCCACTGAACATGCGGCACGGGGGACCCCGGACCAAGTCTGGGGTGACGCTTTGGGTGGACCCGCCCGACCGAAGTCGATGGTGCGTATGGGTTGGGCCGCTAGGCTCTGGCAACAGCGGCGACCTACCCTTTCAGGTGGTCGCCGCCATCACCAATGCAGATCAGGCCGCCTTGGTTTTCTGTCCGTCAGACGGGCCAGCGGCAACCGCTACACCAACCTTGGCGGCACTCGACGCGCCAGCCGCAACGGATCCAGTCGCCACCGCAGGCTTTGCCACCATCCGGCGATACGTCGCCAGCGCCTGCCCAACGACCTGGTCCATATTATAGTAGCGATAGGTCGCCAGTCGCCCGACGAACGTCACGTCCGCTTGCGCGATGGCCAGCGCCTCGTAGCGCTTGAACAGCGCCTGGTTCTCCTCGCGTGGGATGGGGTAATAAGGATCACCCTCCGCGCTCGGAATCTCGTAGGTGACGCTGGTGCGCGGGTGTTGCTGGCCGGTGAAGTGCTTGTACTCGCTGACGCGCGTGGACGACACCGAGGGATCGGGGAAGTTCACCACGCCCACTTGCTGGAACCACTCGACGTCATGCGTCTCGTGGCGGAACTGCAGCGAGCGGTAAGGCAGCTTGCCGTAACGATGGCCGAAATATTCGTCGATCGGGCCGGTGAATACCAAGTGATCGTGCGTGTAGACCTCGCGCACCTCGGTATAATCGACGCCCAACAGCACATCGATATTGGGGTGGTCGAGCATGCGCTCGAACATCTTGGTGTAGCCCTCCAGCGGCATCGCCTGGAAGGTGTCGGTGAAGTAGCGATCGTCGGTGTTGGTCCGCGTCGGCACGCGCGAGGTGACCGACTTGTCGAGCTCGGACGGGTCCATGCCCCATTGCTTGCGCGTATAGCCCTGGAAAAACTTCTCGTAGAGATCACGCCCGACCTTCGAAATCACGACGTCGGCAGACGTCTTGACGACGTCGACCGGCTCAGCACGACTGGCGAGGAACGCCTCCGCATCCTCGTCGGTCTTCAGATCGAGATCGTACAGCATGTTGAGCGTCGTGCGATTGATCGGCATCGGCACCAGCTTGCCATCGACATCGGCGAGCACGCGATGCTCGTAGGGCCGCCATTCGGTGAAGCGCGACAGATAGTCGACGATCTCGTCCGAATTGGTGTGGAAGATGTGCGGCCCATATTGATGGAACAGGATGCCCGCATCGTCGAACAGATCGAAGGCATTGCCGGCGATATGCGGCCGGCGATCGACCACCAGCACCTTCTTGCCCGAGCCCGCGGCAAGCCGCTCCGCCATCACCGATCCGGCGAAACCTGCACCGACGATCATCACATCATAATGCTTCGACCGGTCGCCTGGCATGCGATCGGCGGCTGCGAAAGCGCGCACGTTGCTGCGCCTGGCACGCTCGATCAGCTGCGCCATCTGCGCCTGGGTGTTGTCCCACGACAGATCGGCGAGCGCAGCATCAACCGCAGCGCGCCACGTGCCATCGGTCCGCGACAGCGCAAGCGCATCGTCACACGCCTGCACGAACGCCTCCGGCGTTTCGGCGATGCGCACGGCCTCCAGATCGCCGTAATGACGCACGACGTCGACAATCGGCGTGGACACCACCGGGCGTCCGGCCGCCAGATATTCGGGGGTCTTGGTCGGGCTGATGAACCGCGTCGAGTCGTTGATCGCAAACGGCATCAACGCGACGTCCCACCCGCGTAGGTAATCCGGCAATGCTGCATAATCGCGGCCGCCGAGATAGTGCAGGTTCGCGCGGCGCGGCAGTTCGTCTTCGGAAATCTTCACCACCGGCCCGACGATCACGATCGACCAATCGGGTCGCGCGACCGCCAGTGTGTCGAGCAGGTTCAGGTCCATCCGCTCATCGACTACGCCGTAGAAGCCGAAGCGCGGCCGGGGCAGCGAAGCCTGATCGACCGGCTCGTTGCCGGGGCCACGCGCCGCGGCGAAATGCGCTACGTCCACGCTTGACGGGAACGCGTGGATGTTGGCGTGCCGGTTGCGCTTTGCCTCGTACAGGCTGTGGCCGCCGGTGAACACGATATCGGCCTGATCGAGCAACCGCTGCTCGAGCGCGAGTAATTGCGATGGCGCGTTCTTGAAGTTGGCGAGTTCGTCCATGCAGTCATAGACGACGCAATCTGCTGCGACATGCTCGGAGAAGGGCAGCATCATCGGCGTGTAATACCAGCGGATCAACGACTTGCGGTTACCGAGCAGCTCATCGAGCAGCGGATGCAAGGCATCGTTCTCGGCCTCGCTGGACAGGCCGCCCTGCAGTTCGGGCGTCACCACCACGACACCACTGTTGGAACAGGTCTTTACCGCCAGCCGCGGGGCGGACAGCCCGCTGACATAGCGCGGCTCTTCCCAATACAGCACCTGGGCCTGCTGCGCGAAGCGGCTCATCAGATGTTGTGGACGCTGGAAGACGAAATCCCACCGCAAATGGCTGAAGCAGATCAGCGTGCGATCGTGATGCTGTTCCTCATACCCGCTGCCATGCGTATCGTGTTCTTGGCTGCGGTGCATATCTGAAACCTTGCTGTAAAATGAACAGGATGAACAAGAGGGGGTGCACTTTTGTTCCGTCTGCGCCCTTGGCGACCCGGATAGCGCAAATTTCGGCGCATGTACTTGACCTGCGTCAATCCGTCCGAGCCGTGCAGTGACGCACCGCCATCAGCCATGCTCTCCCGGCGATCTCTGGCGACCAGCGAAGGAGGATAAAGGCGCGTTCAGGTTGTAACCTGGCCGCGGAAGCAGAAGCTCCCGCGGCCAAAGTACCGACGACCCCGATCGAGGTCGTCGCGTCTCTTACATGCCCTGCATATTGTGCGACTTGCCGTCCTGCAGCTTCATCGCCGCGTTCAGATGCTGCTTGACGATCGGCACTGCGGCCTTTGCCGAGGTGCGCAACGGTGCCTGATCGCCGCCCGTGGCGAAGCTCTGGTGCAGGTCGAGCGCAGCCTGATGCGCCGGAACCTGCTGGCCAAGATACAGCCGGTCGAAGTCGGCCGGTGCGGCAGTCTGCAGTTCGTTGATCGATGCGGTCGCGCCGGCATCCAGCATCGGCGGTGTCGGCGTCAGGCCGGCTTTTTGCGCTGCCTTCATCGTTGCGGCCGTGGTTTTCTGGTGATGCTTGATCAGCATCGTGGCGAACTTGCGGATCGCCGGGTTCTGCGTCTTTTCGAGTGCGACCTGGCTCGAGTTGATCTCGTACAAATCGCTCATCCCGGCGGCCATCACATAGGGCATCGCGCTGGTCTTCGCCTCAGGCGGCGGCGGCGGCGGAGGGGTCTGCGCCATGGCCGGCATGGCATAGGCAGCCAACGTCGCGATGAAGGCTAAGCTTTTACGTTGCATGAATTTTCTCCTGTTTTTCGTCTGGCTGCAACCATCGCCCACGCGCGTGGTTCCGCCTGAGTTGGACAGGATCAACCGATCACAATCCAGGTTAGTGATATTGCGGCTTAACCCAGGATAATGCGCGCTTGATCTTGCTCTCCCAATCACCGGCGTAACTGCCTCGCGCCATAGTGGCTGCGCGGGGCAACCAGGGATCGCAAAACAGCATGAACGCGAACGACGATAGTCCTTACGAAGCGCTGATCGCCAAGCTCCGGCGAATGGGGCCGATCGACGCCGACGACATAGCGGCCGTGACCGCCTTGTCCGTGCGGCGGGAGAGTCGCCGCGCGAGCACGTACCTGGTGCGCGAAGGCGACCGGGTCGATACGTGCGCGGTGCTGGTGACGGGCTATGCCTGCCGCAGCAAGACGACGCGCGAAGGCCGCCGGCAGATCGTCTCGTTCCACATGCCGGGCGACATCCTGGACGTTCAGCACATCCTGCTCGATCGCGCCGACCATAATGTGCAGGTGATCACACCCGCCACCTATGTCGTGATGAAGGCAGCGGACCTGCGCGATCTCGTCCATCGCCGTCCCAACATCGCCGACGCGCTGTGGCGCGATTCGTTGATCGATGCATCGGTGTTCCGCGAATGGGTGCTCAACGTCGGGCAGCGCGACGCGCGGACCCGCATTGCGCACATGCTGTGCGAATTCGCGGTGCGCAACGCGGCGGCCGGGCAGGGGTCGCCGGAACGGTTCGACCTGCCGATGACGCAGGAGACGATCGGCGACGCGACCGGACTCACGCCGGTTCACGTCAACCGCATGCTCGCGGCGCTGGATGCGGAAGGCGTGATCGTGCGTCAGCGGCAGCAGATCCAGATTGCCGACTGGCCGCGCATGAAGCGCATCGCCGATTTCGACGCAGCCTATCTCCACGAAGCCGCCTGAGCGTGATCCCACGCTACGAGCAGGTGGAGTTGCGCACCGCTCGCGATCATGAAGGCGTCGTCGTGTTTGACGGCAACGTGCTGGTCGCGGTGTTGGCGAGGTTGAGCGCGGATCACGGCGACGATGCGGGGCGCTGGTCGATCGAATTCCTGCCCGGCCATGAAGGGGAGAGACTGCCCGATCCATTCGCGGACTTGCCGGATGCGGCACGTTGGATCGAAGGGGGCGCGGGCGAGGCTTGAACCGCGCCTTTTGCGGCGCGATGCCGACGACACATGCTTGACGTGGCGGAGGGGTTATCGGATGCGGTCGTTCATAGCGCAATTAATGCCCTAGCAGGAAGGATACGAGCAATGGCCGCAGACAAGATGGAGATCGACCAGTCGACGATCCTCGACAACGTGCACGAACAGATGGTGGAGTTCAGCGCAGAGGTGGATGGCGACGAGTATGAATTCGGCGTGCAATATGCCGTGCTCGAAGCACTGAGCGGCGACGCCCCCGACGACGATGCCGTCGAGATGTTCAACCTGTTCAGCGACGCGATCGCCGAAGCCGGGCTGGTGGCACTGGCGCGCAACAGCGATCCGGCGCTGATCGTGATTAGCGAGAACGATCTGGAATAACTGCCGAAGATGCTGCTCCCCGGCGAAGGCCGGGGCCCAGTCGGAAAGGCGGGTGTAACCAAGGGCGGCGCTCAGCCAAATGACGTCTCACGACTGGACCCCGGCCGTCGCCGGGGAACAAGAGGGGGGTGGCACCCCGTTGAATCGTGGCCCCATCCCCCAAGCCGTCACCCTAGAACTAGCCGGCGATGACGCGCAGCGATCAATTCAACCGCACGCCACCCGCAAACTATTTGGTCGGCCAGATTGTCATCGTCGTGGCAACCAGCTGCTGCAATTCCTCGCACGTGGCGCCGGAGCCACCCTGCAGCGCCAGCCCCTGCAATAGCGCGAAGAGGAACTTGACCAGCGCGGCCGCCTCCATGCCCTCGGGCAATTCGCCCGCAGCCTTGGCCTGCTCGAAGCGTGCGACCAGCGCAGCCTCGGAGGAGGCGCGGCGTTTGACGACCTCGGTCTTGATCGGCTCGGCTTCCACGCCGCAGGCCACGCTGCTGATCACGCCCAGGCACCCCTTGGGATCGCAGGTGCTCATCTGCATCTTTAGCGCCCCCGTCAGCAGCCGCTCGGCCACGCCGCGTGCCGTCGGCGCCTCCAGCGCAGTGCTCATGTAAGCCAGCTTTTCGCGCTCGTAGAGATCGAGCGCCTTGTGGAACAGCGCCTCCTTGTTCCCGAACGCGGCGTACAGGCTGGGCTTGGTGATTCCCATCGCCGCCGTCAGCTCGGCCATCGACGCCGCTTCGTATCCGTGGCGCCAGAACACTTGCAACGCCGCTGCCAGCGCGACGTCGAGATCGAACTCGCGCGGGCGGCCTTTCGTGGCCGGTGAGGAACAGAGGTTATACATACCGAACGGTATATAGGCAGCTCGCGCCTAAACGTCCAGTATCGCTAGAGAAATCTGCAGGCGCCGAGTCAACGGCCGGCAGCGGCAGGCGACACCGTCGCCCGCCGCCCCCGTTCAAGCGACATTCGGCAATTGGTGCAACATCTTGTCGAGCGTGATCGGGTAATCGCGCACCCGCACGCCGGTCGCATTGTAGATCGCATTGGCGATCGCCGCGCCCACACCGCACAGCCCCAATTCGCCCACGCCCTTGGCCTTCATCGGCGACGAAATCGGATCGACCTCGTCGAGGAAGATCACCTCCTGGTGCGGGATATCGGCATGGACCGGCACTTCGTAGGTCGCCAGATCGTGATTAACGAAGAAGCCGAAGCGCGTGTCGACCGCCAGTTCCTCCATCAGCGCGGCGCCCGCACCCATCGTCATCGCGCCGATCACCTGGCTACGTGCAGACTTGGGGTTGAGGATGCGCCCGGCGGCACACACTGCGAGCATGCGGCGGATGCGTGTCTCGCCGGTATAGGCATTCACCGCCACCTCGACGAAGTGGCCGGCGAACGTCGACTGCTGATACTTCTTGTCCAGATCGCCATATTCGATCGAGTCCTCGGCCGTCAGGCCAGCCGCGCCCGCCGCATCGGCCAGCGACACGCTGCGGCCGCCGGCACGCACCTTGCCACCGGCGAACTCGATATCGGCCGCATCGAAGCCGAGCTTCTGCGCCACCATCTCGCGCAGCTTGACGCAGGCGGCATAGACGCCGGCGGTCGAGTTGTTCGCACCCCACTGCCCGCCCGAGCCGGCCGATGCCGGCGAGTCCGAATCGCCCAGCTGCACGACCACCCGGTCGAGATCGACGCCCATCATCTCGGCGGCCGTCTGTGCGATGATCGTATAGCTGCCGGTGCCGATATCGGTCATGTCGGTGGTGACGGTCACGATGCCCTTGCCGTCGACCGCGACCCGCGCCGCCGACTTCATCAGCAGGTTGTTGCGGAAGCCCGCGCCCACACCCATGCCGATCAGCCACTGTCCGTCACGCACGCTGCCGGGCTTGGCATTGCGCTTGTTCCAGCCGAACGCCGCCGACCCCTGCTGCAGGCACTGCACCAATTGCCGCTGCGAAAAGCGCCGCTCGGGCTTCTCCGGATCGACCTGCGTATCGTTGACGATACGGAACTGCACCGGATCCATGCCGAGCTTCTCGGCCATCTCGTCAATCGCGATTTCCAACGCCATCAGCCCTGGCGCCTCGCCTGGCGCGCGCATCGCATTGCCCTCGGGCAGATCGAGCACCGCCAGCCGCATCGACGTCAGCCTATTGGCCCCGGCATACATCAGCTTGGTCTGGCTGACCGCAGTTTCGGGCTTGCCGCCGGGCAGATCGCCCGAGCCGCTCTCATGCGCAATCGCGGTGATCTTGCCGTCCTTGTTCGCGCCGATGCGGATGCGCTGCGTGGTCGCCGGACGATGCGTGGTATTGTTGATGATCAACGGGCGCTGCAGCGCGACCTTCACCGGGCGGCCCGCCGCCTTGGCGCCGAGTGCCGCCATGATCGCGTCGGTACGGACGAACAGCTTCCCGCCGAAACCGCCACCGATATAGGGCGAGATCAGCCGGACATTGTCCTTGGGGATACCGAGCGTCTTGGCGACGTCGCCCTTGCCCCAAGCGATCATCTGGTTCGATGTCCACAGCGTCAATTTGTCGCCGTCCCATGCGCCGATCGAGGCATGCGGCTCCATCATTGCATGGCTGTGATCGGGCGTGGTGTAGGTCGCGTCGAGCTTGACCGGCGCGTCGGCAAAGCCGCGCTTGAAATCGCCAATCTCCTCGACCGGCGGGGCCGCACTGCCTTCGCCGCTGCTCGCGCCCTTCAGCGGGGCGGTCTTCAGTCCCTCGGCCAGATCGTATCGGCCCTTGGCACGGGCATAGTCGACGCGGACAAGCTGTGCGGCGGCGCGCGCCTGTTCGAACGTCTCGGCCACGACCAGCGCGATGGTCTGATGGTAGTGCTGGATCTCGGGGCCACCCAGCAACAAGGCGGTGTTGAAATCGCCCTTGAACAGCTTGCCCGCATCCGCGGCAGTGACGATGGCGATCACCCCCGGCGCGGCCTTGGCCTCGGCCAGGTCCATCGAATTGATCCGCCCCTTAGCGATCCCCGCGCCGACGATATAGCCATATGCCTGATTGGCGACGACATCGTGCCGTTCATAGGCATAAGGCGCGGTGCCGGTGGTCTTGAACTTGCCGTCGATGCGGTCGTGCGGCTTGCCGATGACCTTCATTTGGTCGATCGGATTCTTGCCCGCGGGCGTGTCGAACTTCATGCGATCAACCCTTCGCTTCGGCGAGTGCGGAGGCGAGCGTGCGCTCCACCAGCGTCACCTTGAATGCATTGTCTTGCGTCGGGCGCGCGCCGGCCATCAGGCGGGCGTTCACAGCCTGGGCTCCCTGCGGCAGTGCCGCCTCCGCCGCTTCGACCCGCCACGGCTTGTGCGCCACGCCGCCGACCGCGACCCGGCCGGTGCCGTCACGCTGCACCACCGCCGCCACCGAAACGAGCGCGAAGGCATAGGATGCACGGTCGCGAACCTTGCGGTAGATCTGCGTGCCGCCGATCGGCTTGGGCAGCGTGACCGACGTGATCAGCTCGCCGCGCTTGAGCACGGTGTCGATGTGCGGCGTATCGCCCGGCAACCGGTGGAAGTCGGCGATCGGGATCGAGCGGGTAATGCCGTCGGGCTGCACCGTCTCGACCACCGCATCCAGCACGCGCATCGCCACCGCCATATCGCCGGGATAGGTCGCGATGCAGGCGTCGCTGCTGCCGATCACCGCCAGCTGACGGCTATAGCCGCCCAGTGCCGCGCAGCCCGATCCGGGCTTGCGCTTGTTGCACGGCTGGTTGGTGTCGTAGAAATAGGGGCAGCGCGTCCGTTGCAGCAGGTTGCCCGCAGTGGTCGCCTTGTTGCGCAACTGCCCGCTTGCACCCGCGACGATCGCACGACTGAGCACGCCGTAATCGCGCCGCACGCGTGTGTCGCTGGCCAGATTGGTATTGGTCACCAACGCACCGATGCGCAGGCCGCCATCCGGCGTGCCCTCGATACGATCGAGCTTCAGCCCGCCGACGTCGATCAGATGCGCCGGTGCCTCGATCTGCAGCTTCATCAGGTCGAGCAGGTTGGTGCCCCCTGCGATGAACTTGGCGTTTGGCGTACGCAGCGCTTCGGCCGCTGCCGCCGCGGGCGTGCTCGCCCGGTTATAGGTGAAGGGCTTCATGCGCGTTTCTCCGCAACGTCGGCCATTGCTTCCAGAATGTTGGAATAAGCACCGCAGCGGCAGATGTTGCCGCTCATCCGCTCGCGCATCTCGTCATTGGATGCGGTCGGGCGCGCCGTGAGATCGTCGGTGACGTGGCTCGGTACGCCGGCCTTGATCTCGCCCAGCACCGCAACGGCCGAGCAGATCTGCCCGGGCGTGCAATAACCGCACTGATATCCGTCATGCTTGATGAAGGCGGCCTGCATCGGATGCAGATCGTCCGGCTGGCCCAGCCCCTCGATCGTGGTGACCTTGTCGCCCTGGTGCATCACCGCCAGGCTGAGGCAGGAATTGATCCGCACGCCATCCACCAGCACGGTGCACGCGCCGCATTGGCCATGGTCGCAGCCCTTCTTGGTGCCGGTCAGTTGCAAATTCTCGCGCAGCGCGTCGAGCAGGGTGGTGCGGGTGTCGACCACGAAGGCACGGCGCTTGCCGTTCACCTCCATCGCGACCTTGGCCATGCTGGGTGCCGTACCCGGCGGCACGGCCGCCTGGGCGGTGACCGGCACCGCCACCACCGCCGCGCCGGCCGCACCGCCGGCCAGGATCGCGCGGCGCGATACGTCGAATTCTCCGCTGTCGCTCATGAAGGTAGTCCTTGGTCGCCGCGCAAGTACGCGAATGTCGTGGGATCAATAGCATAACGCGGCGGCGTTCGTAAGGTGTCCATCGATCCAACACTAAAGTGCTGTCCTACAAAGTGCCAGATAGGTTATCTTCGCCAGGTTGATTTAACCAATAGGAAGGGCGCATTCATGAGCATCATCGACGGCCTGATCGGCCCCCTGGCGGGGCTGATCGACAAGATCATCCCCGATTCGCGTGCACGGGACGCCGCCAAGCTGGAATTGTTGAAGCTGCAGGGCAGCCAGGAGGCCGAGCAGTTGCGCACGCAATTGTCGGCGATCCTGGCCGAGGCGCAATCGGCCGATCCCTGGACCAGCCGCGCGAGGCCCGGCTTCCTCTACGTCATGTATGCATTGCTGTTGTGGTCGATTCCGATGGGCTTGATCGCCGCCTTCCGCCCCGCCATGGCCCAGGGCATCGCGGCGGGCATGGGCGCGTACCTCAACGGCATACCCGAGCCGCTCTATGCGCTCTTCGGCACCGGCTATCTTGGCTACACCGCCGCGCGCAGCTGGGGGAAGGCGAAAGGCGTGGAGAAATAGTCGCCGCGGCTCAACGTTCTCAACATTCGCAACGTTCGCGGTCTGCTATCTACTGCTCCCCTACCTGTTCCCCGGCAAAGGCCGGGGTCCAGTAGCGGCTCAGAAGAGCCGCTGCGCCCGATTACCGCCGCCTTCGCGACTGGGCCCCGGCCTCCGCCGGGGAGCCACTTGTCCACTGGATTATTTGCCCGCATACATGCCAATCACGGCCCGCAAGAGGCCGACAAGCTCAGCGCCTGGGTGCCAGGGTCGAGCTCCGGCTGTATCCGGGCAAGAGCCACAACGACCTGATCATGGGCATCTCCAAGCCCTTTCGCAGCCGAGCGCGAGCCTCGGGGACAGCGTCGACTTGCTGCGGGCGAATTCGCGCTGATTGCACCATCGCCCATCCGCTCCCATATCCCGGCGCATGAGTGAAAAACTGACGTGGCACGGCACGACCATTCTCTCCGTGCGCCGCAATGGACGCGTCGTCGTCGCCGGTGACGGCCAAGTGACGCAGGGCCAGACCGTGATGAAACCCAATGCCAAGAAGGTCCGCCGCCTCGGCGACGGATCGGTGATCGCCGGGTTCGCCGGCGCCACTGCCGATGCCTTCACCTTGTTCGAGCGGCTCGAGCGCAAGCTGGAACAGCATCACGGTCAGCTGCTGCGCGCGGCAGTCGAGTTGGCCAAGGATTGGCGCACCGACAAGTTCCTGCGCAATTTGGAGGCGATGATGATCGTCGCGGACAAGGATGTGACGCTGATCCTGACCGGTAACGGCGATGTGCTCGAGCCTGAAGCGGGCGTCGCGGCGATCGGCTCGGGCGGCAATTACGCGCTCGCCGCCGCGCGCGCGCTGGTCGATTACGAACAGGATGCCGAGACGATCTGCCGCAAGGCCATGGCGATCGCCGCCGAGGTCTGTGTCTACACCAACGACCGCCTGACCGTGGAGAGCCTCGAGGCTTCCTAGAATACCGTCATCCCCGCGCAGGCGGGGATCCATAATCACGGCGGGTAATATGGATTCCCGCCTTCGCGGGAATGACAATTTTGAACGACGCCCTCACCCCCAAAGCCATCGTTGCCGCGCTCGACGAGCACATCATTGGCCAGACCGATGCCAAGAAGGCTGTCGCCGTGGCGATGCGCAATCGCTGGCGCCGCCAGCGGCTCGGCGCCGATCTGCGCGATGAGGTCTCGCCCAAGAACATCCTGATGATCGGGCCCACCGGCTGCGGCAAGACCGAGATCAGCCGCCGCCTCGCCAAACTCGCCGACGCGCCCTTCATCAAGGTCGAGGCGACCAAGTTCACCGAGGTCGGCTATGTCGGCCGTGACGTCGAGCAGATCGCGCGCGATCTGGTCGAGGAAGCGGTGCGGCTGGAGAAGGAGCGCCGCCGCGTCGCGGTGAAGGACAAGGCCGAGGATGCGGCGATGATCCGCTTGCTCGATGCATTGACCGGCAAGGGCGCCAGCGAGGCGACGCGCGAGGCGTTCCGCCAGCGCATGCGTGACGGGCATCTCAACGAGACTGAGATCGAGATCGAAATGGAGGCGCCGCCCGCCATGCCGTTCGAGGTCCCCGGTGGCGCGCCGCAGATGATCAACCTGTCCGAGATGATGGGCAAGGCGTTCGGCGGCCCGCAGCTCAAGCGCCGCAAGCTCACCGTCCCTGCCGCGTGGGAGAAACTGGTCGAGGAAGAGGCCGACAAGCGGCTCGATCAGGAAGAGGTCAGCCGCGCGGCGCTTGCCGACGCCGAAGCCAACGGCATCGTGTTCCTCGACGAGATCGACAAGATCGCCGTCTCCGACGTGCGCGGCGGCTCGGTCAGCCGTGAAGGCGTGCAGCGCGATCTGCTGCCGCTGATCGAGGGCACGACGGTCGCGACCAAATACGGGCCGATGAAGACCGACCATATTCTGTTCATCGCCAGCGGCGCGTTCCACGTCGCCAAGCCCAGCGACCTGCTGCCCGAATTGCAGGGCCGCCTCCCGATCCGTGTCGAACTGAAGGCGCTGACCGAGGCCGATTTCGTCGCCATCCTCAGCGACACCAAGGCCAGCCTGCTCCAACAATATACGGCGTTGATCGGCACTGAGGGCGTCACGGTAACCTTCACCGAAGACGGCATCGCCGCGGTCGCCAAGATCGCCGCCGACGTGAATGGCGAGATCGAGAATATCGGCGCGCGCCGCCTGCAGACGGTCATGGAGAAACTGCTCGAGGAAGTCAGCTTCAACGCCGAGGATCGCGGCGGCGAGACGGTGATGGTGGACGCGGCCTATGTCGAAAGTCAACTTGCCAGCATCGCCCGCAACGCGGATCTGTCGCGCTTCGTGCTCTAGCGCTTGGGCCGGTCATAGGGCGTGAAGCTGCCCAACCGGCACCGGCCACCGGGGATCGCACCGGGTGAGACCGGCGTGAAGCTGTCGTTGCGGCACATTTCGCCGTTCAACATCTCGACCACGGGCACTGCATTGAACCGTAGGCCGAGACACTCCTCGGGCAAGGTGTTGACCCACACCCGGCCGCGCCCCTGGCGGTAGATCAGCGTCTGCTTGCCGACGACGGTCGGGCCGTCAACCAGCCGCGGATCGACGCAGCTGACCGGTTTTCCGGCGATCCGGCCCGCCGTCGCACGGGCGAGTTCATCCGGTCGGCTCTGGCTGTCCGCGCCAGTGGCGACAGCCAGCAGCGCGATCGGCGCAAGAAGGAGGATACGCATCGACAAGCTCCCATGTCCCTGCCGCCTCAACGCACCATCGCGGGATCGTCTCCCGCGCCGCATCACTTGCGGGGCTTGTCGAACGGCGTGAACTTACCGAAGCGGCAATTGGCGCCGGGGATGCTCTGCCCGGGCGAGATGGTGCGGAAGCGATCGTTCTCGCACAATTGGCTGCCATAGACCTCGACGATCAACGTCACGTCGCGGCGCAAGCCAGGGCACGCTTCGGGCAGGTCGCTGACCCATTCGCGCCGACCGGACTGGTGATAGGCGATGCGGCGTGCATCGATGACCTGAGGCCCATTCGACTGCGATAGGTCGATGCAGCTCTGCGGGGTGCCCGCAGTCCGTCCCGCGATCAGCTTGGCAAAGTCTCGATCTGCCGTGGACGTGTCGCCTGGCACGCTGGTGCAGGCGGCTAGCAACAAGGGAAGTGCTAACCATCGCATCGGTCTTCTCCTCGTCCCCCGCGACAGCCATAAACGGTGGTGTGTCGAGCGGCTAGCCGCGAAACGCATCCTTGGCGGCACGCCGCTCGGCGAGTTGATCCGCGGAACGCGCGCGCAGGAAGGGGTTGGTCGCCAGTTCCCGGCCGATCGTGGTTGGCACGGTTGCCTCGCCCCGGGCGCGCAGTGCGACCACTTCGATCATCCGTTCTGCAATCGCTTGGTTGTCGGGCTCCGCAGTGGCGGCGTAGCGGCCGTTGCTCTCGGTATATTCGTGCGCACAATAGACGATCGTTTCGGCCGGCAGGGTGGCTAGCCGCTGCATGTTGGCGAACATCTGCGCCGCGTCGCCTTCGAACAACCGCCCGCATCCCATCGCGAACAAGGTGTCGCCGGTGAAGACGATGCCGTCGTCCGGCAGATTGAAGGTGATGTGGCCCGCGGTGTGACCTGGCGTCTCGATGACCGTCGCCACGTGATCGCCGAGCCGCACCGTGTCGCCCTCCGCCAGCGGCACATCCAGCGTCGGGATGCGCGATGCCTCGGCCGCCGGGCCGCTGACCGTCGCGCCATGCGCCAGCTTGATCGCGGCATTCCCGCCGGTGTGATCCGGATGCCAATGCGTATTCCAGATCTGCCCGATCCGCCAGCCGCGCCGGTCGGCCTCGGCCAGCACGGGAGCCGCTTCGGCGGGATCGACGACCATCGTTTCGCCGGACACCGGATCGTTGACCAGCCAGATATAATTGTCGCTGAGGGCGGGAATGCGAACGATCTCGAGCTCGGTCATCATGGGTTCCGATCCAGAAGAGCGGCGAACCGCCTTACCACTCGCCGATATTGGGCATCGAAGCCCATGGCTCGGCCGGCTCCAGCACACCGTTCTGCAGCAGCTCGATCGAGATATTGTCCCGAGTGCGAACGAACGCCATATGGCCGTCGCGGGGCGGGCGGTTGATCGTCACGCCGCCGTCCATCAGCCGCTGGCACGTTTCGTAGATGTTATCGACGCGGTAGGCGAGATGCCCGAAATTGCGTCCGCCGGAATATTCCTCCGGATCCCAGTTATAGGTCAGTTCGACCTCGGCATTGGCGCGCTCGCCCGGGGCGTTCATGTCTTCGGGCGTTGCCAGGAAGATCAAGGTGAAGCGGCCCTTCTCGCTTTCCAGGCGGCGTACTTCCTGCAGGCCGAGCAGCTCGAAGAACCGGATGGTCGCGTCGGGATCGGTGACGCGGATCATGGTGTGGAGATAATTCACGGGCAGCACGCTCCTGTCGATGTCATGCCTGAGATAGGGTCTCGCCTAAGGCTTTGCCACCGTGTCGAACTGCGCCAGCGCCGTTTGCGCGTTCTTGCCCACCGCACTGTCGGGGGCGATCGAGGCAGCCTGGCGCCACGCTGCCTTGGCGCCGTCCGCATCGCCACCCAGCGCCGCGATGTTGCCGGCCTCCAATTGTACCGCGGCATCGTCGCCGGATCGCTTCAGCGCTTCGGCAATGTCCTTCTTGGCGCGCGGCAGATCGTCCATCTTGCGCGCCAGCGTTGCCGACAGCAGCCAGGCCAGCGGATCCGCAGGGGCATCGACCAGCGCCTGATCGATGTCGACCCGCGCTCCTTCCAGCTGTCCACCAGCGACCTGCGCCCGCGCGCGGTCGAGATAGGCCTCGCCGCGATCGAGCCCGGTCAGCGTGCCCGCGGCGAGCGCCGCATCTAGCGCAGCGCGCGCCTTGACCGGCTCCTTCGCCGCCAGCCAGGCATTGCCGCCCTGCGCCCAATATAGCGCCGCGCGTGGGTTCTTCGCGATCTCGGCGGCATGGGCAGCGCCCTCGAATTCGGCGGCAGCGGCGGCCCAGCGTTCGCTGTTGGCATAAGCGATGCCGAGGCATTGCCGGGCAAGCGATCCGCCGCCGGCCAATTGCCAGCGGCCAGCCTCGGCTGCGGCGGCATCGGGGTCCCTGGTCGCGAGATCGACACACTTGTTGAAGCGTGCTTCCAGCGTCGGCGCAGGTGGCCCCGTGTCGGGCATGGCGGCGAGCAGCAGCAACGGTAGCATCATAAGCCTGTCATCACATTCTCGACCGCCGAGATGATCGTCGCGATATCCGTATCGCGCGACAGGCGGTGATCGCCATCCTTGACGAGGATCGTCTGCACATCGGCTGAACGCAGCAGTTCGGCGAGGCGCGTGGTGCGTGTCCACGACACGTCCCGGTCCAACTGGCCCTGTACGAGCCGCGTCGGGCAATCGATCGCGATCGTGCCGAACATCAGCCGGTTGGCCTCGCCCGACGCCCAGAAGCCGCCGGTGTAGACGGTCGGCTGCGGCGCGTAGGCGGAGGGGCGCTCCAGTCGGCCATTGGACAGCAGCGCGAGCTTCTCGTCGGTCGTGAAGCCCCAGTCGGTAAAGTCCGGCGCCGGTGCCACGCCCACCAAAGCGACGACCAGATCCGGCCGGTCGCGCGCCACCAGCAGCATCAGCCAGCCGCCCATCGACGACCCCACCAGCACGGCAGGGCCGCCGGCGAGTTGCTCGAGCATCGACAATACGTCGTCGCGCCAGCCGGTGAGCGTCTGATGCTCGAACGCGCCCTCGCTTTGCCCGCACCCGCCATAGTCGAAGCGCAGGAAAGCGCGGCCCTTGTCCTTGGCCCAGGCTTCCAGCGCCAGCGCCTTGGTGCCGTTCATGTCGCTGGCATAGCCAGGCAGGAAGACGATCGTCGGGCCGGTGCCCGGGGTCAGGTGATAGGCAAGCGCAGGGCGCAGCAGCGGGGGCGTTCCGGTCATGCTGCGGCACTTAAGGATCGGCTGGCGAGAATGACAGCCTTCAGAAGCGGAACGCCGGTTTCTCGACACTCTTGTCGGTCAGGCAGATCTGACGAAGGGCGCGCCATTGTGTCGGATCGAGCGTCTTTTGGTAGCCGCTTTGCCCCTTTGCACTGTCGGTGAACGCCTTCGCTCGGTCGCTGGAGACGGGATGGCTCTGCAGGTAATTGATCGTCCGCACCAGGCGGTTATCGCCTTGCTTGCCGCCCAGGCGCGTGAAGAAGGCGGCGGTGGGCAGCGGCGAGACGCGCGCCGTGCGCAGCATCTCGATCGCGGTCTTGTCTGCTTCCGCCTCGGCAGTGCGGGAGTAAGACGAGGCAAGCAGGGCGTTGGTGTAGCCGCCGACATTGCCGTCCAGTCCGCCGAGCAGCACGCTGAGGCCAAGCTGGCGTAGCAGGGATTCCATCACGTCACGATGCTTCACATGGCCGATCTCATGGCCGATCACGCCGGCCAGTTCGTCGGGCGATTTCGCCGCGCGGACGAGGCCGTCGAACACGACGATGCGGCCGCCGGGTAACGTCACCGCATTGACGATCGGCAGATTGACGACACGCACGTCGATCGCCGCGTCCTGTGCGTCGATGCGCTCGACGATCGCCGCCAGCGCCTCGCCGCCGCCTTCACCGTCGCAGGTGCGGCCCCCGAGATCGCCCACCATCAGATCACCCAGTTTGCGCTCTACCGATGGCGGCACGGCGCGGGCAACGAGTCGCGGGGTGCGCAGGAACAGCACGACCGTGATCGTCGCGAGCAAGGCGAATGCCGCCATCGACGGCCACAAGCCGTAGCGATCGATGATGCGACCGTAGCGCACTTGGCCGGGGAGGCGAGGGGCAAGTTCCGGTGGTACCCCGCCGGCAAAACCGATGCGCCAGCCAAGCTTGCCGCGCAGGCCATAGACGGCGTCGCCACCCACGGCGTCACGCGGCTCGAGATCGGCAAGTGCGAGAGGCTCGCCATCGGCGAGGCGGAAACGATCGCCGTCGAGCACGAAGGCGCGCGCATGGCGGAGCGCGCTGATGCCGTCATAATGCCACACCGGATATTCCATCGCCTAGAAGGCGCCGATGTCGAACGCGTCGAGCAGGCCCTCGCCCTGGCCGGGCTCGCGCGTGCCCGATTGCGTCAGATCGTCGAGATGCACCGAGCCGAACGCGTGCAGGTGGCGGATGAAAAACGCCCAGTTGCGGTAGGCGAGGAAGATATAACCGATGCCGAGCGTGCAGATGACCAGCGCGATATTGCCGAGCATGAGCTTCGCCCAATCCCAGGTGCGCGCGGTGAACTGGAATTCCAGATCGCCAAGCGACAACGTGCCGATCGCCTCACGGAAATAGGCCGAGTAAAAGAACAAGGCGACGGCGCCAAGCACCCCGTAAAAGACGAACACGAGCAGGAAGCCGATCACCATGACGGAACTGGGCGTCGGCAGTCCGGAGGGCTCGCCGTGGAACATGAAGGCCGCCGCGATGCCGCCGCCGAACAGCAGGATCGGCACGAGATAGAAGAGCAGGAAGCGCGGCATGAGCTTGCCCGCCTCAGCCGCGGCTTCGAACCGCAGCGGGCCGAAGCTCATCTTGTTCCAGCGTTCGTTCCACAGCGAGGTCATTGACCAGGGAATCAGCAGGCCGAGTACCAGGCCACCGCACAGCGTGCGCCACAGATATTGCCAGCCATAGCCCAGCCCCTGATCGTCGCTGCCGCCGCGGATGCCGTGCCAGAAGGTGCGGCTGAGCCGGTAGCGGAGCGCGCGGAAGACGGCGATGCCGACGAGATACAACAGCGCGATGTACAGCACGACCACCATCAGGCCCGCAGCGCCCGGATGCCCGCGCAGCACGATCCCCTGCACGACCAGCTGGATCACGCCCAGCGGCACCAGGATCAGCACGAAGGCGAGGAGATAGCCGATGAACAGCTCCAGCCCGGTACCGGTCCATTCCAGCCGATCGTCGATGAAGCGTGTCTCACTCCACAGATAGCGCCGAACGCGGGTGCGCGCCCAAAAGGAATAAATGCCGAGCGTAACGATCGTGAGCGCGAGATTGGTGAAGGCGATCGGCGCGAATTGCTGCCACGTGCCGGTAAAGCCGAAGGCGCCGCCCTCTGTCTCAGGCGCGCGCGCTGGCGCGTGGTCGTGTCCGTCGCTCATCAAGATACCCCCCGGTTTGCACCAGTGGAGCGCAAGCCGGGGGGTGGGTCAATGGCGTTCTGCAAATTCGCTCAGCGTGCGTCGGCGAACGCTTGCAGCGCCGCGGCGCTGCCGGCTTGCTAGGCGCATCCCCGCCGAAGCCGTTGGCCTGTATCAGATAGACGCGGCGCGTGCGGGCGAGTGCGGGCACCACATCGTCCCATGCCGCGCGGCGAGGAAAGCCCGGCAATCAGAATCACCGGATTGCTCTTGCGGCGGTAGCAATGAAGATGTGCTTCGTTCGTACCCTAACTGGGACGAGGTTCGTCAGCAGATCGCGCGGCTGAGGGATGGAGCGGGTAGCGGGAATCGAACCCGCGTATTCAGCTTGGAAGGCTGCTGCACTACCATTGTGCTATACCCGCATGCCATCGTCACTAAGACGACGGGCGGCCCCCGGTCAATACGGCTTTATCAGCTGCAAGGGCGGCGTCGGAGGGGAAACGTGGGGGAGAGCGCCCGAATGCTGCTCGATCCCCCACACTGCAATCTCACCGGTGCCGGTCTGACCGGCTGGCTCCACTCCTCGAACGTTTTTGTTGTCATTGTTCGGCGTGACGACAGCGAGCATCCGTGTACGGCAAATGCGAACCAAAAAAAAGAGGCCGGCCAATAAATGGCCAGCCCTTGAAAGTTTTAGGAGAGGATGCCTGAAAGGCACCCCCTTTGTGCAGTGCAGCACCGTTCCTCGCAAGTGCGTTGAAGGCCATTGCGATTGCAAAAACTGCAACTGGGACTGGATGGCGGCGTTCTCGGATGCAAAGGCGTTTGGTAAGGCGGCTGATCCCTCCCGCATTGGAGGGCGACAAAGTTGCTTCACGGGTTGCTTACCATTGTTGCGCTACGTCGGCGGCATGTTTCACGATGCCGCCCTCGCTGGTGCCGCCACCCGGGCGGCGGATCCTCGCCCCGCCTCCGCGGTCAGCACCGGTTGCGGCGTGGCGGGGATGGCTGGGCTGCTGCTGTGGCTCGGCATTGCCCGGCGTTACGGCATGGACGGGCCCTATGCCGCGCTGGTGGGGATCAGCGCCTGCGCGTTGCCGATGGTGCTCTGGGCGGTGCTGGTCGACAAGGTACATCGCAATCCATCGACCGGGCTGGCCTGGAACAACGCCAGGCCGTGGCGCGAGACGATCGACGTCAGCCTGACCAAGCTTGCCGGGCTGTGGGCGACCTGGGCGGTGATCGGGCTGATCTACGCCACCGAGCGCTTCTACTGGGAAGGCAATTTCGCCTTCGCGATGCAATGCTTTCAGGTCGTGGCACCGGTGCTGTTCGTCCTGTCGGTGCCGTATATCGTTTGGCTCGACCGCTATGCGGTGGATCCGAAGGACGGGTGCTGGGCGTTCGGCGCGTGGTTGATGGGGCTGAACCAGGCGATCGAGCGCGAGGCGATCTTCAACCATCTGCGCGGCTGGGCGGTAAAGGGGTTCTTCCTGGCCTTCATGCTGGCGATCGTGCCGCCGGGCTTCGGCGATTTCATCCGCACCGACATCAGCCGTCTGTCGTATGATCCGGTCGCGCTTGCGGGCTGGCTGATCACGCTGATGTTCACGATCGACGTCGCCTTCGCCACGGCGGGGTACATCCTGGCGCTCAGGCCGCTCGACTCGCACATTCGCAGCGCCACGCCTTATGCCGCCGGCTGGGCCGCGGCGCTGATCTGCTACCCGCCGTTCATCCTGATGAGCGATGGCGGGCCGTTCGATTATCATCAAGGGACCGAGGAATGGTCCTATTGGTTCGCCGGGCAGCCGCTGGTGCTGGCGGCGTTCGGCGTGGTGCTGGTTGTGTTGACCGCGATCTACGCCTGGGCGACGATCGCGTTTGGGTTCCGCTTTTCCAATCTCACCAACCGCGGCATCCTGACGCACGGGCCTTATGCCTGGTCGCGCCACCCGGCGTATTTGTCGAAGAACCTGTTCTGGCTGGTGTCGACCGTGCCGGTGCTGAGCACGGGATCGCTGGCCGATGCCGCGCGCGCCACGCTGCTGATGGGGGGCGTGGCCGGCGTCTATTACTGGCGCGCCAAGACCGAGGAGCGGCATCTCGGGCTCGATCCGGCGTACCAGGAATATAGCGCATGGATGGAGCGCAACGCGCCGGTCCCGCGCTTCTTCCGGTGGCTGCGCAGCTAGCGAACGACGACTTGGCCCAACATCATCCGTTCGTGTCGAGCGAAGTCGAGACACCTGCGCTAGGGAAGGTGTCTCGACTTCGCTCGACACGAACGGTTAGCGTAGAAGTAACTGCAGCCTAAAAGCGCAGCTCGTCATAGACCTTCGACACGTCGCCGTTCCACGCGCCGTGATACTTCTCCAGCAGTATCTCGGCCGGCACCTTGCCCGACCGTACGACCTCGCGCAGCGGATCGAGGAAGCCGGTTTCGTTGCTGCCGCCGCCATCCAGGCGACTGCGCGCGGCCAGGCCGCTGTGCGAGATGTCGAGCACTTCGCCGGCGATATCGCGGAGCGTACCGCCACCGGCGATCGGTGCGTTGAGGCCCAATTTCGGCACGGCATCGCGCAATGCCTGCCGCTCCTCGATGGTCCAGTCCTTAACCAAGTCCCACGCGGCATCCAGCGCGCTGCCGTCGTAGAGCAACCCGACCCACAGCGCCGGCAGCGCGCAGATCCGGCCCCACGGGCCGCCATCGGCGCCGCGCATTTCGAGGAACGTCTTCAGCCGCACCTCGGGGAAGGCAGTCGACAGGTGATCGGTCCAGTCGTCCAGCGACGGCAACTCGCCGGGCAGGACGGAAAGCTTGCCCTGCAGGAAGTCGCGGAAGGACAGGCCGGCGGCGTCGATATACTTGCCTTCGCGGTAGACGAAGTACATCGGCACATCGAGCGCATATTCGGCGTAGCGCTCGTAGCCGAAGCCGTCCTCGAACACGAACGGCAGCATGCCGGTGCGCGCGGGATCGGTGTCCGACCAGATATGGCTGCGATAGCTGAGCATGCCGTTGGGCCGGCCTTCCGTGAACGGCGAATTGGCGAACAGGGCGGTCGCCAGCGGCTGCAGCGCCAGCCCGACGCGGAACTTCTTGGCCATGTCGGCCTCGCTCTCGTAATCGAGATTGACCTGGATCGTGCAGGTGCGCAGCATCATGTCGAGCCCCATCGTGCCGACACGCGGCATGTGCCGCAGCATGATGCCGTAGCGCCCCTTGGGCATGCGCGGCAGCTCGTCGCGCGTCTTGTCCGGCCACATGCCGAGCCCCAGGAAGCCGATGCCGAACTTTTCGCCGATCGCCTTCACCTGTTCCAGGTGCCGCCCGGTCTCGGCGCAGGTCTGGTGGAGATTGTCGAGCGGCGCGCCCGACAGTTCGAACTGGCCGGCAGGCTCCAGGCTGACGCTGCCGTCGGCACCGTTCAACGCGATGACGTTGCCGCCCTCCATGACCGGCGTCCAGCCATAGCCTTCCAGCGCCTTCAGCAGGTCGCGGATACCGCCTGGCTCCTCGTAGCTTGGCGCGTGATGGTCGGAGAGCGCGTAGACGAACTTTTCGTGCTCGGTGCCGATGCGCCACTGCTCGATCGGCTTTTCGCCCCGCGCGAAGCTCGCGATCAATTGGTCGCGCGATTCGATCGGCGGTGAGATCTTGGCTGGCGTCGGGCTCGTCATCGTCGCGCTGTAGCGGTGGGGAAGGGGGCGCGCTAGTGGCGACCGCGGCGACGAATTGCACCCAAAAGGGGTGCTTCCCCGGCGAAGGCCGGAGAACTGTTATGTGCAGGCATCTCAGCCTCTACCAATCCCCCCGCGCCGCCATCCATACCGCCACGGCTGCCGCCGCCGCCGTATCCGCGCGCAGGATACGTGGCCCCAGACCGACCCCGATTGCCCCCGGCACGGCGCGGATCGCGGCGCGCTCCTCATCGTCGAATCCACCCTCCGGCCCGATCAATATCGCGGCGGAAGCACCGCCATCCCGCATCGCCGCCAGCGCCGGCTCCCCGCCCGCCTCGTCGGCGAAGAACAAGGTTCGCCCCGCCGGCCAGTCGCGCAGCAACGCCGGCAGCTTCACCGTCTCGGCAAGCTCGGGGATCGCCGTGCGGCCGCATTGCTCGGCCGCTTCGATCATGTGCGCGCGCAGCCGCTCTTCCTTAGGCTTGTCGACCACCGAGCGCCGCGTCACCACCGGCACGATCCGCGCGACGCCGAGTTCGCACGCCTTTTCGACCATCCAGTCGATCCGCCCCTTCTTGAGCGGTGCGGCGCAGAGCCAGAGATCGGGCACCGCCTCGCGTTCCCGCAGCTGCTCCGTCACGTCGAGAGTGACATCGCGCTTGCCGACCGAACTCGCCAGCCCGAGCCATTCGCCGGTCAGGTCGTCGCAGAGCTTCAGCGGATCGCCGGTCTTCATCCGCATCACGGAAACGAGGTAATGTGCCTGCGGGCCGGTGATGGTGATGGATCCGGGCGCGAGCGGCGTATCGACGAAGAGCCGCGGCGTCGATTGCGGCGGCCAGGCTGGGGTGGCGGTCATCCTGGGGGACTAGCGTGTCGCGGTTTCCACGTCACCCCGGTGGGACTATCGCCGGCGCGCCCAGGGCCAGCGGCGCCGCACCAGCCGCCAGACGACGACCAACGTGACGAGCCCTGCGATGGTGCCAAGCGCGATCTGTCCCGCGGCCTGCATCATCGCCCAGAACAAGGCTTCGAAGAACCGACCGACGGCGACCGACCAGCCTACCATTCGGAAAAGAGAGCGTTTTGCGTCACCTGCTCGTGGGTAGACGCTATGGCCCCACCTGGCAAAGGCCGCGCAGTCGCGTCGGCGGAAAAGCGTGGCAGGGACTTTCGGCGGAGGATGAAAGACGCTTAAGGAGCATACAACCCGATCCCAGCAGAAAAGCGTGTCCATGACGACCATCATCCGCGAAGCCGAGCTGATCGAGAGCGTCGCCGACGCGTTGCAGTTCATCAGTTACTATCACCCGATGGATTATATCCGCGCGCTCGGTGTCGCCTACGAGGCGGAGCAGAGCCCCGCTGCCAAGGATGCGATCGCACAGATCCTGACCAACAGCCGCATGTGCGCGGAGGGGCATCGGCCGATCTGCCAGGATACCGGCATCGTCACAGTGTTCGTTAAATGGGGACAGGATTGCCGCTTCGCCGACGGCAGCCGATCCCTGCAGGAGGTCGTCGACGAAGGCGTGCGCCGCGCGTACCTCAATCCCGAGAACAAGCTGCGCGCCTCGATCCTGGCCGATCCAGCCTTCACCCGGCGCAACACCAAGGACAATACGCCAAGCGTGCTCAGCGTCGAGATGGTGCCGGGCAACACCGTATCGATCGATGTCGCGGCCAAGGGTGGCGGATCGGAGAACAAGTCGAAGTTCAAGATGATGAACCCGAGCGATTCGATCGTCGACTGGGTGCTGGAGATGCTGCCGCAGATGGGCGCCGGCTGGTGCCCGCCGGGGATGCTTGGCATCGGCATCGGCGGCACGGCGGAAAAAAGCATGCTGCTCGCCAAGGAATCGCTGATGGGGCAGATCGACATGGCGCAGCTGAAGGCGCGCGGCCCTAGGACCGACGTCGAGGCGCTCCGGATCGAGATCTACGACAAGGTCAACGCGCTCGGCATCGGTGCGCAGGGGCTGGGCGGCCTGTCCACCATCCTCGACGTCAAGATCGCCGACTGGCCGACGCATGCCGCATCCAAGCCGGTGGCGATGATCCCCAATTGCGCGGCGACGCGGCATGCGCACTTCACGCTGGACGGGTCGGGGCCGGTCTATCTCGAACCGCCGAAGCTGGAGGAATGGCCCGACGTAAACTGGACGCCGGACAAAGCGGCGATCCGCGTCGACCTCGATACGCTGACCGCCGAGCAGGTGGCGACCTGGCAGCAGGGCGACCGGCTGCTGTTGAACGGCAAGATGCTCACTGGGCGCGATGCCGCGCACAAGAGGATCAAGGACATGCTGGACGCGGGCGAGCCGCTGCCGGTCGAGTTCAAGGGCCGGGTGATCTATTATGTCGGCCCGGTCGATCCGGTCGGCGACGAGGTCGTGGGGCCGGCAGGGCCGACCACGGCGACGCGGATGGACAAGTTCACCCGCATGATGCTCGGCCAGGGCCTGCTGGCGATGGTCGGCAAGGCCGAGCGCGGTGCGGATGCGACGCTGGCGATCGCCGAGGCGAAGAGCGCGTATCTGATGGCGGTCGGCGGCGCGGCCTATCTCGTCGCGCGCGCCATCAAGGGATCGAAGGTGGTGGGGTTCGCCGATCTCGGTATGGAAGCGATCTACGAATTCGAGGTGAGCGACTTCCCGGTGACGGTGGCGGTGGATTCCAGCGGGGCCAACGTGCACCAGCTGGCGCCGCTCGTCTGGAAGGAGAAGATCGCGCGCGAGCGGTTGCTGGAAACGGTCTGAGATGACCTTGCGCGTCGTGTTTCGCCGGATCGTGGCGGTCCTGCTCTGGCTGGTCGTCATCATGTGTCTCGCCGCCACGATCGTGCCGCAGTTTCTCGACCGCATCTATTATCGCGGGGCGACCAGCGGCCATTTCGACGGCGCCCGCTTCTTCAACAGCGACGGCAGCGACGACGACACCAGGCCGGTACCCGGCGGCGGCGGGCGAGCCGGCTTCTTCTGGCGGCAGGCGACCGGGCGCGATGGGCGACCCGCCTGGCCGGATGCCGTACCGGTCCGTCCGGCGCGGGCGGCGGAACTGGGCCCGCTTGCAGCCGGCGGGATGCGCGCGACCTGGATCGGGCATGCCAGCGTCCTGGTGCAGACGCCCAAGCTAAACATCCTGACCGATCCGGTATGGAGCGATACGGCAGGGCCTTTCGGGTTTGGCCCGCGGCGAGTGGCCGCGCCGGGCGTACGGTTTGAAGACCTGCCCAAGATTGATCTCGTGCTGGTCAGCCATAATCACTACGACCATATGGACCTCGCCACCTTGAAGCGCCTGTGGGATCGCGACCGGCCGGTATTCATCACCAGCTTGGGAAATGACGCATTGCTGCGGAGCGCCGGCATCCCAGCACGCAATGTTTACGATTGTGGGCAGTGCCCCGGCGTCGCGGCGCTGGACTGGGGGCAGAACACGATCGTCGAAGGTGCGCAGATGCGTGGTTGGCAGGCGCGACCAATAGGGGCGGCGCCGTTCACGCGAGTATCGGTGGTCCGGACGCATCATTGGGGTAGTCGCTGGTTGTCCGATCGCAATCGGGCATTGTGGTCCGGCTTCGTTGTCGATGTACCGGGCAGTGGCAGCATCTTTTTCGCCGGAGACACTGGTTTGGGCGACGGCCGTTGGATCGATGAGGCCAAGGCAGCGGCAATCCAGCCGATCCGGCTGGCGTTGATCCCGATCGGTGCGTTCCGGTTCGTGCCCAGGCAGATGCAGTCCGCCGCGCATATCGGCCCGATCGATGCGGTGGAGGTGTTCCGCCGCTTAGGGGCGAGCACCGCGATCCCGATCCATTGGGGCACGTTCAGGCTGAGCTACGAAGGATATCGCACGCCACCGACGCTGTTGGCGGCGGCCGCGCGCTGCGCGGGCGTACCGGCGGGGCGGTTCGCGCCGGTCCGAATCGGGCGGCCGGTGGCGATCAGGTCCCTTGGTGGCGGTGCCGTGTCGCGCGTTGATCGAGCGGCGGTGGTACGTTGCCTGGATACGCCGGCGGTGGAGGCGATGCGGTGAGGGGGAGGTAGCAACCACTCCATCGTTCTCCTGCGAACGCAGGAGTCCAGGAGTCACGAGCGCCGCACTTAGTTACTCTGGGCTTCTGCGTTCGCAGGAGAACCCTGTTGTTTGTGGGCGCCCGGATCAGTGTCTGCTCACAGCCGACAATGCTCGCCCCCTCGGTCACCCCGGCACAGGTCGGTGATTGCACCACTCGGACATGGCCAACCTCGTCATCCCCGCGCAGGCGGGGATCCATACCGGCTTACTTTGCTGCTGAAGTCCCGTCGCCCGAGTTTATGGGTCCCCGCCTGCGCGGGGATGACGTATCATGCTCAAACGGGATAGCGCCGAACAGGTCCGGGCTGACGGACCGATGTTCCCAGCATCTCTCCGCCAATCGCTATGGGCTACAGTACCGCCGCGACCAATTGTCGGAACGCATCGGCACGGTGGCTGACCGCATGCTTGGCGTCCGGCTCGATCTCGCCGAAGGTCTGGTGATCGCCATCCCGCACGAACATCGCGTCATAGCCGAAGCCCTTGTCGCCCCGCGGCGGCCAGACGAGCGTGCCATCCACGCGACCCTCGAACCATTCGACATGGCCATCGGGCCAGGCAAGCGCCAGCGCGCAGACGAAGTGCGCGGCTCGGCTGGCGTCCGGCCCCTGTTCGGCCAGGTTCGACTCGATCGACTCCATTGCCAGCACGAAGTTCTTCTCCGGCCCGGCCCAGCGCGCGGAGAAGATGCCGGGATCGCCGTTCAGCGCATCGACGCACAGCCCGCTATCGTCGGCGAGCGCCGGCAAGCCCGACAGATCGGCAGCATAGAGCGCCTTCAGCTCGGCATTGGCGACGAAGGTGGTGCCGGTTTCCTCAGGCTCGGGCAGATCGAGTTCGGCTGCAGACACCGGCTCGATCCCATAGGCACCCAGCAAGGCGCGGATTTCGCGCACCTTGCCTTCGTTATGGCTGGCGATGACCAGCGGGCCGGGCTTCAGCTTGCGGATCGCCTGAGGGACATCGCCTTCACCACTCATTTTGCCACTGCCTTTGCCTGTGCCGCGAAGATATCCGCGCAGCCGATACGGGCCAAACGCAACAAGCGCAGCAAAGCTTCCTCGTCATAGGTCGCGCCTTCGGCGGTGGCCTGTGCCTCGGCGATGTTGCCGTTTTCGAGCAGCACGAAATTGGCGTCGGCATCGGCGGTCGAGTCTTCGTCGTAATCGAGGTCGAGCACCGGCGTGCCCTGATAGATGCCGCAGCTGATCGCCGCGACCTTCTGCGTCAGCGGATCGGCGGTCAGCTTGCCGCTTGCCAGCAGCCCGTCGATCGCCAGGCGAAGCGCAACCCAGGCGCCCGAGATCGAGGCAGTGCGCGTGCCGCCATCGGCCTGGATCACGTCGCAATCGAGCACGATCTGGCGTTCGCCGAGCAGCTTCATGTCGGTGACCGCGCGAAGCGAGCGGCCGATCAGGCGCTGGATTTCCTGCGTACGGCCGGATTGCTTGCCCTTGGCGGCTTCGCGATTGTTGCGCGTGTTGGTGGCACGCGGCAGCATGCCGTATTCCGCGGTCACCCAGCCCTCGCCGCGTCCGCGCATGAACGGCGGGACCTTCTCCTCGACGGAAGCGGTGACCAGCACCTTGGTGTCGCCGAAGCCGATCAGCACGGAGCCTTCCGCATGCTTGGTGAAGCGGGGTTCGATCGTGATGGCGCGCATCTGATCGGGGGCACGGCCGCTGGGGCGCATTCAACTCTCCTCAAGGTTTGGTCGGGCAGGCAATGGGCAGGCACCTAGACGGGTGCCGGCCAACACGCCAGTGTCGAGCAGGGAGACGAAGAACATGGCAATGCGGATGACATCATGGATGGCGGGTGCGGCACTCGCGCTCGGCGGATGCGCGACGACCGGGACCACGCCGGGTTCGACCCCGCAGCCGCAGATTCGCAACATGACCTATGCGACCTTGCCGTGTCATGGCTTTTGCCCGGTTTATACCGTGACCATCGACGCCGATGGCGAGGGAATGTTCACCGGCACGAGCAACACCGCCGTCACCGGCGCGCGCCGCTTTACCGCGACGCCGGCGCAGGTCGCCGACTTCTTCGGTCGCTTGCAGCCCTATCTCCCGACCGGCGAGCTGCTGCTGAGCGGCCCCGATGCCTGCAAGATGTACGCGACGGACCTGCCGGCGGCGGAAGTCACGTGGAGCGGCACCGGCGGTTCGGGGCACCTGCTGTACAATTATGGCTGCGACCGCGACGCGCACCGCACGCTCGCCGACGCGCTGCGCGGCGCACCGCAGGCGCTGCCGATCGCCGATCTGATCGGCAAGCGTTGAACGACGCGCCGTTGACGGGGTGGGCGTTGAGCATCGACTGTCGGCTCACCACATGATGATGATGCCGGCACCGCCGATCAGCGACCTTAACGACCGCGCGCGGGATGTCTTCCGCGTGGTAGTCGAGAGCTATCTCGAGACCGGCGCCCCGACGGGATCCCGAACGATCGCGCAGCTATCAGGACTCAATCTGTCGCCGGCGTCGATCCGCAACGTGATGCAGGATCTGGAGGAACTCGGCCTGATCGCCTCGCCGCATACCAGCGCGGGGCGGCTGCCGACCGAATCCGGCCTGCGGCTGTTCGTCGACGGGATGATGCAGGCGCTGGAGCCGAGCGCGGAAGAGCGATCGGCGATCGAATCGCGCATCGGCCAGCCGGGCCCGGTCGAGGCGGCACTGGCGGCGACGACCGCGGCGCTCTCCGGCCTGTCGGCCTGTGCGGGGCTGGTGATGGTGCCCAAACGCGAACTGGTGTTGCGACAGATGAGTTTCGTGCCGTTGTCGTCGGACAAGGCGCTGGCCGTGCTGGTCAGCGAGGATGGCGCGGTGGAGAATCGCGTCATCGACCTGCCGAGCGGGGTCGATCCTTCCGCGCTGGTGCAGGCGGGCAATTACATGACTGCCATGCTGTCCGGGCTGACGCTGGGCGAGGCGCGCGGCAGGATCGAGCGCGAGATTTCCGAGGAGCGCGCCATGCTCGACGCCGCGTCGCGCGTGCTGATCGAACGCGGCCTAGCGGTGTGGAGCGAGGATGGCGATCGCCGCCCGGTGCTGATCGTGCGCGGGCAGGGGCGGTTGATTGATGCGGCGGACGCAGCACAGCTCGAACGGATCACCGAATTGCTCGACGATCTGGAAGGCAAGCAGGAGATTGCCGGGTTGCTCGACAGCGCCAGCGCGGGCGATTCGACGCGCATCTTCATCGGCGCGGAGAACAAATTGTTCTCGCTGTCGGGGTCATCGGTGATCGCTCGACCGTTCCATGGGCTGGACGGCCGCGTGGTCGGCGTGGTGGGCGTGATCGGCCCGACGCGGTTGAACTATGCGCGCGTCGTGCCCATGGTGGATTTCACTGCCGCGACGCTCGCCAGATTGATGGGCCGCGGCTGACCAATTCGAGGGATTTCAGGACCGACATGATCGACGACGACAACAAGACCGCCGAAGCCGCCGACCTGCGCGAGGAGACTGCCGAGGCGTCGCCCGAACTCGCCGAGCACGACCGGGTGGCAGAGCTGGAAAAGCAACTGGCAGAGGCCAAGGCGGCGACATTGTACGCCCATGCCGAGGCGCAGAACGTGCGCCGCCGCGCGGAGAAGGAAGCCGCGGACGCACGCTCCTATGCCGCGACCGCCTTCGCCCGCGACCTGCTGTCGGTCGCCGACAATCTCGCGCGCGGGCTGGAAGCCATTCCGGCCGAGCTGCGCGGCGACGACAAGATGAAGGGCCTGGTCGCCGGTCTCGAGGCCACGGGCCGTGAGCTGGAGAGCGTCTTCTCGCGGCATGGCATCACCAAGATGACCGTGATGGGCGAGGCACTCGACCCCAACCGCCACCAAGCGATGTTCGAACTGCCCAGCGACGAGCGCCCCGGCACCGTTGTGCAGGAAATGCAGGCGGGCTACATGATCAAGGACCGCCTGCTGCGCCCGGCGCTGGTCGGCGTGGCGAAGAAGGCGGATTGAGGTCTAGCCGTTGACGCCCGCGCCAGTCCGCGTCGTCAACGGCCCTTTGATGCTGGGACTGATCGCGTTGCCGATCGTGTTCGTCTGGTTATTGCTGCTGCCGGGCTATTCGGCGAGCTTGCGCAAAGCGGCGTTCGTTTACGCCTTCGCTATCCCGGTCGTGACCGCCGTCGGGATCCTGTGGACATCGTTCTTCCGCTAACGATGGATCGGAGCCCAAGGTGACTATTAACGCCAACATCACCGTCGATCGCCCGACTTTCGTGACGCATCTCGAATGTTCGATGACGGGCGAGCGCTATGAGGCCGATCAGTTGCACGGCCTATCCCGGGTCGGGCGGCCATTGCTCGTCCGCTACGATCTGGCGGCGATCACGGCGTTCCTGCCCAAGGCGATGCTGGAGGCGCGCGAGACCGATCTGTGGCGCTGGCGCGAATTGCTGCCGGTGCGGCGGACGAGCGATATCGTCAGCCTGGGCGAGATCGAGACTCCGCTCATTCCGCTGACCAGGTCGGGCGGGCCGAACGTACTGGTCAAGGACGAGGGGCGATTGCCGACCGGCAGCTTCAAGGCGCGCGGGCTGGTGATGGCGGTGGCGATGGCCAAGGCATTGGGCGTGACCAAGATCGCGATGCCGACCAACGGCAATGCCGGCGCGGCGCTGGCCGCTTACGCGACGCGGTGCGGGATCGAGACGATCGTGTTCTGCCCGGACGATACGCCCGAGATCAACGTGCGCGAGATCGCGCTGCAG
The DNA here is from genome assembly GCF_025231525.1 of Sphingomonas endolithica. Lineage (NCBI taxonomy): Bacteria > Pseudomonadati > Pseudomonadota > Alphaproteobacteria > Sphingomonadales > Sphingomonadaceae > Sphingomonas > Sphingomonas endolithica. Next base: position 3,607,350 of record NZ_CP103057.1, read on the forward strand.
GGCGGGCGCGTCTACCGCGTCAACGGCTTGATCGACGATTGCGGCGCGATCGTAGCCCAGGGTGCCGCGCAAGGGCTGTGGTTCGACTTTTCGACGCTCAAGGAGCCGTACCGGATCGAGGGCAAGAAGACGATGGGCCTCGAACTTGCCGCGCAGTTCGGCTGGAAATTGCCCGATACGATCTTCTACCCGACCGGTGGCGGCACCGGCCTGATCGGCATGTGGAAGGCGTTCGACGAGCTGGAGAAACTCGGCTGGATCGGTGCGGAGCGGCCGCGGATGTTTGCCGTGCAGGCGAGCGGCTGCGCGCCGATCGTGCGCGCGTTCGACGAAGGCGTGGAGCATGCCGAGCGTTGGGAAGATGCGGCGACGGTGGCGGCGGGCATCCGCGTGCCCAAGGCGGTGGGCGATTTCCTCATCCTGCGCGCGGTGCGCGAAAGCGGCGGCAAGGCGATGGCAGTGGGCGACCCCGCGATCCTGAAGGCGGTGGATGACGCTGCCAAGCAGGACGGGCTGCTGCTGTGTCCGGAGGGCGGTGCGACGCTGGCGGCCTATCGTGAGGCGCTGCGGCTCGGCTGGGTGGATGAGGAAGAAAGCGCGGTGCTGTTCAACTGTGCGACTGGGCTGAAATACCCAATGCCGGCCGCGGACGCCGTGGTGGATAGGTTCTCGGACATCGATCTGGCGGCGCTGTAACCTTCACCCGACATGCCCGGATTTTAGTCCGGCATCCAATGTGCCGCGTGCGCAACTGCTGGTTGGTTTGCGGCACCCTGGATCCCGGACCAAGTCCGGGATGACGGCGATGTCAGATCGTCTGCGCCCTGTTCTCGTCGCGGTGCTTCTTCAAGTATTTCATGAACGGCGTGCCCCCGGTGCCGACGTCCGGGTCGTTGCCGGCCGCGGTGCTTGCCTGTTTGGCGATGTAGCTGGCGGCATATTCCAGATGGCGGGTACGGAACCTGGCTACCTGTTCGACGCAGGCGTTGAACGCGTCCTTCACCGTCTGGCCCTGCGTCTTGGCGAAATCGCGCAAGTGGCTGGCGGCGGTCATGTCCTCGATGAAGGCACGGTGCTTGAGCGGGCGGTAGTGATGCAGTTCGGCGAGGAACTCGCGCAACTCGTCCTGCGTGTGTTCGACCTGGTAGAGCCCGTCCATCGCGGGCACGATCGAGCTTTGCGAGCCCGTCTGGCCGCGGAGCGCACGCGGGCGGCCGCCGAACTTGGCGACTCCTTCGTAGATCAGCCCGTCGGGCAATGCCGGATTGTTCTTCCAGCCGTTGATATAGGGACGAACCCGGTTGAAATAGACGTAGGGGTCGCAGCGCTCGACCATGCGGTCGAACACGCCGTTGATGCGGTCCCACACCTGGTTCATCTCGGTCAGCATCGCCTCCACCGTGGCGGCGTCCCCCGCGTCGGCCGCGCGGACCAGGTCGACGCCAAGCTGCAGCGCACGGCCCGCTTCCGCCTCGATCGCGACATGGACGAGGACGAACCAGCTCTCGTCCTGCCCGCCGGCAAAATGCTGGTCCATGGCGATATTCTCGAGCGTGATCGGCCCGGATTTGTCGATGCGGAACCAGTTGTCGAGCACATAGGCGGCGTAGTTCATCACCGGCTCCAGCCCCATGGCGTCGCACAGTGCGACATAGGGGATGGCGAGATTGGCGGGCAGCGCGGCGGGCGGAGAAGCCTCACCCCAGACATAGGCCTGAACGAGGAAGGAATAGCGCACCATCGCCACGTTGACCTGCTCCTCGCTCGCATTTTCGAGGAAGGCGGGAACGTCCGGGATGGACAGCGCGTGGAGCCAGTGGCGCAGCCGCCCGGTGGAGATCAGCGCCGGCAGCATGGCAGCGGCATCCTCGATCTCGTCGAACATTTCCGGCAGTTCGATCGCATCGATCTCGTGCTGCGAGAGATAGCCGCGCTCGGCGGACAGGCCATAATGGCTGAGGTTTTGGAGGATCATCGTGCTGGCTCCGACAAACTGGTATCGCGTGATACCTTGCTAGCGGATTGGACGGCAGAAGGAAAACGGCGGGTTCCTGCGCCTGCAAAGCGTCTTCAGCGAGCTGCCCCCCGCGAGGCTCGAAACTTCGGATACAGTTCGTCACCCTCAGACCTGTTCGGCAGTTATACTGATCCGACATGTCATCGTCATTCCCGCGCAGGCGGGAATCCATATTCGCTTAGCTGGCGGCGAGATCGTTACCGTCGAGACTATGGATCCCCGCCTGCGCGGGGATGACGGAAGTTACATGCTCGGCAGGGCTAAGTAGCGACCTGTCCCGGGGTTCAGGCGCCGCAAATTCGCACGCCGTTGATAGTGTGGAACCGCGGACCCCGGAACAGGTCCGGGGTGACGGAGCAGGGATGTTCGGCGCTTCCCAGCCGCCCACGCGAGGGGAAGATCATGCGCGGGTGCCGAACGGCAGGATGCTCTCGTAGCGCGCAAGGTCAGGGGCGCCGGTGACGGTGCAGCCGCAGCGCAGCAGGAAAGTGTGGCGGACGATCTCCGCCTGCTGCTCGATGCCATAGCGGTTGAGCGGCAAGCCCGGTCGAATGGCGTAATCGTAGCGGCAGAAGGGATGGCGCTTGAGCGGCAGGACGATGCCGCGCTGATGCTGCCAGATATGGGTCATTTCATGGACGAACAGGCCTTGGTCGCTGAGCGCGGCGGCGGCGAAATCGTCGCGGTAGAGCGCCCCCTCGGGGTGGAAGTGGATGTTGCCGCTCGGCGCCATGATCGTGTCGCGCGGCTGGAAGAAGGCCCATTTGCGGCGGATGATGCGCACGGGTGTGTAATCGATCGCCGTGCCGAAGACGGAGCGAGCGAGCGTTATCTCGCCGGGGGTGAGCGGGCGGCTATGGGTCATGGATGCCCGGTGATCATGTGCGGTCCCTAGTCGTCATGCTGAAACGAGTTCAGCATGACCTTTTCACAACGCGCCTCAATCCTCAGGCGGCGGATCGCCTGCGGCAATGGCGACCGCCTTCGCACTCACGCGCTGGCCATCGGAAAAAGTGAACAGCAACGGCACGATCGAGCCCCGCTTGATGCCCGGGTTCATGTCGTAGAACATCACGTGATTGCCGCCCGGCTTGAATACGAGCGTCGCTTTTGCCGGCAGCACTATCTGCGCCAGCGGCTTCATGCTCGCCATATTGCCCGACGTCATCGAGCGGTGCATCTCGGCGCGGATCGCCACCGTGCTGCCGACGCTGATCAACGTCGCGTCCTGGGCGCCGCCGTGCAGCGTGAAATACGCGCCGGCCGGGCCGCGCGCGACGGCGGGAAGGCGAACATAGGCGTCATCGACCGAGATGACCGGCGGTGGGCTGCACGCCGTGACGGCGAGCATCGCGCCCGGGATAAGGGTCGATAGGGCAGGCAAGCGCATGAAGGAAGCTCCCGCATCGGGATGGTGCGCATGTCACTCTAGCCGCGCAAAATCTTGCGGCAAGCGAAAGCCCCCCTATATCGCGTTCAGTGAGTGTCGCAGGGCCTGCAAATGGTTCCGCGACCACAGCGTATTTTTTCAAGAGAGACGGGGACCTAACAGGACCATGGCTAAAGTAATCGGTATCGATCTGGGCACGACCAATTCCTGCGTATCGGTGATGGAGGGCGGCAAGCCCAAGGTCATCGAGAATGCGGAAGGTGCGCGCACCACGCCGTCGATCGTCGCGTTCGCCAAGGATGGCGAGCGGCTGGTCGGCCAGCCGGCCAAGCGCCAGGCGGTGACCAATCCGGAAAACACCATCTTCGCAGTGAAGCGCCTGATCGGCCGCCGCTTCGACGATCCCGTGACCAAGAAGGACACCGAGCTGGTGCCTTACACGATCGTCAAGGGCACCAACGGCGACGCATGGGTCAAGGCTGGCGAGAAGGATTATTCGCCGTCGCAGATCAGCGCGTTCACGCTGCAGAAGATGAAGGAAACCGCCGAGGCGTATCTCGGTGAGACCGTGACGCAGGCCGTCATCACTGTGCCGGCATATTTCAACGACGCACAGCGGCAGGCAACCAAGGATGCCGGGCAGATTGCCGGCCTCGAAGTGCTGCGCATCATCAACGAGCCGACGGCGGCAGCGCTCGCCTACGGGCTCGACAAGGATAACAACAAGACGATCGCGGTTTATGACTTGGGCGGCGGTACGTTCGATATCTCCGTGCTGGAAATCGGCGACGGCGTGTTCGAGGTGAAGGCCACCAACGGCGACACGTTCCTGGGCGGCGAGGATTTCGACGACAAGATCCTGCGTTTCCTGGCTGAAGACTTCCGCAAGGCCGAAGGTATCGACCTGACCAAGGACAAGCTGGCTCTCCAGCGTCTGAAGGAAGGCGCCGAAAAGGCGAAGATCGAGCTGTCGTCGGCGGCCTCGACCGAGGTCAACCTGCCGTTCATCACCGCCGATCAGAATGGCCCGAAGCATCTCGTCAAGACCATCACCCGCGCCGATCTGGAGCGGCTGGTCGAGGACCTGATCCAGCGTACGCTGGAGCCGTGCCGCAAGGCGCTGAAGGATGCGGGTTTGAGCGCCAACCAGATCGACGAAGTCGTGCTGGTCGGCGGCATGACGCGCATGCCCAAGGTGCGCCAGGTGGTGAAGGACTTCTTCGGCAAGGAGCCACATTCGGGCGTCAACCCGGATGAGGTCGTGGCAATGGGCGCCGCGATCCAGGCCGGCGTGCTGCAGGGCGACGTCAAAGACGTGCTGCTGCTCGACGTGACCCCGCTGTCGCTCGGCATCGAGACGTTGGGTGGCGTGTTCACGCGCATGATCGATCGCAACACGACGATCCCGACCAAGAAGAGCCAGACCTATTCGACCGCCGACGACAATCAGGGCGCGGTGACGATCCGCGTGTTCCAGGGCGAACGCGAGATGGCGGCGGACAATAAGATGCTCGGTCAGTTCGACCTGGTCGGCATTCCGCCCGCACCGCGCGGCGTGCCGCAGATCGAGGTCACGTTCGACATCGACGCCAACGGCATCGTCAACGTCTCGGCCAAGGACAAGGGTACCGGCAAGGAGCAGCAGATCCGCATCCAGGCATCGGGGGGCTTGAGCGACAAGGACATCGACCAGATGGTCCGCGACGCCGAGCAGTTCGCCGAGGACGACAAGAAGCGTCGTGCGGCAGCCGAGGCCAAGAACAACGCCGACAGCCTGATCCACACCACCGAGCGTCAGCTGGAAGAGCATGGCGACAAGGTCGATGCCGGCCTGAAGGGCGAGATCGAGGCGGCGGTCGCCGAAGCGAAGACGGCGGTCGAAGGCGGTGATCCGGAAGCCATGAAGACCAAGACCGACGCGCTGGCGCAGGTCGCGATGAAGCTTGGCCAGGCGATCTACGAGAAGCAGGCGCAGGAACAGGCGTCTCCCACGGGCGATGCCGATGAGGCAGCACCGAAGGAAGACGTCGTCGACGCCGAATTCTCCGAAGTCGACGACCACAAAGCCTGACCTTTAGCGATGCGTTCCCCCCGTCATTCCATTCTACGCCGGAATGACGGGGCGGGCGGGGGCCGATCATGACCACCGAAGTCGATTTCTACGAATTGCTCGAATGCGAGCGCGGCGCGGACGACGCCACGATCAAGTCGTCGTACCGCAAGCTGGCGATGAAATACCATCCGGACAAGAATGCCGGGTGCAAGGACAGCGAAGGCAAGTTCAAGGCGATCAGCGAAGCCTATGACTGCCTGAAGGATCCGCAGAAGCGCGCGGCCTATGACCGCTTCGGCCATGCCGCCTTCAAGAATGGCGGCGGTGGTGGCGGCGGCCAGGATTTCGGCGGCGGCTTCAGCGATATTTTCGAGAACATCTTCGGCGAATTCATGGGCGGCCAGCGCAGCGGCGGCCAGCGCGGGCCGCGCCGTGGTGCCGACCTGCGTTACGACATGGAGATCACGCTGGAGGATGCCTTTCAGGGCAAGTCGAGCGATATCACGATCGACGTGTCGGCGCAGTGCGATGTCTGCGACGGCAGCGGCGCCAAGCCCGGCACCAGCGTCAAGAACTGCGCGACCTGCGCCGGGCACGGCAAGGTGCGCGCGCAACAGGGCTTCTTCGTGGTCGAGCGCGCCTGCCCGACCTGCCATGGCCAGGGCCAGGTGATCGCCGATCCCTGTGTCCGCTGCCATGGCGAGGGCCGCATCGAGAAGACCAAGACGCTCACCGTCAACATTCCGCCCGGCGTCGACGAAGGCACGCGCGTGCGCCTGACCGGCGAAGGCGAAGCGGGCGGTCGCGGCGCGGGAGCGGGCGATCTGTACATCTTCCTGCATGTCGCACAGCACCCGATCTTCGAGCGCGAAGGCACGACCTTGTTCGCGCGCGCGCCGATCAGCTTCACCACCGCCGCGCTGGGCGGAGAGATCCACATCCCGGGGCCAGACGGCGAGCAGCACACGATCAAGATCCCGGTCGGCACCCAATCGGGCCGTGAGCTGCGTCAGCGTGGGGCCGGCATGCCGGTGCTGCAAGGTCGCGGGCGGGGCGATCTGGTGATCCGGATCGAGGTGGAAACGCCGACCAAGCTGAGCGCCAAGCAGAAGGAATTACTCGAGGCGTTCCGCGCGACCGAGGACGGTGCGTGCAACCCGCAGACGACGGGTTTCTTCCACAAGGTGAAGAGCGCCTGGGCCTGATGCCCGGCGATGAGACGTCGGCCGTGTCCGCCCCCTTCACAGGGGGCTGGCTGGCCGATGGATCAGGAGGCGAAGATCGCCCCGACCACCAGCGCCTGAGCCGCAACTGCCAGCACCGAGCTGACAACGGCTTCGAACGTACGCATGGTTAGGTCTCCGAGTGCCGGATAAGTCCGACCCGGCCTAAATAGGAATGTTTCCCGCAGACGCAATATTGTTGCGCGATGCTACGATTGCGTCAGACGCAATCGTAGCGCTGGATGATCCGCCTACCGCCACCCCGGACATGTTTAGGGTGACGGCAGGAGGCGACTAGTTCCTCAGCCGAACACCCGTGCAAAAATCGTGTCGACATGCTTCAGGTGATAACCAAGGTCGAACTTGTCCGCGATCTCCTCAACCGACAGCGCGGCGGTGACTTCCGGATCGGCCTTGAGCAGCTCCTCCAGCGACAATTCCCCGTCCGATTCCCACACCTTCATCGCATTGCGCTGCACCAGCCGATAGGCGTCCTCGCGACTCACCCCGGCCTGCGTCAACGCAAGCAGCACGCGCTGCGAATGGACGAGCCCGCCCATCTTGTTGAGGTTCTTCTCCATCCGCGCCGAATAGACGAGCAATTTGTCCATCACGCCGGTCAGGCGGGCGAGCGCGAAATCGAGCGTGATCGTCGCATCGGGCCCGATATACCGCTCGACCGAGGAGTGGCTGATGTCGCGCTCATGCCACAAGGCGACATTCTCCATCGCCGGCGTGACATAGCCGCGCACCATCCGCGCCAGCCCGGTGAGGTTCTCGGTCAGCACCGGGTTGCGCTTGTGCGGCATGGCCGACGAGCCCTTCTGCCCGGGCGAGAAATATTCCTCCGCCTCCAGCACTTCGGTGCGCTGCAGATGGCGGATCTCGGTCGCCAGCCGCTCGATCGAACTGGCGATCACGCCGAGAGTGGCAAAGTACATCGCATGGCGATCGCGCGGGATGACCTGGGTCGAGACCGGTTCGATCGTCAGCCCCATCTTCTCGGCGACATGCGCTTCGACAAACGGATCGATATTGGCGAAGGTGCCGACCGCGCCGGAGATCGCGCAGGTGGCGATGTCGGCGCGTGCCGCCACCAGCCGTGCACGGTTGCGGTCGAATTCGGCATAGGCCTGGGCAAGCTTGAGGCCGAACGTGACCGGCTCGGCGTGGATGCCATGGCTCCGCCCGATCGTCGGCGTCATCTTGTGCTCGATGGCGCGGCGTTCGAGCACGACGAGCAGCGCATCCAGATCGGCGATCAGCAGGTCGCTCGCCTGCGCAAGCTGCACCGACAGGCAGGTGTCGAGCACGTCGGACGAAGTCATGCCCTGGTGCATGAAGCGCGCCTGATCGCCGACATTGTCCGCCACCCAGGTGAGGAAGGCGATCACGTCATGCTTGGTCACCGCCTCGATCGCATCGATCGCGGCGACGTCGATCGTCGGGTTGGTGTTCCACCACGCCCACAGCGCCGCCGCCGCTTCCTTCGGCACGACACCCAGCTCGGCAAGTGCGTCGGTGGCGTGCGCCTCGATCTCGAACCAGATGCGGAACCGTGCCTCGGGCGTCCAGATCGCGGTCATGTCGGGGCGGGAATAGCGGGGGATCATGGCGGGTCCTTGAATAGCCGAGCAGCGTCGGGTCGTCGCGCGAGTCATTCAAGTCGCGACGGGGCGGCAGGTAGCAGGGACGGATCGTGGCTTCAAATGGCAAGGCGCCTGAACAAAGCGCCCGCCGCCGGGTTGATCGGTGATGTGGCAGGCGGCTGACGGGAGCGTCTGCGGTGCGCAGGATTAGGAGAACGCGAATGGTGAAGTTTGTCCTGCTCGGCGGCGCGATGATCATCGCCGCTCCGGCGCTCGCCCATACGGCACTGCCATCGACCAGCGGACCACAAGCGCCTGCCGCGCAAGTGCCCGACAGAGGCGCCGGCGCCCGCGCACCGGCTGGAATGGCTACAGAAGCATTGCCCCCAAGCAGTGCGGACGCCTCGCAAGCGGCACCTGCAGCGGCCCCGGCGAGCAAGGCGGAGCAGGTCGCACAGGTGGTCGACACCGAATTCCCGACCTACGACAAGGATTCGAGCGGCACGCTCAATGCGGCGGAATTCGCTGCGTGGATGGTGGCGCTGAAAACCGTGGCCGACCCCACCACCAAGGCCGACAGCCCGGCGCTCAAGACCTGGGTCGGGCAGGCCTTTGCCAATGCCGATGCGGACCAGAGCAAATCGGTGTCGAAGAAGGAACTGAATGGCTTTTTGTCGCAAGGCGGCTGAGGCGTCTGCTGGCCAGCCCAGCCACCCAACCGTCACCCCGGACTTGTTCCCAGGTCCCCCGTGCAGCACGGGCTGTCTTCAAAACACATCGTCCTCAAAAGCCGCGTGGTGGATCCCGCACTGGTCCGGCAGTTATACCGATCCGACAAGTAGCATCGTCATCCTGAACTTGTTTCAGGATCCAGGCGCGGTCAGTGACCATAAAGACGGTGCCCGTGGTACAAATGACCGCGCCTGGATGCTGAAACGAGTTCAGCATGACGGTATTTGCTTGGCGGAGATAAGCACCGAACACGTCCGGGGTGACAGGGCGGGGCGCAAACCAACGCCCCCACCCCTAGATCAAACCCAGCGCCCTTAAACTGGCATGCCCGCCGGTGCCGATGATGATATGGTCATGCACCGCGATATTGAGCCGCTTGCCCGCCTCCATGATGCTGCGCGTGAGATCGATGTCGGCGCGGCTGGGTGAGGGGTCACCGCTGGGATGATTGTGGACCAGGATGATCGCCGCCGAGCCGAGATCGATCGCCCGGCGGATCACCTCGCGGATATGCACGGCGGCCTGGTCGATCGATCCCTCGCTCATCAATTCGTCGCGAATCAGCATGTTGCGCGTATTGAGATGCAGCACGCGGACGCGCTCGATCGGATGATGCGCCATGTCGGCGCGCAGGTAATCCAGCAGCGCCTGCCAGTTGGCGAGCACCGGACGGTCGGCGATCTCCGCCTTGACCAGACGGATGGCGGCGGCGTGGGCGATCTTGAGCGCGGCGATCGACGTTTCGCCCATTCCGGGGACGCGCGACAATGCCTGCGCGTCGGCGGTGAGCAGCCCGCCGATACCGCCGAATTCGCGCAGCAGGGCTTTGGCGAGCGGCTTGGTGTCGCGCCGCGGAATGGCGAGCGCCAGCAGATATTCGATCAGTTCGTGGTCGAGCAGCCCGTCGCCGCCAGTGTCGTTGAGCCGCTGGCGCAGGCGCGCGCGATGGCCAGCAGTATCAACTGATTCCGGGGCCGGCGGAGGCTCTGGCGTGCTCATGCAAGCTCACGAATAGCAGGGTGGAACGGGTGCGCAATGACATGTCGCAGCCTGGTGTCGGCTGGTGGGGAGCCTCCTCATGGCGCGCGGGTGGGTCGCGCTGGAGTTGACTTGGCGCACCCCCTTTCCTAAACGGACGGCGCAACGGGGGCGTCGCTCCCACATTCCCTCGTCGCTGCACCCATGGTGTGGCGGCGTTTTCTTATTAGGACGTATCTGCACTTGGCCGACAACCGCCATACCGACGATCTGACCAGTCGCATTGCGAAAGCGCGCGGCGATGATCAGTCGCGCGTGGGCGGCGGGGCCGCGGGCCAGCCGGGCAAGGGCTATTCGCAGGGCGGTCGCGTACTCGCTCTGTTGCTTGGCGCCTTGTTCGGCGGCGGGATCATCGGTTGGGCGATCGACCATTGGTTCGATACCTCGCCCTGGGGCCTGCTGATCGTCCTCACGCTCGCCATTATCGGTGCGTTCGTGAACATCATGAAGATTTCGAAGGAGCGCGCAGAGTGACTGTCGCAGCGAGCGCCGGCAAGATCGATCCGATGGAACAGTTCCTGGTGGAGCCGGTGCTCGGCCGCCACATGGAATTGTTCGGCTACGACGTGTCCTTCACCAACTCGGCCCTGTTCATGGTCGTGGTGTTCGTGCTGCTCGCCGTGTTCATGGTCGGCGGCATGAAGCGCGAGCTTATTCCTGGCCGCTGGCAGGTGATGGCCGAAGGCGCGGTCGGGTTCATCGACAACATGGTCAACGTGAACATCGGCTCGGGCGGCAAGAAGTTCGCGCCGTACATCTTCTCGCTGTTCTTCTTCATCCTCTTTGCCAACCTGATCGGCGTCATGCCGCTGGCGGTGGTGCCGGGCTTGCATACCTTTGCGGTGACCAGCCACATCACGGTCACCGCGGTGCTGGCATTCCTGTCGTTCGCGATCGTGCTGATCGTCGGCTTCGCCCGGCATGGCTTGAAGTTCTTCAGCCTGTTCGTGCCGGCTGGCACGCCATGGTGGCTGTTGTGGCTGATCCCGCCGGTCGAGTTGCTGTCGTTCATGGTCCGCCCGTTCTCGCTGGCACTGCGACTGTTCGTCGCGATGACGGCGGGCCACATCCTGCTCGAAGTGTTCGGCAGCTTCGTGGTGCAGGGATTTGCCAGCGGCGGTCCGCTCGGCTGGATGGTCTCTATCCTCAGCTTCGTGATGATCGTCGGCGTCAGCGCGCTCGAACTGCTGGTCTGCGCGATCCAGGCCTATGTGTTCGCGTTGCTCACATCGCTATACCTTCACGACGCGGTGCATCTGCACTAGTCCCCGTTTCCAACAACAATATCGTATTTTCTGAGGAGTTTTGACATGACTGATCTTGGTGCAATGTATCTCGGTGCCGGCCTGGCAGCGATCGGTTGCGGCATCGCGTCGCTCGGCGTGGGCAACGTGTTCGCTAAGTATCTCGAAGGCGCGCTGCGCAACCCGAGCGCAGCAGACGGCCAGCAGGGCCGCCTGTTCATCGGCTTCGCCGGTGCCGAGCTTCTCGGCCTGATCGCGTTCGTCGTCGCGATCCTCATCCTCTTCGTCGTTCGCTAAGACCAGCGACCCCGAAGGAAGTATCGCCATGCCACAGATTTCCCAGATCGGTGAGATTTACGCGTCGCAGCTGTTCTGGCTCGCGATCGTGTTCGCGCTGATCTATTTCGGGATCGGCAAGGCGATGGTCCCCAAGATCGAGCGCACGATCGAAGATCGTGCCGCGCGTGTCTCGGGTGACCTGCTCGCCGCTCATCAGGCGAACGAGACGGCGCAAGGGCTGGAGACCGCTTACCAGAGCGGCCTCGACACGGCTCGCGCGCAGTCGCTCAAGACGGTCGGTGCCGCCAAGGAACAGGCAATCGCCTCGACCGAGGCGACGCTGAAGATCGGTGATGCGCAGGCGCATGACCGGATCGCCGCGGCGACCGTACGGATCGATGATGCCAAGGCTGCGGCCGAGGCGGAGATCGAGACGGCAACGGTCGATGCGGTGCAGGATATCGTCGCCAAGCTTTCGGGCGTGGCGGTGGATCGTGCGACGGTCGAGCAGAAGGTAAGGGCGGAACGCGCGCATGGCTGAGGGGCACGCAATGGAAGCGGTCGCGGAAACCGGCGTGGCAGAACTGCACCATATGCCGACGGCATTCGGCATCTCGGCGCCGGGCTTCGTCGCTTTGTCGATGCTCGTCGTCATCCTGATCATGCTGTGGCAGAAGGTGCCGGCACTGATCGCTCGGATGCTCGATGCCAAGATTGCGACGATCCGGCACGATCTGGACGAAGCGGCGGCGTTGCGTGCCGAAGCCGAGGCGCTGCTGGTGCAGGCGCAGGCACGACATGCGGCAAGCGCCGGCGATGCCGCCGCACTTGTCGCCCATGCTGAAGCGGAAGCTCGGACGATTGTCAGCGAGGCCGAGGCCCATGCGGCCGAGTTGGTCGCACGGCGCGGCAAGATGGCCGAGGACAAGATTGGTGCGGCCGAACGCATCGCCATTGCTGAAGTGCGGGCGCATGCCGCTGAGGCCGCCGCGCGCGCCGCGGCGTCGATCATCGCCGAACGGCATGATGCCGCGGCGGATCAGCCGTTGGTCGATCGCACGATCGCCGGCCTGGGTCGGCTCAACTAAGATCCCCTCGGTGTTCCCCGGCGAAGGCCGGGGGCCCAGTCGGGAAGGTAGTTGTGATCAAGCGCAACGCTGATTACCCCAGCGCTTGATCGAGCGCATGACGACCGACCAACATCCGGGCTAGACATCCGACCGCTGGCGATTCGCGCCATCGCTCCGGAGAGCCTGCCCCATGAAATTCGTCCTCCTCGCCGCTGCCCTGATGCTGCCCGTCGTCGCTTCCGCCCAGACGGCAAAGCCCGCTGCACCAAAGACCAGCGCTCCGGCGCCCGCTGCTGCCGCCCGGTTCACGCTGGATACGCCGATCGAGACGATCGTCGCCGATCCTGCCGGCAAGGCGGTGATCGACAAGGATCTGCCCGGCACCACGACTCACCCGATGTACGATCAGTTCAAGGGCATGTCGCTCAACCAGGTCGCGCCAATGGCACCCGACAAGCTGACCCCCGAAACGCTGACCAAGGTCGCCACCGACCTGTCGGCCGTCAAATAAGCCACCGCCCCTCCCGTCATTCCCGCGCAGGCGGGAATCCATACTGGCCAAGGTTCGTTATGTCGCCTGACAGCTGGAGCTTATGGATCCCCGCCTGTGCGGGGATGACGGATGCCGTAACGGACTGCCCGGCCGGTCGAGCGAACACGATGGGTGGTGATTAGGACGCCGAGGCCCTAAATCTCCCCCATGTCATCGCCCAATGCCCCCGACCGTTTCAACGAAGAGAAATCCACCTTCGCCGTTCGCGGCAGCGGCGACACGCCTGACCTGGAGGCAGGAGTCGCGGCGATCCGCAACGTCCTCGCCACGCTGCCGGCGCGCCCCGGCGTGTACCGCATGCAGGATGCCCGCGGCGACGTCCTGTATGTCGGCAAGGCGCGCGCGCTGAAGAACCGCGTGACCAATTACACGCAGGTCGATCGCCTCTCCAAGCGGCTGCAGCGCATGATCGCGCAGACCCGCAGCATGACGATCGTAACGACCAACAACGAGGCCGAGGCGCTGCTGCTCGAGGCGCAACTGATCAAGCGCTACCGCCCGCCCTACAACGTGCTGCTGCGCGACGACAAAAGCTTCCCCTTCATCCTTTTGCGCGAGGATCATGAATTTCCGCGCATCCAAAAACACCGCGGCGCCCGCCGCGCCAAGGGTAGTTATTACGGCCCGTTCGCCAGCGCCGGATCGGTCAACAACACGCTGAACGCCTTGCAGAAGCTGTTTCTGCTACGCTCATGCACCGACGGATTCTTCAAGACGCGCGACCGGCCGTGCTTGCTGTACCAGATCAAGCGCTGCTCGGCGCCGTGCGTCGGCCGCATTTCGAAGGAGGATTATGCCGAGCTGAACAACGACGCCAAGGCGTTCCTCGGCGGCAAGTCGACCCAGGTCCAGGCCAAGCTCGGCGGGCAAATGGAGGCGGCGGCTGCCAACATGGATTTCGAGCTCGCCGCGATCCTGCGCGATCGGCTGCGCGCGCTGACCTTCATCCAGGGTAGCCAGGCGATCAATGCAGAGGGCGTAGGCGACGCCGATATCTTCGCGCTCGCCAACCAGAATGGCGTGATGGGCATCCAGGCGTTCTTCATCCGCGGTGGCCAGAATTGGGGGCATCGCAGCTTCTTCCCGCAGCACACCAACGATGTCGGCGAGGAGGAAGTGCTGACCAGCTTCCTGATGCAATTCTACGAGGAAGTGCCGCCGCCCAAGGCGATCTTCGTCGATCGCGATTTGCCCGAGGCGGAGCTGCTCGGCGAGGCGTTGGGCGGGGCGGTCGGCTACAAGGTCGGGCTGTCGGTGCCGCAGCGGGGCACGCGCAAGCGGCTGATGGAGCAGGCGCAGCGCAACGCGGTCGAGGCGCTCGAGCGGCGGCTGGCGGAAAGCACGACGCAGGCGAAATTGCTGCGCGAGGTCGCCGATCTGTTCGACCTGGCCGAGCCGCCCGACCGGATCGAGGTGTACGACAACAGCCATATCCAGGGCAGCGCGGCGGTCGGCGCGATGGTCGTCGCCGGGCCGGAGGGCTTCCGCAAGGGCCAGTATCGCAAGTTCAACATCAAGGAAGCGCAGACCAACGACGATTTCGGCATGATGCGCGAAGTGTTCCAACGCCGCTTCGCGCGTGCGCAGGCCGAGGATCCCGACCGCGACGCCGGCGACTGGCCCGATCTGGTGTTGATCGATGGCGGGCGCGGGCAATTGAACGCGTGCAAGGCGATCCTCGAGGAGATGGGCATCGAGGACGTGTGCATGGTCGGTATCGCCAAGGGGCCGATGCACGGCCGCGACGGGCGGGAGGTGTTCCATCTGCTCGACGGGCGCGAATTCCAGTTGCCGGTCAATGCACCGGTATTGTTCTACCTGCAGCGACTCCGCGACGAAGTGCACCGCTTCGTGATCGGCGCGCATCGCGACAAGCGCAGCAAGGCGATCGGCGCGAGTCCGCTGGACGAAGTGCCGGGAATCGGACCGGCACGCAAGAAGGCGTTGCTAATGCATTTCGGCACCGGCCGCGCGGTGCGCAACGCCAGCCTGGCGGATTTGCAGCAGGCGCCGGGCGTGTCTGCGGCAGTGGCGCAGCAAGTGTATGATTTCTACCATGGGCGGTGAGCGGCGCGTTCGGCAAATCTTCACCTCGCGGGGCTAATCCCGTGGGAATGACCCCCGTGTTCCTGACCATCGATACCGAGCTTGCCTGGCGGCATCACGCCGCGGGGCTTGCTACGCCGACGCTGTTCGAACGCTCGATCGAGCCGGCGGGGGTAGGGATCGCGTATCAGCTGGCCGTGCTTGCGCGGCATCGGCTGAAGGCCTGCTTCTTCGTCGATCCGCTGCCGGCCGCTTTGTTCGGCATGGAGCCGATGCGGCGGGTGGTGGGGGCGATCCTGGCGGCCGGGCAGGAGGTGCAGCTGCATCTTCATCCCAATTGGACAGGCGCGACGGTGGGCGATGGCGGGGCGGCCCATGCCAAGTTCGAGCTGATCGATTTCAGCGAGACCGAGCAGCGCGACCTTATCGACCGCGCACGTGACCTGCTGATCGCGGCGGGGGCGCCGATGCCGGTGGCGTTTCGCGCCGGAAGCTATGGTGCAAACGACGCCACGTTGCGCGCACTGGCGGCGCTGGGCTTTGCCTATGACAGCAGCCATAATGGCGCGGAACATCCCTGGCCCAGCGCCATCGACCTTCCCGCGACGCAGATCGCGCCGGTCCGCCACCAGGGGCTGATCGAAGTGCCGGTGACGTTGATCCACGATCGCCCGGGCAGCGCGCGCAACTTCCAGATCTGTGCTCTGTCGGGCGGCGAGATGGCAGCGGCGCTCGATCACGCCGCCATGCAGCGCCACGCTGCGGTGACGATCGTCAGCCATAGCTTCGAGCTCGCCAATCGCGCCGGGACTAGGCCCAATGCGGTGCACGTGAAGCGGTTCGACGCGTTATGTGTTCTGCTGGCTGCGCGACGTGAGTTATTACCGACCGTGCATTTCGCGGAAGCAGATCTGGCAGTCGACCAGCATGATGTGCCCCTTGCGCCCAACCTGCTGCGCACTGGCTGGCGCTATGCCGAGCAGGCCTGGTCGAACATGATCGAGGAGCGCGCGGCGTGAGCGCGGTCACGTTGCCGCTTCGGTTTCAGGTCGGCGCTCGCACGCTGGCCTCGATCGACCGGCAGCTGGTGCGGGTGCCGCTCGATCTCGACGACGTGATTATCGGGCGGCTGCCCGCGCTGCCGTCGCTTCCGAGCGGGGCTGACGGGTATCAGGTCACCTCGCTGCCGCAAGACCGGCAGCGGGCGATGACCGAGGCTGGGGCCGACATGATCGCGTTCGTGCGGCAGCGTTACACGCGCTATTATGCCGACCTGACGATCGGGCATGACGCCTATCTCGCCGCCATGTCGGCGAACACGCGCAGCGGCCTGAAGCGCAAGGCGAAGAAGCTGGCGGCTGCATCGGGCGGGGCGCTCGACGTGCGTCGGTTTCGCACGGCGGAGGAGATGAGCGCATTCTACGGCGTGGCGCGGCGGATTTCCGCAACGACGTACCAGGAGAAGCTGCTCGGCGCCGGGCTACCGGAGAATGCGTCCTTCCTGCAGCACCTGGGGGCGCTGGCGGGGGCCGACGGGGTACGGGGCTGGCTGCTGTATATAGGCGAGGTACCTGCGGCCTATCTGTATTGCCCGATCGAGGACGGCACGGTGCTGTACCAATATCTGGGGCATGATCCGGTGTTCAACGAGCTGTCGCCGGGCGGCGTGCTGCAGATGGAGGCGATGCGCGATCTGTATGCCGAGGGCGGGCTGAAGCGGTTCGATTTCACCGAAGGGGAAGGGCAGCACAAGCGCCAATTCTCGACCGGTGGGGTGGCGTGCCTCGACATGCTGTTGCTGCGGCCAAGCCTGGGCAATCGGATGACGACGCTGGCGCTGGGGACATTCGACCGGGGTATGGCGCTGGGGAAAAGCGGCGTGGCGCGGTTCGGGCTGGGCGATCTGGCGAAGAGGATAAGGCGGGCTTAGTCTTATGTTCCCCGGCGAAGGCGGGGGTTCTGTCGCGAGGCGACGGTTGGCGGGTGTTTTGCGCAGTTACATCGGCCATTCCGACTGGGCCCCGGCCTTCGTCGGGGAACTGGTTTGGCTGAGAGGTGACGCGGGGGCGACCCTTGCCTAAGCATTCTCCATGCATCTCCGCGCCGAAGCCTTGATCCTCGCGGTCCGTCAACACGGCGAACATGGCAGCATCGTGCGCGCGCTGACGGCCGAGGATGGGCTGCAGGCCGGCTATGTGCGCGGCGGGCGATCGCGGCGTATCCGGCCGATCCTGCAGCCGGCCAATCTGGTGCTCGGCGAGTGGCGCGCGCGAACCGAGGAGCAACTCGCCGGGCTGACGGTGGAGCTGATCACCAGCCGGGCGCCGTTGTTCGCCGAGCCGTTGCCCGCCGCGGCGCTGGAATGGGTCACCGCACTCACCGCCACCGCTTTGCCCGAGGCGCAGCCCTATCCGCGGTTGTACGGTTCGCTGGACGGGGTAATCGGGGCGATCGAGGCGGCGCCGGCGGCGCGGGGCTGGGCCGTCGCGCTGGCGCGCTTCGAGCTGCTGGTGCTGGCGGAACTGGGCTATGGCATGGAGCTCGACGTGCTGCCCGACGTGCTGCGTACCGGTGGCGAGGCGGGGTGGCGGGACATCCTGGCGGCGCTGAAAGTGACGGGGGAGGCATTGGAGGCCGACATTCTCACCGACCGGCGCACCGATACGCTTGCGGCGCGCGCGCGGCTCGTCGAGCGGCTGAAGAGGGCGGTTGCGTGACCGCCGCGCGCTGGGGCAAAGGCGGAGAAGCCACCGTTTAGCTTTGGATCGTCCATGCCCTTAATTGCTCTCCTGCCCGGTGATGGGATCGGCCCCGAAGTGATCGCCGAGGCACGCCGCGTGCTCGACGCCATGTCGCTCGATCTGACGTTCGAGGAGGCGCCGGTTGGCGGCGCGGCATATCAGGCAGGCGGCCATCCGCTGCCTGCGGCCACGCTCGACCTGGCACGGCGGGCGGATGCGATATTGTTCGGCGCGGTGGGCGACCCCACGTGCGATGCGCTGGAGCGGTCGCTCCGCCCCGAGCAGGCGATCCTGGGGTTGCGCAAGGAATTGGCGCTGTTCGCCAATCTGCGCCCGGCCAAGCTGTTCCCCGGGCTCGAGGATGCATCGGCATTGCGGCCGGAAGTGGCGGCGGCGATCGACATGGTGATCGTGCGCGAGCTGAACGGCGATGTCTATTTCGGCGAGAAGGGCATGCGCACCACGGCGGCGGGCCTGCGCGAAGGCTATGATGTGATGCGCTACGACGAAAGCGAGGTGGCGCGGATCGCGCATCTCGGCTTCCAGACAGCGACCAAAAGAGCGGGCAAGCTGTGCTCGGTCGACAAGGCCAATGTGCTGGAGACGTCGCAATTGTGGCGCGACGTGGTGATCGAAGTGTCGGCGCATTATCCACAGGTCGCGCTTACGCACATGTATGTCGATAATTGCGCGATGCAGCTGGTGCGCGATCCCGGGCAGTTCGATGTGATCGTCACCGGCAATCTGTTTGGCGACATCCTATCCGACCAGGCGAGCATGTGTGCGGGATCGATCGGCATGCTGCCCTCCGCCTCGCTGGATGCGTCGGCCAAGGGGCTGTACGAACCAATCCATGGCAGCGCGCCGGACATTGCCGGGCAAAGCAAGGCCAATCCGTGCGCGACGATCCTGTCGGCAGCGATGATGCTGCGGCATTCGTTGGGAATGGCGGAAGCGGCCGACAGGCTGGAGGCAGCGGTCGGTGCGGCACTGGCCGGCGGGGCGCGCACGGCCGATCTTGGCGGTACGCTGTCGACGCGCGCGATGGGTGATGCGGTGCTGGTCGCGCTGTAGCACTAGGGAACAAGCAGGCAATTTGCGACATGATGTTCCCCGCCGTAGGCCGGGGCCCAGGAGGACAGGTCGCTGTAACAGGCGCAGCGCGTGCCATGCCTGTTCCGCAACTGGACCCCGGCCTTCGGCGGGGAACTGTTTTGCGTCAAGGCCAGGTCGGGAACCACATCCAGTATCGGAACGCGCTAGCATGCGGCAGCGCGGCGGCGGAGATGATCGGGTAGAAATAGACGAACAGCACGGCCACTGCCCCGAGGAACAGCTCGTCCCAATATTTCCCACGCGCGCGCAAGTGATCGAACGCAGCTGCGAGCACGAGGCAAAGCCAGATTGTCGAGGGATAGTAATAATAGAAGAAGCCGAGCGATTTGGGGATGATCGCCCATACCGCGACCGATCCGATCCATAATGCTGCCAGCCCGACGAGCCGGAGCGATCGGCTGCGCCAGCCCTGGTACAGGCAATAGCCGACCCCGATCAGCCCGCCCCACAAGATCGCGGGATTGCCGAGCAGCAGGATGCCGCGCTGCGCGCCGTCGGCGACTTCGTAGAGGTACCAGATCGGGCGGACCATGAACGGCCAGGTCCACCATGCCGACTGATACGGGTGCGGCGGCAGGATCTGCGTCTGCTGTCCGTACATGGTCGCCTGAAACGGGATCAGCCCGGCCAGTGTCATCGGCTCCTGCGCGTAGAAGAAGGCAGGGGCAAAGGTCAGGAAATAGGTGACGATGCTGACCGTCCCCAGCGCCAGGATCGCCGGCAGCGTTGCCATGCAGGGCCAATGTTGCGCGCGACCGCTCTTGGCGTCGCGCCAACGCACGGCGAGGAAGGCGATTGCGGCGAAGGCTACGTACGGCGCCGCCGCCCATTTCACCGCCACCGCCAGCCCGAGCAGCACGCTGCCCAGCAGCCAGCGCCGCCACACACGGTCGGGTGGGCTGTAGGCGGCGCGCAGCAAGGCGACCATCGCCAGCACCAGGAACGCGGCCATGAAGCCGTCGAGCATGCCGATCCGTGCCTGGATGAAGACGGTGATGTTGAGCATTACGAACAGCGCGCCGAGCACAGCAGTGCGCGTGCGGTGGAACAACATCCACAGGATCCAGAACACGCCCAGCACCACGGCGGTCGCGGCGATGGTCGATGGGATGCGCCAGCCGAGCTGATTGTCGCCGAACAGCTTTATGCCACAGGCGATCAGCAGCTTGCCGAGCAGCGGGTGTTCGATGTTCGTCGGCTGGGTGAGCCCAAGCAGCGCGCGGGCGGCGGGCAGATAATGCACCTCGTCGAACACCGGGATGCTCGGGCGGGCGACGTTGAGCGTGAACAGGAACTGCGCCGCAGCGCCGATGATCGTCGCGGGGAGGATCGGGCGGGGGGCGGGTGCAGCGGCCATCATTGCTGCTATTCCTGCTTCGCGGCGCGCGTTCAAGAGCGGCGATGGACAAGAGCGGCATTGACGCGCACCGATCCGGCCCGGCAAAGCATCTGCCATGAAACGCCGCACCGGACAGAACCAGGATATCACGCGCCACTGGCGCCCCGCCACGCAGGCAGTGCGCGGGGGGACGGCACGCAGCGAGTTCGGCGAAACTTCCGAAGCGTTGTTCCTGACCTCGGGCTATGCCTATGATTGCGCCGCCGATGCGGCCGCGCGCTTTGCCGGCGAGCAGGTCGGCATGACCTATTCGCGCCTGCAGAACCCCACGGTGCAGATGCTGGAGGAGCGGATCGCGCTGCTGGAAGGCGCCGAGGCGTGCCGCTCCATGGCGACGGGTATGGCGGCGATGACGGCGGTTCTGTTGTGCCAGCTCGAACAGGGCGACCATCTGGTCGGCGGGCGGGCGGCATTCGGATCGTGCCGCTGGCTGACCGATACGTTGCTGCCCAAGTTCGGCATCGAGACGACGATCGTCGATGCGCGTGACCCGCAGCAGTTCGAGGATGCCGTGCGGCCCAATACCAAGGTGTTCTTCTTCGAGACGCCGGCCAATCCGACCATGGACGTGGTCGATCTGAAGGCGGTGTGCGACATCGCCAAGCGCCACGGGATCACCTCGGTGGTCGACAATGCCTTTGCGACGCCTGCCTTGCAGCGGCCGATGGAGTTCGGCGCCGACGTCACCGCCTAT
This sequence comes from Sphingomonas endolithica, assembly GCF_025231525.1. Classification (NCBI taxonomy): domain Bacteria; kingdom Pseudomonadati; phylum Pseudomonadota; class Alphaproteobacteria; order Sphingomonadales; family Sphingomonadaceae; genus Sphingomonas; species Sphingomonas endolithica. The sequence goes on from NZ_CP103057.1 coordinate 3,628,534, forward strand.
AGCGCGACCAAGATGATGGACGGGCAGGGCCGCGTGTTGGCGGGCGCGGTGTGCGGGACGAACGCGTTCATCAACGACGTGCTGCTGCCGTTCACGCGCAACACCGGGCCGACGCTCAGCGCGTTCAATGCCTGGGTGGTGCTGAAGGGCCTGGAGACGCTCGACCTGCGCATCCAGCGGCAGAGCGAGAACAGTCTGAAGGTCGGCGCTTTCCTGGAAGCGCGTGTGCCACGTATCCTGCATCCCGGACTGCCGAGCCACCCGCAGCACAACCTCGCTATGTCGCAGATGGACGCGTGCGGGCCGATCTTCGCGTTCGAGATCGAGGGTGGCCGCACCCAGGCACACGGCCTGCTCGACGCATTGGAGTTGGTCGACATTTCCAACAACATCGGCGACTCGCGCTCGCTGATGACGCATCCTGCCTCGACCACGCATTATGGCGTGGCGGAGGAAAAGCGGATCGAGATGGGCGTCACGGAAAATCTGCTGCGCCTCAACGTCGGGCTGGAAGATCCGGTGGACGTGATCGCCGATCTCGATCAGGCACTGACGGCGGTGGGCCTGTGAAGGCGCTGTTCCCCAATGTCGCCGAGACACGGGGGATCGTCGTGCGCGTATCGGTGAGCTACCTGCCCGAACAGTCGGAGCCGGAACGGGGGCGCTGGTTCTGGGCCTATCACGTACGGCTGGAGAACCAGGGCGACCAGGCCGTGCAATTGCTCACGCGGCATTGGGTGATCACCGATGGACGCGGCGCCCGGCATTCGGTGGAAGGCGAGGGTGTCGTCGGCGAACAGCCGCTGATCGCGCCGGGCGGAAGCTTCGACTATGTCTCGGGCTGCCCGCTGACGACCCCGACCGGCCGCATGCAGGGCAATTATCGCATGATGGGCGAGGACGGCGAGGCTTTCGACGTGGAGATCCCCAAATTCGCGCTGCTGGCGCCGGCGGTGGGCGCATGAAGCGCACGCATCTCCCGCTGAACGGCCTCCGCGTGCTCGATGCCGCCGCGCGTCATCTGTCGTTTACGCGCGCGGCCGACGAACTTGCCGTCACGCCGGCGGCGGTCGGGCAGCAGATCCGCGCGCTGGAGGATACGCTGGGCGTCGTGTTGTTCCGCCGCACGACCAAGGGGCTCGAACTCACCCCCGAAGGTGCAGCGGGGCTCGGGCCGCTGCGCCAGGGGTTCCTCGAGTTCGAGGAAGCCGTGCGGGCGATGCAGGCCGGGCAGACCAGCAAGTCGCTGACCATCGCCGCACCGCGCGATTTCACAGAGAAATGGCTGATGCCACGCCTTGCCGAGATCGCGCGTGGGGACGGCGAGCTACGCTTTGCCCTGGTTTCCGCCGACGAGGATATCGATTTCACCGAGGCTAATCTCGATCTTGCGATCCGCTGGGGCGACGGGCCGGGCGCGCACGAGGGCGAGGCTCTGGAGTCCGAAGGGCTCGTCACGGTGGAGCGGCCCGGGGGCGGCGTGGATACGCACATCTCCTGGCCAGGCTGCGGCAATGACGATGCGATCTCGCTGGTCCGGGTCGGCGATGCTGGTCTCGCGCTCGACGCCGCGGCCGAAGGGCTGGGCCGCGCCACCGTGCCGGAGCTGCTCGCCGCGCATGACATGGCGGCCGGGCGCGTGGTGAAGGTCGGCGCTGCGCAGCCATCCACCAAGGGCTATTGGCTGGTCGCACCACTGCCGCAATGGCGCCAGCGCAAGGTGAAGGCGCTGGTCGAGGCGCTGGCCACGGCATGAGCGCGGCGGCGTTCGACAGCGAGCGGCTGCGGATGCGGCCGCAGCGGATCGAGGATGCCGACGCGCTGTTCGAGGCTTACAGCGACGCGGAACTGATGCGCTATTGGTCGAGCGGCCCGCATGCCGACATCGCCGAGACGCGCGCCTATCTGACGCCGCGGCTCGATCAGGCGCAGTGGCGCGGCTGGGCGGTGACCTTGAAGCATGACGATCGCGTGATCGGAACACTCGCGGCCGGCCAGAAACGGCCCAGCGTCAGCGAGATCGGCTATCTGCTGGTGCGCTCCGCCTGGGGGCGAGGCTATGCGCGCGAGGCGGTAAGCCGCCTGATCGACCTGCTCGTGCATGAGGAAGGGCAGCGCCGCGTGTTCGCCGATACCGATCCTGACAATGCGGCATCGAACGCGCTGCTGGCGGCGCTCGGCTTCCGGCGCGAGGGGCTGCTGCGCGCGGAATGGGAGACGCATATCGGCGTGCGGGACACGGCCTTGTGGGGCTTGCTGGCCGAGGAGTGGGCGCGATGACAGCGCCCAACCTGAAGGATCCGGCCGAACGCCGAGCCTATCAGCGCGAATTGCGACGTGTCGGGCGCCCGTTGCGGCTGACCGGCATCGCGTTCCTGTTGCTTGGGCTGTTGCTCGGCGTGGCGCGGCTGATCTGGTGGCCGCCCATGCCGGTCGCCATCCCGCTCGCCGCACTCGTGTTGGGCGCGATCAACATGCTCGCGGCCATCGGCTTGAAGACCGTCTACCACGCGCGGCGAGTGAAGGGTGACTAGGGCTCAATTGCTCGCCGCCAACTCCACTGCACGGGTCATCAAGCCGGCGAAGCGCGCGTCATCGACCGCGGCCGCTGCGTCGTTCCAACTGGCCGACATCGCATACCAAGTGCCGGCCTTGCTCTGCAGCAAGAAGGTCATCGCGATCACGCCCGGCTCCGAACCGCCCTTGTACCCGAGATAACGCCAATTGCCGGCCGCGGCGGCACCGACACCGGAGTTCTTGGCCAGAACCGTGCGGGCCCGCGCCGCTGCGCCGGTCTCGCTGTGACGGCGAAGCCAATCCATGATTCGCACCATATCACCCGGTGCGGCGAACCATTCTACGCTTTCGATCTGCAGCGGCGTGCCGGCGGCGAACACGGCATTGTCGATCGCGCTGATTGGCATGGCCGCCACCCCTCCCGCGAGCAGCGTACGGCGGCCCGCCTCGTCGGCCATGGCCCATCGTGCGCCAAGCGGGCTGCTCTTCAGCTTGAACGCCTCCAGCGTAGCGAGGAACGGGCGCATGCCCTTGGGGTTCGTCACGCCGACCACCGGCAGCATGGCTTCGACCTTCTCGCGACCTAAAGTCTTCAGCATGATGTCGGTAGCGCTGTTGTCGCTGATCGAGATCATTTTCTTGGCGATATCGTACAGTGTGACTTTAGTGCCGGCCGGGCTTGCCGTGTAGGCGCCACCCGGCAGCGGGCTGCCGTCCAGCGTCACGATGTCCTCCCAGGTCCGCTCGCCCGCGGCGATGCCACGCACCAGTTCGGCAAGGATCACGAGCTTGAACTCGGATCCGATCGCGATCGGCACATCCACGCCGCGCGCGATGAGCGTCTCGGGCTTGGTGTCGCCCAGCTTGGCCAGCGCGAAGCCGGTTTTGCCATGCAGCTTGGCAAGCTCGGCATCGACTGCCGAAAGTGATGTCTCGCTGGCGGACAGGCCGGTAATCCGCAGCCCGTTGATCAACTGCGCACCAGTCGCCTCGACCGATATCTCTGCCGCCGCCCGGCCCCGTTCGAAGACGATGACGATGGTTGCGGCATGCGGGTTGGCGGGCCGCACGTCTTCCACCCTCAGCGCCTTGCCGGCAGCGGTAACAAGCTGTTGGGAGATGCGGTCAAACGCCGGCTTCGGCACGGCGGCGATGAAGGCCGGTGCAAAGGTCGCGGCATAGTCGCCGCCACCGTTAATGATGGCAGTGACTTCGCCGATGCGACGATCGAGTTCCGGCGCGGCCTTGATTGGCGCCGGCGCAGTTACGGGTGGCGCGGTCTGTGCAAGTGCAGGCGCGGCGAGCAGCAGTGCAGTCAGGCCGGCGATCAAGTGGCGCATGGCGTGGCATCCCCCGGAGTTCCGTTATCAGGATGATGCATCGGCGAGCAGGCGACAACAGCCAAAGTGGTCAGGCGTCGATCGTTTCCTCGTCTATTCTCGCAGCGTTTTCCTGGATGAAGGCGAAGCGGTGCGCGGGGTTGTTGCCCATCAGGCGGTCGACCAGATCCTTCACGCCGGCGCGTTCTTCATATTCCTGCGGCAGGGTGATGCGCAGCATGCTCCGTGTCTTCGGATCCATCGTCGTCTCGCGCAGCTGCATCGGGTTCATCTCGCCGAGGCCCTTGAAGCGCGCGATGTCGACCTTCTTGCCCTTGAACTCCTTGGCCTCGAGCGCGGCGCGGTGCGTGTCGTCCATGGCGTACAGGCTCTTGGTGCCCGCGGTCAGGCGGTAGAGCGGTGGTTGCGCCAAATAGAGGTGCCCGCGGCGGACGAGTTCGGGCATTTCCTGAAAGAAGAACGTCATCAGCAGCGTGGCGATGTGCGCGCCGTCGACATCGGCGTCGGTCATGATGACGATGCGTTCGTAGCGCAGGTTGTCGGGCACACAATCCTTGCGGGTGCCGCAGCCGAGCGCTTGGATCAGATCGGCGATTTCGGAATTGGCGGCAATTTTCTGCAAGGTCGCGCTTGCGACGTTTAGAATCTTACCGCGGATGGGGAGGATTGCCTGGGTCTTGCGGTCGCGGGCCTGCTTGGCCGAGCCGCCGGCGCTGTCACCTTCTACAATGAAGATCTCGGTGCCCCTGGGATCGTCCGACGAGCAATCGGTGAGCTTGCCGGGCAGGCGCAGCTTGCGCGCGCTGGTCGCGGTCTTGCGCTTGACCTCGCGCTCGGCCTTGCGGCGCAGGCGTTCGTCCATGCGTTCGAGGATATAGCCGAGCAGCGCCTTGCCGCGTTCCATGTTGCGGCTGAGCCAGTGATCGAAATGGTCGCGCATCGCCTTTTCCACCAGGGTCGTCGCCTCCGGACTCGTCAGGCGGTCCTTGGTCTGGCTCTGGAACTGCGGTTCGCGGATGAAGACGCTGAGCATCAATTCGCTGCCGATCATCACGTCGTCGGCGGTGATCTCCTTGGCCTTCTTGTTGCCGACCAGATCGCCGAAGCCGCGCAAGCCCCGGACGAGCGCGGCGCGCAGGCCTGCCTCGTGCGTGCCGCCGTCGGGCGTGGGGATGGTGTTGCAATACCAGGAATAACTGCCGTCGCTCCACAGCGGCCAGGCGACCGCCCATTCGACCCGGCCCTGGTTCTCGCCGGGAAAATCCTGCGACCCCGCGAAGAAGTCGCTGGTCGCGCATTCGCGCCCGCCAACCTGTTCGCGCAGGTGATCGGCAAGGCCGCCGGGGAACTGGAACATCGCCTCGGGTGGCGTGTCGTCCGAAATCAGTTCCGGGCTGCATTTCCAGCGGATCTCGACGCCGGCGAACAGATAGGCCTTGGAGCGGCAGAGTTTGTAGAGGCGCGCCGGCTTAAAATGCATCTCGCGCCCGAAGATCTCGTCGTCGGGGACGAAGCTGACCGAGGTGCCGCGCCGGTTGGGCGTGGGGCCGAGTGCCTCCAATGGGCCGAGCGCCAGCCCGCGCGAGAAGCGCTGACGATACAGCGTCTTGTTGCGGGCGACCTCGATCGTCGTGTCGCTCGACAGCGCGTTCACCACCGATACGCCTACGCCGTGCAGCCCGCCGCTCGTCGCATAGGCCTTGCCGTCGAACTTGCCGCCCGAATGCAGCATGGTGAGGATCACCTCCAAGGCCGACTTTTCGGGGAATTTCGGATGCGGATCGACGGGCATGCCGCGGCCATTGTCGACGATGGTCAGACGGTTGCCCGGTTCCAGCGTGATCTCGATGCGGCTGGCATGGCCGGCCACCGCCTCGTCCATGGCATTGTCGAGCACTTCGGCGGCCAGATGATGCAGCGCCCGTTCATCCGTGCCGCCTATGTACATGCCCGGGCGACGCCGGACCGGTTCAAGGCCTTCGAGCACCTCGATCGACGATGCATTATAGTCGGATGTGTTGGGGGTGGTGGATGCGAACAAGTCGTTAGCCATTAGGCGGTATAGCGACAGGGCCGCGGTTCGGGCAAGCGCCCGGCGGTGTGACGCGAATGTCACACCGCAGATTGATGTGACGGACGATGCATCTTTACGGCGGTCCGACTGTTTGACCGCTGCAACGCACCATTTGGAGTTTTTACCATGCGCAGCCAGTTTCTCGTTACCCTCGCCGCCGGCACTGCCGCTCTGGCGCTCTCCTCTCCTGCCTTTGCGCAGTCGACCGAAGAGGCGCCGTTCTCGGGCGTTTATGTCGGCGGCTCGATTGGTTTCGACGCGCAGCCGAATGACGTCGGCAGCGGCATCTCGTTCGATCGCAACCTCGACGGCACGTTCGGCGACGCGGTCACCAGCGGCGCGGGTACCAATGCCTTCGCCAACGGCTTCTGCAACGGTCGTGCGACGTCGACCGCGAACACCAGCTGCGCCAACGACAAGGACGGCCTCAGCTATGCCGCGCGCGTCGGTATCGACCAGCAGATCGGTCACATCGTGTTCGGTGTCGTCGGTGAATTCGGCAAGTCGGAAATTCGCGACAGCGTCTCGGGCTTCAGCTCGACCCCTGCTGCGTACACCTTCACGCGCAAGCTGAAGTATGATGCCAGCATCCGTGGCCGTCTGGGCTATGCTGCCAACAACACTTTGTTCTATGCAGCCGGCGGCCCTGGCTATGCCAAGCTGCGTCACTCCTTCACCACGACCAACGCGCTCAACGCCTTCTCTTCGGACGGCGATAGCGACACGTGGGGCTTCGTTGCCGGCGGCGGCATCGAGCAGAAGATCGGTCGCAACTTCTCGGTCGGTCTCGAATATCTGTACAACCAGTACAAGGACGACGACTACACCGTGCGTGCGGCACGCGGTACGGCAGCCATCGACAATCCCTTCATCTCGGCACCCAACACCACGGGCACCGATCTGACGCGTAGCGACCAGCAGTTCCGCTGGCACAGCGTCCGCGCGACCGCGGCGTTCCGCTTCTAAGAATGTACGAGATCGCTCCCGCTTCGGCGGGGGCGGGCTCTTGGTCGGGCGATGTGCCGCCCGACCGACACGGCCCCGGGATCATGGCTCGGACAGCAATCTAGCTCCCCGGACGACCCGTGTCACAAGGCACAAAAAACCCCGCCACGGCATCAGCCATGGCGGGGTTTTTAATGTCTGGGCCAGACGGTTTTGGATGCACGACATTGGAACGGCCCGTCACCTTCCCGTTCGTGTCGAGCGCAGTCGAGACACTTCGCGCTTGGGAAGGTGTCTCGACTGCGCTCGACACGAACGGTCAGGGTTGGTTCGTCACGCTTGAACCAGGGTTCTGTTTCCGCCGGCTTCAAGAAGCGGGACCCCGGCTCAAGGCCGGGGGACGGTGGTCGGGCCTTAGCGGGCGCGGGCGCCGCCGAAGGGCAGGGGTGGCGGCGGGCGGCGGTCGCGGCGTGGCAGCTGTGCCTGATAGGCGTGGCCGCAATGCGCCACGCAATAGGGGAAGCCAGGGTTCACCTTGTCGCCGCAGAAGTGAAAGTCGGGCTCGCCGGGATGGCCGAGCGGCCATTTGCAAACCTTGTCGTTGAGATCGAGCAGGCTGGTCTTGTCGGCCATCTCGGCCGAGGGCTTGGCCGGGACCAGGCGCCGCGGCGGGGCAGGGGTGATCGGTGCCTGCTGCTCGCCGGGCGCCTGACGCAGGAAGCCGCCGGGGCCGACCGAGCGCATGACCGGCTGTGCGGGGGCGGCAGGTGCTGCCGCCACGACCTCGTCGATCTCGTCTTCGTCTTCATCCTCGTCGTCGATATCGGCGACCGGCGCCGGCGTGGGCGCCGCGACCTGCTCGACAGGGCGTGGTGCGACAGGCTCGCGGACGGGGGCGGCCGCAACCTCGACCGGTGCGACGGGCTCGGGCGCTGCGACCTTCTCGACTGCGGGTTCGTTCGGCTTGACCGGCGACGGGCGCGACTGCAGCCCCAGACGGTGCGCCTTGCCGATCACGGCATTACGGCTGACGCCGCCCAGTTCCTCGGCGATCTGGCTGGCGGTGCTGCCGCCTTCCCACATCTTCCTCAGCGTATCGATACGCTCGTCGGTCCAGCTCATTCGTTATCCCATTCTCTACTGCCGGGTTGCGGCCAGCGCGTCCACGCTTTAGCGCGTCAGCCATGACCAGCCAGCCCCCAATCGGCCAAATTCCAGACACCGCCCACGGGACGGTGATGAACGCCCCCGGCGTGCCCGTAATCCGGAACGTCAATTGGGGCGGTCTTCGCACGCTCTATATCAAGGAGGTGCGGCGTTTCTTCAAGGTGCAGCTGCAAACCATCTGGGCGCCGGCGATCCAGACCCTATTGTACCTGATCGTCTTCACGGTCGCGATGGGCGGACGCAGCGCGGTGCATGTCGGCGGCGAGACGGTGGCGTTCGCCGATTTCCTGGCGCCGGGCCTGATCGTGATGGGCATGCTGACCAACGCCTTTGCCAATGCGAGCTTCTCGCTGCTGGTGGGCAAGATCCAGGGCACGATCGTCGATTATCTGATGCCGCCGCTGTCGACCGCCGAATTGCTGGCGGCGCTGGTGGGCGGCGCGGTGACGCGGGCGTTCTGCGTCGGCTTTGCGGTGTGGCTGGCTATGCTGGTGTGGCCGGGCGTGCACGTGCTGCCGCACAATCCGCTGGCGATCCTGTGGTTCGGGCTGCTGGGTTCGGTGTTCCTCGGGTTGCTCGGCGTGTTGACGTCGATCTGGGCGGAGAAATTCGATCATGCCGCGGCGGTGAGCAATTTCGTGGTCGGGCCGCTGACGCTCTTGTCGGGGACGTTCTACTCGGTCGATCGGCTGGCGCCGGCTTTCCAGGCGATCAGCCATGCCAATCCGTTCTTCTACATCATCTCGGGCTTTCGTTACGGGTTCCTCGGCGCGGCCGATTCGCCGGTATGGGTCGGGAGTCTGGTGATCCTGGCGATCGACGTGGCGCTGGGGGCGCTCTGCTATGCGTTGCTGAAGGGTGGCTGGCGGTTGAAGAATTAGGGGGCGACGCAACCTTCCGTCACCCCGGACCCGTTCCGGGGTCCACCGTGCCGCAAAATCGGAAGCCTGAGAGTGTGTGGCGCAGTGGACCCCGGAACAGGTCCGGGGTGACGGGGCGTTTGGGGTAGGGGCTACGCACTGTAGCCCCGCAACACGCAGGGTTTGACGCGCACCGGACAACCCCGGTATCAGCGCGTTCCGGGCGGCCGCTTTGGTCGCCCGTTGCTTTTCGGGAGACTTCCTGTGCCGATCACCCCGCTAATGCCTGTGTACCCGCGTTGCGGCGTGCGCCCGGTGCGCGGCGAGGGCGTGTATCTGTACGGCGAACAAGGCGAGCAGTATCTCGATTTCGCCAGCGGCATTGCGGTGAATGCGCTAGGCCACGGCCATCCCAAGCTGGTCGAGGCGATCGCCAAGCAAGCGGCGACGCTGATGCACGTGTCGAACCTGTATGGCTCCCCGCAGGGCGAGCATTTCGCGCAGCGGCTGGTCGATGCGAGTTTCGCCGACACGGTGTTCTTCACCAATTCGGGCGCCGAGGCAGTCGAGTGCGCGATCAAGACCGCGCGGCGCTATCATTTCGTCAACGGCAATCCCGAGCGGCATGACTTGATCACGTTCGACACCGCCTTCCATGGCCGGACGCTCGGCACGATCAGCGCGACCAACCAGGCGAAGATGCGCGACGGGTTCGAGCCGCTGCTGCCGGGCTTCAAATATGCGCAGTTCAACGATCTGGCCGGGGCGCTGGCGCTGATCGACGAACATACCGCCGGCTTCCTGGTCGAGCCGATCCAGGGCGAGGGCGGTATCCGCCCGGCGAGCCAGGAGTTCCTCGAAGGGCTGCGCAAGGCGTGCGACGAGTATGGCTTGTTGCTGGTGCTGGACGAGGTGCAGGCAGGCTATGGCCGGACCGGCAAATTGTTCGCGCACGAGCTGTACGGCGTGACGCCGGACATCATCGCGGTGGCCAAGGGCATTGGCGGCGGCTTTCCGCTCGGCGCCTGCCTTGCCACCGAAGAAGCGGCCAAGGGCATGGTGTTCGGCACGCATGGCTCCACCTATGGCGGCAATCCGCTGGCAATGGCGGCGGGCGAGGCAGTGCTCGACGTGATCCTGGAAGAGGGGTTCCTGGAGAACGTGACGATGATGGGCGCGCGGCTGCGCCAGTCGCTCGAGCAGATGATCCCCAATCACGACGCCGTGTTCGATTCGGTGCGCGGGCATGGCCTGATGCTCGGTCTGAAGCTGAAGGATGCGGTGATATCGCGCGATTTCGTGGCGCATTGCCGCGATCATCACGGGCTGCTGACGGTGGCGGCGGGCGAGAATGTGGTGCGCATCCTGCCGCCGCTGATCATCGATGAGACGCACATCGCGGAATTCGTCGAGAAGATGAGCGAAGCGGCGCGGGTTTTCGTGCCGGCGATGGACGAATAACCAATTACCGTTCGTGCTGAGTAGGGGCCGAGTAGCCGCCGGCGTATCGAAGCCCCGTATCGAAGCACCCGTCCTTCGATACGCGCCTTCGACAAGCTCAGCCGCTACTCAGGACGAACGGAGCAACAAGGTCGATCCGATGAGTCACCGCCACTTTCTCAACCTGTCCGACGCCGGAGCCGACGGCATCGCCGCGATGCTGGCCGACGCGCTCGATCGCAAGGCGGCGCGTGCGGGCTTCCCCAAGGGCCGGGCCGATGACGATGCGCCGCTTGCCGGGCATACGCTGGCGCTGGTGTTCGAGAAGAATTCCACCCGCACCCGCGTGTCGTTCGACATGGCGATGCGGCAGCTGGGCGGATCGTGCGTCGTGCTCGATGCCGGCACCACGCAGCTCGGGCGCGGCGAGACGGTGGCTGATACGGCGCGCGTGCTGTCGGGCTATTGCGACGCGATCATGCTGCGCACCGACGATCATGCCAAGGTCGAGGAGATGGCGCATCATGCCAGCGTCCCGGTGATCAACGGCCTGACCGATGCGTCGCACCCGTGCCAGATCATGGCCGACCTGCTGACGATCATCGAGAGCGGCAAGGCGCTGCCCGGGCTGAAGCTGGCCTGGCTGGGCGATGGCAACAACGTGCTGGCCTCGATCGTCGAGGCCGCGACGCTGATGCGGTTCGATGTCGTCGCGGCTTGTCCGCAGGGGTTCCAGCCGGAGGAAGAGGCGATCGTGCGGGCATCGGGCCGGGCACGGGTCGTCGCCGATCCGCGCGAGGCGGTGGCGGGGGCCGACGTGATCGTCACTGACAGCTGGATCTCGATGGGGCAGGCGCATGCCGAGACCAAGCTGAAGGCGATGATGCCGTATCAGGTGGATGCCGCGCTGATGGCGCTGGCCAAGCCCGACGCCGCGTTCCTGCACTGCCTGCCCGCGCATCGCGGCGAGGAAGTGACGGCAGAGGTGATCGACGGGCCGCAATCGTTGATCTGGGCGGAGGCGGCGAACCGGCTGCACGCGCAGAAATCGGTGCTGCGTTGGTGTTTCGGGCAGATCGGTTGAGTTGATCGGGCGGGGTTCCTATCTGGACCCGGATGGAAGATCCCAAGATTATCGATACCGACCGCGCGCTCGGCTTTACCATCCCGGCGCGGCATGCGCGTGGCCGCGTGGTGCGGCTGGGCGCCGTGCTCGACACCGTGCTGGCGGCGCATGCCTATCCGGCGCCGATCGAGGCGCTGCTGGCGGAGGCGCTGACGCTGGCCGCGTTGCTGGGTTCGACGCTGAAGGATGCCGGCGGGCAGCTGACGCTGCAGGCGCAGACCGATGGCGGCGTGGTGAAGCTGCTGGTGTGCGATTACAAGGGCGGCGAGCTGCGCGGTTACGTGCAGTACGATGCCGAGCGGTTGGCCGAGTGCCCGGAAAACCCGTCCTTGTTCGCGCTGTTCGGCGCGGGGTATCTGGCGATCACGTTCGACCAGGCGGCGACCAAGGAGCGGTACCAGGGCATCGTGCCGCTGGACGGCGATTCGCTGGCGGATGCGGCGCAGAGCTATTTCGTGCAGTCCGAACAGATACCGAGCCTGGTGAAGCTCGGCATCGCGCGCCGGGCGGATGGTACGCATGTCGCGGGCGGCCTGTTCCTGCAGCACCTGCCCGAGGGCGAGGACGGTCGCGAGCGGCTGCACGTGCGGCTCGACCATCCGGAATGGGAGCATGTCGCGATCCTGGGGGGCACGATGGGGGCGGACGAACTGGCCGATCCCACGCTGCCGCTCGAGACGTTGGTGTGGCGGCTGTTCAACGAGGAAACCGAGGTCCGTTTGCTGTCCGAGGTATCGCTGGCGCGTGGATGCCGCTGCTCGCCCGATTACATCGCGCAGGTGCTGGGGCAGTTTCCGGTCGAGGAGCAGCGCGAAATGGCCGATGCCGACGGCATGATCTATGTCGATTGCCAGTTCTGCGCGACCAAGTTTCCGGTGCCCGTCACCGCCGTCGTTTCCTGAACGGCGCAGACCCCGAGTTAAGCGATCGTTAGGCAGGCCGGGGTAGACGGGATCGTCGCATGTCTTTGCATGGATGTGCTTCTCCCTAGAATGGCTCGCATGAGCTTCCCCTGGGCCGCTCACGGGCGGCCCGATTTTTCGGGCAAGCCTTGCGATAGCAAGCGCAGGGGCCTAGCTGGCGCGGATCATGGTATCAGAAACATATGCCGTCGTCCTGGTCTCGGGCGGGCTCGACTCGATGGTCTCCGCCGCGCGCGCCAAGGAAGACGGGCACCGCGTGCTCGCGCTGTCGATCGACTATAACCAGCGCCACCATATCGAACTCGCCGCCGCGCGCCGCGTCGCCGCGATGCTCGGCGCGGAACGGCACATCGTGCTGCCGCTCGACCTGTCGGCCTTCGGCGGCTCGGCGCTGACCGCCGATATCGACGTGCCGAAGACCGGCGTCGGCGAGGGGATCCCGATCACCTACGTGCCGGCGCGCAATACGATCTTCCTCAGCCTGGCGCTCGGCTGGGCCGAGGCGATGGGCGCGCGCGATCTGTATATCGGCGTCAATGCGCTGGATTATTCGGGCTATCCCGATTGCCGCCCCGAATTCATCGCCGAGTTCGAAAAGCTCGCCGAGATCGCGACCAAGGCCGGGGTCGAGGGCGCGCCGTTCAAGATCCACGCGCCGCTGCAGGACATGACCAAGGCGGATATCGTGCGCGAGGCGGCGCGGCTCGGGCTGGACGCCGGAATCAGCTGGTCGTGCTACGATCCGGCCCCGGGCCCGGCGCATTGCGGCACGTGCGACAGCTGCCGCCTGCGCGCCAAGGGCTTTGAGGATGCCGGCCTGCCCGATCCGACGATCTACGCCGCCGCTTAGCCATGTCGTATGCCGTCAAGGAAATGTTCCTCACGCTGCAGGGCGAGGGGGTCAATGCCGGGCGTCGTGCGGTGTTCGTGCGCTTTGCCGGCTGCAACTTGTGGTCGGGCCGCGAGCAGGATCGCGCAAGCTCGATCTGCCGGTTCTGCGATACGGACTTCGTCGGCGTGGACGGCTTAGGCGGCGGCAAGTTCGCCGATGCGGCAAGCCTAGCGGCGGAGGCGGCGGCGTTCTGGGGTGAGGGCCAGGACAATCGTTTCATCGTGCTCACCGGGGGCGAGCCGATGCTGCAGGTCGATGATGCCGTGGTGGAGGCGCTGCATGGCCATGGCTTCGAGATCGCGATCGAGAGCAATGGGACGATCGCCGCACATCCCGGCATCGACTGGATCTGCATCAGCCCCAAGGCGGGCAGCCTGGTGGTGCAGCGTTCGGGCCACGAACTAAAATTGGTGTGGCCGCAGCCGGGCAGCGACGTGGCGGAGATGGAAAGCTGGGACTTCGCCCATTTCCTGCTGCAGCCGATGGACGATGCGCGCGGCGCGGCCAACCATGCGGCGGCGATCGACCTGGTGATAGAGCGGCCGAAATGGCGGCTGACGATCCAGACGCATAAGCTGCTTGGGCTGCGCTAGGGTTGCGGCGATTTTCTACGAGCCCGTTCGTGTCGAGCGCAGTCGAGACACGGTCCTAGGTGATTACTTTTCCCTCCCGTTCGTGCTGAGTAGAGACCGAGTAGGCCGAAGGCCGTATCGAGGGCTCGTATCGAAGCAGCTTGGAGCGCGGTATCGCGTGTCCTTCGATACGCCCTCTCGATACGCGCTTCGCGCTACTCGATGGCTACTCAGGACGAACGGGGGGTGGGAGCGGGGCACTGGGGCTGGCGGACGTGGGGGGTGTCTCGACTTCGCTCGACACGAACGGGTGGTTGGTGCAGGTCTAGCCCGCGTGGGTGGGTTGATGCAGCTCGAGCCCGCGTGGGGCACGGCCGTCGCACTAGCCGTCACCCGGATATCTTCGGTGATTGTACCGCCAGGACACTTCTCACCTGGTCATCCCCGCGTAGGCGGGGATCCATAAACTCGGACGCTGGGACTTTGACCGCGACGCCAGCCGCTATGGATCCCCGCCTGCGCGGGGATGACGAGATATGTCCGACGGGGACGCCCTGGGCTTGTTCCGGGGCCACGGTGCCTGGCGTCGGACAGGTGAGGGTTTGCGGAGCAGTGGACCCCGGAACTCGTCCGGGGTGACGTTCACGGGCCGCGCCTAGCGGGTCAGCGCATGATCCATTGCACGTTGCTGCCGCATTTGCCGGCGTTCCAGTCGCCCTTGCGGTTCCAGCATTGCGCATCGAGCCGGGGGGTCAGGACGTAGCGGTCGAAGCCGCTGCCGCGGGGGAAGCGCTGCTCGCCGTAAGGGACCAGGCTGTTGCGCAATTCGCGCAGCCGCTGGCGGGCGATGATGTGCAGCGAGCCGCGCGGGTGGAAGATCGCGTCGCGGCCGATCGACGACGTCACCTGGCAGAAGCCGAGTTGTGCGGCCGAGGTCGAGAAGCTGCCATAGACACGCGTGCCGAACTGATCGAGCGCGGTCTGTGCCGCCTTGGGCGTCTTGTTGGTACGCTGGAAATATTTGGTCAGCGTCGCATAGGTCGATTTCAGCTCGGCGGCGTGATCGAGCATGACCATGTTGTAGTTCGGAACCGTCAACAGCGTAGGTTCGAACTGGCATTGCAGCGCGGCGATGTTGAGCGCGGCGCGCAGGTTCCATACCATGCCGGCCTGCAATTCCGCATCCGTCGCGCCGGGCAGGTCGACGCCGATCCCCGGTTCGTCGCCGCGCACCGGCTCACCGCTGAAATCGTGCGAGCGCATGTAGAATTGGGCCGAGGCGGGGACCGGCGCCAGCGCGCACGTGGCAAGCAGGCCTGCAAAAATCGTACGCAACACCGTCATCACAACCTCACCTGCATTCGCCTAATTGACTGGCGATTAGGGCTTTTCGCCCGCGTACCCAAGCCCTTTCGTGATCGTTCTCAACCATCGGGCGCTGTCGCATCACCGTGCGACGCATTTGCCCGATCCGAACGCCATGATGCCCAACGCCTTGAATCGAAAGGGCCGCCCGGTTGTCCGGACGGCCCCTATAATCAACCCGAAAGGGGTGATTACATCGCGTTCGTGGTCGTGCCGTTCGACATCGAGCTGTCGTTCGACATCATCGAGCTGTCGTTCGACATCATCGAGCCGTTCGACATCGAGCTGTCGTTCGACATCATGCTGCCGTTGTCGCTCATCGCGCCGTCAACAGCGGTCATGTTGTCGGACATCGTGTCCATGCCTTCGGTCGCATTGAGATCGGTGACCATCGTGTTGTCGGTGGTCGTCTCGGTCTTCGGGCCACAGGCCGAAACCATCAGCGCCGCGCCAGCGATCATCGAACCGGTCAGTACCTTGGAAATGAGTGCACGCATTTGGAAGCTCCCTAGATAACGGATTTGGAAACGCCTGCTGGCCTAAAATACCCAAACCGACGTAGACATTAGTCTGATTACAGAAACGCCTCAAGCATAGTTTTACCGCTGAGAAGAAACTGTTTTCAGGAACGCATCGGCATGCAACGCCAAAGCGGCGTCGAAAGTTGCGTGGTCGCTCGGCCGGCCGAGTGCGGCAGCGCTGGTCACGCCATATTCGGCGATGCCGCATGGCACGATGCCGTCGAAATGCGATAGATCGGGCGTGAGGTTGACCGAGAAGCCGTGCATCGTGATCCAGCGCTTCACGCGCACCCCGATCGCCCCGATCTTCGCCTCGCGCCCGGCCTGATCGAACGTCCAGATGCCGATCCGGCCGGCCGCGCGGAACGCCTCTATGCCGATCTCGCCCAGCGCCGCGATCACCCAGCCTTCGAGCGAATGGACGAAATGGCGGACGTCGCGCCCGCGTTTGCCGAGATCGAGCACGACATAGCCGATCCGCTGCCCCGGCCCATGATAGGTGTAGCGCCCGCCGCGCCCGGCCGAGATCACCGGGAAGCGCGGATCGATCAGCTCGGCGACATCGGCGCTGGTGCCCGCGGTGTAGACCGGCGGATGTTCCAGCAGCCACAGCAGTTCGCGCGCGGTGCCGGCGGCGACCGCCGCGGCGCGCGCCTCCATCTCGGCCAGGGCCCGCGCATAATCGATCTGCGCGGGGTCGCTACGCCATTCGGGTTCGTCGTCTGAGCTCACCCCTGGCAATTGGGCCACCGGACCCCGTCGTGCAAGTCCGCGCCTGCGGCCATTGGCAAGCGACGGCGCCATGGGCTAACGCTCCGCCCGGTATAATCGGGAAGCAGGTGGCGACATGGTGACGATGGGAAATGTGTGGGATCGCACGACCGCGTTCCTCAGCGAGCATCTGTCGGCGATCCTGCCGGTCGCGTTGCTGGCGATCCTGCTGCCCTCCGCGATCCAGTCGATCATCGCGCCGCTGGCTACACAATCGGAAACCGCGCGGCTGTCGGTAAACGGCGCATCGCTGCTGCTGTCGATCCTGTCGCTTTGGGGGCAATTGGCGATCGTCGCCTGGGCGCTCGATCCTGCCGGCGGGCGCGGCGCGATGCGCGTGGCGAGCCGACGGTTGCTGCCGATGATCGGCGTGGCCTTGCTGCTACTGCTCGGCATGCTGCTGCTGATCGCGCCGATCCCGGTCGTGCTCGGCCTGTCGGGCTATGACCTGCAGGCGGCGATGAACGGGCAGCAGGGGGAAGTGCCGCCCAATGCCGCGGGGTTCATCGTGCTGTACACGTTGGCGCTGCTGCCGATTTTCCTGTTCCTCGGATCGCGCCTGGCGCTGGTGACGCCGTTGGTGGTGGCGGAACGGCGCGGCACCGGCGTGTTCGCGCGCTCCTTCGCGCTGACCCGCGGCATTGCGTGGAAGATCATCGGCGTGCTGGTGCTGCTGCTGATCGTGGCGATGGTCTCCGTGCTGGCCGCCCGGACGGTGTTCGGATCGATCCTGCAACTGATCGCCGGCGGCGACGGGGACATCACCATCGCCACGGTGCTGACGGCGATGATCGTCAGCCTGGTGGGGACGGTGTTCACGGTGCTGGCCGATGCGTTCACCGCCAAGCTGTACCTAGCGGCGCGCGCCGCACGCGAGCCGATCGCCACGGCATCATGAAGATCGATATGGCCGGCGCGTTGCGCGATGCCTGGGCGATGTGGCGCACGGACGGCGACCTGTTGGTCCGCATCGCCGCCTTGTTCCTGTTCCTGCCGCAATTCGCCACCCTGCTGCTGCTGCCGCCGATCCCGCCGATGGTGGTGACGGCGGAGATGAGCCAGGCGGCGCAAATGGCGCTGGCGGAAAGCATCGTCGCCTGGATCTCGGCTTATGGCGGCTGGTATCTGCTCGCTGCGTTGATCGTGCAGGCCGGCACGCTGATCGTGCTGACGGCCTATCTGGGACGCGACCGGCCCGATCTGGGCGGTGCGATCCGCAGCGCGGCGCAGCTTTTTCCGCGCTACCTGCTGGCCATGATCCTGGTCGGGTTGCCGCTGGGGGTGGGCGTGTTGACGCTCATTCTGCTGCTGCCCGGCCTGTACGTGCTCGGCCGGATGATCGCGCTGGGGCCGATCCTGGTTGCCGAACGCCCGATCAGCGTCGGGCGCGGCGTGGCGCGGAGCTGGGCGATGACCCGTGGGTACGGGCTGCCTTTGGCGGGGCTGGTATCGCTGACGATCCTGGGTGGCGCGCTGATGGCGGCGCCCTTCACGATGATCGACAAGGGGCTGCGGGCGGCCGCGCCCAACGTCGTGGCGATCACGCTGGCCGATGCGGCGGGGGCGGCGGTCGCTGCCGCCGCCTTGCTGGCGACGGCGCTGGTCCAGATCGCGGTCTATCGCCGGCTGGAGAACAGCGGCACCTGAGGCGCTGCGTCGGCCGGCAGCGCGCCGGTCGCCCGCGGATCGGCGAAGGTCTCGATCGTGCGCGAGATCGCGGTAAAGCCCGACGCGCGGTAGAAGCCGAGCGCCGAGGGGTGATCGAGCGTGCAGGTGTGCACCCAGACCCGGGAGACATCCCGGCGCCACGCCATCGCCAGCGCCTGCGCCATCATCCAGCGGCCATGGCCTTGCCCGGCGAGTTCGGGGATCAGCCCGAAATAGGATAGTTCGCACGCGCCGGCCTTGCGGAAATCGAGCTCCAGCAGGCCGACCTCGATCCCCTGGCGATCGACCGCGGCGTGGATGGTGATGGCGGGATCGTGGATGATGCGGGTGAGTGCGGCATCGTCCATCACCAGCCGCGAGAACCACAGCCAGGGCGCACCGACGCGGGCGAACAGCGCGCGGTACTTGTCCGGCGCGGGGGAGGACCAGCGCACCAGGCGGAGCGGGGAGGGCGGCAGCGGCCGGGCGGCGGGGCGCCGCGTCATCTCCAGCGTGGTGACGATCGTCGCCACCTGGTCGTCGGCCACCGGGATCAGCGCCACGCGGTTACTCCCACGTCGCGAGCGGCGGGAGGCTCATCAGGATCGCGTCGATATTGCCGCCGGTCTTCAGGCCGAACAGCGTGCCGCGATCATAGACCAGGTTGAATTCGGCATAGCGGCCACGCCAGGCGCGCATGCGGGCGAGGTCGGTATCGTCGAACGGATCGTTCATCCGCCGCCGCACGATGCGGGGATAGGCATCCAGGAACGCGCGGCCGACATCCTGGGTGAAGGCGAAATTGGTCGCGAAATCGCCTTCCAGATGATCGTAAAAGATGCCGCCGACGCCGCGATGCACCTGGCGGTGAGGGATGAAGAAATAATCGTCGGCCCATTTGCTGAAACGCGGATAGTCGCCCGGTACATGCGCATCGCAGGCCGCCTTCAGCGTGGCGTGGAAATCGGCGGTGTCCTCCTCGCGCGGCAAGGGCGGGTTGAGGTCGGCGCCGCCGCCGAACCAGCGCTTGGTGGTGATGAGGAAGCGGCAGTTCATGTGCACCGCGGGCACGTGCGGATTGGCCATGTGCGCGACCAGGCTGATGCCGGTGGCAAAGAAGGTCGGATCGTCGCTGGCGCCGTGGATCGATTTCGCGAAATCGCCCTCGAACGTGCCGCCGACGGTCGAGACGTTGACGCCGACCTTCTCGAACACCTGCCCCTTCATCACCCCGCGCACCCCGCCGCCGCCGGGGCCCCCGGAGGGATCGACGCGGTCCCAGGGAATGAAGTCGAAGGCGGCCGCCGACCCCGCCTCGCGCTCGATCGCGACGAATTCGGCGCAGATCAGGTCGCGCAGATGTTCGAACCAAGTGCGGGCGGCGGTTTGTTGTTCGTCGAGGATCATGGGCGGCCCTTAACTGATCATCCCCGGTACGGGGAGAGGCTAGAGTGGCCAGCCACCCGTTTGCCGCAGCGCCTCGGCGGCGACGATGCCGGTGGCGACCGAGATGTTCATCGAGCGCATGCCGGCGCGCATCGGGATCAGCACGCGCACGTCCGCCCGCGCATGCACGTCCTCCGGGACGCCGGCCCCCTCGCTGCCCATCAGGAGCACGTCGTCGGGCGCGAAGGCCGCGCCGTCGAGCCGTACGGCGCCCTTGGTGGTGAGCAGCACGATGCGCCCCGCGACCTGCGCCTCGAACGCGGCCCAGTCGACATGGCGCACGACATCGACCGCGCCGACATAATCCATGCCCGATCGCGCCAGCGCCTTGTCGCTCCAGGTGAAGCCCATCGGTTCGATCAGATCGACGCCGAGCCCGAGGCACGCGGCGGTGCGCAGGATGGCACCGACATTGCCGGCGATATCGGGTTGGTACAGGGCGATCCGCATCCCGCGATCCCTGGCACGTCCGGCGGGTGCATCGCAACCGCCCTAAAATGCTGTTGGCAAAGCGCTGTTCCCCCGTCTATCAGACCGCCAGCCTCCGCGGGAACGGAGGATTGGGGACGCGTATCTTTACGTCGCGAGGTGCGGCTCCAATTGAACGCCGCGCTAAGTTGCAAGGGCAAGTGAATGGCAAGTGTTGATACCGCTGTCCCACCTGGTGAGGATCCGGCCCCGTTTCATGAGGAGGTCTCCGACCCCCGGCGTCGCGATTTCATCAACATTGCCGCCGTGTCGTTTGCCGGCGTCGGCGCGGTCGCGATCGTGCTGCCGCTGATCAACCAGATGAACCCGAGCGCCGACGTGCTGGCGCAGGCGACCACCGAAATCGATCTGTCGAAGATCCTGCCGGGCCAAGCGATCAAGACGGCTTTCCGCAAGCAGCCGCTGTTCGTGCGCAACCTGACCCCGGCCGAGATCGCCGCCGCCAACGCCGTGCCCGTCAGCGAGTTGCGCGACCCCCAGACGCTGGCCGAGCGCACCAAGCCCGGCAAGGAAAACTGGCTGATCACGATGGGCGTGTGCACCCATCTGGGCTGCGTGCCGCTAGGCGCGGGCGAAGGCGAGAACAAGGGCCCGTTCGGCGGCTATTTCTGCCCGTGCCACGGTTCGGCCTATGATACCGCCGCCCGCATCCGCAAGGGGCCGGCGCCGCTCAACCTGCACGTGCCGGATTACGCTTTCTCGTCAGACACGACCGTGACGGTCGGTTGAGGATCAAGATATGAGCTTCCCCTGGGCCAAGCATTACGCGCCGACCAACCCGCTGATGAAGTGGGTGGACGAACGGCTGCCGCTCCCGCGCCTCGTCTACAACGCGGTCGGCGCCGGCTATCCGGTGCCGCGCAACCTCAACTATTTCTGGAACTTCGGCGTCCTCGCCGGTGCGGCCCTTGGCATCCAGATCATCACCGGCATCGTGCTGGCGATGCACTATGCCGCCAATGGCGGCGTGGCGTTCGATTCGGTCGAGCACATCATGCGTGACGTGAATGCCGGCTGGTTCCTGCGCTATGCGCACGCCAACGGCGCCTCGATGTTCTTCATCGTCGTCTACCTGCACATCTTCCGCGGCCTCTATTACGGATCGTACAAGGCGCCGCGCGAGATGATCTGGCTGCTGGGCGTCACGATCTTCCTGCTGATGATGGCGACCGCCTTCATGGGCTATGTGCTGCCATGGGGCCAGATGAGCTTCTGGGGCGCGCAGGTCATCACCGGCTTCTTCTCGGCCATACCAGGGGTCGGCGAGACGATCCGCATCTGGCTGCTCGGCGGATTCGCGCCGGACGATGCCGCGCTCAACCGCTTCTTCTCGCTCCACTACCTGCTGCCGTTCGTGATCGCCGGCGTCATCATCCTGCACATCTGGGCGCTGCACATTCCGGGATCGAATAATCCGACCGGCGTGGAAGTGAAGGGCGAGCAGGATACCGTGCCGTTCCATCCCTATTACACGGCCAAGGACGGCTTCGGGCTCGGCATCTTCCTGCTGGTGTTTGCCGGGCTGCTGTTCTTCTACCCGAACTATCTCGGCCATCCGGACAATTACATACCAGCCAACCCGCTCTCGACGCCGGCGCACATCGTGCCTGAATGGTATTTCTGGCCGTTCTACGCGATCCTGCGCGCCTTCACGGTCGATTTCATCCTGCCCGCCAAGCTGTGGGGCGTGCTCGCGATGTTCGGCTCGATCCTGCTGCTGTTCTTCCTGCCCTGGCTGGACAATTCGCCGGTGCGGTCGAACAATTATCGCCCCAAGGCGCGGATCGCGTTCTGGATCCTGGTGCTCGACGTGCTGGTGCTCGGCTATTGCGGTGGTTCGGCCGCGGACCCGGCCTATGTCATCGCCAGCCAGATCGCCGCGATCTACTATTTCGCGCACTTCCTGATCATCCTGCCGATGATCTCGCGCTCCGAACGGCCGACGCCGTTGCCCAACTCGATCACCGAAGCGGTGCTGGCCAAGCATGGCGGCACCAGCCCGGCGCACACCGCCTTGACCCCCGCTGTGCAGTCGTAAGCGAACAAGAGGGAATACGACCATGGTTCGCTTCATCGCAATGCTCGTCGGGATCGCCTTTGCCGGCGTCCTGGCGCTCGCCCTGATCGCCAGTGTCTCGGGCGTGATCACCGATCCGCCGGCGGCAACCGCCGAGCATGAATTCCACTTGCACCCCAAGGAGCTGGCGCTGTCCAGCAACGGGCCGCTCGGCAAGTTCGACAACCGCCAGGTCCAGCGCGGCTTCCAGGTGTACAAGGAAGTATGCGCCGCCTGCCATTCGCTGCGTCTGGTGGCGTTCCGCGATCTCGGCGAGATCGGCTATAGCGAGCCGGAAGTGAAGGCGATCGCCAACCAGTGGGTGATCGAGCAGCCGTCGATCAACCCCGACACCGGCGAAGCCGCGACGCGCAAGAACATCGCGTCGGACAAGTTCCCGTCGCCCTTCCCCAACGAAATCGCGGCCCGAGCCGCGAACAACAATGCGCTGCCGCCAGACCTTTCGCTGATGACCAAGGCGCGTCACGACGGCCCGGCCTATATCTACTCGCTGTTGACGGGCTACCGGAACCAGCCGGCGGAACTGCTCAAGCATTTCCCGGATGCCAAGACTCCGACCGGGCTGCACTACAACCCGTACTTCGCGAACCTGAACATCGCGATGCCGCCGCCGCTGACCAGCGATGGCCAGGTCGGCTATACCGACGGCACCAAGGCGAGCGTCGACCAGATGGCCAAGGACGTCTCGGCGTTCCTGGTGTGGACGGCAGAACCCAAGCTGCAGGCACGCCATGGCGCCGGTGTGGCGGCGATGATCTTCCTGCTGATCTTCAGCTTCCTGGCGTACGGTGCGTACCAGAACGTATGGCGCAACGTTAAGCATTGAGCCTCGGCCAGCGGATTAGCATCGCTAATCCGCGTCTCGGGCCAGGCCCGGCCGGCGGGCGCAGCCCGACCGACGGCGCGGCTACGCCGCGTCGGTCACTTGAGCCTACATCCGGAGGGTGGAACGAATATGTTCCGCCCTCCGTTTGTTTTCCATCAGCGGCGCTTCGGCAGGCCGCTCTCCGCGTTCGGGAGTTGGAAAATGGCATTTTCGGGTATCAAGTTGGCCGCGCTCGGCCTGATCGCGGCGCTCGGCCTTGGTGGGTGCACCGACGGCTATGGCTATAGCGGCCTCTCCGCCGGCTATGGTGCCGGCGGCTATGGCTATGGTGATGGCTATTACGATGGCGGCTACGGCTATGGCGACGCCGGCTATGGCTATGGCGGCTTCGGCAACAGTTATTACGGTTGGTTCGGCGACTATTATTATCCGGGTTCCGGCTATTACGTCTACGATCGCTATCGCCGCCCGCATCGCTGGAACGACAATCAGCGCCGCTATTGGGAAGGCCGGCGTGGCAACGGCCGCCCCGGTGGCAACTGGCAAGGGCGCCCTGGTGGTGATGGTCGTCCGGGCAATTGGCAAGGCCGCCCCGGCGGCAATGGCCAGGCCGGCAACACCGGCCGACCGAACCGGCCCAATTGGCAGGGCTTCAACCGCCCGGGGCAAGGCCAGGGACAGGGATTCCAGGGCATGCGACCGGGCCAAGGATATCAGGGTAATCGCGGACCCCGGCCGGGCCATCAGGGCAACCGTGGCGAGCGCCCGGCGGTTCAGCCGGGTAGCGCAGACGCCGGTGCGGTACGTCAGCCGCAGGCACGGCCGGAAGGTGGACGTCCGACGTTCCGCCAATGGGGCGGGCAGAACCGTGGCGGCATGCGCGGGGGCGGTGGTGGTGGCCGTCGTGGTGGGCGGCCGGAGTAAAACCGTCACTGCTCCCGGCGACGGGTGGGGCCCAGTACGGATGCAGTAGTTGGTTGGCGGCGCGTCATAACCCGCTTCATCGCTACTGGGCCCCGGCCTCCGCCGGGGAGCTTAAGGGGGTAATTAGCTCAGGCTGGGCGCGTGCGGATCAGGCCGATCGACACGAAGGTCAGCACGGCGACGTCATCCTGGTTGAGCACCGTCATCCTGGATCGATAGCTGCCCATTTCCGGCCGGCTCTGCGACGCGCGCTTGTCCACGATCTCGGTTTCGCAGCGTAGCGTGTCGCCGGGATAGACCGGCTTCAGCCAGCGCAGTTCGTCGATCCCCGGCGATCCCAGCCCGGCCTGCTCGTTGGCCTTGAGATTGGCCACCACCATCGACATCACCATGCCGCAGGTATGCCAGCCACTGGCCGACAAACGCCCGAAATGGGTCTGCGCGGCGGCTTCGTCGGAGAGATGGAACGGCTGGGGATCGAACTTCTCGGCATAGGCGATCACCTCGTCGCGCGTGACCGCGTAATGGCCGAAGCTCTGTTTCGATCCGACCTCAATATCCTCGAAATACTGCACGCGCGCTCTCCTATCTCTTTACGGCGTTCCATGTCCCCAGGGTGCCATCGCCGGCACGCGGCGCGATACCCAGCACGGATGCCAATAACGGCTGGATATCGACATTGTCGAACGCCGCGATCGTGCGACCGCGGGCAAAGGCCGGGCCGCTGGCAATGAACAAGGCGGTCATGTCGTCGGCCATATTGTCATAGCCATGGCTGCCGCCGCTAGAGGCTTCCTTCGGGGCGCTCGCGGCGATCGTCCAGCCGTCATTGGCGAGACACAGATAGGGCGGCACACGCGGATTCTTGCCGTAGGCCAGGCGCGCCGGGATTTCCGCCTTGCGCCAGCAGTTCATGTGATCGGCCTTGCGCAGGAGCCGCTTCTCCAGCGCCGCCTCATGCCCGGGGACAGCGGCAAGCGCGGCATAGGGGCCGCTCTCGACGATGCGGTAATCCGCCGGATCGGCCACGCGATCGAGCGCGATGGTGCGCGTGCTGCTCGTCGCGGCCATGCCGTGATCGGCGACGATAACCATATTGGCCGGCTGGCCGAGCGTGGCGAGGCCGCGCAGCAGATCGCCGATTTGCGCATCGACCTCCGCCACGGCCGCCGTGGTGCGCGCATCGCCGGGCCCGAAGCGATGCCCGGCGGTATCCACTGTGTCGAAATAGAGCGTCAGGAAGGCCGGCCGGATCGCCGCCGGGCGCCGCAGCCAATCGAGCACGCCGTTGACGCGCTGCGTTCCCGTCACTGCCTCGTTATATTGCTGCCAGTCATCGGGGCGCACCCCTCCGGTCAGCGCGTTCGGCCATGTGTCGGCGCGCTTGCCGCCGATCGCGACATTGGCGCCGGGCCAGAACATCGTCGCGGTCCTGATTCCTGCTTTCTCGGCGGTGACCCAGATCGGCTCGGCCTCGTTCCACCAGAACGGATCGTCGCTCGCCATGGTGAAGACCTCGCCCGGGCGGCGGGCATCCTCCATCTTGTTGCCGACGATGCCGTTGCGGTCGGGCCGCAGCCCGGTGACCAGGGTATAATGGTTGGGGAAGGTCTTGGACGGGAAGCTCGGGTGCATCGGCCCGGTCGCCCCCTCGGCGGCGAGCCGCGACAGGTTCGGGGTTACGCCGCGGCCGAGATAATCGGGGCGGAAGCCATCGATCGAGACGAGGATCGTGACGGGCGCGCGGGCTTCCTGTGGCGCCGCCTGCGCCGGCGGTGGCGGAGGGGCTGTGGTGGCGCAGGCCGACAGGGCCAACGCAGCGAGTGCGAGCAATTTCTTCATTACAGACGGTCGTCCCGGATAGCGATCAGCCCCGGCCCATACCCCCTCCGTACTCCTGCGCAAGCAGGAGCCCAGGGTTGCGCGGTGCTGCCCTCACTACCCTGGGCTCCTGCGTTCGCAGGAGCACGGCGGTGCGCTATTGCCCCAAGGCAAGCTTGGCGAACAGCGTGAAACTGACTGGTGTTTTGCCATACGCTGCGTCCAGCGCATCCGGCAGCACGTAGGTGCCGACCGTGCCGCCAACGGCCAGCCCCAGCGGCCCGACGACTGGCAGGCGATAGGCATAGCCCCCCTCCAGCTTCGTCACGCGAAAGCGCCGGTCGTGCAGCGGATCGGCGTGGTCCGGAAACAGCTCGTCATTGGCGACGTTCTCGATCCGGCCGAACACGCTGTGCCGCGCGGACAGGTCGTAATTGGCCTCGCCCAGCCACGCGGTGAGCGTCCGACCCGGCCCCTTGTCCTTGTTGGAGAAGGCGAACGTCGTGGTGAGCGGCCCATTGGCGTAATTGATGCTGGCGGTGGTGCGCCTCTCGTTGCTGTCCGGCTCCAGTTCCTCGGGCGATTTCAGCCAGCCATAGCTCGCCTGCACCGCCCAGGCAGGGGAGGGCGTCCAAGTGGCGCGCAGGCTCCACGAATCGAGCCGCGGCGTCTCGATGTTCCAGCGCCGCGAGTCCGGCTCGCGCCCGCGGAATGCCGATGCTTCGAGCTGGAAGGTGGGCGCCGAGATCCCGGCCGTCGCCACGCCATAGGTGATGTGCGTGCTGTCGAACCAGTGATGCGTGATCGGCGACAATGGCTGATATTGCGCCGACTTGCGGTGCATGAACGCCGATGGCCCCAGTGCCGGCTCGCCCACCGGGCCGCCGTACAGGAACAGACTGGTGTCGGGGGCGACATCGACGTCGATCCGCCCGGACAATTCCATGAACAGATCGTGCGGATGCTGGCGGTCGACCAGCGGCCGGCCGTCGGCCACTTCGCCCGTCGCCAGCAGGTTGGGATAGCCGCGTGCGCCCATCAGCGGCTCCAGGCTCAGCATCGTCTGCAGCTTGATCCGCGCAGCCTCGCCGAGCGGGCGTTGCGCGGTGACCATCGCCATCGACTCGACAAACGCCTCGTTGCTGCCGCGCTTGCCGCCCTGATCGGTATAGACCCCCCAGGCATAGCCGTGCAGCATCAGCATCCAGTCACCCCGGTGCAGCATGACGCCCTGCATCATGCCTTCGTTCTGAGGCAGGCGGGAGGTGCCGGAACCGGCGGCATAGCCGGTGGGCGTCATGGTCATGCGGGGCATGGCGGTCATATCATGAGCCATGGCGGTGTGGTCTGCGTCTCTCCCGAGCGTATTTCCCGGCGCAGGCCGGGGCCCAGTCGGCAAGGTGGATGTTGGCAGGGGCTGCGCGTCGTTACGCTTGTCTCCCGCCTGGGCCCCGGCCTTCGCCGGGGAACTGGCAGGGGCCGTGGCGGGCGCCGGCATCTCCATGCCATGCATGTCATGCCCTTGCGCCATCACCGGCACAGGACAAACCATCGCGGCGCCAGCCGCGAGCAGATACTTCTTCATCGTGAGATCTTTCGTCGAATCATGAGCAGGCGGAGGCGCGATGCCTCCGGTCGATCATGCCTCGGCGCGCGGCGGGGGCGTGGCGGGGGGCGTCATCCGGCCGCGGTCGAAGCGGATGAGCGCGCGGCCGGCGGGGAGGGCGGCCAGCGGCATCGGTGCGGCCACGCCTGCGCGCAGCAAGGTCGCGGGCGGGATGCAGCCCATGCAGGCATGCACGGCCAATGCCTGGCGCTCTTGATTCTCGACCGGCGCCGGCATCGTGTGCGGCATCGCCATCCCGGCCATCTCGCCCGATCCGTCATGGCACGGCGCGCTCGCCATTGCCGGCAAGGCCAGGCAGGCGAGTAGCAGCATCAGGATCAGGCGCGCGATCATCGTGGCGGTCTAGCGACGCGCGGTGGCCATAAGAAGCCCAGCGAGCCGAGCAACAGCCCGAGGAACCCGCTCTGCGCGACCAGCGCGGGCGCGAACTCGCGCAGGCCCAAGCCGCTCCACGCATAGGAATTGGCCGCCACGTCGCAGAGCATGATCGCGAGGCCGAGGCCCAGTGCGGAGCGGCGCCAGCCGAGCAGCAGCAGCACGATCACCGCCGCATCCAGCGCGACCAGCGAATTCCAGAATGCGTTCAACACCGGCGGGCCGAAATTGTACGGCGCCCAGCCGAACGACCAGAAATCCAGCGCATGCGCGATGCAGCCGATGGCGAAGCACAGGCCGATCACGGCCAGCAGCACGCGTTCGATCGGCCGGCGAGTCATGGCTCAGCTGTGCAGGAAGTGCATGACGTCACCGTCCTGCACGACATAGGTCTTGCCCTCGGCGCGCAGCTTGCCCGCGTCCCGCGCCTTGGATTCACCACCAAGCGCGATGAAATCCTCGAACGCGATCGTCTCGGCGCGGATGAAGCCCTTTTCGAAATCGCTGTGGATCTCGCCCGCCGCCATCGGCGCGGTCGCGCCGACATGCGTCGTCCAGGCACGCGTTTCCTTGGGGCCGACGGTGAAGAAGGTCAGCAGCTGCAGCAGCGAATAGCCCGCGGTGATCACGCGCGCGAGGCCGGTTTCCTCCAGCCCGAGCTCGCCGAGAAACTCGCCGCGTTCGTCCGGCGCCATCGTGGCGATCTCCGCCTCGATCGCCGCCGAGACGACTACCGCCTGCGCGCCCTCGGCCTTGGCCTTCTCGAACACCCTGGCCGACAGCGCATTGCCGTTCGCGGCATCGCCCTCGTCGACATTGCAGACGTAGAGCACCGGCTTGGCGGTAAGCAATTGCGCCTGCGCGAACACGCGCGCCTCGTCTTCGTCCTTGGGCTGGGTCAGCCGCGCCGGCTTGCCGTCGCGCAGCAGCTCCAGCGCCTGGCCCAGTACCGAGGCGGCGATCTTGGCTTCCTTGTCGCCCTGAGTCGCCTTCTTGGCGGCGGCGGGGACCCGTTTCTCGAGCGATTCGAGATCTGACAGCATCAATTCGGTCTCGACCGTCTCGGCATCGGCGATCGGATCGACCGTGCCCTCGACATGCGTCACGTCGGTCTCGGTAAAGCAACGCAGCACGTGCACGATCGCATCGACCTCGCGGATATTGCCGAGGAACTGGTTGCCGAGGCCTTCGCCCTTCGACGCGCCGCGGACCAGCCCGGCGATATCGACGAAGCCCAATTGCGTCTCGATGATCTTCTGCGAGCCGGCGATCGTCGCCAGCTGCTGCAGCCGCGGATCGGGCACCGCAACATTGCCGACGTTCGGCTCGATCGTGCAGAACGGATAATTCGCCGCCTGCGCCGCGGCGGTCTCCGTCAGAGCATTGAACAGGCTCGACTTGCCGACATTCGGCAGGCCGACGATACCGCAACGGAAACCCATTATATCGCCTATGGTCTTGGATGGAGCCGGCACGCCGGCGACTGCGCAAAGGCCGATAGGCGATGAGAGGCGGCAACGCCAGTCCGGCGTGCGCCGCGCCTTAGCTGGCCGAGACCACCATCCGCAGCACCGGCCGGGTAGCGCGCGATCGATGCGCGCGTTCCTCGTGCAGGGCGGCAAGCATCAGGTGCGCCTCCGCTGCGGTCACATTGCCGCTTGATTGTGCCAGCATCCGCTCCGTCGCCGCGCGGTGTTCATGATATGAGACGTCGTCCATCATGTTCAGCTCCCCTGTCGGCAACAAGGTAACGTTTCGGCGAGAGAAGTCTTTGATCTGGCTCAACTTTAAACGGCTAAATCAATAGTCCGTAGGATGCAATTAGGCCGCTGCCGGCGCTACCAGCGGTAATTGAAGCTGATGCTGATCCGTTCTTCCTTGGCCGTGCCGGCCGGCACTTCATGCCGCAGCCAGCTTTCCCACAATAGAATCGTGCCGTCGGTCGGCGTGACGTACACGAAGCTGCCGACGGTTCCCGGCGTTTCGCTGCGGCGGGGCGGGGCGGCCATCATCATCTGCAGGCGCGGATCCTCTATCTTCAAGCCGCCGGCACCCGGCGGCACGGTGATATAGATCGTGCCCGACACCGCCGAATGCGGATGCAGATGGCCGGAATGCGTGCCGCCGGGCTTCAAGACATTGACCCACAGGCTGTCGAGCTTCAGCTTGCGCCCGCCGAGTTCGAATCCGCAATCCTCGGCGAAGGCCGCGACGTGTCGGTTCAGCTTCTTGACCAGATCGGCAAAGGCCGGGTCGCGGTAAGGCAGATCGTCGAGCGAGGCGTAGGAAGTATAGCCGCGATAGCCATGCTCCTTGGACCAGGCGCGACCGGCCCGGTCGTCCTCCTTCAGCGTCAGGCACGAATGTTCGAGGTCGGCGAGCAGCGCATCGTCGCCGAGCTGGCCCTCGTAGAATTGCGTCGCGAAAAGCGCTCTGCTCGTCATGCTGCCAGCCTTGTTGCCACGTCGCTCATGAATCGTCCTTCGTTGCCGTCCGCCAGCCACGGCGCCTCGGCGGCCACCGCGCCCAGCAGGTCGGCGAGCGGATCCATCTCCGCTTTGGCATAATTGCCCAACACATAGCCATGGACCCGGTCCTTGTGGCCGGGATGCCCGATGCCCAGGCGCACGCGGCGGAAATCCGGCCCGAGATGCTGGTCGATCGAGCGCAGGCCGTTATGGCCGGCAGTGCCGCCGCCGGTCTTCACCTTCACCTTGAACGGCGCGAGATCGAGCTCGTCGTGGAACACGGTGAGGGCATCCACGCCCAATTTGTAGAAGCGCAGCGCTTCGCCGACGCTGCGACCGCTTTCGTTCATGAAGGTGGCGGGCTTCAGCAGCAGCACCTTCGCCGTGCCGACGCGGCCTTCCTGCGTCCAGCCCTGGAACTGTTTCTTGACGGGCGAGAACCCGTACAGGTCGGCGATCGTATCGGCGACCATGAAACCGACATTGTGCCGGTTGAGCGCATATTGCGTGCCGGGATTACCCAGGCCGACCCAAAGCTGCATGCAAATCTCCCTCTCCCCTCCGGGGAGTTTCGAGGGATGCGGGGGGGCGATCGTGCCCCCGGCACGATCTGAAAACCGCCGGGGGCAGTTTCCACCCCCGTATCTTCGAAACTGGCCGGGGAGAGGGGCAGCCACAAGCGTCGCCGCTCGGTACTCCCCTCTCCCAACCC
Source organism: Sphingomonas endolithica (assembly GCF_025231525.1). Lineage (NCBI taxonomy): Bacteria > Pseudomonadati > Pseudomonadota > Alphaproteobacteria > Sphingomonadales > Sphingomonadaceae > Sphingomonas > Sphingomonas endolithica. The sequence goes on from NZ_CP103057.1 coordinate 3,659,459, forward strand.
TCTCCCCGATGGGGAGAGGGCTTAAGGCTTATTCGCCCTTGTCTTCGTCTTCGGCAGTGTCAGCATCGCCATCGGCGGCTTCAGCCTCTGCTTCGGCAGCGGCTTCGGCGTTCGACTCGGCCACTGCGGCATCCAGCTCTTCGTCCTCGACCGTCGGCACGGTCGGCGGCACGATCGTCGCTATGGTGAAGTCGCGGTCGGTGATCGCCGGCTCGACGCCCTGCGGCAGGGTGATGTTCGAGATGTGGATCGAATCGCCGATCTCACGACCCGCCAGCGAGATGCTGATCTCGCCCGGAATGGCCGACGCGTCGCAGACCAGTTCGATCTCGTGCATCACGACGTTCAGCACGCCGTTGCCGGTGGTCAGGCCGTTCGATTCTTCCTCGTCGGTGAACACGACCGGCACCGAGACGTGCACCGTGGTGTGCTCGCCGATGCGCAGGAAATCGACGTGGAGCGGGCGCTCGGTCACGACGTGGAACGATACGTCCTTCGGCAGCGTCAGCATCGGCGTGCCGCCGACATCGATCATCACCGTGGAATTCATGAAATGCCCGGTCATCAGGGCGCGCATCAGCGCCTTTTCCTCGAGATGGATCGAGACGGGTTCTTGCTTGTTGCCGTAGATTACGGCGGGTACGCGGCCTTCGCGACGCAGCGAACGGGAGGCTCCCTTGCCAACCTGTCCACGCGTCTCGGCTGCGAGCGTCAATTGTTCGCTCATGTCAGTGCTCCGAAATGCAGGGTCAAAATCGCGCCAAGCCTCCAGGGATGACCCTGACGCGAAGCGCGCGCCTATAGGGGAAAGGGGTGTGTCTGGCAATCCTTACTGCTCCCCTCCTGGAAGGGAGGGGCCGGGGGAGGGTCGCGTCGTAAGCTACGGCAAGTGCAATTTTCGTCGGAGCCGTGCCGCGTATATCGACCCATCCCCAACCCCTCCTTTTCAGGGAGGGGAGTCACTGAACGCGCTCGACCTTCAGCCCGCGTGCGCGCAGCATCGCGACCACCGAGTCGCGCCCGACCAGATGCCCCGCGCCGACCGCCACCAGCACGCGGCCCGGCGCCGCCATCCGCCGCGCGATCCAGCCCGACCAGCGCGCGTTGCGCCGTGTTAGTAGCACCGCGCGCACGATCGGCGCGCCGTGAAAACCGGGGTCGACGCTCGCCGCCAACCCTGCCGCATCGCCGCGGGTCCATGCCGCTAGCGTGGTGGCATAGCCTCCACTGTCCTGCACGGCGCGGGCCAGCATCACGCGCTGCGCCGCTTCCGGCAGCGCGGCGAACTGCCCGAGCTGCCAGGCCTGTGTCTCGAACGCCGCCCGCCGCCGCCCCGCGAAGCGCTGCGCCAACCCCGCTTCCACCCCGAATTCGGGGGAAGCGCCGGCCAATCGCATGGGGCCGGCGCCGATCGTCACTGCCGCGGCCCAACTCCGCATGCCGTCGAGCGTCGCGGCCGGAACGCCGGACGCCGCCACTGCCTTTTCCAGCGCGCCGCCCATCGTCCGCGGGAGTCGCGCGGCAAGCGGCGGCAAGCCGGGCACGGCGGCAGAGTCTTGAAACATCGCCGCCGCGTGGCGCGGATCGGCGGCGGGGATTTCCGTCACCAGCAGATCGGCGCCGTCGATCGCCCGCGTGACCGCGGGCGTTGCCCAGCGCACGCCGGGCGGCAGCGCATGGATTGTGCCCAGCAGCCAGATATCGGTATCGCCGTCGCGCACGTGCCACAGCGGCGGCCGCGCCTCGATCGTGCGCTGCCCGCACGCCGTCAGCAGCAGCGCGGCGAGTACTATCCGGCAGCGGATCAGTATTTGACCCGCTTGGCCTGCAATCGGCGGCGCTTGAGCTGCGCGATCACGCTGTCCCTGCCCGCCAGATGCCCGGCCCCGACCGCGACGAAGACGGTGCCCGGCTGCGCCATCCGCGCCGCCACCCAATCTGCCCAGCGCACGTTGCGTTCGGCGAGCAACACGCGGCCGATCTCCGGCGTCTCGCGCATGCCTTCGTTCAGCGTCTTGCCCAGCCGATCCGGCTTGCCCGCCGACCAATCTGCCACCATCGTCGCCAGCGTTTCGTTGACCTTGGGCAGTTCCTTGACCGTGCTTGCCAGGAACTTGATCTGCAGGTCTTCGGGCAGATTGTCGAAATAGCCGATCTGATGCTCCGCCGTCTCCAGCCCGGTGATCTGCTTGCCCGCCGCCTTGGCCGCCGCGGCCAGCACCGTCTCAGGGCCGTTGGTCACGTCATAACCCGAGCGCAGTACCGGGATCAGCGACAATTGCGTCGCCGCCAGCCACGGATCGGCGCGGTCGAGTGCGGCCGCGGGCAGGTCGAGCTTGGCCAGTGCCGCCAGATAGGGCGCTCGATCCGCCGCCGGCAGCTTCTCGGTCAGCGTCTTGCCCGCAGTGGTGAAGCCCGCCTTCATGATGATGCCCTGCATCGCCGCCGGTTCGGGCTGGACCATCTCCAGCACCAATTGCTGGCTGGAATCGAACGCGTTCTTGACCGCCTCGTCGAACCAGCTGAGCCCGGGCTTCAGCACATGGATCGTGCCGAACAGGTAGATTGTGGTGTCGGCATCCTTCACCACCCACAAAGCGGGATCGGCATCGACGGTGGCGACCGGCACCGACGCCGGGGTTTGCGCGGCTGGTGCCTGGGCGACCGATGCGCCGGCGGTGAGGCAACCGACCAGGCCGGCAAGGAACTTCAGGGATCGCAAGGTCGTATCTCCATTGCGGCAAGCATGCCGGCCCGGCGTAGATAGCGTCTAATCGCGGCCGGACCACTACGCATCCGTCCGCAGGTTGACCCTAAATGTCCGGTAGGCCAAAGCGCACCCCAGCTTTTCCGCATCTGCCAGAGGTATCTTCCTTGAGCCAACCGCTCAGTTTCCAGCGCATGATCCTCAAGCTCCATGACTATTGGAGCGAACGCGGCTGCCTGATCCTCCAGCCCTATGACATGGAAATGGGTGCCGGCACGTTCCACACTGCGACAACGCTGCGTGCATTGGGCCCTGAGCCGTGGAATGCCGCCTTCGTCCAGCCGTGCCGCCGCCCCACCGATGGCCGCTACGGCGAGAACCCCAACCGGCTGCAGCATTATTACCAGTATCAGGTGATCCTGAAGCCCAGCCCGTCCGACCTGCAGGAATTGTATCTCGGCAGCCTCGCCGCGATCGGCATCGATTTCACCAAGCATGACATCCGCTTTGTCGAGGACGATTGGGAAAGCCCCACGCTCGGCGCCTGGGGGCTGGGCTGGGAAGTGTGGTGCGACGGCATGGAAGTCACGCAGTTCACCTATTTCCAGCAGATGGGCGGCTTCGATTGCAAGCCGGTGGCGGGCGAACTGACCTACGGGCTGGAGCGGCTGGCGATGTATATTCAGGACAAGGACAGCGTGTACGATCTCGCGTTCAATGATGCGGGCGTCAGTTACGGCGACGTCTTCCTCGAGAATGAGAAGCAGATGTCGAAATGGAATTTCGAGATCGCCGACACCGATGCGTTGTTCGATCTGTTCCGCAAGCATGTCGCCGAATGCGAGAACTCGCTGGAGGCCAAGCTGCCGATCCCGGCATACGAGCAGGCGATCAAGGCCAGCCACGTGTTCAACCTGCTGCAGGCGCGCGGCGTGATCTCGGTCGCCGAACGCCAGGCCTATATGGGCCGCGTCCGCGATCTCGCGAAAGGCAGCTGCCAGGCCTGGATCGAAGGCAACACGCCCACCTGGCAAGCAAAGTATCCGGGGTGGACGGCATGACCGATTTCCTCCTCGAACTCCGTTCCGAAGAGACCCCCGCGCGCATGCAGGACAAGGCGCGCGAGGATCTCGCCCGCTTGTTCGCTGCCGAGCTGACCAAGGCCGGCCTGTCCGCGCCCGAACTCGTCACCTACGCCACGCCGCGCCGCCTGGTGCTGATCGCCCGCGATCTTCCCACGGAAACCGTCGCGGTCAGCGAAGAGACAAAGGGCCCCAAGACCAGCGCGCCACCGCAGGCGCTGGAAGGCTTTTTGCGCAAGACCGGCCTCACCCGCGATCAACTGGTCGAACGCGACGGCGTGCTGTTCGCCGTGATCGACAAGCCCGGCCGCGCCACCGCTGACGTGCTCGCGCAAGCCATCCCGGCGATCGTCCGCGCCTTCCCCTGGCCGAAATCGATGCGCTGGGGCAGCTCAAGCACCACCACCGAAAGCCCGAAATGGGTCCGCCCGCTGCAGGGCATCGTCGCCCTGCTCGGCGAGGAGATCGTGCCCTTTGAGATCGCCGGCGTGACCAGCGGCGCCGCGACGGTCGGCCATCGCTTCCATCATCCGGGCGTCATCACGATCGGCTCGGCATCCGATTATGCCGAGAAATTGCGCGCCTGCCACGTTATCGTCGATCACGAGGAACGCCGCCAGATCATCGCGCTCGGCGCGACGATGGCCGCGCGGAAGGCCGGGCTCGAACTGATCCAGGACGAGGGCCTGCTGATCGAGAATGCCGGCCTCACCGAATGGCCGGTGCCGCTGCTCGGCCGCTTCGACGAGGCGTTTCTCGATGTGCCGCCGGAAGTGATCCAGCTCACCGCGCGCGTGAACCAGAAGTATTTCGTCTGCCGTGATGCTGACGGCAAGTTGGCCAATGCGTTCGTCTGCACCGCCAATATCGATGCCGCAGACGGCGGGCAGAAGATCGTCGAGGGTAACCGCAAGGTGCTTGCCGCGCGGCTGTCGGACGCGAAGTTCTTCTACGAGACTGATCTCAGGGTGCCGCTCGACATGCAGGCCGAGAAGCTCGGGCAGATCGTGTTCCACGAAAAGCTTGGCACGCTTGCCGACAAAGTCGACCGCGTGGCGAAGCTGGCGAGATGGCTGGTGGAAGAGGGGATTATCCGTGCTCCTGCGAACGCAGGAGCCCAGGGTGATGTAGCGCTATCCGACCCTGGGCTCCTGCGTTCGCAGGAGCACTTGGCTGCGCAAGCCGAACACGCCGCCCGTCTCGCCAAGGCGGATCTCGTCACCGGCATGGTCGGCGAATTCCCTGAGCTGCAGGGCCTGATGGGCGGCTATTACGCGGCAGCGCAGGGCGAAGACCCCGCCGTCGCCGCCGCAATCCGCGATCATTACAAGCCGGTCGGGCAGGGCGACGACGTGCCGACCGATCCGGTCACGGTGGCGGTGTCGCTGGCGGACAAGCTGGATACTATCGTCAGTTTCTTCAGCATCGGCGAGAAACCTACTGGGTCGAAAGACCCATTCGCGTTACGTCGCGCCGCGCTGGGCATCATTGCTATCGTGAAGAGCAATAGGTGCAGGGTCGGAGTTGTGTTCGCCGCATTTCACGCAATCGCGCCTAGACTTATCGCTCAGCAAAGAGAGATTGATCGCGCTCCACTTCTGAGCGCCCTTCCAGCGATTACGGAGTTGGTTAGCAAAAGTACAGCTGAGCACTTCATGCGCGGCATTATCGCCGCGGTTGAGGACATGCCGGACCCACGCCAGCTCGACTTTAAGATGTTTGAGCCCGCGCTTCGAGCATCCGCCGAGGTGAGGGACTTTCTACTTGATCGCCTTGAGGTTTCTGAGCGTCAGGAGGGCGTAAGAGCCGACATCATTCGTGCAGCGCAAATTGTCGACGGGAATCGAGGAAAGGAGGACGATCTCGTCCGCCTGCTCGCCCGCGTCCACGCGCTGCAGGCGTTCGTCGGCACGCCCGATGGCGCGAACCTGCTCGCCGGGTACAAGCGTGCGGCGAATATTCTGAAGAAGGAAGGGGTTTCTTCCACCCCTCTCCCATTGGGAGAGGGGCAAGGCGCGCGAGCGCCGCGGGGTGAGGGCGACGGCGAAGCGTCACCCTCACCCGACCTCGCTGCGCTCGGCCACCCTCTCCCGGAGGGAGAGGGCATTAGCTACACCCCCGAACCAGCAGAAGCCGATCTCATCCGCGCACTCGATATGGCCGCCCCCCAGGCAGCATCCGCCGTCGAAGACGAAGACTTCGAAGGCGCGATGGCGGCGTTGGCCACGCTGCGCGCGCCGATCGATGCGTTCTTTGAAGCCGTGACCGTCAACGATCCCGAACCCGCCAAACGTACCGCGCGGCTCGCGCTGCTCGCGCGCGTGCGGGCCGCGGTGCACCAGGTCGCCGACTTTTCCAAGATCGAGGGTTGAGCGCCGTTCTTGGCCTGACCTTCGCCTGACCTTCCGCCTCCCCAGGCCCACGACACTCACAAGGGACTGAGCAATGACGCAGTACGTATATCGTTTCGGTGGCGGCGTTTCGGATGGTGGCAAGGGCGACCGCAACCTGCTCGGCGGTAAGGGCGCGAACCTGGCGGAAATGGCCTCGATCGGCCTGCCCGTGCCGCCGGGCTTCACCATCTCGACCGAATTCTGCGACGTCTACTACCAGGAGGGCCGCGCCTTCCCGCAAGGGCTGCGTGACGAAGTCGCCACCGGCATCGCGCATATCGAGGGCGTCACCGGCAAGAAGTTCGGCGACAATGCCGATCCGTTGCTCGTCTCGGTCCGCAGTGGCGCGCGCGCCTCGATGCCGGGCATGATGGATACCGTGCTCAATCTCGGCCTCAACGACCAGACCGTGCAGGGCCTGGCGGAAACCTCCGGCGACGCTCGCTTCGCGTGGGATAGCTATCGCCGCTTCATCCAGATGTATGCCGATGTCGTGCTCGAGCTCGATCACGCCGCGTTCGAGGATGCGCTGGAGATCGCCAAGGAAGATAACGACTATTATCTCGACACGGATCTCACCGCCGAGGACCTGCAGAAGCTCGTCGCCGAGTATAAGATCCTGGTCGAGCAGCAGTGGAACAAGCCGTTCCCGCAGGACGTGCACGATCAATTGTGGGGCGCGGTCGGCGCGGTGTTCGGTTCATGGCAGTCGGAGCGCGCGAAAGTCTATCGCCGACTCAACGACATTCCCGCCGCCTGGGGCACCGCGGTCAACATTCAGGCGATGGTGTTCGGCAATATGGGCGAGACCAGCGCCACCGGCGTCGCCTTCACCCGCGATCCCGCCAAGGGTGACCGCGCGTATTACGGCGAGTTCCTGATCAACGCGCAGGGCGAAGACGTCGTCGCCGGCATCCGCACCCCGCAATATCTGACGGTCGCGGCGCGCGAGGCAGCAGGCGCCAAGCCCGCCTCGATGGAAGAGGCGATGCCCGAAGTATATGGCGAGCTCGCCCGTGTGTTCGACCTGCTCGAGACGCATTACCGCGACATGCAGGACATCGAGTTCACCGTGCAGCAGGGCAAGCTGTGGATGCTGCAGACCCGCAGCGGCAAGCGCACCGCCAAGGCCGCGCTCAAGATCGCCGTCGACATGGCCGAGGAGGGCCTGATCACGCGCGAGGAAGCCGTCGCACGTGTCGACCCGCAGGCACTCGATCAACTGCTCCACCCGACGCTCGACCCGTCGGCCAAGCGCGACGTGCTCACCAAGGGCCTGCCGGCCTCGCCCGGCGCCGCCTCGGGCATGGCGGTGTTCGACAGCGACACCGCCGAGAAGCGCGCCGCCGCGGGTGAGAGCGTCATCCTGATCCGCACCGAAACCAGCCCTGAGGACATTCACGGCATGCACGCCGCCAAGGGCATCCTCACCGCACGCGGCGGCATGACCAGCCACGCCGCGGTTGTCGCGCGCGGCATGGGCCGTCCGTGCGTCTCGGGCGCCGGCACGATCTCGATCGACGCCAAGGCCGGCGTGATGCGCGTCGCCGGTCGGGAGATCCATGCCGGCGACATCGTCACGATCGACGGCTCGACCGGCGAAGTGATGGCCGGCGCGGTGCCGACGGTGCTGCCCGAACTGTCGGGCGATTTCGGCACGCTGATGGCCTGGGCTGACGGCGTCCGCCGCCTCAAGGTGCGCGCCAATGCCGAGACGCCGCTCGACGCCCGCGTCGCCCGCGAATTCGGCGCCGAGGGCATTGGCCTGTGCCGCACCGAGCACATGTTCTTCGATGCCGAGCGCATCACCAACGTGCGTCAGATGATCCTCGCCGAAGACGAAGCCGGCCGCCGCGTCGCGCTGGAGAAACTACTCCCCGAACAGCGCAGCGATTTCGTCGAGCTGTTCGAGGTGATGGCCGGCTTGCCCGTCACGATTCGCCTGCTCGATCCGCCGCTGCACGAATTCTTGCCGCACGAGGAAGCCGAATTCGCCGAAGTGGCGACGGCGGCAGGGGTTGACGTCGAGGTGTTGAAGCGCCGCGCGGCGGAGCTTCACGAGTTCAACCCGATGCTCGGCCATCGCGGCTGCCGCTTGGGCGTGACGTATCCCGAGATCTACGAGATGCAGGCTAGGGCGATCTTCGAGGCGGCGATCGAAGTGGCGGTAAAATCCGGCGCCGCGCCGATCCCCGAAGTGATGATCCCGCTGGTCGGCACGCGGCGTGAGCTGGAGCTGATGAAGCAGGTCGTCGACAAGGCGGCCGCGGCCGTGTTCGCGGATAAGGGCCGCGAGATCGAGTATCTCGTCGGCACGATGATCGAGCTGCCGCGCGCGTGCCTGATGGCCGGCGAGATCGCGGAGGTCGGGGCGTTCTTCAGCTTCGGCACCAACGATCTGACCCAGACCACCTTGGGCGTATCGCGCGACGACGCCGCCCGCTTCCTGACCGCCTATGTCGAGCGTGGCATCTACGCCAAGGACCCGTTCGTCAGCCTCGACGTCGAGGGTGTCGGGCAGTTGATCGAGCTGGCGGCGGAGCGGGGCAGGGCGTCGCGCCCTGGCATCAAGCTCGGCATCTGCGGCGAACATGGTGGCGATCCGGCCAGCATCGCGTTCTGCGAGAAGGTCGGGCTCGATTACGTGTCGGCCTCGCCTTACCGCGTGCCGATCGCTCGCCTGGCCGCGGCACAGGCCGCGTTGGCGAAGGCGTAGCCACCGCCTTGAGCACCACCCCGGCGTTCCCCGGGGTGGAAGCAGTGAGGAAGGTCAGCGCGGCGGAAAGCGCTCCGCATGCTCGGTGTCCCGTCCGGCCTGCAGCAATTCCGCCTGATCGCGCCATTGCTCGCGGGTGATGGTGCCCACCGGCAGCGACAGCCGCTGCTCCAGCGCCATCTCGTCGACTGCGGACATCTCGGTGATGTCCTGATATCGCGTGACGCCCAGTGCGAACAGGCTGGTCTTCAGCGCATGATCGATGCCCCTGATCCGCTCCAGATCCGCTGTATGGCCATTGCGGAACCAGCTTTTGGTCGCTGGCTCGGCTGCGGGAACGACATCGGGCGTATCGCGCGCCAGAGTCGGCGCGGGAAATGCCGGTACGGCGGCGGAAGCAGCGACCTTGTGCGTGCTTTCAGCGTGAGGCTCGCGGATCGGATGCTGAACCGCCGGGGTGGCGTCCGACACGGCAGGCGCCAACGACGGCGCGCTTTGGCTCGCCTGGTGATCGACCAAGGATGCGCGCTCGGTCGCGCTGTCCCGTAGCGTCGCATTCTCCCGCTCCAGTTCGGCGATGCGCCGGTTGGCGTCGCGCAGGCGGAGATCGGCGTCACGGCGGAACTGAGCGTAATTGTCGCTCTCGTCCTTGAAACGCTGCCGCCACTTGCGGCCGCCGGGATGCAGCCCAAGCCCGAGCAGCAGCCCGCCAAAGAACAGGATCACCAGAACGATCAGCTGGGAGAAGGTGGTGAACAGCATCGTTGCGAAGACCTTTGCCGAAATTACGCGCCGGGCAACCGGCTAGACCCCGATCCTGATCCTTTGTCGCAGCGGGATCAAGCGGGTTACATCCCCTTGAACGCGTCCGAGATCGAGCAAGCCGCCGGTCCGAGGATGACGACGAACAGCACCGGCAGGATGAACAGGATCAACGGCACGGTCATGATCGCTGGCAGGCGGGCGGCTTTTTCCTCGGCGCGCATCATGCGCTCGTTGCGGAACTCGCCGGACAGCACGCGCAATGCCGAGGCAAGCGGCGTGCCGTATTTCTCGGTCTGCACCATCGTCGTGACCACGCCTTTGACCGCATCCAGATTGACCCGCATGGCGAGATTTTCGAACGCCTGCCGCCGTTCGGACAGAAAGCCGAGTTCGATAGCGGTCAACGTGAACTCATCGCCCAGTTCGGGATAGGCGCGGCCGAGTTCGCGGGCGACGCGGTGGAAGGCGGCATCCACCGTGAGGCCAGCCTCGGCGCAGATCACCAGCAGGTCGAGCGCATCGGGCAAACCTTTGCGGATCGCGTGCGACCTTTTGGTGATCTTGTTCTTGAGAAAGATGTCGGGCGCTTTGTAGGACAGGATCAGCGTCCCGGCGACGATCGCGTAACGCTTTAGCGGCCCATAAGTGGGGAACATGTCGGTGCCGTAGACGAGGTAGATCGCCAGCGCTCCGAACACGATCGGCAGGACAAGGCGCCCGAAGATGACGGCGACGGCATATTCCTTGGACCGGATGCCTGCCTGCATCAGCTTAATCTGCGCGGCTTTGACCTGGCTGTCCTGCAGCACTTTCATGCCCGACAGCAGCGCCTTCATGCGATCGGTCGTCTCGTTCTTGGTGACGAGCTTCGCGCGGCGTTTGGTGGAGGCCGTAATGCCGGCCTTCAATTGCTCGCGTCGCTCGTTCAACGCCTTCACGCGCTTCGTCATCGGGTCGCGGACGGTCATTGCGGCGTAGACCGCCAGCAGTACCGCGAACGCAGCAACGCCGGCGAGCAACGTCGCCACCATGAAAACATCGACCCCTAAGATCGTCGGACCGGCCGTCTCGCCCATGATGTTCGTTGCGTTCCCTTGAGAGTTCGAAGATCGAAGGTCAGATTTCGAAATTGATCATCTTGGCCATGATGAAGGCGCCGATCGCCATCCAGCACATACCGCCCATGCCGGCGACCATCAGCCGCTGGTCGATGAAGAAGTTCTGCATGTATGTGCCGTTGATAAACCAGATCAGGCCGAATACGATAAAGGGCAGGGCTCCGATAATGTAGGCCGAGGCTTTGGACTCGGACGACATTGCCTTGATCTTCAGCTTCATTTGCCCGCGCATGCGCAGCACGTTGGCTAGATTGGCAAGTGTCTCGGCAAGGTTGCCACCGGTCTCGCGCTGGATCGCGATCGAGATGACGAAGAACTGGAATTCCGGTGTCCCCAGCCGGTCGGCAGTCTCCTGCAAGGCCGCGTCCATCGTGCGACCGATCTTCATCTTGTCGGTCACCATGCGGAATTCGTCGCCTACCGGCCCCGGCACCTCATTGCCGACCACGGCGATCGTCTCCGTGATCGGCAGGCCCGAGCGCAGACCGCGGACGAGCAATTCGATCGCGTCCGGCAGCTTGGCGGTGAACTTGGTCACGCGGCGGTTGATGAAGATGCTCACGCCCTTGTGCGGGATACCGGCGCCGAGCAGAAGCCCGACGAACAATGCGAGCACGAGCGGCAAGCCTTTGAGCACGAGCAGCACGCTGGCGACGACGGTAATGCCAAGCGAGGCCAAGGCGTATTGGCCGACGGTCCAGCTCTTGCCGGTCATGGCGAGGCGCTTCTTGAGCAATGCGGGCCGCGGCAGGAAGCGCATCGCGACGCCGTCCATCTTGTTGTCGCGCGAGGCCGAGATGCGGCGCATCATCTGCGCTTCGATGACGCCCTCGCCACTGCCACTGTGACGGGCACGAAGCGTGGTCAGGCGACGTGCCTGGGCGCGTCCTGCCGATGGCCCGGAAAAGGCAGCCAGGATCAGTCCCAAAAAGACAAGAACGCCTGCGGCAAGGATGATCAACGACATCAGGTCCATCGCACTACTTAGCGCTCCGCTTGGTTACGAAAGGGTCAATCGACCGTTTCGCAACCGGTTACTTCTTGGCCTTCGGCCGGATCGACTTGAAGGCGAACTTGCCCATCAGTGATCCGCCCTTAACAGCTGCAGGCGCGCTGCCGCGCTCGTCATCCGCTTGGTCGCCGCAGGTCATCAGCTTGCTCGACAAATCGCCGAGCGGTGCGACTGTTTTCGATCCCTTGCCTGCTTCGGCCATCGGCTTGCCGAGCTTGGCCGACTGCGCGGCGAGCTTCTGATCGAAGGGGATGAGGAAATCGATCCGGCGTTCGATCGAGCCCTCGAAATCGCGCCGTGTGATCTCCGTCAGGCCGGTCGCATGGATTCGGTTGGCAACGACGAAAACCTGCGTCTGCGGGGCGTTCGACTTCAGCCACGACAGGATTCGGATCGTGTCGCGGGCGGCGGCCAAGGTCAGCTCGGTCACCACGACCGCGATCTGGACGTCGGTGATCAATTGCGGGTGCTGCACCAGCATGCCGCGCGGCAAATCCACGATGGTGCATTCGAATGCCGCCCGCATCTCCTCCTGGAGTTGAACGAACGCTGCTCCATCGGTCAGAATCGGCGAATTGATCGGCGCTTCGGCCGACAGTACCGACAGGGTGTCGCTCGATCTTACCATGGCACGTTCGATGAACAGCCCGTCGATGCGGCTGGGATTCTCGATCGCGTCGGTCAGTCCGCGCCCGGGCTCCAGATCGAGCGCCAAGGCGCCGGTGCCGAAATGGACGTCGAGGTCGAGCAATGCCGTGGACCGCTTGCTGCGCTCGCTCAGGATCCACGCCACCGACGTCGCGACAGTCGAGGCACCGACGCCACCCCGCGCGCCGATGACGGCGGTCGAGCAATGCGCCTTTTCGACACCTGATTCGGTCATCTTGGGCGCGTTGAGCATGGCTTGTGCGTGAGTGAAGGCTTCGCGCAGCATATCGGGGCTGAGCGGCTTCAACAGGTAATCCTGGATGCCGCTGACGACCAGGTCGCGGTACAGGCGCACGTCGTTGACCTGCCCGGCGGCGATCACCACCGTGCCTGGTTCGCATACTTCGGCCAACGCGTTGATGTCGTTCAGCGGATCGCCGCTTTCCGACAGATCGACGAACAGGATCTGGGGCGATGCGGAGACCGACAGGGACTGGACCGCGTTGCGCAATCCGCCCTTGTTCACTTTCTCGGCGGCCCAGCCCATTTCGGTGACCACCGGGCGCAGCGCCTCCACCGTGGTCTCGTCGCAGACATAGGCGACGAACGGTTCACGGTGACTGGCGCCCTTGGCACTGAAGGGTGCGTTCATGGCTCAGTTGCTCCCCGTGTTGCTGCCGCTGGCGGCGGCGCCGCCCGAGCTGCCGGAGCCGCCCGAACCGCTGCCCGGCACGGCCTTGCGATAAACGTCGATCGCCTTCGTCGCCTGGGCGGGATCGGTGACATCCGCCCCCGGCTGGCCACGTACGAGATCGGTCGGATTGGCGACCATCGCTGCGATATTGCCGTTGATGGCGCATCCCTGGTTGGACGATGTGTTGCTCTCGAAGTCGGTACCCGCAAAGCGCGAGAAATCCGGGCAACCTGGCACCGTCGCCTTCATGCGGCTGACCACGACCCGCACGGTCCCGGGCGTGACCGGGCCTGCGGTGATCGGCACATCATCGGAGACGAGCAGGCCGTATCGTGCCGCCTGCTGCTGAATGTCGTCGTGAAGGCCGCTGCCGCCATAGGCGTTGGGATCATCCACGGCGATCTTGTCGCCGTAGCCGACCCGGATCGACTGCATCCACCCGGCCAGGCGCTGTGCCTCGCCTGGAGCGATGCCGTTGCCGCTCGTCGCCAGATCGAAGACGTAATCGGTGCGGGCGACAACGGGTTGGTGGACCGATTCAAGGCCGCGGTTTTCCGTGCCGGCACACGCCCCCAGCGACAATGCCGAGCCGAGGGCGGATGCGATCAGGATAGTACGCATGAACATGGATTTCTTCCTGGCTGCGGGCGTCAATTGAACGAGAAGCCGGGGGCGGGGGCCGCACCCTTCTTCTGCTTTGGCGGTGCCTTCTCCTCGCGGCGCACATCGGGCTTCGGTGCGGGCAGAGCGGGGGCGACGGCTCCGAAGGCGGGCGCGGCAGTACCGGATGGCGCCATGCTCGGCTTGGGACGGTCACCGCCGGTCGTTCCTCCACCGATCTTGCCGAGCAGGAGGCGTTCCAGATCGGTCGGCGCCTTATACCCGTCGGTGGGCAAGACGATCTCGTTCGCGTTGACCGGCTTCACCAGATATGGCGTCACGACGATCACCAATTCGGTTTCGCTGCGCCGGAAGCCGTTGGAGCGGAACAGTGCCCCCAGGATGGGCACGTCGCCCAAGCCCGGCGTCTTGTCGATGTTATTGTCATGGTTGTTCTGCAACAGACCCGCGGTCATGAAGCTCTGGCCGGAGCCTAGCTCGATCGTGGTTTCGGTACGCCGCGTGCTGATCCCCTGGATGACCGTGTTGCCCAGCGTGACGGCACCTTGTGCGGTCAACTGCGACACTTCGGCCCGCAGGCGCAGCGAAATGCGGCCGTCGGCGAGCACGGTGGGCGTGTAGGTCAGGCTGATGCCGTACGGCTTGTATTCGACCGAAACGGCACCTTGCCCCTGGCTGATCAGCACCGGAACCTCGCCACCGGCAAGAAAGTTGCCGGTCTCGCCCGACAATGCCGTGAGGTTCGGGGTGGCGAGTGTCGAGACCTGCCCGACGCTTTCGCCCAGATCGAGCGCGGCAAGGAAGTCGGTGCCCAGCGCACGGCCGGCCAAGCCGAGCGTGGAGCGGAAGGAGCCGTCGGTCACCGTCGATGTCTTGGCGCCAGTGGTCGGGTTGTAGGTGATCGTTCCCGCCGAGCCGGAATTGGACCGGAAGAGCGTGCCTCGACCGGGGCCGTCGCTCGTCGTCAGCCGCACACCGACATTCTTGAAGAAACTATGGCTCACCTCGGCAAACTTGACCTGCAGGTTGACCTGCAACGGCGTCGCGGTGCGCAGCCGGCTGAGCACCTTCGTCGAATCGCCGACAAAGGCCTGGACGAGCCGTTCCGCCTCGGCGCCGTCCGCTGGGGACGCGGTGGTGCCGGTCAGCAGGATCAGGCCGTTCATCGACGTCGCCGTGATCTGCGATTCGGGCATGGCCAGGTTGAGCATCCCCTGGATGGAGTCGAAATTGTTGCCGACGCGAACGGTCGCGGAATACACCACGGCACCTGTCTTGCTGGTCGCCGAGATCGTCGTCTCGCCCTGCGCCTTGCCAAAGATGTAGAGCTGCGTCGGCGAGCGAACCTGCACGTCGGCGATCGCATCGCTGGCCACGAACACGTCGCTCATCGGACGTTCGAGGTTGATCAGGCGTCCGCGGCCCGTGTTGATCTGCAGCACCGGCGCGCTCGCCATGACCGGTATGCGGGTCTGCGCGCGCAGCGGAACGGCGAAGTCCACCATTGTCGCGGTCATCATCACGGCGGCCAGCGGCCAGCCCATCGCTTGACTGGTACGCATCAGTTCTTTCCCCCGACCGCTACTTGGGTCACCGTATTACCGCGTGCCACGCGCACTACCGGTCCAGCCGCCACCGGCGGCGGCGCTCCGGGATATGCCGGGCCCGTCACCATCGGCGCAGCGGGCGCCGAAGTCTGTGCTTCGGCCGGCTTGCCGGGCACGCTGCGGCGCTGGAAGCGCGATACGTCGGCGCCCACCGCATAGGTGTTGTTACCCGTCACCGGTTGCGCGGCGAGGCGCGCCATCATGGCTTTTTCGGCCTTCGGATCATCGGTCTCGGGCACCTTGATGTCGCCGTTGGCGATGGCCTGTTCGAGTTCCGTATTGTTGTCCGCAATCGAGCGTAGCGACAGCGATAGAGTGCCAAGCGTCTGCGCCACGGCAATCTGCTCGGCGATCTTCGGCGTTGCCTCGATCGTTACGTTGGAGAAGCCACGCACCTGGGTCTTACCGTCTTCGCCGACCGTGTTGTCGGTGCGCTGATCGGTCGCCAGTACGCGCAGGTTGCGCATGATGGTCTCCGAAGTTTTTAGCGCCGGACCATCGCCGCCGCCCGGAACTTCCTGTGTCAGGATCAGGTCGATGCGGTCGCCTGGGAAGACGAAGCCGGCGACGCCCGCCTGCGCCGAGATCGGGATCGTCACCGCACGCATGCCGGCACCCAGTGCCGCGGCCAGGAACCCGCGATCGCCGGGTTTGACCAGCGCGCCCTGTGTAATCGGCTGACCGGCAGTGATCGCGCTGCGCACCACCGTGCCTTGCAGCGCTTGCACGTTGGTGTCCGCCTTGATGTAATAAGCGCCCTGCACCAGCTCCTTTGGCCACGGCTGGAACTTCAGCGCAGTGGCATCCAGGATCGTGCCGACGGGCAGTGCCCGGGTTGCGACCAGCACTTCGGGGCCGTCGATCGGCGCGGCCACGGCCGCTCCCGCGACAGGCGCAGGGCTGCCCGAAATCAGGCTGCGCGCCATGAACGCGGTGATTGCCGCGACAAGCAACGCGCCGATCAGCAATACGATCTTACGGGTATCCATGACGCTTTCGAACCTCTCGGACGCGAATCGGTTGATCCGCGGTTAATCATTCACATAAAATGGTTAAGTATCGGTTGGCGGATCGCCACGAGGGCTGCGATCGCAATCGCCACGCCGTACGGGATCTCGATTTCGCCTTTCCTGCCGACGTGCCGATGCTCGACCAGCATCACCATCGTCAGGACGCCGCCGACCAGCGACATGATGATCAGCATCCATGCCAGCACGTCGAATTTCAGGCACCAAAGTGCCAGCGCGCCGATCATCTTGACGTCGCCGCCGCCCATCCAACCGAAGTTGAAGGCAACACAGAACAAGCCGAACACGACCAGCGCGATGCCGATCTGCGCGGCGATGTCGGGCCACAATCCCAGGCCGTTCGCCCACCACCACAAGGGGGCGAGCAGGGCGATGGCAGCATTCTTCCAATTGGCGATCTCACGCGTGCGTGCGTCTTCGATTCCCGCCGAAACGAGAAGCAGCGCGAGCACGCCCAATAACCAGATCGTCGGATTCCCCCAGCCCATCCGGAATTGTCTAGACGGTATGGCTTTCCAAAAAGTAACGATGACCCATGGGCTTAGCAAAACCGTATCGGCGTGCCATTCCCGAGGACGCGCGTATCACCTCATGGCGAGCGCCGGACGGCTGGAAATTGCGCCGGTTCGACTGGCCGGTGGCGCGGGCATGCCGCGGCAGCATAATGTTCCAGGGCGGTCGCGGCGATGTGTTCGAGAAGTATCTCGAGGCGTTCGGCCATTGGCATGATCGAGGCTGGCACGTGACCTCGCTCGATTGGCGCGGGCAGGGGGGCTCGGGCCGGCTGCTGAGCGATCCTCATATCGGCCATATCGACGATTTCGCCACCTACATCGCCGATCTGGCCGCGTTCTGGCGCGATTGGGCGGCCGAGGTTCCCGGGCCGCATGTCCTGATGGGCCATTCGATGGGCGGGCATTTGGCATTGCGCGCCTTGGTGGAAGGCGCAGTGAGAGCCGATGCGGCGGTGTTGATCGCGCCGATGCTCGGGCTGCACAGCCCCATCGGTGCCGGTTTGAGCGAGCGGCTGGCCAAGATAATGGGCGCGATCGGCGATCCGGCGCGCCCGGCCTGGAAAGGGAATGAGCGTCCCGCAACCACGACGACGCGCGAAGCGTTGCTGACGCACGATCACAGTCGCTACGAGGATGAACTTTACTGGCAGCAGACCCAACCGGAACTGCGGATGGGGCCGCCGAGCTGGCAATGGCTGATCCGCGCGTTCGAATCGACCCGGGTGCTGAATGGGGACCGGCGGCTGCAGGCCATGGCGGTCCCGACGCTGCTGATCGTGGCCGAGGCCGACAAGCTGGTCAGCCCGGCCGCCGCATTGCAGGTGGCGGCCAAGCTGCCGGACGCGAGCGTGGTCCGCTTCGGGGCCGAATCGGCGCATGAAATCTTGCGCGAGGCCGATACGGTGCGCGACCGGGCGTTGCACGAGATCGACGGTTTCCTGACGTCCCGCCTGAAGGGCGGCTGACGCGTGGCGAGATACGACATTGCGATCATCGGTGCGGGGATCGCGGGCGCTAGCCTAGCCGCTGCGATCGGGGATCGCGCGCGTGTCGTGCTGCTGGAGGGGGAGGATGCGGCCGGCTATCATGCCACCGGCCGATCGGCGGCATTCTGGTCGGAAAGCTATGGCGGGCCCGGCGTGCAGCCACTCACCACCGCGTCGGGGCCAGCACTTCGCGCAGGCGGGTTCCTCGCGCCGCTGGGCTCGCTGCATATCGGGCGCGCGGATGATGCTGCCGCCATCGACGCTTTCCTCGCCACGTTCGCCGACACTGCGGTCGAGCTGACGCCCGTCGATCCGGCGCGCTTCGTTCCCGGACTGCGGCCCGATTGGTCGCTGGGCGTCATGGAGGCGAGTTGCGCCTATATTGATGTCGCCGCGCTGCATGCCGATTGCCTCGCGCGTGCCCGGCGGTCGGGTGCCACGCTGGTGACCGGCGCGCCGTTGCTGTCGGCGACGCCCGGCTGGCGGCTGGAGACGGGCGCCGGCCACTTCGATGCGACGATCCTCGTCAACGCCGCAGGTGCCTGGGCGGACCGGGTGGCCCAGATCGCCGGCATCGCGTCGCTCGGCATCCAGGCGTATCGCCGTACGATGGTGCAGTTGCGCACCGATCCGCCGGCGGACGCCGGCTTGCCGCACGTTGCCGACATATCGGGCGAATTCTATTTCAAGCCGGAGCCCGGCGGCCGATTATGGCTCAGCCCGCATGACGAGACCCCGGTCGATCCTCACGACGTGCAGCCCGAAGAACTGGATGTCGCGATCGCGATCGACCGTTTCGAACATGTCGTGGACTGGCGTGTCGCGGCGGTCGAGCGGCGCTGGGCAGGGTTGCGCAGCTTCGCGCCCGATCGCCTGCCGGTCTACGGGTTCGAGCCCGGGCGCGGTGATTTCTTCTGGTGCGCCGGGCAGGGCGGCTTCGGCATCCAGACCGCGCCCGCGGCGGCCGCTCTGGCCGCGGCGTTGCTGCTCGGCGCGCCGCCGACGGATCTCGTAGGTGATATCGACGCCATGATGTACGCGCCGGGCCGGTTCAGGTTCTAAATCCTCCGGGTTTCGGCAGTGGTGAGGGGGCTCTCCGCACACGCATCGTTGCTTAGCCGGCCCACCCCCTCCGTCAGCCTGCGGCTGCCACCTCCCGGTAACGGGGAGGGTTTAGCTGCGTCCGGCCTTCATCGCGGCATCGCTGGCCAGCTTATCGACGCGTTCGTTGTCGGGGTGGCCGGCATGGCCCTTGACCCACACCCACTCGATGCGGTGCGGCTTCGCCGCATCCAGCAGTGCCTGCCATAGATCGGCATTCTTCACCGGCTGCTTGGCGGCGGTCTTCCAGCCGTTCTTCTGCCAGCCTTTGATCCACTTGGTCAGGCCATCCATCACGTAGCGGCTGTCGGTCGACAGCGTCACGCGGCACGGGCGCTTCAGCGCGTTCAGCCCCTCGATCGCGGCGGTCAGTTCCATGCGGTTGTTGGTGGTCAGCTTCTCGCCGCCGGAAAGCTCCTTCTCCGCGGTGGACGAGCGCACCAGCGCGCCCCAGCCACCGGGTCCCGGATTGCCCTTGCAAGCGCCGTCGGTGGCGATCTCCACCTTGGTCATTTCAGTCGTGTCGGTCATGCGAAGATGCTGTCGCCTTGTTCGATATAGGTGTCGAGCCGGCGCAGATAGGCCAAGGGATCCTTGCGTGTCACCAACGCATCGGACGGCGTGTTGAGCCAGTCCCAGGCGCGCGTCAGCAGGAAGCGGATGCACGCGCCCTGCGCCAGGATCGGCAGCGCGGCGCGCTCCTCTGGCGAGAGGCCGTGCGCGGCATCATAGCCGGCGATCACGCCGCGGCCGACGTCAGCGGCGAGTGGCAGGCCACCGGCATCGAACGCCCAGGCCGTGTGCATCACGGCGAGGTCGTAGGCGCGGATATCGGTGCAGGCGAAGTAGAAGTCGATCAGCCCGGTCACCCGGTCGCCAAGCATCAGCACGTTGTCGGGGAACAGATCGGCATGGATCGTGGCGACGGGCAGGGCGCGCGGCCAGTGTGCCTCGATCGTATCGAGCGCTGTCGAGATGCGATCGAACAGGCCGGTCCGGATCTCGTCCATCGCGCGGCCGCATTGATCGAGCAGCGGGCGCCAGTCGTCGATGCCGAGCGTGTTGGCGCGCGCCATCGCGAAATCGGCAAGGCCGACATGCATCGCGCCCATCGCCTTGCCGGCCGACAGCGCCTGCGTGGCGGTGGGATTGGACAGCGACACGCCGGGCAGGAATTTGATCAGGCACGCCGATCGGCCTTCGAGGTGCTGGATCGCCACGCCGTCGCGATCCTTGATTGCCGGCGGCACCGGGCTGCCGCGCGCTTCTAGGTGATCGAGCATGGCGAAGAAGAACGGCAGGTCGCCGGTCTCGACGCGCTTTTCGTACAGCGTAAGGATGAAGCGGCCGGTGGTCGTATCGACGAGATAATTGCTGTTCTCGACTCCCTCAGCGATTCCTTTGGCGGAGATCAGGTCGCCGGCATCGTAGCGCGCCAGGAAGGTGCCGAGCGCTTCGGCGGAGACGTGGGTGTAGACGGCCATTTCAGCGTAAAGTGCTGCGCAAGGCGCGCGTTCCAAAATCACTGGTAGTCACCCCGGACTTGGTCCGGCGGCCACCGTGCCGCAAAGCGTGCGCTGAAATTTCCATCGTCATCCCTTGCCCGGCAGTGGACCCCGGAACAAGTCCGGGGTGACGATGGGTGGAGGGGCTGACCTCAGGCAGCCGCTTCCAGCCCGCGCGGCAGCTTGAACGAGATCGTCTCGCGGTTGGTCTCGACCTCGCGTTCGTTGATCGTGAAATGCTCGCCCAGCCGCGCGACCAACTCGCGCACCAGCACTTCCGGCGCCGAGGCGCCCGCGGTGATCCCCAGCGTGCCGACCCCGGCCAGAAACGCCAGATCAAGGTCCGCTGCGCGCTGGATCAGCCGTGCCGGCGTGCCTTCGCGCTCGGCCACCTCCACCAGCCGCACCGAGTTGGACGAATTGGGCGCGCCGATCACCAGCATCGCATCGCACATCGCGGCGATCGCCTTGACCGCATTCTGGCGGTTGGAGGTGGCGTAGCAGATGTCGTCGGGCCGCGGTGCCTGGATCGCGGCGAAGCGCCGCTGCAGCGTGGTGACCACGTCCCTGGTGTCGTCCACCGACAATGTAGTCTGCGTCAGGAACGCGATATTGGTCAGGTCCTGCGGCATGAACGTCTCGGCATCGGCAACCGTTTCGATCAGCGTCATCGCCCCCGGGGGCACCTGGCCGAACGTGCCGATCACCTCGGGATGCCCGGCATGGCCGATAAAGACGATGTGCTTGCCTTGCGCCACCAGCCGTTCGGCCTGGCGATGCACCTTGGAGACGAGCGGGCAGGTCGCGTCGAGATAGGTCAGGCCGCGATCCTCGGCATTGGCCGGGACGGATTTCGGCACGCCGTGCGCCGAGAATACCACTGGCACGCCCTCGGGCACTTGGTCCAGTTCCTCGACGAACACCGCGCCTTGGCCCTTCAGCGTATCGACGACATATTTGTTGTGCACGATCTCGTGGCGCACATAGACAGGTGCGCCATGTTTCTCGATCGCCAGTTCGACGATGCGGATCGCGCGATCGACCCCCGCGCAAAAGCCGCGCGGAGCGGCGATGAGCAATTCAAGCGCCGGTTTCTGCAACATGGTCATGGGTGTGATCCCTACGCCATTGCTTGCGCGCAGGAAAGCCGGTTCCTATGGTGCCGCATCATCGTGGCGGAGCCGGTACGGCACCCGCCTTTCTCTATTTCAAGGTGCGCATGCCCGTGACAGCCCGCAACACTCTTGCCCCCATCATGCTCGCGCTCGCCCTGGCCGGGTGCGCCGGCAAGGGCCAGATCGACGTCACCGAAGGCGTCGGCATCACCGCCGTGCGTTCCGCTTGCCCGACGGTGGGCATTCCCGCATCGACCGGCGACATCACCTTGTTCGATCCGCCCGCCAGCCGCGATGCCGCCGCGATCGACGTGACGGCACTGATGACCAACGTGCGATCGACCTGCACCGAATCCGGCAACGACATCGTCACCGCGGTCACCTTCGACGTGCGCGCCAACCGGATGCGCGGCGCGGCGGCGCGCGACGTGACGATTCCCTATTTCATCACCGTGGTGCGCGGCGGCACGGCCGTGGTGGCCAAGCGCATCGGTCGGGTCGCCGTCCATTTCGACGCGGGCCAGACGCGCAGCCAGACGAGCGGCCAGGCAAGCACCGTGGTCGCGCGTAGCGCCGCGACCTTGCCCGACGACGTGCGTCAGAAGCTGACCGCCAAGCGCAAGGCAGGCGACA
Organism: Sphingomonas endolithica; assembly: GCF_025231525.1. Lineage (NCBI taxonomy): Bacteria > Pseudomonadati > Pseudomonadota > Alphaproteobacteria > Sphingomonadales > Sphingomonadaceae > Sphingomonas > Sphingomonas endolithica. The sequence continues at coordinate 3,681,705 of NZ_CP103057.1, forward strand.
GCACGGCGGCGATCGATCCGCTGAGCGCGCCCGATGTGCGCCAGGCCGTGCTGCGCGCCAGTTTCGAGGCTTTGGTCGGTTTCCAGCTGACCGACGAGCAGCTGAAATACAACGCCACCCGCTAAGTCCGCGTTGACTCGTTTGCCGTGGCGCGTCACATCGGTCGCGTCGATGACGGGCAACCGTCATGGGCACGCGCGGGAGAGTGCTGGCGTCCTTTGAGGGCGGCTGGCCGCCGAAGGAGCAACCGCCCCGGAATCTCTCAGGCACCAAGGACCGCGCGGGCCAAGACACTCTGGAAAGCGCGCCCGCAAGGGCGCCACCGAAGGTGTAAGCCGTATGCTCGAACATACGGTCAAAGCTCTCAGGTTCCGTGACAGAGGGGGCAACGCATTGCGGGCGCCACGCGCGCCGGAATGCCGTTGCACCGCTGCGGAGACAGAGATTGAGCGATTACGATAATGGCGGCGGCGAAGAAGGCCCCGAGATCGAGAACGAGCTGCTCCCGCTCGATGCGTGGCATCGCGCGCGTGGCGGGCGCATGGTGCCCTTCGCCGGTTACGAAATGCCGGTCCAATATGAGGGCATCATGGCCGAGCATCTGTGGGTGCGCGAGCATGCCGGCCTGTTCGACGTTTCCCACATGGGCCAGCTGTTCCTGTCCGGCGATGGGTTGGATGCCGCGCTCGAGGCGCTGATCCCGGCCGACGTGGTCAGCGTGAAGCTTAATGCGCAGAAATATTCGCTGCTGCTCGCCGACAATGGCGGCATCCTCGACGATCTGATGTTCACGCGTTGGGACGACGGCATCTACATGGTCGTCAATGGCGCGGTGAAATATGACGACATTGCGCACCTGCTCGATCATCTGCCCGATGACGTGACGATCAATCACATGGCCGATGCTGCCTTGCTCGCGTTGCAGGGGCCTGAGGCGGTCACCGCGCTGTCGCGGCTCGTGCCCGGCGTCGAGGCCCTCGTGTTCATGACCGGCGGGCGGTTCACGTGGCAGGATGTCGATCTGTGGATCAGCCGCTCGGGCTATACCGGTGAGGACGGGTACGAGATTTCGCTCGATGCCGAACATGCCGCCGCCTTTGCCGATGCGCTGACCGCCGAGCCCGAGGTGAGGCCGATCGGCCTTGGTGCGCGTGATTCGCTGCGGCTGGAGGCCGATCTGCCGCTATACGGCCACGATCTCGATCCTGAGACGACGCCGATCATGGCCGCATTGAACTTCGCCATCGGCAGCAAGCGCCGCCGCGAGGAAGCCAACTTTCCCGGTGCCGCGCGTATCCTGGCCGAGCGCGAAAGCGGTCCGCCGCTGCGCCGCGTCGGCCTGGTCATCGAGGGCCGCCAGCCGGTTCGCGAAGGCGGCACGGTCGTCGATCAAAGCGGCGCCGAGATCGGGCGTGTCACCAGCGGCGGCTTTGCGCCCTCGCTGAACGCGGCCATCGCCATGGCCTATGTGCCGCCGGCGCTGGCCGAGATCGGCACCGTCGTCCAGCTGTCGCAGCGCGGCAAGCTGCATAGCGGCACCGTCACCGCCATGCCCTTCATCCCCCACAAATACGTCCGTGCAGGAGGTCCAAAATGAGCCGTTATTTCACGCAAGATCATGAGTGGATCGATGTTACCGGCGATGTCGGCACGGTCGGCATCAGCGACTATGCACAGAGCCAATTGGGCGACATCGTGTTCGTCGACGTGCCCGAAGCCGGCAAGACACTGACCAAGGGCGACGACGCCGCCGTGGTCGAATCGGTCAAGGCCGCGTCGGACGTCTATGCGCCGGCCAGCGGCACCGTGCTCGAAGGCAATGCCGCGCTCGCCGATACGCCGAACCTGGTCAACGAAGAGCCGGAGACGAACGGCTGGTTCTTCAAGCTCACGCTCAGCGATCCGAGCGAGCTCGACCAGATGATGGACGAAACCGCCTACGCCGCCTTCGTCGCCGGACTGTAACTTCTCGCTCCCCTCCCTGAAAAGGGAGGGGCTGGGGGTGGGTGGATGACCGCGGCACGTCAACCGCGTGTGCCGCGTCAGCCGTAACTCCCGGACGCTACCCACCCCCGCCCCCTCCCTTCCAGGGAGGGGAGGAGTAGTTTCAATGCGCTACCTGCCCCTGACATCCCACGACCGCACCGACATGCTTGCCGTGATCGGCGCCGGCTCGATCGACGACCTGTTCGTCGACGTACCCGAGGCCGCCCAGCTCGATGGACCGATCGAGGGCCTGCCGATGCACGCCAGCGAACTCGCCGTCGAACGGCACATGACCGCGCTGTCGCGCAAGAACGTCGCTGCCAGCGATGGCCCGTTCTTCCTCGGCTGCGGCGCGTACAAGCATCACGTGCCGGCCAGCGTCGATCACCTGATCCAGCGCGGCGAGTTCCTCACCGCATACACGCCGTACCAGCCGGAAATCGCGCAGGGCACGTTGCAGATGCTGTTCGAGTTCCAGACGCAGGTCGCGCGCCTGCTCGGCACCGATGTCGCCAACGCCTCGATGTACGACGGCTCTACCGCATGCTGGGAAGCGATCGGCATGGCGCGGCGCATCACCAAGCGTGGCAAGGCGTTGCTGTCGTCCGGCCTGCACCCGCATTACGTCTCCGTTGCCCAGACGATGGCCAAGTTCACCGGCGATCAGCTGGAAACCACGGCGCCGACGCTGGCCGCAGAAACCGACATCGCTGGCCTGATCGCGCGGATCGACGGCGATACGTCGTGCGTCGTCGTGCAATATCCCGACATCCTCGGCCGGATCGAAGATCTCACCGATCTCGCCGCCGCCTGCCAGGCCAACAAGGCGCTGCTCATCGCCGTCGTCACCGAGCCGGTGGCGCTCGGCGCGATTCAGTCGCCCGGTGAGATGGGCGCGGACATCGTCGTCGGCGAGGGCCAGTCGCTCGGCGTTGGCCTGCAATTCGGCGGGCCGTATGTCGGCCTGTTCGGCTGCAAGGACAAATATGTCCGCCAGATGCCTGGCCGGCTGTGCGGCGAGACGGTGGATGCCGATGGCCGCCGCGGTTTCGTGCTCACGCTCAGCACGCGCGAGCAGCATATCCGCCGCGAAAAGGCCACGTCGAACATCTGCACCAATAGCGGCCTGTGCGCGCTCGCGTTCTCGATCCACATGACGTTGCTTGGCGAAGCCGGGCTGCGGCGTCTGGCGGGGATCAATCATGCCGGCGCCGTCCACGCCGCGCGCCGGCTGGCACAGGTGCCGGGCGTCGAGCTCGTCAACGACCTGTTCTTTAACGAATTCACGCTGAAACTGCCGGTCGAAGCGCGGCCGGTGGTGCGCACGCTGGCCGATCGCGGCATTCTGGCGGGCGTGTCGCTCGGCCGGCTCTATCCCGGCGTCGACGCGCTGGCGAACGGGCTGGTCGTCGCAGTGACCGAGACGACCAGCGCGGAGGACGTGGAGACGCTGGCCGTCGCCCTGCAGGAGATACTGGCATGAGCATCAACCAAAGCGGCTGGCGTCCGACCGCGCCCGAAGCGAATACGGACAGCGTTCCGGCATCGTTCACCGGCAACAAGGCGCTGATGCTGGAAGAGGCGCTGATTTTCGAGATCGGCGACACGAAGACGACCGGTGTCGATTTCGCGGAAGGCGATGTCGCGCACGACCGGCTCGGCAACCTGACCCGCAAGGCGCCGATCGGGCTCCCCGGCCTGTCGGAGCCTGAAACCGTGCGCCATTATACGCGCCTCAGCCGCCAGAATTACGGCATCGATCTCGGCTTCTTCCCGCTCGGCAGCTGCACGATGAAGCACAATCCGCGCCTCAACGAGAAGATGGCGCGATTGCCCGGCTTTGCCGATGTCCATCCGCTTCAGCCGGTCGACACGGTGCAGGGCGCGCTGGAGGTGATCCACCAACTCGCGCATTGGCTGGTCACGCTGACCGGCATGGATTCGGTCGCCATGAGCCCCAAGGCCGGCGCGCATGGCGAGCTGTGCGGCATCTTGGCGATCAAGGCCGCGCTCGAAGCGCGTGGCGAGGGCCACCGCAAGGTCATCCTGGTGCCGGAAAGTGCGCACGGCACCAACCCGGCGACCGCCGCCTTTGCCGGCTACCGCGTCGAGGATATCCCCGCGACCAGCGAAGGCCGCGTCGATACGGCCGCGCTGATCGCCCGCCTCGGGCCGGACGTTGCCGGGGTGATGATCACCAATCCCAACACGTGCGGGCTGTTCGAGCGCGACATGCGCGCGATTTCCGATGCGGTGCACGAGGCCGGGGGACTGGTCTATTGCGACGGCGCGAACTTCAACGCCATCGTCGGCCGCGTGCGCCCCGGCGATCTCGGCATCGATGCGATGCACATCAACCTGCACAAGACCTTCTCCACCCCGCACGGCGGCGGCGGACCCGGCTCCGGCCCGGTCGTCCTGTCCAAGGCGCTGACCCCGTTCGCGCCGCTGCCGTTCGTCGAGAAGACCGACGCCGGCTTCCGCCTGGTCGAGGAGGAAACCGCCGAGGAGCATCACGAGCAGACCTTCGGCCGCATGGTCGCCTTCCACGGGCAGATGGGCATGTTTACGCGTGCCCTTACGTACATCCTCAGCCACGGCGCGGACGGCCTGCGCCAGGTCGCGGAAGATGCGGTGCTCAACGCGAACTACATCCTGCGCTCGCTGGACGACACGCTGGTCGCCCCGTTCGGGCATAGCGGGCCGTGCATGCACGAAGCGTTGTTCTCGGACGACAATCTGGCCGAGGGCTTCTCGACGATCGACATCGCCAAGGGGCTGATCGACGAGGGCTATCATCCGATGACGATGTATTTCCCCCTCGTCGTCCACGGTGCGATGCTGATCGAGCCGACCGAAACGGAAAGCAAGGCGGCACTCGATCAGTTCATCGGCGCGCTGCGCTCGGTGGCCGAACGCGCCAAGGCCGGCGATACGGCACTCAAGACCGCGCCGCACTTCGCGCCGCGCAGCCGGCTCGACGAGACGCTGGCGGCGCGCAAGCCGGTGCTGGTGTGGAAGGATGCGGTGCTCGCCGAGGCGGCCGAATAGCGCCGGATTAAGGCTCGCACCGGTGTCTCACCCTGCTATGACAGCGTCGTAGCAGGGGAACGAACATGCAGGTGCAAGCCGTCCAGCCGAATGCCTGGATCCAGTACGCGGTCACCGCGATCGTCGTCGGTATCGTTCTGTTCTTCCGCATCCGGCGGATGAGCAAGGATCGCCCGCTCCTGCTGGAGCGATTGTGGATCCTCCCGGCGATCTACGGCGTGTTCACGCTGGTGATGTACTGGAATTTCCCGCCAAGCGGTCCCGTCTGGCTTTATTGCGGGCTGGCAGTGATGATCGGTGCGGCGGCGGGCTGGTGGCGCGGGCGGATGATGCGCATCACCGTCGATCCGGCCAGTCACGCGCTGAATCACCGTCCGTCCCCGGCCGCCTTGCTGTTCATTGTCGCGCTGGTCGCGTTGCGGGCGGGCGCGCGGCAACTGGCGGTGGCAGGCGAGGCCAGCCTGCATCTGAACGCAATGGCCATCACCGATGTGCTGATCGCCTTCGCGCTGGGCCTGCTCGCGACGCAGCGGCTGGAAATGTTCCTGCGTGCGCGGCGATTGCTGGCCGAGGTACGTGCCGTGCGCTGATGCGCCGCCGGTCAGGCGAGGCGGCGGCCCATGCTGACGCGGTCCTCGGTCCTATATCCGAGCGAATGGTAAAAGCTCACCAGGCTCATGTTGAGCGACCGCACCTGCAGGTTGATCTTGTGGCAGCCAAGCGCCGCCAGCCGCTGTTCAAGCTCCCTGACCAGAGCAGAACCGATCCCTAGACGATGATGCGGCCGCGCGACCGTCACCGAATAGAGCCAGCCACGATGCCCGTCATATCCCGCCAGGGCGGCACCGACCAGTTCGTCCTCGTCAAGCGCGACGACGAACAAATCGGGCTGGGTCGCCATCTTGGTCGGGATCACCGTTTCCGCACGGTTCCAGGGCGGATCGTTGGGGTAGCTGTGCTCCCAAAGCGACTTCACGGCAGCGAAATTGGCGTCGCGGTACGACTGCACCGTTGTCTCGGCGAGAGTATGGGGCGCGGATCGCCAGGAGGCGGATACGGTCATAAGACGGTGTTCCCGATCGGTTTTGCAAGCTCCACCACTCGGCGAACTCCCGCGACTTCAGCGTGGCGGTCCGTTGGTGGTAGGCGATCGGGGGTCTGCAGATACCACATGGATCAACTATCCATTTATAACATCGGTCAATATGTTTGTTGTGCGATCGGTGTGATGAAAGGAGATGACAAACGCCTTCGTCGAGAAATTGCGCGGTTTCGGGCCGCTGAGCGAACAGGATGATGCCGCCTTGCAGGCAGCAACGACGCGGGCGCGCAATTACCCCCGCAAGCATGATCTGATCCGCGAAGGCGATCGTCCCGGGCCGGTGTTCGTCATGCTCAAGGGCTGGGCCTGTCGGTACAAGATACTCCCCAACGGCACGCGGCAGGTGATGGCGTTCATGATGCCCGGCGACTGCTGCGACCTCCACATCAATGTGCTGGCTTATATGGATCACGGCATCCAGACGATCACGCAGGCCACCGTGGCGACGATCTCGCACGAGGAGATGACCGGGATGTTCGACGATCATCCCAAGATCGCCAAGGCGATGTACATCTCGCAATTGGTTGACGAGGGCACTTTGCGGGCGTGGATCGTCAGCATGGGTCGGCGCAGCAGCATCGAGCGCGTCGCGCACTTGATGTGCGAATTGTATCTACGCGCGCGCAACGTGACGGCGTGCGAGGAGGAGCAATTGGTGCTGCCCGTCACCCAGGCGCTGCTCGCCGATGCGCTGGGCATGACGCCGGTGCACATCAACCGCGTGATCAAGACATTGCGCGAAGCCGGTGCGATGATGTTGAGCCGGGGCAGCCTGCAGATCGCCGATCCGGGCAAGCTGGTGAACATTGCCGGCTTTGACGAAAATTACCTGCACCGTCGGATGCGCAGTGTATCGGCATGAGCCGCGCGCTCGGTCGTCACGGCGTGTCGAGCCGGTACGAGCATTACGTTTTTACTCTGTCCAATTCGGATCAATCACGGTCCGCTTTGGAGCCATCGCTTCTACACAGTTCCGATGACGACGGCGGCCGCCAGTCGCGGGGGCGCGTGATGGAAATCCGAGTGCAAGTGAGCGGGGAGCGTGCCTGCTTCAAGCGGGTTGAGTTCGCCGAGGATCTGGTCAGCTATGACGTGATCCCGCCACTCGCGGCGCGCAGGCTCTTAGAAACCATCTACTGCACGCCGGACATGCGCTGGAGGATCGAGGAAATCCGCGTGCTCCGCCCGATACGGTCGACCTGGATGTCGCTGGCCGAGGCCGAGCCGGGAACTGCCGACAATGTGACACGGATCGTCGCCGGACGGCACGATCGCCGGATGGCCAACGTCCTGGTAGACGTCGGCTATGTCATCACCGCCCGGTTGGAGGCGGCGGACGGGCAGGCAGGCCCCCATGCCGCGATCTTCCGCCGCCGCGTCGCCAGCGGCGCGTATGTGCGGCAGCCCTATGTCGGCCTGCCGGCATTTACCGCGCACGTCGTCGAATTGCAGCCCGATGCTTCGCCGCCGTTGAACGACGTGCGGGGCGGGCCGGTCGATCTCGGCTGGATGCTGTACGATGTGCCAGGGGACGGATCGGCCGGACCGCGGCTGTTCCGTCCGACGATGATCGACGGCGTGATCGATCTTCGGCGGCGCGAGTCGCTGATCCTTGCGGGATAAGGCTCCGGGCCGTATCGCCGCTTCATGATCAAACGCGCGCTACCCGTCACCCGCGAGGCCGATTTCTCCGCCTGGTACCAGTCCGTCATCACCGAGGCCGACCTCGCCGAGGAATCCGGCGTACGCGGCTGCATGGTCATTCGGCCGTGGGGCTATGGCATCTGGGAGCGAATCCAGCGCCTGCTCGACGATCGCATCAAGGCGACGGGGCACGAGAATTGCTATTTCCCGCTGTTCATCCCGCTCTCCTATTTCGAGAAGGAGGCCGAGCATGTCGAGGGCTTCGCCAAGGAAATGGCGGTCGTCACGCACCACCGGCTGGTGAGCGACGGCAAGGGCGGGCTGGTGCCCGATCCCACCGCCAAGCTGGAGGAGCCGCTTGTCGTCCGCCCGACCTCGGAAACGGTCATCGGCATGGCCTTTGCGCGCTGGGTGCAATCGTGGCGCGACCTGCCGGTGCTGATCAATCAATGGGCCAATGTGGTGCGCTGGGAGATGCGCACGCGCATGTTCCTGCGCACGTCCGAATTCCTCTGGCAGGAAGGGCATACCGCGCACGCCACCGAGGCCGAGGCGCGCGACGAGACGCTCAAGATGCTCGAAGTGTATCGTAGCTTCGCCGAGGATTGCGTAGCGCTGCCGGTAGTGGCCGGCGAGAAGCCGGAGAATGAGCGCTTCCCCGGCGCGGTCGCGACCTATTCGATCGAGGCGATGATGCAGGACGGCAAGGCGCTGCAGGCCGGCACATCGCATTTCCTCGGCACCAATTTCGCCAGCGCGCAGAACATTCGCTTCCAGAACGCCGCGGGTGAGCTGGAACTGGCGCAGACGACCAGCTGGGGCATGTCGACGCGGATGATCGGCGGGCTGATCATGGTGCATGGTGATGACGACGGACTGCGCGTGCCGCCGCGCGTCGCGCCGTGGCAGGTGGTGATCGTGCCGATGCTGCGCGATCAGCCCGAGGACGAAGCGATCATCGCCTATTGCAAGGCGCTGCAGGCCGGCCTCGCCAAGCAATCGGCACTGGGCGAGCCCGTGCGCGCCTTGCTCGATCTCAAATTCGGCAAGGCCGCGACCAAGCGCTGGGGCTGGGTCAAGAAAGGCGCGCCGGTCGTGATCGAAGTCGGCGGGCGTGACGTGGCGGGCGGCAACGTCTCGGTCATTCGCCGCGATCGGCTGTACCGCGAGGACGGCAAGCTCGACAGCGCCGTGGTGGCGCAGGGCGATTTCGTCGGCGGTGCCGGCGCGATACTGGAGGCGATCCAGCTGTCGCTGTACGAGGAAGCGCATGCCCGCCTGCGTGCGAACATCGCGCCAATCGAGGATTGGGCCGGCGTAGAGGCGACCTTCGGGGCGGATACAAAGAATCCCGGCTGGGTGGACGTGCCCTGGTCCAAACCGACCGGCGCTGCGCTCGACGCGGTGGTCGAGCGGCTGAAGGCGCTCAAGCTCACGATCCGCAACGCACCGATGGGGCAGACCGGCAAGGGGGCCACGACCTGCATCTTTACCGGCGCGCCAGCAGTGGAGCGGGTGCTGATCGGGCGATCATATTGATCCCGGAGGGATAGGCGACGTCAGGGCAAGAATCCCGCTCGACCTTCAGCTTGCCTAGCCGCGACCTGCCGCCTGCAAGATGAGCTGGGCAATCTCGCGCGGGTGCGAGATCAGCGACAGGTGGCTGGCGTTCAGCTCGATCGTGGTCGCGCCCATGCGCTTGGCCATGAACCGCTCCAACTCGGGATCGATCGTTCGGTCGTCGCGCGAGACGGCGTAGAAGCTCGGCTTGCTGCGCCACGCGGCTTGCGTCGTCCGGCCGGTCAGCAACGCCTTATGAAACGGCTGCTGTACGGCAAACAGCGCTTTGGCCTTCGCGGGCGGGAGATCGCCGGCGAAATCACGCAGGAACGCCGCTTCGCTAAGCCGGCCCTTGTCGCCGTCGAACACGATCCCGGCCGATGCCGGGGGCGTGGGAAACCGCTTGGCCAGCGCGGCATAATCCTCACCCGCATCTGGCGCGCGTGCCGCTACATACACAAGTGCTGTGACATTGGGGTCGATCCCGGCTTCCGAGACGATCGTGCCGGCGAACGAATGCCCGACAAGCACGGTCGGCCCATCCTGTCGCGCCAGTACTTTGCGCGTCGCGGCCACGGAATCCTCCAGCGTGGTCAGTGGGTTCTGCACTGCGGTGACGGCAAGGCCGGCGGCTTGCAGGCGCGGGATCACCTCCGACCAGCACGATCCGTCGGCATACAGGCCGTGCACCAGCACCACGTTGCGAGCGACCGGCGGCGTGCTTGCCGCGCTTGAAATGCCCGCATGCATCACCCCCGCCGTGCCGATGGCGGCAAGGGCGACAAAGCGGCGGCGATCGATCGACGTCATGGCTATTCTCCTCGCAGGATGCAGCCGGCGCACCAGCCACAAAGAGCCTCTCGCCGTCCCCCTAACGCATGGCGACGATGGCGCCAATATCCGGCTCGCCACGCGCTGCGTTTCGTAGCGCGTGGCGTGTCGGGCAAGCGTGCGGCAAGGCGTGGCACAGGCTGTACGTGCCCAGCACCGGCCGGTGGCCGACGCCGAAGCGCTGATCGAACACGAAGCACTTGCCTTGCCATCGACTCTCGCTGGCCGGTACTGACCGACTGGCAAGCGACCGGGAACTGCGTCTTGGCCGTGCCCGATGCAGGGATGGTACCAACGATGGGCAATGAGCGCAGATGCCGTTAGAGCCTGAGGACGATCATCCGCCGCGAGACCGTCCCGTCCGTTCGTCGTGGGGGCGGGCCAGGCGGGTTGCACTTGCCTTGGCAATCCTGCCGGTGGCGATCGTCTTGATCGTGCCGGAAGGTCATCTCGCCTGCGACGCGCCTTATGTGGCGCCAGAGCACAGCCCGGACAAACGTTGGACGTTGACGCTGTGCCGACGCCCCATGTTTTTCGCCATGCCTGGCGGCAGTAGCGACGCACCAGGATGGATGGTGCTGCGGGACGAACGACATGCCATCCGCGGCGTATCCAGCCTGGAGATGGTGCAGCTGTACGGCGATGCGGCACCCGGCACGCAGACCATGTGGGAAGCCGATCGGGTATCGCGGACGTTCGTGGTGGATCTGCCGCTCGTCGATGCCTCCAATCCTGTCCGGCGGTGGTTGGACGATCGGATATGGCGCCTGAGGGCTCTTCTGGGGCTCACCCCCTCAAGTGAAAGCCTGCACTAGCTATCCTGCGCCGTCCTGACCGCTGCCTCATAGCTGATGGCGGGCCGGATGCGCGCTCAGCGCCAGCTACGGCCATCCGATCCCGCACACCCATAAGGCGGTAGCTGCCCCGGAAAACGCTGTTGCATCGTGTGACAGCCCCAGTTCCGCATCGGTGCCGGCGCATAGCCGTTGAGCGCGATGCCGACCTCGTCATACGGACTCTCGGCATGCGCGACATACATGTACCAGCGCCCGCCAAAGAGTGCCGCCGCCGCGACGAGGAGGACGCAAACGACCTGAACGATCTTCTTCATTTTCAGCCTTGTTCAAAACCGGGCACGCTGCCGCACCGTTAAGTCTTGGTGATGACCGCGCCGACATGCGCATCGCCGCGTGCCTGCGCCAATAGCACCTGGCGGTGACGCTCGGCATAGCCGGCACGCTGCGTGTCATCGCGGTGGTCATGGCAGGCAGGGCAGCTGACGCCTTCGACATAGAGACCGGAGTCCCGTTCTTCGGCGCTGACCGGCATCCGGCAGGCGTGACACAGGCTATGCGTGCCGGCCATGAGCCCGTGGCCGACGGCGACGCGCTGATCGAAGACGAAGCATTCGCCCTGCCAGCGGCTCTCGCTTGCCGGCACCTGTTCCAGATATTTCAGGATGCCACCTTCGAGATGGTACACATCCTCCAGCCCCTCGGCCTTGAGGAAGGCGGTGGATTTCTCGCAGCGAATACCACCGGTGCAGAACATGGCGATCTTCTTGTCGGCCAGTTCGCCACGATGCGCGCGGAACCAGGCGGGGAAATCACTGAAGCTCTTGGTCGCCGGGTCGATCGCACCGGCAAAGGTGCCGACCTTCACCTCGTAATCGTTGCGCGTGTCGATAACCACGGTGTCCGGACTGGCGATCAGCGCGTTCCAGTCGGCGGGTTTGACGTAATGGCCGGTGCCGGCAAGCGGATCGATGTCGGGTTGGCCCATCGTCACGATCTCACGCTTGAGCCGTACCTTCATGCGCAGGAACGGTGGAGTCTCGGCAGAGCTGTCCTTCACCTCCAGTTCGGCGCAGTCGGGCAGGGTGCGGATATGCGCGAGGACGATGTCGATCGCGTCGGCGGTGCCGGCGATCGTGCCGTTGATGCCTTCGCGCGCCAGTAGCAGCGTGCCCTTGACGTGATTGGCGGCGCAAACCGCCAGTAAAGGTACGCGCAACGCAGCGGGATCGGGGAAGCGGGCGAAGCGGTACAGCGCCGCGACGCGGATAGGGGCGGGGACGATCATCAGGCTTGGCGCTCTACGATCGTCCCCGTCCGCTGGCAATTATGCTGCCTTCAGCGACTGCATATCGATCACGAAGCGATATTTGACGTCGCTCTTGATCATCCGGTCATAGGCCGTGTCGATGTTCTGGATGTCGATCATCTCGATGTCCGAGGTCAGGCCATGCTCGACGCAGAAATCGAGCATCTCCTGTGTCTCCTTGATCCCGCCGATCAGTGACCCGGCGATCGAGCGACGCTTGAACACCAGGTTGCCGACGCTGGGCGAAGGATGCGGGGTTTCCGGCACGCCGACCAATGTCATTGTGCCGTCGCGCTTCAGCTGGAGCAGGAAGGGATCGAGGTCATGTGCTGCGGCGACGGTGTTGAGAATGAAGTCGAAGCTGTTGGCATGCTCGGCCATCGCGTCGGCATCCTTCGACACGATCAGATCGGTCGCGCCGAGCCGCTTGGCATCCTCGCGCTTGGTGGGCGAGGTGCTGAACACATAGACGTCCGCCCCCATCGCCTTGGCGATCTTGACGCCCATGTGGCCCAGACCCCCGAGACCCACGATGCCGACCTTCTGGCCCGGCCCGACCTTCCAATGGTGCAGCGGCGAATAGGTGGTGATGCCGGCGCACAGCAAGGGCGCAACCGCGGCAAGATCGGCCTCGTCGTGACCGACCTTGAGCACGAAACCCTGCTTGACGACGATGTGATCGGAATAACCGCCGAACGTATATCCGCCCGATACGCTGTCCGGCCCGTCATAGGTGCCGACGAAGCCGGTCGTCTCGCAATATTGCTCTTCGCTTTCCTGGCAGGACGGGCAATGGCCGCAGCTGTCGACCATGCACCCGACACCGGCGAGGTCACCAACGGCGAACTTGGTCACATCGCTGCCGACCGCCGAGATGCGGCCGACGATCTCATGTCCAGGCACGCAAGGGTAATTGGTCGCACCCCATTCGCCGCGGGCGGTGTGCAGATCGGAATGGCAGACACCGCAGAACAGGATGTCGATCGCGACATCGTCGGCGAGAAGATCGCGGCGCTCGAACGAAAAGGGGGCGAACGGCGCGTCGGCAGACGGCGCCGCGAAGGCGTTGGCGGTGGTGGTGACGAAAAATTCCCGAGATCAGAGGAAGTTGGCAGGAGAGTCGAGTAAATGGCCCTCGCGGCGCCGGCCACAAGGTGTGGGAGCCATATTAAGGCTGTTCCGCTTCGGAAGGCCGTCATCACCCGACCCGGGCGGCGACCGCCCGGCGTCGCCGCTTCAGCGTTGAGCCTCGCGAAGTTCAAGCGCTATGCCGTGCGCGGCACCGGGGGCTATCCACAAGCTATTCGGGCAGGCGCTGACCTGTGTGTAGGCAATCCTGTTGCGGTCGAGCACTGCGGCGGCGGTGGCGAGCCTACGGACGAGGATTGTCGCACCCGTGATCGACCGCTTGCCCCTGGGGAGGAGAATGATCTCGCCCGCGGTCAGCCGAATTTTCTTCGCGCTGGCGGGAAAAAAGCCGCAGCCCGCAACCTCGCTCGGCGTGCCTGCGAGACCAACCAACGTCGTACGCTGGTAACGGCTGGCTGCAATCCATACGGCGCCGAGCGAGTATGCTGTGTTCGGATGTGCGTAGTGCGCCCGACGATCGGTGACCGCTGGAACGCGGTAGCCGAGGAAGAAAAAAGGGTGGAGGCGGCTGCCACTTGGAAAGGCTTTCATGCTGTCGTCAGGCTCCGGCGGGTCGTCGCGGGGCAGTCGTGTGGCGAGGTGCGCAAAATCGGTGGTGTTGAAGCCGGCAAAGACCGGGCCTTCGCCCCGCTTCAGACTGTTCGCATAATCGGTCGCCAGGGCGTCGGTCGGGCCAGCGGCCGGCGAGATCAATTCGAGATAGGAGCCGTCCGGGAACTTTACATGTGCGTTGCGCAGGCCGTTGGCATGCGGGCGGCCCGGCTTGAGGATGAAGCCCAAGGCGGTGAAATCCGCGACCGCGGTGGACAGGTCGCGAACGACGCTCGGAATATGATCGATGCTCGCGACGATCGGCGCGTCGGCCGTGCCGAGCGCCACAAGGGCCGCCAACGGCGCGGCAGCGCGGGTTAGGCGGAGGCGGTCGACCACCATGTCGCGAAACGGGTGCGCTGTTCCGGCGTCAGATGCAGCCCGATCTTGCTGCGGCGATCAAGCGCGTCTTCGGGTGTGCGCGCCCATTCGCGGTCGTGCATCCAACGGGCCTCTACTTCGGTCAGCCCGCCGCCCAGATCGTCACCAAGCCCGGCTTCGTCGGTGATGCCCGCCAGCATCTCATCGAGCAGGACGCCATAGGCGCGCACCATGCGGGTGCCGCGTGCCTCGCCCAAGAAGGGCCAGGAGCTATGCGTCTTGGCGAGCAGAGCGGCCCAGCCCGTGGCGGGAGCGCCGGGGAACAGGCGGTCGCGGGTCGGCTTGCCCGCTTTGAAGCCGAGCGGCAGGGCAAGCTTGCCGAGCGCCTCCTCGGCCAGATGGCGGGCGGTGGTGATCTTGCCGCCGAACACGCTGAGCAAAGCAGGACCGCTGGTATCGAGTTCGAGCACATAGTCCCGCGTTACCTCCTTCGCCTCGCTCGCGCCGTCGTCATACAGCGGGCGCACGCCGGACCAGGTGGAGGTGACATCCGCCGGGGTGATCTGCCTTATGAAATGGCGGTTCACCGCGTCACACAGATAGGCGATCTCGCTAGCGTCGATCTTCGCGTCTTCTGGCTGCTCGACGGGCACGTCGGTGGTGCCGATTTCGGTAAAGTCGTCCTGGTAGGGGATGGCGAAGACGATCCGGCGATCGGGTTGTTGCAGAATGTAGGCGTGATCGCCGTCGTACAGCTTGGGCACCACGATATGGCTGCCCTTGACCAGGCGCACGTTGCTGGCCGCGTTGACGCCGAGCCCGCGCAGCATCTGGTGCACCCACGGGCCGGCCGCGTTGACGATCGCGCGTGCTTCCACCGTGCGCCAGTCGGACAAGGTCGCGCGCCATACACCGTTCTCGCGCCGCGCTGATTCGAGCGCGGTGCCCACGAGGATTTCGGCGCCGTTATCAGCCGCGTCCACGGCGTTAAGCAGTGTCAGCCGGGAATCGTCGACGAAGGCATCGGAATAGACGAAGCCCTTGTCGCCGCCCTTGAGCGGTGCGGCGAAGGCCCGGTCTTTCTTGTTCAGCCCGCGCGAACGTGGCAGCGTCATCCGGCCGCCGAGGAAATCGTAGAGATAAAGACCGGCGCGCACCATCCACCACGGGCGCACCGCGTTCTCGTGCGGCAGCACGAACAGCATCGGCCGAATGATATGCGGCGCGGCTTTCACCAGGCGCTCGCGCTCGCGCAGCGCCTCCGCGACCAGTTTGAAATCGTAATGTTCCAGGTAGCGAAGGCCGCCATGGATCAGCTTGGTCGATGCCGAGGAGGTGTGCGCCGCGAGATCGTCGCGTTCGACGAGCAGCACCTTCAGCCCGTTCAGCGACGCCTCCCGCGCGATCGCGCAGCCATTGATGCCGCCGCCGATGATGAGGAGATCGTAGGTCACCCTTGTCACCTAGCGGAAGCGGCGGGGGAGGACTATCGACAAAACCATGCGGTCACGAGCGCCGGCATGATCGCGCCATGTGGGACGTTGACCGCTACCGAGTCGCCTTGTATAGGCGCGGCTGCTTGGAAGGCCCTTGTGCCTCCTGGGCAAGCTTGAACATTGCTGGATGCATTCCAGGGCCCGGGGGGTGGTGACGCCCCTGACGGTCCTTTTTGTATTCCTCGGCGCCCTAGGGCTCCAGCAAAGTAACCATTTGAAAGGTGAAGGCTTCAATGCCGACGATTAACCAGCTGGTCCGCAAGGGCCGCGATCCGCAGAAGGCCAAGTCCAAGGTTCCTGCGATGGAAGCAAATCCGCAGAAGCGCGGCGTTTGCACCCGCGTCTACACGACGACCCCGAAGAAGCCGAACTCGGCTCTGCGCAAGGTGGCCAAGGTTCGCCTGACCAACCAGCGCGAAGTGATTTCGTACATTCCGGGCGAAGGCCACAATCTCCAGGAGCACTCGGTGGTCCTGATCCGCGGCGGTCGTGTGCGCGATCTGCCCGGTGTGCGGTATCACGTCCTGCGCGGCGTGCTCGATACACAGGGTGTGAAGGATCGTCGCCAGTCGCGTTCCAAGTACGGCGCCAAGCGTCCTAAATAATAGCCATAGTAAGCCCCGGACACGTTTCGGATCAGCTGAAGAACGAAGGAATTTGAAATGGCACGTCGTCGTCGCCCAGAAAAGCGTATCATCCTCCCCGATCCTAAGTACGGTGATGAGGTTCTCTCGAAGTTCATGAATTCGGTCATGCTCGATGGCAAGAAGTCCGTCGCTGAGTTGATCGTGTACGGTGCGCTCGAAACCGTCGAATCGCGTGCGAAGAAGGATCCGCTCAGCGTGTTCCACGACGCGCTGAACAACGTGAAGCCGAACATCGAGGTGCGCAGCCGCCGCGTAGGTGGTGCGACCTATCAGGTGCCGGTTGAAGTCCGCTTCGAGCGTTCGCAGGCTCTGGCCATTCGCTGGTTGATCGGTGCGGCACGTAACCGCAGCGAGAACACGATGGCCGCACGGCTGTCGGGCGAGCTGCTGGATGCCGCGAACAACCGCGGCAACGCGGTGAAGAAGCGCGAAGACACGCATCGCATGGCCGAAGCGAACCGCGCCTTCTCGCACTACCGCTGGTAACGGCCGCACCGGCCTTTCGCCGGTAACGCAAACTACCTATATCGGACGAGCCGGGGGTGACCCCGGCTTCTCCACATCCAAGGAATAACGATCATGGCCCGCAGCCATCCGCTCGACCGCTATCGCAACATCGGCATCATGGCGCACATCGACGCCGGCAAGACGACGACGACCGAGCGTATCCTGTATTACACCGGCAAGTCCTACAAGATCGGCGAAGTGCATGAAGGCACCGCGACGATGGACTGGATGGAGCAGGAGCAGGAGCGCGGGATCACGATCACGTCCGCCGCAACGACGTGCAAGTGGCGCGCGGAAGAGGGCAAGGGCGAAGAGCATCTGATCAACATCATCGACACCCCCGGCCACGTCGACTTCACGATCGAAGTCGAGCGTTCGCTGCGCGTGCTCGATGGCGCGGTCGCATGCTTCGACGGTGTTGCCGGCGTGGAGCCGCAGTCCGAGACCGTGTGGCGCCAGGCCGACAAGTATGGCGTGCCGCGCATGTGCTTCATCAACAAGTTGGATCGCACCGGCGCCGACTTCTATTTTTGCGTGCAGTCGATCATCGATCGCCTTGGCGCGCGTCCGGCGGTGCTGTATCTGCCGATCGGCATCGAAGGCGGGTTCAAGGGGCTCGTCGACCTTGTTGAAAATCGCGCGATCATCTGGCTCGAAGAGAGCCTGGGTGCGAAGTTCGAATATCAGGACATTCCTGAGGACATGGTCGAGAAGGCCGCGAAGTATCGCAGCGACCTGATCGAAATGGCTGTCGAGCAAGACGACGACCTGATGGAAGCCTATCTCGAGGGCAACGAGCCGAGCACGGCCGACCTCAAGAAGCTGATTCGCAAGGGTGCGCTGGCCATGGCCTTCGTGCCGGTGGTGTGTGGCTCGGCGTTCAAGAACAAGGGCGTGCAGCCCCTGCTCGACGCTGTAGTCGATTACCTGCCGTCGCCGCTCGACGTTCCGGCCATCCAGGGCCTCAAGCTCGACGGCGTGACGCCGGACGAGCGCGCCTCGTCGGACGATGTGCCGTTCTCGGCGCTGGCCTTCAAGATCATGAACGATCCGTTCGTGGGTACGCTGACTTTTGCTCGCATCTATTCGGGCAAGCTGGAGACCGCATCGCAGGTCACCAATTCGGTCAAGGACAAGAAGGAAAAGGTTGGCCGCATGCTGCTGATGCATGCGAACGAGCGCGAGGACATCCAGGTGGCCTATGCCGGCGACATCGTCGCCCTCGCTGGCCTCAAGGATACCACGACCGGTGACACGCTGTGCGCAATGAACGCACCGATCATTCTCGAGCGGATGGAATTCCCCGAGCCCGTGATCGAGCTGTCGGTGGAGCCGAAGACCAAGGCCGACCAGGAGAAGATGGGCGTTGCGCTCAATCGCCTGGCGCGCGAAGATCCGTCGTTCCGGGTGTCCTCGGACAATGAGAGCGGCCAGACCATCATCAAGGGCATGGGCGAGCTCCATCTCGAGATCCTGGTCGATCGCATGAAGCGCGAGTTCAAGGTCGAGGCAAACGTCGGCGCGCCGCAGGTGGCGTATCGCGAATATCTGAAGAAGCCGGTCGACGTCGACTACACGCACAAGAAGCAGTCGGGTGGTACAGGCCAGTTCGGTCGCGTGAAGGTCAAGGTCACGCCGGGCGAGCGCGGTTCGGGCATCATCTTCAAGGACGAGATCAAGGGCGGTAATATTCCCAAAGAATATATCCCGGCGATCGAGAAGGGCTTCCGCGAGACAGCAGCCACGGGCTCGCTGGTCGGATTCCCGATCATCGATTTCGAGATCCTGGTCTATGACGGCGCCTACCATGACGTCGATTCGTCGGCATTGGCGTTCGAAATCTGTGCCCGCGGCGCGATGCGCGAAGTGGCGCAGAAGTCGGGCATCACGTTGCTCGAGCCGGTAATGCGGGTCGAGGTCGTCACGCCCGAGGATTATCTCGGTGACGTGATCGGCGATCTCAACAGCCGCCGTGGCCAGATCCAGGGCACCGATACGCGCGGTAATGCACAGTCGGTGGACGCGATGGTCCCGCTGGCAAACATGTTCGGCTATGTGAACGCGCTGCGCTCGTTCACGCAGGGTCGTGCGAACTACTCGATGCAGTTCTCGCATTACGAGGAAGTGCCGTCGAACGTTGCGGACGAAGTGAAAGCGAAGCTCGCCTGACGCGCTGAGGCGCTAAGGGCTGGCGTAATCCAAACTAGGCCGTTAAGGGGCGCCATTCGCGTGGAGCCCCTTGGCCGCGAATCTGAATCAAGAAGAGGCGAAAATGGCAAAAGCAAAGTTCGAGCGGAACAAGCCGCATCTCAACATCGGCACCATCGGTCACGTCGATCATGGCAAGACGTCGCTGACGGCAGCGATCACGAAGGTTCTGGCCGAAACCGGCGGCGCCACGTTCACCAGCTATGCGAACATCGACAAGGCGCCGGAAGAGCGCGAGCGCGGCATTACGATCTCGACCGCACACGTCGAGTATGAGACCGAAGCACGTCACTATGCGCACGTCGATTGCCCGGGCCACGCCGATTATGTGAAGAATATGATCACCGGTGCAGCCCAGATGGACGGCGCGATCCTCGTCGTTTCGGCAACCGACGGCCCGATGCCGCAGACCCGCGAGCACATCCTGCTCGCCCGTCAGGTCGGCGTGCCGACGATGGTCGTGTTCATGAACAAGGTCGATCTGGTTGACGACGCCGAGATCCTCGAGCTCGTCGAGCTGGAAATCCGCGAGCTGCTGTCGTCGTACGATTTTGATGGCGACAACATCCCGGTTATCCAGGGTTCGGCCGTTTGCGCACTTGACGACAAGCAGCCCGAGATCGGCCATGACGCCGTCCTCAAGCTGATGCAGGCCGTCGACACGTACCTGCCGCAGCCCGAGCGTCCGCTCGACAAGCCGTTCATGATGCCGATCGAGGACGTGTTCTCGATCTCGGGTCGCGGTACGGTCGTCACCGGCCGCGTCGAGACCGGCATCGTCAAGGTCGGCGAGGAAGTCGAGATCGTCGGCATTCAGCCAGCCGTGCGCAAGACCACGGTCACGGGTGTTGAAATGTTCCGCAAGCTGCTCGATCAGGGCCAGGCTGGCGACAACATCGGGGCGCTGATCCGCGGCGTGGGCCGTGAAGAAGTCGAGCGTGGCCAGGTTCTCTGCAAGCCCGGCTCGATCAAGCCGCACACCGACTTCCAGTCGGAAGTGTACGTGCTGTCGAAGGACGAAGGTGGCCGTCACACGCCGTTCTTCGCCAACTACCGGCCGCAGTTCTACTTCCGCACCACGGACGTCACCGGGACCGTCGAGCTGCCTGAGGGCACCGAAATGGTCATGCCTGGCGACAACATCGCACTTGGCGTGAAGCTGATCGCACCGATCGCTATGGACGTTGGCCAGCGCTTCACGATCCGTGAAGGTGGCCGCACCGTCGGCTCGGGCATCGTCAGCGGCATCACCGCCTAAATCTTACCCGCCAAGGGTTGAGATAAGAGGCCCGGCCTTCCCTTTGGGGGAGGGTCGGGCTTCTTGCGTTTGGGGGCGGGGGGGCACCTTGCCGCGCGTCAGTGACTGGGAGAGGTGGGGGCTCTACTTCCGGTCCTGCGGCCTGGGCTGTAAAGTCGCCGTTAGCGGATGTAGGATCAACGCCGCTCCGTCTCGAGCGAATCCGGGGGGACCATGCTGCGACGCTTCGCTGAGGAGATTTGGACCGCCGAAGGCCCATGCATATCCGTGGCAGGCTTCGACTATCCCACGCGCATGGTCGTCATCCGGCTTTCGGATGGCGCATTGTTCATCTGGTCGCCCACTGCGCTATCACACGACCTCCGGAGTGCCGTTGATCTGCTCGGGCCGGTGCGTCACATCGTCGCGCCGAACACATTGCATCACAAATTCGTCGGTGACTGGCAGAGGGCCTACCCTAAAGCGCAAACGCACGCGGTACCGCCATTGCGGAAGAAACGCCGCGATCTGACATGGGGCAGTGATCTCGAGGATACGCCTCCAGCGGCGTGGTCTCAGGATATCGACCAGGTAGTCGTGCGAGGAAATGGGATCACAACAGAAGTCGTCTTCTTCCATCGGCTCAGCGGCACGACGATCTTTACTGACCTGATCCAGCATTTTGACGCCGGATGGTTCAAGGGATGGCGCGCGGTCGTTGCGCGGCTGGATCTCCTCGCCGAGCCAGAGCCAACCGTTCCCAGAAAATTCCGGCTGGCATTTTACGATCGACGCTCCGCGAGAGCGGCGCTGCGACGGATCATGGCCTGGCCGACCAAGGCGGTACTGGCTGCGCACTCCGAGCCCGTGAGGCGTGGCGGCCGAGCCGCGATCAACCACGCTTTCGGCTGGCTGCTCCGCTAGCAGCATTTGCGAGGCGAGGGGAGGCGGGCGCAACAGTGCTCATCGCATCAGTCGCTCTCTTTCAGCTTGATCTCCCACGCGCACCTGTGTAGTGGCCCGCCTTCGGTTTTTCATCCAAACAGCAAGAGCGCCGGCAACGGCGCCCGCTCTTTCGCATCGGTAGGGACTCATGGACACGCAGAATATCCGCATTCGTCTGAAAGCATTCGATCATCGCGTGCTCGATCAGGCAACCGGCGATATCGCCGACACCGCGCGCCGTACCGGCGCTATGATCCGTGGTCCTATCCCGTTGCCGACGCGTATTGAGAAGTTCACGGTCAACCGTGGCCCGCATGTCGACAAGAAGTCGCGCGAGCAGTTCGAGGTCCGTACCTACAAGCGCATGCTGGATATCGTTCAGCCGACCCCGCAGACGGTCGACGCGCTGATGAAGCTGGACCTTGCCGCCGGCGTTGACGTCGAGATCAAGTTGGCATAAAGCCGCGCTTCACGAGATTCGGTGCCGCTTTATGCGGCGCCAGATACAGGGATACCGCCGGGCGCCTCTTCATGAGAGTGGCCCGGGTCTGCGTCCCCCGACACGCCTCCTCAGGGAGGCACCAGCCCGGGTCGGGGCAGCAGTATAAAATGTATGGGCTGATGGGACTTCATCGGGGCTTTGCTCTGATGGGGTCCTTCACGCACCTTCGGGAATGGTCCCGGGGTGCCTCTGTCATCTAAGGAGCATGATCATGCGCACTGGCGTGATCGCGAAGAAAATGGGGATGACCCGCTTGTTCCGGGAAGATGGGCGCCACGTGCCCGTCACCGTGCTGGCGCTGGAAGATCTTCAGGTAGTGGCCGTTCGCGAGGCCGATCGTGATGGATATACCGCAGTCCAGCTGGGCGCGGGTTCCGCAAAAGCAAAGAACGTCGCCAAGCCGCAGCGTGGCCACTTCGGTAAAGCCGAAGTCGAGCCGAAGGCGCGCGTCGCAGAGTTCCGCGTCAGCGATGACGCCGTGCTCGAAGTCGGCGCGACCATTTCGGCCGACCATTATGTCGCCGGCCAGATCGTCGATATCCAGGGCGTGACCCAGGGTAAGGGCTTTGCCGGTGGTATGAAGCGTTGGGGTTTCGGTGGTCTGCGTGCCACCCACGGCGTGTCCGTCTCGCACCGCTCGCTCGGTTCGACCGGTCAGCGCCAGGATCCGGGCAAGGTCTTCAAGAACAAGAAGATGGCCGGCCAGATGGGTAACAAGAACCGCACCCAGCAGAACCTGGAAATCGTCTCGACTGACGTCGAGCGTGGCCTGATCTTCGTCAAGGGCTCGGTCCCTGGTTCGAAGGGTGGCTGGTTGCTGGTCAAGGATTCGGTCAAGGTCGCCCGCCATGCGGAAGCGCCTTACCCCGCCGGTCTCCGCCAGGTTGCCAACAACAACGACACCGCTGCTGCCGAGACGCCCGCTGAGGATACGTCCACGGTCGACGCGACCGCCGGCCAGGAGGGCTGAACATGAAGGTCACCACTCAGTCCTTCGATGCGAACGCCACCGGCGCCGACATCGAACTCAACGACGAGGTCTTCGGCCTTGAGCCGCGGCCGGATATCCTGCACCGCGTCGTCACCTGGCAGCTCGAAAAGCGCCGTGCGACGGCACGTGGCACGCGTGAGCGTGCGGATGTCGCCCGCACCGGCAAGAAGTTCGGTCGCCAGAAGGGGGGCGGTACGGCGCGTCACGGCGATCGCCGCGCCCCGATCTTCGTCGGCGGCGGTAAGGCGCACGGCGCCCGCGTTCGCGACTTCAACCCGTCGCTGAACAAGAAGGTTCGCGCGCTGGGTCTGAAGATGGCGCTGAGCAGCCATGCGCAGGCAGGCACGCTCGTCGTCATGGACAGCCTGGAAGTTGCCGAGAGCAAGACCAAGACGCTGCTGGCGAACTGGGCGAACCTGGGTGCAGGCAAGACCGCACTCGTCATCGATGGCGATCAGGTCGAGCAGAGCTTCGCGTTTGCTGCCGGCAACGTGCACACGATCAACGTGCTGCCGGCCGCTGGCGCCAACGTTTACGATATCCTGAAGCACGACACGCTGGTCCTGACCCGCGCTGCCGTCGAAATGCTGGAGGCGCGCTTCAATGGCTAAGAAGCAAAAGGGCGACATCGATCTGCGTCATTATGACGTGATCGTCGCACCGCACATCACCGAGAAGGCGACCTTGCTCAGCGAGAACAACGCCGTCGTGTTCCGCGTCAGCAACGACGCGACCAAGCCCGAGATCAAGGCGGCCGTCGAGGCGCTGTTCTCGGTCAAGGTTCTGGGGGTCAACACGATCGTCCAGAAGGGCAAGACCAAGAAGTGGAAGGGCGTGCCCTACACCAAGTCCGACATCAAGAAGGCGATCGTCACGCTGGCCGACGGCCAGTCGATCGACGTGACGCAGGGGGTCAGCGCGTAATGGCACTCAAGCATTATAATCCGACCAGCCCGGCACGCCGTGGACTGATCCTCGTCGACCGTTCCGGTCTGCACAAGGGCGGTCCCGTCAAGGCGCTGACCGAAGGCAAGCGCAAGACCGGCGGCCGCAACAACAAGGGCCATGTCACGTCGCGCGGCATCGCCGGCGGCCACAAGCAGCGTTATCGTATCATCGATTTCAAGCGCCGCTTGTGGGACACCGAGGGCACGGTCGAGCGGATCGAATACGATCCCAACCGCACCGCGTTCATCGCGCTGATCAACTATGGTGACACGCCCGAGGGCAAGTCCAACGTCGCGTACATCATTGCGCCGCAGCGTCTGGCCGTCGGTGACAAGATCATTGCCGCCAAGAAGACCGACGTGAAGCCGGGCAACGCGATGGAACTGGGCCAGATGCCGGTCGGCACGATCGTCCACAACGTCGAGATGAAGCCCGGCAAGGGTGGTCAGCTCGCACGGTCGGCCGGCACCTATGTGCAGGTCGTGGGTCGTGACAAGGGCATGGTGATGATCCGCCTGAACTCGGGCGAGCAGCGCTACATCCATGCGAACTGCATGGCGACGGTTGGTGCCGTGTCGAACCCCGACAACGGCAACACCAACCTTGCCAAGGCCGGCCGCAATCGCTGGTTGGGCATCCGCCCGCTGACGCGCGGTGTCGCCAAGAACCCGGTCGACCATCCGCACGGCGGTGGTGAAGGCCGCACCTCGGGTGGCCGTCATCCGGTCACGCCATGGGGCAAGCCGACCAAGGGTGCTCGCACTCGTCATAACAAGTCGACCGACAAGATGATCATCCGGTCGCGTCACGCCAAGAAGAAGGGCTAAGAGCTCATGGCACGTTCCGTCTGGAAAGGTCCGTTCGTCGACCTCCACCTGCTGAAGAAGGCAGAAACCGCGCAGGAAACCAATGCACGCGGTGCGATCAAGACCTGGTCGCGTCGCTCCACGATCCTGCCGCAGTTCGTTGGCCTGACCTTCAGCGTTTATAACGGCCGCAAGTTCGTGCCGGTCACGGTCAACGAGGACATGGTGGGCATGAAGCTCGGCGAGTTCGCGCCGACGCGTTACTTCCCGGGCCATGCGTCCGACAAGAAGGGCAAGCGCTAACATGTCCAAGCCTAAATCCCCCCGCAAGGTCGGCGACAACGAAGCGCTGTCGGTCGGCACGCAGATCCGTGGCTCGGCGCAGAAGCTGGGCCTGGTCGCGGCACTGATCCGCAACAAGAAGGCCGGCGATGCGATGAACATCCTGGCGTTCTCGTCCAAGGGCATGGCCGTCGACGCGCGAAAGGTGCTGGCTTCGGCCATCGCCAATGCCGAGAACAACCATAACCTCGATGTCGACGCGCTCGTCGTCGCCGAGGCATCGGTCGGCAAGTCGATCACGATGAAGCGGTTCGCTACGCGCGGTCGCGGCAAGTCGACGCGCATCCTGAAGCCCTTCAGCCGCCTGCGCATCGTCGTACGCGAACAGCAAGAAGAAGAAGCCTAATGGGTCAGAAATCGAACCCCATCGGTCTGCGCCTGCAGATCAACCGCACCTGGGATAGCCGCTGGTATGCGGAAGGCGCCGACTACGGTCGTCTCCTTCTCGAAGACCTCAAGATGCGCGCCTACATTATGAAAACGTTGCCGCAGGCTGCGATCTCCAAGGTGGTGATCGAGCGTCCGGCCAAATTGTGCCGTGTTTCCATCTTTGCCGCGCGCCCTGGCGTGATCATCGGCAAGAAGGGCGCGGACATCGAGAAGCTGCGCCGCACGCTCGGCAAGATGACGACGTCGGACGTGAGCCTGAACATTGTCGAGATTCGCAAGCCGGAAGTCGACAGCCGTCTCGTGGCACAGGGCATCGCCGACCAGCTGGAGCGTCGTATCGCGTTCCGCCGGGCGATGAAGCGCGCCGTGCAGTCGGCCATGCGTCTGGGCGCCGAAGGCATCCGGATCAATTGCGGCGGCCGTCTTGGCGGCGCCGAAATCGCACGGTCGGAATGGTATCGCGAAGGGCGCGTGCCGCTGCACACGCTGCGCGGTAACGTCGACTATGCCGAAGCGACCGCGCACACTGCCTATGGCGTGTGCGGCGTGAAGGTGTGGATCTTCAAGGGCGAAATCCTGGGTCACGACCCGATGGCGACCGACCGGATCATGATGGAGGCTCAAACCTCCGGCGTGCGCCCGGCGCGCGACGACCGCCGCTAAGGACTGAAACATGCTTCAACCGAAGAAAACCAAGTTTCGCAAGGCCTTCAAGGGCAAGATCCATGGCGATGCCAAGGGCGGCACGACGCTGAACTTCGGCTCGTACGGGCTGAAGGCGATGGAGCCGGAGCGTTTGACCGCGCGCCAGATCGAGGCGGCTCGCCGCGCGATCACGCGTCACATCAAGCGTCAGGGCCGTTTGTGGATCCGCGTGTTCCCGGATCTGCCGGTCACGGGCAAGCCTGCCGAAGTCCGCATGGGCAAGGGTAAGGGCTCGCCGGAATATTGGGCGGCACGCGTCAAGCCGGGCCGTATCCTGTTCGAATTGGACGGCGTTCCCGGCGACATCGCCGCGATCGCGTTCAGCCGCGCAGCCATGAAGCTGCCGATCAAGGTGAAGGTCGTTGCCCGTCTCGGCGACACCTCGCATCTGGGAGTTGCATGAGATGGCCCGTATCGACGACCTCAAGGCGAAGTCCGAGGACCAGCTGGGCGAAGAGCTCGGCAACCTGAAGCGCGAGGCCTTCAACCTTCGTTTCCAGGCCGCGACCAACCAGCTGGAAAAGCCCAGCCGGGTTCGTGAAGTCCGCCGCGACATCGCTCGCATCAAGACCCTGCAGAATTCGCGTTCGCGCGACGCTGCGGCAAAGTAAGGATTTAGACATGCCGAAGCGCGTGCTGACGGGGCTGATCGTCTCCGACAAGGGCGACAAGACGGTGGTTGTGAACGTGGAGCGCAAGGTAAAGCACGCGCTGTACGGCAAGATCATCCGTCGTTCGAAGAAGTATCATGCCCATGACGAGGGCAACGAGTTCAAGCAGGGCGAGACCGTGCGGATCGAAGAGACCGCGCCGATTTCCAAGCTGAAGACCTGGAAGGTGATCGATCGGGTTAACACCCATGCGACGCCGGAGCGGGTCGACGTCGACGCGTAAGCGTCAGTCTATTTAGGCGGGGTCCGGTCGGAATCGGCCCCATAAGGAAGGAATTGGATCGATGATCCAGATGCAATCCAATCTCGAGGTCGCTGACAACAGCGGCGCGAAGCGGGTTCAGTGCATCAAGGTGCTTGGCGGGTCCAAGCGTCGTGTTGCAGGCGTGGGCGACATCATCGTCGTCAGCGTCAAGGAAGCCGCTCCCCGCGGCCGCGTGAAGAAGGGCGACGTTCACCGCGCCGTCATCGTGCGGACGGCCAAGGACATTCGTCGTGCCGATGGCACCGTGATCCGCTTCGACGGCAATGCCGCCGTGCTGGTCAACAAGAACGAGGAGCCGATCGGCACCCGTATCTTCGGCCCAGTCGTGCGTGAATTGCGCGGCAAGAAGCACATGAAGATCATCTCGCTCGCGCCGGAGGTGCTGTGATGGCGACCGTAGCCAAGACCACCAAGATGAAGATCAAGAAGGGTGACCGCGTCATCGTCCTGTCCGGCAAGGACAAGGGCAAGACCGGAGACGTCACGCAGGCCATGCCGCGCGACGGCAAGGTCATCGTGTCCGGCGTCAACGTCGCCGTCCGCCACACCAAGCCGAGCCAGGGCGACCCGCAGGGTGGTCTGGTCCGGTCCGAAGCGCCGATGCACGTCTCGAAGGTCGCGCACGTGACCGCCGACGGTAAGCCGACGCGCGTCCGTTCTGAGATCCAGGATGGCAAGAAGGTCCGTGTGGCCGTCAAGACCGGGGAGAAGATCGGTGGCTGAGGCAACCAACACCAAGCCGCGCATGCGCAACCTGTATGACGACACGATCATCAAGGCGATGACCGACAAGTTCGGCTACAAGAATGCGATGGAAGTGCCGCGTCTCGACAAGATCGTCCTGAACATGGGCGTTGGCGAAGCGACGCAGGACAAGAAGAAGGTCGACAAGGCCGCCGGCGAGATGGAATTGATCGCAGGGCAGAAGCCCGTCGTGACCAAGGCCAAGAAGTCGATTGCACAGTTCAAGCTGCGCGAAGGCATGCCGATCGGCGTGAAGGTGACCCTGCGCCGCGAGCGGATGTACGAGTTCCTCGACCGCTTCATCACCATCGCACTGCCGCGCGTCCGCGATTTCCGTGGCCTGAACCCCAAGTCGTTCGATGGGCGTGGCAATTATGCCTGCGGCCTGAAGGAACAGCTGATCTTCCCGGAAATCAGCTATGACCAGGTCGATCAGACTCGCGGCATGGACGTGATCGTGGCGACGACGGCTAAGACCGACGAGGAAGCGCGCGAGCTGCTTCGCCTGTTCGGCTTCCCGTTCCCGCTTGAAGACGCAGGCGCAGACGAAAAGAAGGCAGCGTAAGATGGCCAAGGTAAGTTCCGTCAACAAGAACGAGCGTCGCAAGCTGCTCGTCAAGAAGTACGCACCGAAATATGCGAAGCTGAAGGCGATCGCCGCCGACAGCACGTTGAGCGACGGCGAGCGCATCGAGGCCCGTCTGAAGATGGCTGAGATTCCGCGCAACGCGAACCCCACCCGGGTGCGCAACCGCTGCAACCTCACCGGTCGTCCGCGTGCATATTACCGTAAGTTCCGTCTCTCTCGTATCATGCTGCGTGATCTGGCCAACAAGGGCCTGATCCCCGGCGTTACGAAGTCGAGCTGGTAAGGATCTGTAGAGATGTCATTGACCGATCCCCTGGGTGATATGCTCACCCGCATCCGTAACGGCCAGCGCGCGAAGAAGGACTCCGTCCTGACTCCGGGTTCCAAGCTGCGTCAGCGCGTCCTCGACGTGCTGCAGCGCGAAGGCTACATCCGTGGCTATAGCGAAGAGCAGATGGGCCCTGCGGCCGGCATCCGCATCGAGCTGAAGTATTTCGAGGGTCAGCCCGCGATCAAGCACGTCGCCCGCGTTTCGAAGCCCGGTCGCCGCGTCTATTCGGGTTCGACCGAATTGCCCCGCGTCATGAACGGCCTGGGCATCACCATCGTATCGACGCCTCGCGGTGTTCTGTCCGACGCCGAAGCGCGTGAGCAGAATGTCGGTGGCGAAGTGCTGGCGGAGGTATTCTGATGAGCCGCATCGGCAAGAAGCCGGTCACGATCCCAGCGGGCGTGACGGCGAACATCGAAGGCGCGATCCTCAGCGTGAAGGGGCCCAAGGGCACTCTCTCCATGCCGATGCGCGACGAGATCAGCTATGTGCTGGAAGACGGCGGCATCGCGGTGAACCCGGCGAACGACACCAAGCGTGCGCGGGCGTTCTGGGGCATGCAGCGGACCATGGTGCAGAACCTGATCACCGGCGTGTCGGATGGCTTCACCAAGAAGCTGCTGATCAACGGCGTGGGCTATCGTGCCGCAGCTCAGGGTCGTAACCTGAACCTGAAGCTCGGCTACAGCCACGACGTGAACATCAACGTGCCGGAAGGCATCGAGGTCGCCACGCCGGACAACACGACGATCCAGATCACCGGTTCCGACAAGCAGAAGGTCGGCCAGCTGGCCGCGGAAATTCGTCAGTGGCGTAAGCCCGAGCCGTACAAGGGCAAGGGCATCAAGTACGACGGCGAATTCATCTTCCGCAAGGAAGGGAAAAAGAAGTAATGAGCACCAAGGTTCTCTCTCTCTTCGCGAAGCGTCGTCTTCGCGTTCGTACCGCGCTTCGTTCGCGTGGCGGCACCCGTCCCCGGTTGTCGATCCATCGTTCGGGTCGGCACATCTATGCGCAGATCATCGACGATGCGCAGGGCAAGACACTGGCTTCCGCCTCGACGCTCGAGAAGGACGTGCGCGACACGTCCGGTGCGAACATCGATGCAGCGGCATCGGTCGGCACCCGCGTTGCCGAAGCGGCCAAGGCTGCCGGCGTGACGCAGGTGGTGTTCGATCGTGGCGGCTTCCTGTTCCATGGCCGCGTCAAGGCGCTGGCGACCGCCGCGCGTGAAGCCGGATTGGAGTTCTAAGACATGGCTGACGACATCAACCCGACCGAAGCAGCAGCATCGCCAGACGGCGCAGCAGCCCCGGCGCAGGACGGCCCGAATCGTGGCGGTCCCGGCGGAGCGCCGCGTGGCGGCCGTGGCCGTGGTGGTCCTCCTGGCGGCGGTCAGAACCGCGGCGGTCGCGACAATCGCGGCGGTCGTGACAATCGTGGCGGCCGTCCCGGCAGCGACGATGGCGGCGAAGAGCTGATCGAGAAGCTGGTTCACATCAATCGCGTGTCGAAGACGGTCAAGGGCGGTAAGCGCTTCGGCTTCGCCGCACTCGTCGTCGTCGGCGATGGCAAGGGCCGTGTCGGCTTCGGCCATGGCAAGGCACGCGAAGTGCCGGAAGCGATCAGCAAGGCGACGGCCGCTGCCAAGAAGGCAATGGTCCGCGTGCCGCTGAAGGATGGTCGTACGCTGC
This sequence comes from Sphingomonas endolithica, assembly GCF_025231525.1. Lineage (NCBI taxonomy): Bacteria > Pseudomonadati > Pseudomonadota > Alphaproteobacteria > Sphingomonadales > Sphingomonadaceae > Sphingomonas > Sphingomonas endolithica. The sequence goes on from NZ_CP103057.1 coordinate 3,712,061, forward strand.
ATCATGACGGTCGCGGTCACTTCGGTGCCGGTCTCGTCACGCTGCGCTCGGCGCCTGCCGGTACCGGCATCATCGCTGGCGGCCCAATGCGTGCCGTGTTCGAATCGCTGGGTGTGCACGATGTGGTGACCAAGTCGGTCGGCACGTCCAACCCGTACAACATGATCCGCGCGACCTTCGAAGCACTGACCACGCAGGTCAGCCCGAAGTCGGTCGCACAGCGTCGTGGCAAGAAGATCGCCGACCTGCTCGGCCGTGGTGGTGCGGAAGCACCCCAGGCCGAAGCCGACGCGATCGTGGAGTAATCGACATGGCAACCATCAAAGTGACGCAGACCGGGTCGCCGATCCGCCGCAAGGCCGACCAGCGGGCAACGCTGATCGGGCTTGGTCTCAACAAGATGCACAAGACCCGCGAACTGGAGGATACGCCCGAAGTTCGCGGCATGATCCGCAAGGTCGCGCACATGTTGAGCGTCGAAAAGTAAGAACTACCCAGCCCCTCCTGCCTGCAGGAGGGGTTTTGGGTTGGGGGTGACAACGGGCGATGCGTCCGCTAGTGGCGCCGCTTCCAAATTCCCATCAGCGCGACAAAAGCGAAAGCGAGTGCACAATCATGAAACTGAACGATCTCCGCGACAATCAAGGCGCCCGTAAATCCCGCATGCGGGTCGGCCGCGGCATCGGCTCCGGCAAGGGCAAGACCGCCGGCCGTGGTATCAAGGGCCAGACGAGCCGCGAGGGTGTTTCCATCGCCGGCTTCGAAGGCGGCCAGATGCCGCTGCACATGCGTCTGCCTAAGCGCGGCTTCAACAACATCTTCGCCAAGGATTATGCTGAGGTGAACCTGGGTTCGATCCAGAAGGCGATCGACGCCGGCAAGATCGAAGCGGGCGCTGCGCTGGACCATGACGCACTGAAGGCCGCTGGCCTGGCCCGTGGCGGTAAGGACGGCGTCCGTCTGCTTGGCAAGGGCGAGTTCTCGGCGAAGCTCAGCTTCACCGTCGCCGGTGCTTCCAAGGGTGCGATCGAGGCGGTCGAGAAGGCCGGCGGTACGGTCGAGGTGATCAACGTCGTTCCAGCCGCCGAGAAGGCTGCTGCCAAGAAGGGCGTGAAGTACCAGGAGCGCAAGGCGCACAAGGCTTCGTTCAAGGCGTAAACTGCGGCTCCGCGCAAGCGGATCCACGACAGGCGCTAGGCAAGCCCGCTTGCATGACTATATGAGCGGCGGGGGCGGATAACGTTTCCCGCCGCTTTTGTTTCCAGGATATCGAACGCACATGGCATCAGCAGCCGATAACATGGCCCAGGGCCTCAGCCTGTCGAAGTTCGCGCAGGCAACCGATCTCAAGAAGCGCCTGTGGTTCACCATCGGCGTGCTGATCGTGTTCCGGATGCTGTCCTACGTGCCCTTGCCGGGCGTCGATCCGACTGCCCTTGGCTTGCTCAGCCAGCAGACGCGTGGTGGCGTGCTCGACTTCTTCAACGCCTTCTCGGGTGGTTCGCTCAGCCGCATGAGCCTGACCGCGTTGGGCGTCATGCCCTACATCACCGCGTCGATCGTGGTGCAGCTGGCGACGTCGCTGTCGCCGACGCTCGCATCGATCAAGAAGGATGGCGAAAGCGGCCGCAAGCGGCTCAACCAATATACCCGTTACGGCACGGTCGCGCTGACCGCGGTGCAGGGCTATTTCATTGCCGTCGGCCTGGAGGCGTTGGGCGCCAGCCAGGGCGTGCAGGCGATCGTCGAGCCGGGTATGCTGTTCCGCGTCGGCGCGGTCATCAGCCTGGTCGGCGGCACGATGTTCCTGATGTGGCTGGGTGAGCAGATCACCGCTCGCGGCATCGGCAACGGCATGTCGCTGATCATCATGGCCGGCATCGTCGCCAGCCTGCCGACCACGCTCTATAACCTTTTTGAAGGCGGCCGTTCCGGCAGCACCAGTGGTGTCACGATCCTGGCGATCGTGGTCGCGGTCATCCTGCTCGTGCTGTTCATCTGCTTCATGGAGCGCGCACAGCGTCGCATCCTGATCCAATATCCCAAGCGGCAGACGCAACGCGGCATGCAGGCCGATCGCAGCCATTTGCCGCTGAAGCTCAACACGGCAGGCGTGATCCCGCCGATCTTTGCCTCGTCGCTGTTGCTGATGCCGCTGACGATCAGCCAGTTCGCCGGGCAGCGCGTGGCGGGCGAAAGCCGCTGGGGCGACTTCATCATCACGCTCAATCAGTATCTGCAGCACGGCAGTCCGGTGTACATGGCGCTGTACGCTGCAGGCATCATCTTCTTCTCGTTCTTCTACACCGCCGTGGTGTTCAATCCGGAAGAGACCGCGGACAATCTGAAGCGCTATGGCGGCTTCGTCCCGGGCATTCGTCCCGGCAAGAATACCGAGACGTACTTCGATTATGTGCTGACCCGGATCACGGTCATCGGCGCCGCCTATCTGACGATCATCTGCCTGTTGCCGGAATATCTCGTGTCGGCGCTGTCGATACCCTTCTACCTCGGGGGCACTAGCTTGCTGATCGTGGTCAACGTAACGATGGACACGGTAACGCAGATCCAGTCGCACTTGCTGGCGCATCAATATGGCGACCTGATCAAGAAGGCCAAGCTGAAGGGCGGTCGCCTGCGCTAAGCGGGCGGCTCCCGATGGGGGCAGACGAGGGGAATGTGGGCGTGAATATTATCCTCCTGGGCCCGCCGGGCGCCGGCAAGGGCACTCAGGCGAGCCGCTTGATGGCCGACCGCGGGATGGTCCAGCTGTCCACCGGCGACATGCTGCGTGCGGCGGTCAAGGCGGGGACACCGACGGGGATGCAGGCCAAGGCCGTGATGGCATCGGGCGGCCTGGTCTCCGACGATATCGTCTCGGGCATCATTGGCGAACGGCTGGACGAGCCGGATACCGCGCGGGGCGTGATTTTCGACGGCTATCCGCGTACCGCTGCCCAGGCCGAACAGCTTGACGAGTTGCTAGCGTCGCGGGCGCGGACCCTGGATTATGTGATCGAGCTCGGCGTCGACGAGGATGCGCTGGTTGCGCGTATCGTCGGCCGCTACACGTGCGCGCATTGCGGCACTGGCTATCACGATAGCTTTGCCAAGCCGCAGGTCGCCGGGGTGTGCGACAAGTGCGCTTCGACCGAGTTCAAGCGCCGCCCCGATGACAATGAGGAAACCGTTCGTACGCGGATGGAGGAGTATCGCGCCAAGACTGCGCCGATCCTGCCGATCTACGACGCGCGTGGGCTGGTTCACCGGGTCGACGGGATGGCGGATATCGACCACGTCACTCAGGCGATCGAGGCGATCCTGGACCGTTGACGCGCTGAGGCGTTAGTGCGCCTGCTTCTCCGTGTGCGCCGGCATATCTAACTCGCCTTGGTTATGCATCCGGAGTAGCTGCTGGGTCATTCCGCGGTAGGTCGTTGGCAGCCAGGAACGCCAATGCGTCGGCGCGGCAACCAAAGACTCGCATGTTGTCCCGTCCTTCGGCAACGCGCTTCGCCTGTTGACGTGCGAGCACGCCTTCGGTGTACATCGCCACCTTGCGATCGATCATTGCGGGATGTTGCGCCAGCGCCCGCATCTTGGTGACCACCGCCTGCGGTTGAATCCAGGCATGGGTGTAGTTGTAGAGGGTCATGGGCGGCTTGCCCGACTGTGGAAAGCTTGCGATGGCCAAGTGCAGTTCGCGTACGAACTCGTCGAAATGCTCCTCTTCCCAGAAACCCCTCACCGTTACCTCGATGAACCCTAGCCGGACGTTTTTCTCAATCGTGTGCAGCGTTTCATCCCTTCACGGGAACATGCCGCCAGCGCGAGTTAACGCGGCGTAATCAAACCGTATTGAGTGTTTTACGCGGGGGGCGGAGCCCCTCGCGGCTTGGTCTTCGGCAAAAAGAAGGGCAGGGGAGCGGCTATGGATGCACTCACGTTGTTCGGCCTGTTTGCGGTAAGCTTCATGCTGGTCTGCTATATGAAGGAAGCAGGCAGCCATTGGTGGACCTTGGCCTTTGCCGGAGGGTGTCTGATGGGCTCGGCCTATGGGTTCCTGCAGGGAGCATGGCCCTTCGGTCTGGTCGAATTGGCGTGGACTGCGGTGGCGTTTAGTAAATGGACCAAATTGCGTGCCGCACGGGAACCCTTCCCTTGACTCGGGGTTTGCGCGCGCTTACCTCCTGAATATTCCGATCCACCGGTCCCGGCGGCGCTTGCAAGCGTTCGTCGTTGCTGTGCGTTGGGGATTGCTTGTAACGCTATGAGATGGGGCCGCTGCCATGCCGCCCCGTGGAGCAGGAGAAAAAAGTGGCTCGTATTGCTGGGGTTAATATCCCTACTAACAAGCGCGTTGTGATTGCGCTGACCTATATTCACGGCATTGGGAATACCAAGGCCAAGGCGATCGTGGAGAAGCTGGGCATTGCCAGCGAGCGCCGCGTGCAGGACTTGACCGACCAGGAAGTGCTGCAGATCCGCGAGACGATCGACGCCGACCACACGGTCGAGGGCGATCTGCGCCGCGAAGTATCGGTGAACATCAAGCGTTTGATGGATCTCGCCTGCTATCGTGGCCTGCGCCACCGCAAGGGCCTGCCGGTCCGCGGGCAGCGCACGCACACCAACGCCCGCACCCGCAAGGGCAAGGCCAAGCCGATCGCCGGCAAGAAGAAATAAGCTCGCAGCCGTTCGCGCCCAACAGCGCGGCGGCTCGCTTATCTCTATCCAAGGATACAGGAACCAAAAATGGCACGTGAACCAGCACGCATCAAGCGGCGCGAGCGCAAGAACATCACCTCGGGCGTCGCCCATGTGAACGCAAGCTTCAACAATACCATGATCACGATCACCGATGCGCAAGGCAACGCGATCAGCTGGTCGTCGGCCGGCGCGATGGGCTTCAAGGGAAGCCGCAAGTCGACCCCGTATGCGGCGCAGGTCGCGGCGGAAGACGCCGGCAAGAAGGCCGCCGAGCACGGCGTCCGCACGCTGGAAGTCGAAGTGAAGGGCCCGGGTTCGGGCCGCGAATCGGCGCTGCGCGCGCTGCAGGCGGTCGGTTTCCAGATCACCTCGATCCGCGACGTGACCTCGATCCCCCATAACGGCGTACGCCCGTCCAAGCGTCGTCGCGTCTGACCTGTCGTTCTCTGCCCGCGCGCGATTGATCACGCCGCGCGGGCGACTCTACTCATGGCCCGCGCCCGCCCGGTGCCGGTCCAAAACCAAGGGGAAGCCCATGTCCGTCAATGCGAAAAATTGGCAGGAACTCAAGAAGCCCAGCGGTCTCGAAAAGAAGTCCGGCGACGGCAAGCGCAAGGCGTCGTTCGTCGCCGAGCCGCTGGAGCGTGGTTTCGGCCTGACGCTCGGCAATGCGCTGCGCCGCGTGTTGCTGTCGTCGCTGCAGGGTGCCGCCGTCACCTCGATCAAGATCGAGAACGTGCTGCACGAATTCTCGAGCTTGGCCGGCGTCCGTGAGGACGTGACCGACATCGTGCTGAACGTGAAGCAGATCGCGCTGCGCATGCAGGGCGAAGGCCCCAAGCGGCTGCAGCTGTCGGCGACCGGCCCTGCGACCGTCACCGCCGGCGATATCGCCGTATCGGGCGACATCGAGGTGCTGAACCCGACGCTCGTCATCTGCCACCTGGACGAGGGCGCGACGCTGAACATGGAACTGACCGCGGATGTCGGTAAGGGCTATGTCGCGGCGATCGCCAACCGCCCGGCCGATGCCCCGATCGGCCTGATCCCGGTCGATGCTTTGTACTCGCCGGTCAAGCAGGTGAGCTACAAGGTCGAGAATACGCGCGTCGGGCAGGAGCTGGATTACGACAAGCTGACGCTAAACGTCGAGACCGACGGTACGGTGACGCCTGAGGACGCGATCGGCTATGCCGGGCGCATCCTGCAGGACCAGCTGGCGCTGTTCGTGCAGTTCGACGATTCGAGCCTGCCGCGTTCGGCCCCGATCGGCCATGCGGCACCGGCCACGGCTGGTGGCGAGGTCTCGGGCGATACGCAGCAGATCAACCGTTACCTGCTCAAGAAGGTCGACGAGCTGGAATTGTCGGTACGCAGCGCCAATTGCCTGAAGAACGACAACATCATCTATATCGGCGATCTGGTGCAGAAGACGGAAGCAGAGATGCTGCGCACGCCGAACTTCGGCCGCAAGTCCCTGAACGAGATCAAGGAAGTGCTGTCGTCGATGGGCCTGCGCCTGGGGATGGAAATCCCCGGCTGGCCGCCGGAGAATATCGAGGAAATGGCCAAGAAGCTCGAGCAGGAGATTATGGGGTAATCGCAGCGGATTAGCGAAAGCTAATCCGCCTCTCGGCGATTACTCTGGCCGGCGGGCGGGGGAGCGGCAGCGCCGCGACACCGGCCCGTCCGACAAAGCCCCGCGGCGCAAGCCGTGGGGTTTTTTGTTGTCTGCTGTTCCTGGACCGCGGGGCGAGTGCGACCGGCGAAGGCGCAGCTTTGCTGCGACGATGCGTGTTGTTTCAGTTGATGCGCTTACATTCTTACCCAGGGTTTGCGCCTTCCCGGTCGGCGCAAGGGCTTCCGTTGATCCGGGCCCTTTCGTTTATGGCGAAGACCTTGAGGTACCATACGCGATTGGCGATCATGTCCGCCGCTCTGTTGGGTTGGTTGGGTGCAAAGCTGGAAGACCACGACATCGTCATGTCAGCCCGTTCGTGTCGAGCGCAGTCGAGACCACCATCCCAAGCGCTGGTGTCTCGACTGCGTTCGACACGAACGGGAGTGGATGCAAAGTCATCGAGCTCTCGATCGTCTCTTCCCAACAGCCGGCGAGGTAGTCGGGGAAGCTAACTGGTCTCGGCGACGAGGACAGTGAGCGCAATCCCGCTGACGGTGCTCCATAACGTGTTGGTTGCACCTGCCTGACTGGCGGTACCGGGTGCTTCGACGAGCACCGCTTCCACCACATTTGCGGGGGAGCGGTTGTAGAACGCGAGCTGCGACAGGGCCCCTTCCAGCGGCGACATGCTTGGATTGTACGCTGCATTTTCAGCATAATGCCCAACGCACGTGATCCCGTCGCTTGTCGTGAGGGCCACGCCGGCATACGTTGCGGTATAGGGGCTATAGGAAGCATTGGCAGCGGCAAGTGCTGCTTCGGTGGTCGTGTCGATCGGACCGGGCAAGACGAGGCCGTTGGCTTGAGGCTGCATCAAGCCGCCCTGAATGCCGAGATCGCCCGGGCCGAACGGGTCGGGCAGAAAGCTGGTGAGCAATCGGGGCGGCTGTCCGGGTAGTCCGATCTGCAGCGTGGCCGCATCGACGAGTTCGTAGAGGAACTGACGACAATAGCCGCATGGCGCTGCGGAAATGGACAGCAATTGAAGGCCGTTCTCTCCGTTCACCCACGCATTGGCGACGCAGGCCTGTTCTGCATGAACGGTAAAGCTGAGCGCCTGGCCCGAAACCTCGTAATTGGCACCGTAATATAGCGCGCCGCTCGTGCCCAGGCCGATTGCGCCGACATTGAAGTTCGATACCGGCACCACGGCATATCCCTGCGCGAACGGAACGAGGGAAGCGGCGAGCTGTGGCAGCGTGTATCCCGTTCGTTGCATAAGGATCGCAGCTTCGGCAGCGCCTATCACGCCGTGGAAGCTGTCGGCGTCCAGAACGTCCGCGAACTCGGCGGGGAATGGCGGATTGACGGGCGATCCCTGTGGCCGGGCTATGTCGATGGTTGTCACGCGCGCTCCTGTGCATTGGAGTGATAGTCGAATTGGCGTTCGCCGGGACCCAACATACTCCCGGCAGCGGGGTTCAGCGTTGCCGAGAGATCCGACAGGCGGCAGTCCTCCAGAGCGCGGCGCAACTGTGAGCCTCGGAACGTGCCGGACCAGCGCCAGCGGACCTCGCCATCGGACACGATCAGGAGCGCGGGAATCGCCGTGACGTACCATTGGCTTACCAGCCGCGGATGCTCATCGACGTTGATACGCCGGATTTTGTCAGTCAAGCCATGCTCGACCTCGAACCGATCGAGCGACCTTCCACTCATCTTGCATGGGCCGCACCAGGACGCCCAGAAGTACAGGATATCGTATCCCAACGGTTGCGCCGGGCCGTTCATCACGCCGCGGCGATCGTATCGGACTGACGGGCATAGCGATCGGCATCCGTGATGACATCGAAGGCCGGAAATCCGTCGAGCACCTCGTCGGTCAGGCGATATTGTTCGCAAACGACACATAATCGCGTGTCGTCCGACAGGATGGGCGTGACATGGTGCACGATGTCGCCAGGGAAATGCAGGACGTCGCCCGATTGCGGCTTCATCGTGACCGCGTCCGGACGGTTCGAGCCGAGCACGATGTCGCCGCCCTTCATCTCGGCTGGAACGCGTACGTAGAGGATGGAGACGAGATTTGGGATGATGCGCAAATTCTGTTCGTCGAGCAGCCTGCAGTCTATATGCGGCCGCACCTGCGACCCGCTGCGCATCATGAGTGGATTGACGAAGAACGCGTTGGATGTCGCGAACGCCACCGTGTCGAGGAAGTGGCGCAGAAACGGAAAGGTCTCCGTCACCAGGTCCAGGTGATCCCGCGTGAATACCAGCGAGAAGCCTTGCGTGAGCACGAATTCGGCGCCCAGCGGGCTTGCCCCAACATAGTCGCTCCCCTCGAGCGACCGTTCTATCGATTCCAGATGATCCGGACCGACCGCTTGCTTCTCCAACCGATAGGCGGGAGCCCCGCCGCGCGACGAGGCGTTCACAATTCCAACTCCTCCGCCAGGGCATGAGGCGAACGTTGTTCGATCTCGTCCAACGTCACGTCATCCATCAACTGCCCATAATCGCGCATCATATCCATCACGGTATTGCCCCAGCCATTGGTTACCGCATGATTGATATAGGCGGCGGAATAGCGGATGTGCTGGACCTCATCGGCGACGAGGACGTCCAACTGCCGCCCTACCTTCGAGCGATGCGCCGCCGGGGCATGCGCCAGCGCCAACGGGCGCAGCAGGTATTCGAGTATCAGCGCCTTGACCTCGTGCAGGTTGATCAGCACCATCGACGAGAGCAGCGCCTCGTCGACCGCGGCAAATGCCAGACTCCCGCCATAGCTGCTCAGGCGAAGCCGCGGCGCCATCTCGCGCAACTTGTCCCGCAGGCCGATGTCTGGTCGCAGGTTGGGAAAGACCTCCACCACGAGACTGGCGAACATGCGGGAGTGACGCGCTTCGTCCGCGGCATGCGCCGCCAAGCCCATCGCCACGCGCCGGTCGACGACCTCGCCCGAATAGCGGGAAAGCTGGCGCGCCGAATATCCTTCTAGATCGCAGTCCGAGACGAGCAGGCTGGCGAACCAAGACGGATCCTTGGCTTGGCGCTGGAACTCGCGCGCGAACAAATTGGAAGCGTAGGCAGGTGGCGCCGTATCGAAGACCGCTGTGAGCGCGCCACCATAGCCGTTGTCACCGGCGGCTAATCCCAAATGGTTTATGGCCAGCCGGGGGACGTCTGCGATCATGGCACTGGGCTCCCCGACTAATCCCTCGACTTGTCCAGCTTGACCTTCAATTGCACCGTGATCGTCTTTTCCAAGCCGACGCTGTCGCGGATGCTTTTGGGAATGGGAGCATTTTCGATGGTAAAAGCCGTTTTGCCGAAGAATGTCACGTTGGGAATCGTGTTGCTATGTCCACCAGCTGTTTCCTCAAGATCGGACCTGGACAGGCTGAACTCTACATCCGGCGACGGAGCGTCATTTTTTTCCGACATCTATCCTCTCCTTCAGATTCAGCTAGATACTTTCTTCTTTAATGACGCGACTCGATATGATGAGCGGAATGTACCACTAGTGTTTGGCATGGCAATGAAAAGAATAGGTCCACTTTGGAATATCGTCGCCTTATACTTGTAAGTCATTGGCGTTGGGCGAATATGATACGGTGTAGTGCTTCGCTACCGGCGCAGTTCGACAGCGATCGCTTGATCGATGCACGTGGTGCGACGAAGTTGGAGGGCCAGCGGGAGCTCGACTATAGAGCGCTCAAATCACATTTCTGTCGCAAGAAGCAGCTGTACCACGGCCAAGCCAGGCGTGAACGAGGGGTGGTGGTGCTGCCTCAATGCGGGCGGGTTGCGGGCTGGCATTAGCCTATCTGGATAAATCCCCTTGACATCGTCACGCTGATATGGCACAAAACAGGAACATTGACCGTCCGCGCCTTTTTGGCGTCGGGCGGTTTTTGCGTTTCGGGGCAAGCGGGGTGAGCGATGACGAAGGCAGGCACGACAGACACAGACGAGACGGACGGCGCAGGCCGCACGGTGCGGCAGGCGAAGAACGGGAAGACGCAGGTGATCCGCACGAAGGGCAAGCGCTGGTCCGACAAAGCGGAGGAGGTGTTCCTGGAGGAGCTGGCGGCGACCTGCAACGTGACGGCGTCGGCGGAGAAAGCGGGGTTCTCGACCGTGGCGATCTACCGCCGGCGGATGCACTGGCCGAGCTTTGCGGCGGCGTGGGAGCAGAGCCTGGCGCAGGGCTTTGCGCGGCTGGAGGTGCAGCTGGTCGAGCTGGCGACGGACAGCCTGCGGGTGGGGGAGATTGCCGGTGACGCGCCGGCCCCGGCGATGAGCGTGGACCAGGCGCTGAACCTGCTGCGGCTGCACCGCGCGAGCGTGCGCGGCGGGGCTGGGGATGCTGCAGCGGATGGTGGACGAGCCGGATACGATCCAGATTGGGGGGGCATCGGGGTTGAACCCGCATGTCGGCGAGGCATGGGTGCGGGCGATGCGGCGGCACTTTGCCGGCGGGCGGCTGGAGGCGCAGGAGATCGACGGCGTGCTGGCGGCGGACCTGGCGGGGGCGCTGTGGCCGGCGGGGCTGATCGCGGCGTGCCGTGGCGGGATGCCGGCGCCGGGCGCACTGGTGCGCGTGGTGGTGGGGGTCGATCCGCCGGCCAGCGCGGGCGGCGTGTGCGGGATCGTGGTGTGCGGGATCGATGAGGCGGGCATCGGCCATGTGCTGGCGGATCGATCGGCGGGCGGGCTGTCGCCCGAGGGCTGGGCGCGGAGCGTGGTGGCGACCACCGAGGCTTACGGCCCCGACCGGGTGGTGGTGGAGACCAACCAGGGCGGGGAAATGGTCGGCGCGGTGCTGCGCTCGGTGGATGTGCGACTGCCGATCAGGGCGGTGACGGCGACGCGCGGGAAGATCGCGCGCGCCGAACCGGTGGCAGCGTTGTTCGAGACGGGGCAGGTGCGGCTGTGCGGGGTGTTTGCCGAGCTGGAGACGGAACTGGCGGGCATGGTGGTGGGCGGCTATGAGGGGCCGGGCCGATCGCCGGACCGGGCGGATGCGATGGTGTGGGCGCTGTGGGCGCTGATGCTGGAGCGTGGCGGCCCGCCCAGGGTGCGCGAGACTTGACTCTGCGGGCGGATTGGGGTTGAGCGCGCGTTCCGTTTGGTACTGGGCCCCTGCCTTCGCAGGGGCGCGCCGCAAACGGCACGGTTTTTTGGCGGTGTCCGTGAACACTGCCTGGTCTGGGGTACCTCGTACGGCCCTTTAACGAACGTAAGGAAATACCATGCGCCATCGCGTAGGCGGCCGTAAGCTTCAGCGGACCTCGGCTCACCGCATCGCCCTGTTCCGCAACATGTCGGCAGCGCTGATCAAGCACGAACAGATCACCACCACCGTCGCCAAGGCGAAGGAACTGCGTCCTTACGTCGAGAAGCTGATCACGCTCGCCAAGAAGGGTGGCCTCAGCAATCGCCGCCTGGCGCATGCCAAGCTGCTCGACGATGCGCAGCTGGTGAAGTTGTTCGACGTGCTGGCCGAGCGTTATGCCGGCCGTAACGGCGGCTATACGCGCGTGATCAAGGCGGGCATCCGCCTGTCGGACGCGTCGCCGATGGCGATCATCGAATTCGTCGATCGCGACGTCAGCGCCAAGGGCCAGGATTCGGGCCCGCTGATGAGCGACGAGGATTACGACCAGGCTGCTTGAGCTGCTCCTCCCCGGGCGGGAGGTGGCAGCCACAGGCTGACGTAGGGGCGGGGCGGCAACGCAGCGATTGTGGAAGCCCCCTTCCACCACTCGGCTGAAGAAGCCGAGTGGTCCCCCTCCCCGTCCCGGGGAGGACTTAGGGTTTCAAAAGGAGCCGTACCCGGTAAGGGTGCGGCTCCTTTTGCATGTCTGGAGTATTAGATGCGCCGCGCCCTCCCGCTGATCGCCTTGATGACTATATCGGCGCCTGCACTTTCCCAGACCAAGGTTGCCCCGATGAAATACCCCACGACGCGCACCGTGCCCCAGGTCGACGAGCAGTTCGGCGTGAAGGTGGCCGATCCGTATCGCTGGCTGGAGAATGACGTGCGCACCGACCAGGAGGTGGCCGCCTGGGTCGCATCCGAGAATGCGGTGACCAATGCCTATCTGGCGACGCTGCCGGGGCGCGACATCTTCAAGGCGCGGTTGAAGGAATTGCTGGATTACGAGCGGTTCGGCGTGCCGGTGCACAAGGGCAGCCGCTATTTCTACAGCCGCAATGCCGGCCTGCAGAACCAGGCCGTGCTGTACGTGCGCGATACCCTGCAGGGTGAGGGTCGCGTGCTGATCGACCCCAATGGCTGGTCGAAGGATGGCGCGACAGCGCTGGCCGAATGGGTGCCGTCCGAGGATGGCGCCAAGCTGCTGTACACGGTGCAGGACGGCGGCACCGACTGGCGCACGGTGAAGGTGCTGGACGTGGCGACGGGTAAGGTCGCGGCGGACACGATCGAATGGGTCAAGTTCAGCAATCTCGCCTGGGCGAAGGATGGCAGCGGCTTCTATTATTCGCGCTTTGCCGCCCCTGCCGAGGGCGCCAAGTTCCAGGCGCTGAACGAGAACCAGAAGGTCTATTTCCATAAGCTCGGCACGCAGCAGAGCGCCGACACGCTGATCTATGCGACGCCCGATGCGCCCAAGCGCAGCCACCAGGTGCAGGTGACCGACGACGGCAAGTGGCTGGTCATCACCACGACCGAGGGCACCGACAATCGCTACGAGATCACGGTCATCGACCTGAAGGCGCCGACGCTCAGCCCGCGCACGATCGTCAAGGGGCTGGAGAATGAATGGTCACTGGCGGGCAATGTCGGTGGCAATTTCTTCTGGTCGACCAACAAGGATGCGCCGCGCGGCAAGATCGTGATGATGAACCTGTATGCGCGCTCGGCCGAGCCGCCGATCACCGAATTGGTGCCGGAGGACAAGTCGGTGCTGGAAGGGGCGGCGATCGTTGGTGGCAAATTGCTGGTCGAATATCTGGCGGACGTGAAGAGCGAAGTGCGGCGCTATACGCTGGAGGGCAAGCCGGACGGCGTGGTCGCGCTGCCGGGGATCGGTTCGGCCTCGGGCTTTTCGGGCGATGCCGACAAGAGCGAGACGTTCTTTGCGTTCACCAGCTTCGCCACGCCGACGACGATCTATCGCTACGACGTGGCGACCGGCGAAACGACGACCTGGGCGGCGCCCAAGGTGGCGTTCGATCCGGCGCAATACGATGTGGCGCAGCGTTTCTATGCCTCGAAGGACGGAACCAGGATTCCGATGTTCGTGGTCAAGCGCAAGGACGTGACCGGGCCGGCGCCGACGCTCCTGTACGCTTATGGCGGGTTCAACATCTCGGTGACGCCGAGCTTCTCGGCGACGCGGCTTGCCTGGCTGGAGCAGGGCGGGGTGTTGGCAGTGGCGAACATCCGTGGCGGCGGTGAGTATGGCAAGGCGTGGCACGATGGCGGACGGCTGGCCAACAAGCAGAACGTGTTCGACGACTTCATCGGCGCGGGCGAGTATCTGAAGAAGGAAGGCATCATGTCGAAGGATGGCCTGGCGATCCAGGGCGGGTCCAACGGCGGGTTGCTGGTCGGCGCTGTGACCAACCAGCGGCCGGACCTGTTCGCGGCGGCTTTGCCGGCGGTGGGCGTGATGGACATGCTGCGCTTCGATCGGTTTACCGCGGGGCGCTATTGGGTCGACGATTACGGCTATCCGGCGAAGGAAGCCGATTTCCGCACGCTGTATACATACTCGCCGTATCACAATGTGAAGAGCGGCAAGGCCTATCCGGCGATCCTGGTGGCGACGGCCGATACCGACGACCGCGTGGTGCCGGGGCATTCGTTCAAATACACTGCCGCGTTGCAGGCCGCGGACATCGGCGATCGGCCGCATCTGGCACGGATCGAGACGCGCGCCGGGCATGGCAGCGGCAAGCCGACCGACAAGGTGATCGAGGAAGCGGCGGATAATTGGGCGTTCGCGGCCAAGTGGACCGGGTTGGTGGTTAAGCCGGTTCGGTAGGTGCGGGTGGAGAAGCAGAGGTAGAAGCTGGGCCCCGGCTCGAGGCCGGGGTGACGAGAGGGGAGCGCTCTCCAGTTATCGTCACCCCGGACTTGTTCCGGGGGCCACCGTGCCGCTGCCTCTCACGCAAGTGGGTTTGCGGAACCGTGGACCCCGGAACGAGTCCGGGGTGACGGAGAAGGATGTTAGGCCCACCTAAGCTAAGATCCCGCCCCGGCGAGGGTCGTAAAGAAGGACATCGCACCAGCCTTATGACCGCCACCGCAGAGACGTTGGAAGAGCTTGGCTGGCGCGCGCATTTTGGCGCGCAGGTGTCGGTCGAGGAAGCCGGGCGGGTCGATCCCGTGCGGGTGATGGCGGTGCATCGCGGGCAGATCGCGGTGGCGGGTGCGGGCTCTGACCGGCTGGTTTCGCCCTATATCGCGGGTGCGCTGCCGTCGGACGATCATCCGACGATCGGCGACTGGCTGCTGGTCGACCGGGACACGCTGCAGCCGATCCGCGTGCTGGCGCGGATGAACCTGTTCAAGCGGCGCGCGCCGGCCGACCCGCGGCGCGAACAGATGATCGCGGCCAATGTCGATACGGTGTTCATCGTCGCCTCGTGCAACCAGGATTTCAGCGTCGCGCGGCTGGAGCGCTATGTGGTGCTGGCGCGCGAGGTGGGGGTGCAGGCGGTGGTGGTGCTGACCAAGACCGACTTGACCGACACGCCCGAGACGTTCGCGGCGGCCGCGCGCGCAATCGAGCCGGACTTGCGCGTGGAAACGGTCGATGGGCGGGACGCGGCGGATGTCGCGCGGCTCGCCCGCTGGTGCGGCGTGGGGCGGACGGTGGCGTTCCTGGGATCGTCGGGCGTGGGCAAATCGACCCTGGTCAACACACTGCGCGGATCGGACAGCATCGCGACGCAGGCGATCCGCCCGAAGGACGATACCGGGCGGCACACGACGACGGTGCGGGCGATGCATCGCTTGGCGGGTGGCGGGTGGCTGCTCGATCTGCCGGGGATGCGCGAATTGCAGCTGGCGGACGCCGCGTCGGGCATCGCCGAAGTGTTCGACGATTTCGCAGCGGCCGCCGAGGAGTGCCGCTTTTCGGATTGCTCGCATGGGGTGGAGCCGGGCTGCGCGGTGCAGGCGGCGATCGCCGCGGGCACCTTGACCGAGGCGCGGTTCGAACGCTGGCGCAAGCTGGCGGCGGGGGAACGGGACAACGCGGCGCGATCGGCGAAACGGCGGTCTCGGTAGACACCCGGCGAGAATATCAATGCGAACGTACAAATTCTGCGGGTTTGAAAGCGGCACCGCCAGAGAATATCGATCTACTACATCAGATGGCGACCGATCACGCCAAGAACTTAGGGCATTAGACGGTTATGGAGGAACTGCTGGCCGAATTGGAGGCCCTGCCGAAAGACGACGATCTCCGTTATGCCTCCGACGATCTGATGCAGGCATGGAAAGCGCGTGGCGTGGGGCTAGACGGGGTGAAAGCAGCCTTGGCTTTTATCGAGCGACATCCGGATCTCGATTATGGAGCCCCGGGCGCACTCGTTCATTTTGCAGAAGAGTTTTATCGCAAGGGATATGAGGCAGCTCTTTTGAGTTCGTTCGACCGTCGCCCGACCTCACTTACCGCCTGGATGGTGAACCGGCTCTTGAACGGGACGCAAACTGCCACCGAGAGCGAGGTATATGTCTCGGCAGTTGAAAAGGCCGAGGCGGATCCATCGACGGATTCAAGCACGCGGGCCGAGATCACGCGCTATCTGAACCGGGATCGCTGAGCACCGGGGCTGTGCGAAGGGGCGGTTGTCGATCGGACGAGGGGCACCATCCTGCAGCAATGGCGTTGAGACATCCAAGGGTAGCGGTGCGATCCAGATGGTGAGCTTGATCCGGGGTGCTCGATCGAGGCGTTGGGTAATTCGCCCCATCGCCGCTGGCGATATACTGGAATTCGGTATGACGACGCGCTCATTCCCTAACCGCTCCCGTGTCGTGGTGTTGGCCTGCTTGTTGAGCGCCGGCGCGTGCGCCGCCAGTCACCCGGTTTCCGCCTTCGGTGCGGGCGGGGCAGACAGCTTCGCAAAGATCGTCGTTCCTGCCGGGAAATCGGGCACGGTCGAGATACCCGTCACGGTCAGTCGCGCTACGATCGATACCGGAGGTGCCACGAACGCGCGTTCGATCAAGGTCGTCGGGCAGCGTGGCGATAGGATCGTCGAGGTGCTGGACGCTTATCCGTCGAAGCCGCAGGGTCTGTCGAGGTGCCAGAGCGGCAGCGAGACCTATTTTCGCGTGCTGGATGTCAGGGCGCGCAAAGAGGTGTTCGCGCGGCTCGTGGATTCGTGTCTGGTCGATCGGGTGCAAGCCGCCGATCCCCTGATCACGCGATCGCCAGACGGCGGTGAGGTTACGCTGCATGGCTTGTATTCGAGCTTTACGCTGCGGATCAGCCCCAATGGCGTCGTTATGGTGGCACCGTGATGTCTAAAGGGTAGTTGGCGGCGCAGGTGTGTGGAGAACGGTGTGAAACCCGGCGTTATCGGTTAGCCGACTGAGCGGGATCCCTTCGAGCGGCAAGCATAGTCTCGCAGTGGATCGAATCGGCCCGAGCAACATCGATATTGTTACTAGATGTTCAAAACACGGAGGTTTTTGCATTATTGACTCTCTTCGACTCTTCCAGGATCATTCTGCTCTAATCAGCTGGGGAGCGGGATATGAAGAAGATCGGCATTCTTGCGATATGCGTGATCGGGTCAGTTGTCTCAGGATGCACGCCGATACTGAAGGAGGTCCGATATACCGGGGGCTATCCTGGGTACATCATGGACAAGCGTACCTTTAATACATCCGCTTCGAAGCAACTTTTTCTGCTCCGTGCGACATTGGTCCTGGCAATGGCAGCGGAGATGAGCCGCGTTACCGTGCGCGGCGACGACGGCGATGCCTTTGCCAAACATCTTGCGGCGGCGGCAAAGGAGATCAACCATGCCGCTGCCGATCTGTACGATACCAAGTCGGATGGCACCGGGATCGTCTGTGTCACGGCGCGCGTCGACGACAAGAATTGCAGCGGCTTCTATGCCAATTTCGAAGGCGATATCCCGTTGATCGAACAGCGCATCATCAAGGTGATGCTCGCCGCGCTTCCCACCGACAAGGCCCGAAAGTTTCTGGATGACGCATCGCAGGGCAACATTCTGGGCGCCGCATGGAGTGCGCTGGGCACGGTAGCCAAGGGCGGCGGTGGGCTACATTTCGCGTTTGGGCGTTATCGCTCAGGGCTCGAGATCGTCGCCGAGCAGATGGGCAACAAGTGTCTGACGGGAACGTTCGATGCGCGGACGAGGACGGTGATCGAGGCGGCGAATTGCCTTGGCCTGTCGCAGGAGGATTTGTTCGCCGATCCCGCCAAGGAGGCGACGGCCGATCATCTGCGCGGCGATAATGATGGTGCGGTGAAGCCGGGCGCCTTTCTCGCGCTGATGCGGGCCGTGGCGACGGCATGTGTCGATTTGCCCTATTCAGGCGATGTCGCGACGATTGCGACAAGCCGGGATCTGCGTGGCAAGAGCTGTAACGATATTGGTTTCGAACCGGTGGCGCGACCGTATCGGATCACCAAGGATGCGAAGAGCCTCAGCGCTCCCGTGGTCGGCACCGCCCCAGCCGCGGCGCCGGATAAGGTTAAGAATTGACGTTTCGGCCCAGGGCCCAAGGGTAACGCATAACTCTTCCCCCGCGCACGTCATCTGCTATCGCGAGCGGCATGACAGAGCATCCCGAATCCATCCTTATCGTCGATTTCGGCAGCCAGGTGACGCAGCTGATTGCCAGGCGCGTGCGGGAGGCTGGCGTGTATAGCGAGGTGGCGCCGTTCCAGTCGGCCGAGGCGGCATTCGCGCGGTTGCAGCCCAAGGGGATCATCCTGTCGGGCGGGCCGGCGTCGGTGACGCTGGAGACCAGCCCGCGGGCGCCGCAGGTGTTGTTCGAGGCGGGGGTGCCGGTACTGGGCATCTGTTACGGGCAGCAATTGATGTCCGCGCAATTGGGCGGGAACGTGATCGTCTCGGGCGACGGCGGCGAGTTCGGCAGCGCCTATATCGACGTGAAATCGGATTGCGCCTTGTTCGACGGGCTGTGGGCGCCGGGCGAGCGGCACCAGGTGTGGATGAGCCATGGCGACAAGGTGGACGCGCTGGCGCCGGGATTCGTGCCGGTGGCGACCTCCGACGGTGCGCCTTATGCGATCGTCGCCGACGAGGCGCGGCGTTTCTACGGCGTGCAGTTCCACCCGGAAGTGGTGCACACGCCCGATGGTGGCAAGCTGATCGCCAATTTCGCGCGGCATGTGTGTGGCCTGGCCGGCGACTGGACGATGGCGGAATTTCGCGAGGCCAAGATCGCCGAGATCCGCGCGCAGGTCGGCAATGGCAAGGTGATCTGCGGGCTATCCGGCGGCGTGGATTCGTCGGTGGCGGCAGTGCTGATCCATGAGGCGATCGGCGCGCAGCTGACCTGCGTCTATGTCGATCACGGGCTGATGCGCAGCGGCGAGAGCGAGCAGGTCGTCAGCCTGTTCCGCAACCATTACAACATCCCGCTGATCCACGTGAATGCAGAGGAGACGTTCCTGGCCGGCCTGGCCGGCGTGACCGACCCGGAGGCGAAGCGCAAGTTCATTGGCGGGGCGTTCATCGACATCTTCGAGGCGGAAGCGAAGAAGATCGGCGGGGCGGAGTTCCTGGCGCAAGGCACGCTGTATCCCGATGTGATCGAGAGCGTGAGCTTCACCGGCGGGCCATCGGTGACGATCAAGAGCCACCACAATGTCGGCGGGCTGCCCGAGCGCATGAACATGAAGCTGGTCGAGCCGCTGCGCGAATTGTTCAAGGACGAGGTGCGCGCATTGGGTCGTGAGCTGGGGCTGACCGAGGCGTTCGTCGGGCGGCATCCGTTCCCGGGGCCGGGCTTGGCGATCCGCATTCCGGGCGAGGTGACCAAGGAGCGTTGCGACATATTGCGCAAGGCAGATGCCATCTATCTCGAGGAGATCCGTGCGGCGGGGCTGTACGACACGATCTGGCAGGCGTTCGCGGTGCTGCTGCCGGTGCGCAGCGTGGGCGTGATGGGCGACGGGCGGACCTACGACAATGTGCTGGCGCTGCGGGCGGTGACCTCGACCGACGGGATGACGGCGATGGCGTTCCAGTTCCCGGGCGACTTCCTGCCGCGGGTGGCAACGCGGATCGTCAACGAGGTGCGGGGGATCAACCGGGTGACGTATGATTATACGAGCAAGCCGCCGGGGACAATCGAATGGGAGTGACGAAGACTCGCGATCATCCGGGGGATGATCGCGGCTTCGTCGCTCGGCGGCTGCAAGGCCGCCGGGGTGCGGGCGCGCCATCCAGCGTGTTGTTTCCCGGCGGAGGCCGGGGTCCAGTGGCTAAGGGCGCGGTAACGACGCGCTACACCAACCAACTTCTGTCTCCCGGCTGGGTCCCGGCCTTCGCCGGGGTACTGCGTCGTTCTGCCGGGCTGATGTTTGCCGTCGCGATGCTCGGCGGGCCGGCGATAGCGAAGGATCCGCCCGCCTGGACGCGGCCGATCGCGCCGTTCAACGTGATCGGGCCGATCGATTATGTCGGGACCGAGGGGCTGGCTGCGTATCTGATCCACACCAAGGCGGGTGCGATCCTGATCGATGGGACGATGGCGGAGAATGCGGCGGCGATCGAGCGGTCGATCGCGCAGCGCGGGGTGCGGATGCGCGACGTGAAGCTGCTGCTGCTGAGCCATGCGCATTTCGACCATGCCGGTGGGCTGGCGGCGCTGAAGCGGGCAAGCGGGGCGCGGCTGGTGGCGGGGGCGGGGGACCGCGCGGCGCTGGAAAGCGGCGTGCCCCCGGGCGAGACGAGCTACGGCGTGATCCGCTTTCCGGCGGTGAAAGTGGACCGGGCGGTGCGGGATGGCGAGCGCGTGACGCTGGGCGGCGTGACGCTGGCCGCGGTGGCGACGCCGGGGCATACGCCGGGCTGCACGAGCTGGTCGGTCAGGCTGCGGCAAGCGGGCAAGCCGCTGGACGTGCTGTTCGCGTGCAGCGTGACGGTGGCGGGCAATCGGCTGGTCGGCAACCGCGCCTATCCGGGGATCGTCGGCGACTTCCGGCGCAGCTTCGCGCGGCTGGGGGCGATGTCGGCGGATGTCGTGCTGCCGTTCCACCCCGAGAGCGTCGATCTGATGGGGCGGCGCGCGCGCGGCACGCTGGTCGATCGGGCGGTGCTGCCGACGATGGTGCGCGAGGCGCGCGCCGGCTTCGATGCGGAGCTTGCCAAGCAGCAGGCGAAATGAGCGGGACTACAACGGCCACCTCGGCGGACGGTGCGGCGGTGGTGGCGCTGTGGGAGGAGGCCGGGCTGACGCGGCCGTGGAACGATCCGCAGGCCGATTTCGCGCTGGCGCTGGCGACGCCCGGCAGCATCGTTCTTGTCACGCGCGGCGACGATGGCGGCCTCACGGGCAGCGTGATGGCCGGGTTCGACGGGCATCGCGGCTGGGTCTATTATCTGGCGGTGGCCGAGCGTGCGCGCGGCACCGGGCTGGGGCTTGCCTTGATGACGGCAGCGGAGGATTGGCTGCGCGGGCAGGGTGCGCCGAAGGTCCAGCTGATGGTGCGCGAGGACAATGCGGCGGCGCTGGGTTTCTATGACGGTCTGGGCTTCGAACGGCAGAAGGTCGTCACGCTCGGGCGCTTCCTGAAGGACGATTCATGACCATCCTGTACGGCATTGCCAATTGCGACACGGTGAAGAAGGCGCGGGTGTGGCTGGAGGCGCAGGGCGTGGCGTATACGTTCCACGACTATAAGAAGGCCGGGATCGACGCGGCGACGTTGCGGGGGTGGAGCGCGCGGCTCGGGTGGGAGGCGTTGCTCAACCGCGCGGGCACGACGTTTCGCAAGCTGCCCGAGGCGGCGCGCGCCGACCTCGACGAGGACAAGGCGATTGCGCTGATGCTGGCGCAACCATCGATGATCAAGCGGCCGGTGATCGTGCAGGGCGATACGCTGCTGGCGGGGTTCAAGCCGGATACCTATCTGGGGCAGATCACCGGATAGGAGCAGCTACATGGTCACCGCACGCTGGAACGGCACCGTCATCGCGCAATCGGACGACACGGTCGTCGTCGAGGGCAACCATTATTTCCCGGCGGACAGCCTGGATGCAGCACTGCTCGAGGAGAGTGCGACGCACAGCTTCTGCCCGTGGAAGGGCGAGGCGAGCTACAAGTCGCTGGTGGTGGATGGCGCGCGGAACGCGGATGCGGCGTGGTATTATCCCGATCCGAAATCGGCGGCTGCGGAGATCAAGGGGCGGTTTGCGTTCTGGAAGGGCGTGGTGATTGCCTGAGGGTTTGGTCGCAAGGCCTTGAGGGCATTGCTGGCGGTGCTGGGCCCGCTTTGGAGAGCGTGGTGGGCTCCTGCGGATGCAGGAGCCCAGGGTTGTAAGGGACGGCGCTTGCGACTCCTGGGCCCCTGCTCTCGCAGGGGAACGGCCTGGGGTTGAGGTACACTCATCGTCACCCCGGACTTGTTCCGGCGTCCACCGTGCCGCGCGTGCGGCCGTCGAGCCACTATCCTTATCGAAAGCCGCTTGGTGGACCCCGGAACAAGTCCGGGGTGATGGCTGGGCGTTTGATAAGAGACGCCTGCGTTGGGAGGTGTCTCGACTTGGCTCGACACGAACGGAAAGTGATGCCGGCGCCGACTGGTTGCCTTTCCGTAACGAACCGGGCATTTTCCCGTCAGGGACAATGGGGGAGTACGGGATGACCGTCTTGCGGAACAAGGCACCGGGTTGGTTCTGGCTGGTGGCGGGCTTGATCACGCTTTGGGGGGTGATCGGCGTGGCCGCTTTCTACATGGATGTGAGCATGTCGTCCGCCGCGGTGGCGGGGATGAGCGATTATGATCGCGCGCTGCGCGCGAGCCGGCCGGGCTGGTTCATGTGGGTCTATGGTGCGGCGGTGTGGAGCGGGCTGATCGGCGGCGTGCTGCTGTTGCGGCGATCGGTCGTGGCGCATCCCTTGTTCGTGCTGTCGCTGATGCTGGTGATCGCGATGTTCGGCTATGTCTTTGCGGCGACCGACCTGATCGCGGTGAAGGGGGTCGTGGTGGCGACCGCGTTTCCGATCCTCATCGCGCTGATCGGGATGGGGGAGATCTGGTTCGCGACGCGGGCGCGGCGGCGGGCGTGGATTCGGTGACGTGACATGTAACTCTTGTTCCCCCGCGAAAGCAGGCGGGCGGGGCCACGAGCGCGGGCGCTTGCGACCCTGGGCTTCCGCTTTCGCGGGAGAACAAGAGATACATGTTCTAAGGGTGCAACCACCGGCTTGTTCCGGCGGCCACCAAGCTGCTTGGACTGGGAATGGTGCTTTGACGACAGAGCGTGTTGCGCGGTGGACCCCGGAACTAGTCCGGGGTGACGGCTCGGTACTCGGGGAACGTAGCGCTCGCGAACGCCGGCGCATCGCACTGGCAACGCGGGCGGCGATCCGCTAGCTCTTCGCGCATGTCCACGACCTTCACCATCGACACCTCGACCAGCCGCGCGAACCCGACACCGGCGCCGATGAAACGGCTGACCGTGCCGGCGATCCAGCGGCGCAAAGGCGGCGAGCCGCTGGTGATGCTGACCGCCTATACGGTGCGGATGGCGCAGTTGCTGGATCCGCATTGCGACCTGCTGCTGGTCGGCGACAGCCTGGGGCAGGTGATCTACGGGCTGCCCTCCACGCTGCCGGTGACGGTGGAGATGATGTGCGCGCATGGCGCGGCGGTGGTGCGTGGCAGCTACCACGCGGTGGTGGTGATCGACATGCCGTTCGGCAGTTACGAGGCGAGCCCGGAACAGGCGTTCGTGTCCGCCGCGCGGATCATGGCCGAGACGGGCGCGGCGGGAGTGAAGCTGGAGGGCGGCGAGGCGATGGCGCCGACGGTGGCGTTCCTGTCCGCGCGCGGCATTCCGGTGATGGGGCATATCGGGCTCACCCCACAGGCAGTGAATGCGCTTGGCGGTTACGGCGCGCGTGGGCGGACCAATGCCGAGCATGCCAAGATCGTCGCCGATGCGCGCGCGATCGCCGCGGCGGGGGCGTTCGCGATCGTCGCGGAAGGCGTGGTCGAGCCGCTGGCGCGGGCGATCGTCGCCGAAGTATCCTGCCCGGTGATCGGCATCGGCGCGTCGGCCGATTGCGACGGGCAGGTGCTGGTGACCGAGGACATGCTGGGGCTGTTCGATCGCACGGCGCGCTTCGTGAAGAAGTTCGACGATCTCGCCGGGCGCATCTCGACCGCGGTCGAGACCTATGCCGGGGATGTGCGATCGCGCACGTTTCCGGGCCCCGAACAGACCTATCAGCCCAAGGATTGACCCCCGGGATTGATTCGCTTCCGTTTGCCCGGCCACGCCGCTAAGGTCGCGGCCTTCACCGACATCCCCCCTTGCCGATCTGGAGCCTGCCTTGGCCGTCCCGCCGAACACCGACGAAGCATTTCTGCGCGAGGTCGATGACGAACTCCGCCGCGATCAGCTGACCAGCTTCTGGACCCGCTATGGCCGCCTGACGATCGGCGCGATCGTGCTCGCGCTCGCGATCTTCGCCGGCGTTCTGTATTGGCTGCACCACCAGAACCAGGTGGCCGGCGAGCAGGGCGAGCAGCTGAAGACGGTCAACGACCTGCTGGCCGAGCGCAAGGTGCCGGCGGCGGCCAAGCCGCTGCAGGAGCTCGCGGCCTCGGACATCAAGGGCTACCGCGCCAGCGCGCGCTTCATGCAGGCGGACCTGCTGCTGCAGAAGAACGACCTGAAGGGTGCGGCGGCCAAGTTCGCCGAAGTGGCGGCGGACACATCGGTCGGCGCGCCGTTCCGCGATCTTGCGCTGATCCGCCAGACGAGCGCCGAATTCGACACGATCAAGCCCGAGGTGGTGATCAATCGCCTGCGCCCGTTGGCCGTCAAGGGCAGCCCGTGGTTCGGCAGCGCCGGCGAGCTGATGGCCGCTGCCTATCTGCGCCAGAACCGCGCCGATCTGGCCGGGCCGATCTTTGCCGGCATCGCGCGCGAAGAGACCGTACCGCCCACGCTCCGTCAACGCGCGGTTCAGATGGCCGGCGTATTGGGAATCGACGCGGTCGACCAGCCTGAGGAAAAGAAAGCACCATGATGAAATCGACCAAGGGTTCGCTCGCGATCGCGGCCCTGCTGGCGCTCAGCGCGTGCGGCATTTTCAAGGGTGGCGGCAAGAAGACGCCAGTGCTGGGTGACCGCGTGCCGATCCTGCTATCGGAATCGGCGGTCGAGACCGACAAGACGATCGCCGCCGTGCAGGTGCTGTTGCCGGCGCCCGAAACGAATACCGAATGGACGCAGCCGGGCGGCAATGCCGCGAAATCCATGGGGCATGTCGCGCTTGGCCAGACGCTGGCGCGGGCGTGGAGCGTCTCCGTGGATGGCGGGTCCAACCGCCAGCGGCTCGCCGCGCCGCCGGTGATCGGCGACGGCAAGATGTTCGTGATGGACGTGGATGCCACGGTGCACGCCTTTGCCGCGGATACCGGCGCGGTGCTGTGGACGGCGAGCATCGTCAAGGACAAGGAAAACCAGGGTGCGCGCTTCGGCGGCGGCGTCAGCTACGAAGACGGCAAGGTCTATGCGAGCGACGGCCTGGGCGATTTGGTGTCGCTGAACGCCGCCGACGGCAAGGAAGTGTGGCGATCGAAGCCGGGCGGCCCGCTGCGCGGTTCGCCGACGGTCGCCTATGGCAACGTCTATGCGCTGACGCAGGACAACCAGTTGTTTGCGGTCTCGACCGAGGACGGCAAGGTCGGCTGGAACCAGTCGGGCAGCCTCGAATCGCAGGGCGTGTTCGGGGTGGCGGCGCCTTCGGTGAGCGCGGGCACGATCGTCGCGGGCTTTTCGTCGGGCGAGCTGAACGCCTATCGCTACGAGAATGGCCGCGGGCTGTGGCAGGACGCGCTGTCGCGCTCGGCGATCTCGACCTCGGTGTCGTCGCTGGCCGATATCGATGCCGCGCCGGTGATCGACCAAGGCCGCGTCTATGCCGTCGGGCAGGGCGGGCGCACCGTGGCGATCGATATCGGCACGGGCCGCCGCATCTGGTCGCAGAATTTCGCCGGCATTTCCACGCCGTGGATCGCGGGCGAATGGCTGTTCCTGGTGACCGACGATGCCAAGCTTGTCTGCCTCAGCCGCAACAACGGCGCGGTGCGCTGGATCAGCCAGCTGAAGGCGTTCAAGAACGAGAAGAAGCGCTCGGGGCCGATCACCTGGTTCGGCCCGGTGCTGGCCGGCAACCGGCTGGTGCTGACCAATTCCGAAGGCGAGATCGTCTCGGTCGGCAGCGGTGGCGGCGAGATGGGTGCGGTGATCAAGTCGGGCGCGCCGATCAACCTGCCGCCGATCGTGGCCAACAACACGCTGTACGTGCTGGACATGAAGGGGCGGGTTTCGGCGTATCGGTGAGGGCTTGCTGCGCGTGCTGCTGTTCCCCGGCGGAGGCCGGGGTCCAGTCGCGCAGGTGTTACCCGGCGCGGCATTCGCCAATGCGCGTTCCACTCCTGGGCCCCGGCCTTCGCCGGGGAACAGTTGAGGCAGGCTAAATCCCCGTGCGTGACCTTTGCCGCCAATGCGGCTAAGGGCTGGCCCATGTCCAATCTTCCCGTGGTCGCCATCATCGGCCGCCCTAATGTCGGTAAATCGACCCTGTTCAATCGCCTCGTCGGCAAGAAGCTCGCCCTGGTCGACGATCGGCCCGGTGTGACGCGCGATCGGCGGGAGGGGGATGCGACGTTGGTCGGCGTCTATTTCCGCGTCATCGACACCGCCGGATATGAGGATGAGGACGCCGCGACGCTGCCCGGGCGGATGCGCGCGCAGACCGAGGCTGCCGTCGCGCAGGCCGATGTCGCCTTGTTCATGATCGATGCGCGCGTCGGCGTGGTGCCGCTGGAGGAGGAGATCTCCCGCTGGCTGCGCGGGTCCGACACCCCGATCGTGCTGGTCGCCAACAAGGCCGAGGGTAAAGCGGGCGAGGCCGGACTGCTGGAGGCGCTGGCGCTGGGCTATGGCGACCCGGTGCCGCTATCGGCCGAGCATGGCGAGGGCATGGGCGACCTGTTCGATGCGCTGCTGCCCTATATCGACCGCGAGGATATCGAGCCCGAGCCCGAATATGGCGAGG
This sequence comes from Sphingomonas endolithica, assembly GCF_025231525.1. NCBI lineage: Bacteria > Pseudomonadati > Pseudomonadota > Alphaproteobacteria > Sphingomonadales > Sphingomonadaceae > Sphingomonas > Sphingomonas endolithica. The sequence continues at coordinate 3,738,694 of NZ_CP103057.1, forward strand.
ACGATATGAGTGCGCCGCTGAAGCTCGCCATTATCGGGCGGCCGAATGCGGGCAAATCGACGCTGATCAACCGCATGCTGGGCGAGGAACGGCTGATCACCGGGCCGGAAGCCGGCATCACGCGCGATTCGATCGCGGTCGACTGGACCTGGCATGACGAGGACGGGAATGCGCGCGCGGTGCGGCTGATCGACACGGCGGGCATGCGCAAGCGCGCCAACGTGCAGGACAAGCTGGAGAAATTGTCGGTCGCCGACGCGCTGCACGCGATCGACTTTGCCGAGGTGGTCGTGCTGTTGCTGGATGCAACGCGCGGGCTGGAATCGCAGGATCTGCGCATTGCCGATGCGGCGTTGCAGGAAGGGCGCGCCTTGGTCGTGGCGCTCAACAAATGGGATGTCGCGGAACATGCCAGTTCGCTGTTCAACGGCGTCAAGGCGGCGCTGGAAGAGGGGCTGAGCCAGGTCAAGGGCGTGCCGGTGCTGACCGTGTCGGCAGCGACCGGCAAGGGGCTCGACATGCTGATCAAGGTCGCGTTCGAAACGCGCGAGGCATGGTCGAAGCGGATCGGGACGGGCGAGCTCAACCGCTGGTTCGAGAAAGCGGTGGAGGCCAATCCGCCACCCGCCCCGGGCGGCAAGCGCATCAAGCTGCGCTATCTGACCCAGGCCAAGACTCGGCCGCCGGGCTTCATCCTGTTCGGCACGCGGGTGGATCAATTGCCGACCAGCTATCAGCGCTATCTGATCAATGGCATCCGACGCGATCTGGGGTTCGGCGCCGTGCCGGTGCGCTTGACGCTGCGTGCGCCGAAAAACCCCTTCGACCGCTAAAAATTCGTTCAATCCAGGTTCATTCGTCAACCACTTCTTTACCGCACGCGATTAGATCTCGCTAAGACCTTCGCGGCAGATTTGCCTGTCATGGGAGACAAATGTGTCGTTCGAAGGTAGCACCTTGGTAGATTGGATCGCCTATCAGCGCTCGCGCAGCGAGCTCGGTGCGGGGTTCGTGCGCATCCTGGGCTATTTTCGCGAAGACGGCGTGAAGTCGGTGGCGGCGATCGAAACCGCGATGCGCGCGTTCGATGCCTGCGCGCTGATCTTGCCCGCGCATACGCTGAAAGGCGAGGCACGGCATTTCGGGGCGGAGCCGCTGGCGGATTGCGCGGAGGCGATCGAGATGATCGCGCGCGACTGCGTGGAGAATCGCGATACGCCGGAGGAAGCGCTGGAGCATGTCGTGCGGCTGCGCCCGATGTTCGAACAGACGCTGGCGCTGCTGGAGCGCGAGGCGAACCCCTTGGTCGAGCGGCGGCCGGTGCAGGGATTTGGTCGGCGGCAGGCTTAGCGCAGGGTGGCTCGCGGAGATCTCTAGTCCTCCGTTGGTCCTGAGTAGCCGTCGAGTAGCGCGAAGCGCGCATCGAAGGTCACGCGATACCGCGCTGCAAGGTGCTTCGATACGAGCCCTCGATACGGCCTGCGGCCTACTCGGTCTCTACTCAGCACGAACGGGTGGAAGTGACGTCAGCGCAGTGCGCGCAGGCGTTCCAAGTCTTCCGGGCGGTCGATGTCGAGCAATTCGTGGGCGGGGGCGATGACGTGCTTGCCGCTGGCGACCATCGCGCGGGCGCCTTCGTCGCCTTCCAGCATCAGCAGGGCCGGGAACTGGTCAGCGCCGAACACGGCGGGCGGGCAGGGCTTTACGCCGTCGCTCGACGCCACCACCGCATCGACACCGTCGGCGGCATCGAGCAGGCGGAGAACGTGCGTGGCGGTGACGCGCGGCATGTCGGCAAGCGCGATCATCACCGCATCGGCGCCCATCGCCTGCGCGCAGGCGACGCCGAGCTTCACCGAGTTGGACATGCCGATCTCGGGCTCCTCATTGTGGATCACGCGGTAGCCGCGTTCCTCGAAATCCAGATCAGTGCCGTTCTTGACCACGATCCGCTCTAGGAAAGGGACGCTTTCCAGCGCGGTGACGACGTGGAAGGCGAGCGGCTTGCCGAGGAAGTCCTGCGTCAATTTGTCGACATCGCCGAACCGCTGCGAGCGGCCGGCGGCGAGCAGGATCAATACCGTCCTGTCCGCCGCGATCATACCGTCGCCTGCTGCTTGTTGAACGCGCCGACCATGGCGGCGGCCACCGACAGGGCGATCTCGGCCGGGCCGATCGCGCCGATATCGAGACCCACTGGCGCGTCGATGCGGGCGAGATCGGCCTCGATGACGCCCTCGGCGGCGAGCCGCTGCAGCCGTGCGGCGTGGCTGCGGCGCGAGCCCAAAGCGCCGACGTAGGCGGTGTTGGTCTTGAGCGCGGCGATCAAGGCGGGATCGTCGATCTTGGTGTCGTGGCTGAGCGTGACCACTGCGGTCGACGGGCCTGGCGCATAAGCGGCGACGGCTTCGTCGGGCCAGCGATCGTCGAGCGTGACGTGCGGGAAGCGCTCCTCGGTCAGGAAGCGTTCGCGGGGGTCGATCACCACCGTGTCGATGCCGAGTTCGCGTGCAAGACCGGCGAGCGCCTGCGCGATCTGCACCGCGCCGACGATCAGCAGGCGGCGCGGCGGATCATATTTGTTGACGAAGGCAGCGCCTTCGGGCGGGCGCAGCGAGCTGGTGCCGCTGTCGAGATCGGTCGTGACGGTGAGCGCCTGGCCGGTGCTGCGCGCCTCGGCAATGCGATCGAACAATTCGGGGTCGAAGCCGGCAGCGGAGACGGGCTGGACCATGACCGCGATCTCGCCGCCGCAAGGCAGGCCGACTTCCCAGGCCGCGGCATCCTCGACGCCATAGCGCTTTACCGCGAAGGGGGCGCCGGCGATGACGTCGGCGGCGGTGGCGAGAATGTCGCTTTCGACGCACCCGCCGGAGACCGAGCCTTCGAACCGGCCGTCGCCGTGCACCAGCATGTGGCTGCCGCGCGGGCGCGGGGCCGAGCCCCAGGTGGAGACGACGGTAGCGATCGCCATCGGTGCGCCTTTCCAGGCAGTGGCGGCGGCGAGGATGGTGTCGTTGTCGGCCATGATCTTCCTAGAAACGTCACCCGGGACTTGTTCCGGGGTCCACCGCGCCGCGTCATCTGCGGCCGATGGGATTTAGGCCAGGTGGACCCCGGAACAAGTCCGGGGTGACGGGTTAGACTGGCGGCAAGCCCGCCAGGATCTTGTCCAGGGTCAGTGGGAAGTCTCGTACTCTGACCCCGCAGGCGTTGTAGATCGCGTTGGTGACCGCGGCGCCGGCGCCGGAGATGGACAGTTCGCCCAGGCCCTTCACGCCGATCGGGTTGGCATGCTCGTCGATCCTCTCGATGAAATGCACGTCGAGATGCGGCACGTCGGCGTGCGCGGGGACGTGATATTCCGCCAGATCCTGGTTGACGAACTGGCCGGTGCGCCGGTCGAGCACGGCATCCTCCATCAGCGCATAGCCGATGCCCCAGATCATCCCGCCGATCGCCTGGCTGCGCGCGGTCTTGGCGTTGAGGATGCGGCCGGCCTCGAACACGCCCAGCATGCGGCGCATGCGCACCTCGCCGGTCGTGGCGTTGACCGCCACCTCGGCGAATTGCGCGCCGTGCGCCGCCTGGCTGTAGGTCTTGGCGTTGCTGCCCTGGCTGATCTTGCCGTTGCCGACGAGCGGGGCGTCACCGACCAGTTCGTCCAGCGGCACGCGGCGGTTGCCGGCGATTGCGTGGCCATCCTTCAGCGTCATGTCCTCCGGCGCCGTGTCCATCCGCCGCGCGAGCGTGGCGACGATGTCCTCGCAGGCCAGCGCCACCGAGGAGCCGGCGCTGGCCGCGCCGAACGAGCCGCCGGAACCCGCGGCGGGGGGCAGATCGGTGTCGCCGAGCACGACGTCGATGTAGTGCAGCGGCAGCCCGAGCGCTTCTCCCGCGATCTGGCCGAGGATCGTGTAGCTACCGGTGCCGATGTCGGTCATGTCGGTTTCGACGCGGGCGCGGCCGTCGGGCAACAAGGTGACGCGGGCTTCGGAATCCATCATCAGGTTGATGCGCACGGCGGCGGCGACGCCCATGCCGATCAGCCATTCGCCGTCGCGCGTCTGCCCCGGTGTAGGGCTACGCCGCCCCCAGCCGAAATTCTCGGCGCCCCAATCGAGGCACTCGACCAGCCCGCGGGTCGAGAACGGCGCGCCGTTCATCGGATCGACCTTGGGTTCGTTCAACTTGCGGAAATCGATCGGATCGCGGCCGCATTTCTCGGCAAGTTCGTCGATCGCGGTTTCCAGCGCGAGCATTCCGACGGCTTCGCCGGGCGCGCGGACCGCGCCGGCCATGACCATGTCGAGCGTGACGATCTTGTGGCTGATCTTGCGGACCGGCGCGTCGTAGAGCGAGATCGTGCCTAGCGCGACCGGCTCCATGAAGCCGCCGTCCGGGCCCTGGCTGACGACACTGTCATGGCCGACCGCGGTCAGCCGCCCGTCCTGGTCGGCGGCGAGCCGGAGGCGCTGGTGCGTGTCGGTGCGGCGGTAGACGTTGTGGAACAATTGCTGGCGCGCCATCGCGATCTTGACCGGACGGCCGATCTTCTGCGCGGCGATCGCGGCGAGGACGGCGTCGGGGCCGAGCATCTTGCCGCCGAAGCCGCCACCGACATACGGCGACAGCAGGCGCACCTGATCTGCTGCCACGCCGAGCGATTTTGCCAGGACCTGCTTGGCGACCTTCAGGATCTGCAGGCTGGAGTGGACCGTCAACTGGTCGCCCTGCCACGAGGCGATCGAGGCATGCGGCTCCATCGCGGCATGAACCTGATGCGGGGTGGTATAGACCTGATCGATGCTGGCCGCGGCGTCGGCCATGGCCGCATCGATATCACCCTTTTCGACATCCTGCAGGCGGGCGTCGCTTGGCGGGCCCCCGGCCTTGGCAACATTGGCCATCGTGTCGAAGCGGCCCTGCTCGGGCGCGATATGGACGGTCACTGCCTTGGCGGCGGCGCGGGCGGCCTCGAAGCTTTCCGCCACCGCGACGCCCAGCACCTGATCGTAATGGTCGATCTCTTCGTTGCCGGCATGGGCCGGGCCGAACGCGGCGGCCTGGCGCGGGATACGGGGATCGTCGACGATGATGTCGAGCACGCCGGGCAACGACCGGGCGATATCCGTATCGAAGCCGGTGACCTTGCCCTTGGCGGCGGGGGCAGTGATCAGGAAGCCGTAGGCGACGTTGTCTTGTCTGTGTTCGTAGCCATAGGTGGCCGCGCCGGTGACCTTGAGCGCGCCCTCGACACGGTCGAGGCCCTTGCCGAGCACGCCCTGCACGCCGCGCGCCATTGCGGTGCCGGGGTGATCGGCGTCCATCTTGTAGTCGGCCATTAGTATTCCCCGAACGATTGCGCGTTGATCGTGCCGCACCTGTCGTGCTTCCCCGGCGAAGGCCGGGGTCCAGTCGCGATGTCAGAAGTTACGGCGCGCAACGCATGATGACGACTGTTTCCCGACTGGGCCCCGGCCTTCGCCGGGGAACTAGAAGAAGTCTTGTTGACCTCACACCGGCGGCAGGCCGGCGAGGATCTTGTCGAGCGTAAGTGGGTAGTCGCGGACGCGAACGCCACAGGCATTATACACCGCGTTGGCGATAGCCGCGCCGGCGCCGCAAATGCCGAGTTCGCCCAAGCCCTTGGCGTGTAGCGGGTTGGCGTGGACGTCGCGCTCGTCGAGCATGATGACGTCGATCTGTGGCACATCGGCATTCACCGGCACGTGATATTCGCCGAGATCGCGATTGACGAGCTTGCCGTTGCGCGGATCGTGGACCAGTTCCTCGGTCAGTGCGGCGCCGATGCCGAAGGTCATGCCGCCAAGGAATTGCGAGCGGGCGGTGGTGGCGTTGAGGATGCGGCCAGCGGAGAAGACGCCGAGCATCCGACGGACGCGGACTTCGCCGGTGGTGGCGTTGACGCCGACCTCGGCGAAATGCGCGCCGAAGCTCGCCTGGCGGGTGGCGGTCTCCTGCGCGCCGGGGGCAATCTCGCCCTCGGCGGTAATCCCGTCGCCGACCAGATCGGTGAGCGGCACGCGGCGATTGTCGGCGGTGACGTAGCCGTCCTTGAGCGTCATGGCGTGCGGATCGACGTTCATCTGCTTGGCGAGCTGCTCGCGCAGGTTTTCGCAGGCGAGATAAACCGACGAGCCGCTGGAGCCGGCGCCCCACGAGCCGCCCGAACCGGCGCCCGGCGGGGAATTGGTGTCGCCGAGCCTCACCTCGACCCGGTCGAGCGGCAGGCCGAGCAGTTCGCCGGCGATCTGGCCGAGGATGGTGTACGTGCCGGTGCCGATATCGGTCATGTCGGTCTCGACCGTCGCCTTGCCGGTGGCATCGATCGAGACGCGCGCGGCGGATTTCATCAGCGTGTTGCTGCGCGCGGCCGCCGCGACGCCGATGCCGACGAGCCATTCGCCGTCGCGCGTCGTGCCGGGCGCGGCGCGCTTGTCCCAGCCGAACTTGGCCGCACCTTCATCGAGGCAGTGGATCAGCTGGCGCGTGGAGAAGGGCACGTCCTGTTCCGGATCCAGCTCGGGCTCGTTGATGCGGCGCAGCTCGATCGGATCGATCCCGAGCTTCTCGGCCAGTTCGTCCATCGCGCCTTCGAGGCTCAGCATGCCGACGGCTTCGCCCGGTGCGCGCATCGAGCCGGCGAGGAGCAGGTCCATTCGCACCACGTCGTGATTGATCTGGCGATTTTCGGCGGCGTAGAGGAAGTGCGTGGAGACGCCGACCGGCTCGAAATAGCTCTCGTCGGGCAGCTGGCCCATCACCGAATCGTGGCCGATCGCGGTGAGCTTGCCGTCCCTGGTGGCACCGAGCCGGAGGCGCTGTTCGGTGTTGGTGCGGCGGACGGTGGCGTCGAAGACCTGCTGGCGCTCCATCACGCATTTTACCGGGCGTTTCAGCTGGCGCGCGGCGATGGCAGCGGCGATCGCTTCGGGCGCGATGCCGAGCTTCGAGCCGAAGCCGCCACCGACATAGCGCGAGACGATGCGCACCTTCGATTGGCTGACGCCGAGCGCCTGGGCAAGCTGCTGCTTGTCCGACGACGGCATCTGGTAGGAGCCCCAGACATCGAGCGAGCCGTCATCGTTCCAGCGGGCGATGCTGGCATGGAGCTCCATCGCCGCACTGTTCTGGCTCGGCGTGGTCCAGATCTCGTCGACGAACACCGGCGCCTCGGCCATCGCCTGGGTGAGGTCGCCCTGGCTGAAATGCGGCTTGGTCTCGCTTGGCGGCGGGGTTTCCTTCTGGTGCTTGAGCGTCTCGAAATCGAAGCGACCTTCAGCGGGTTCATGTTCGACCACCAGGCGGGTGGCGGCATCGCGCGCCGCCTCCAGCGTCTCGCCGAGAACGATGGCGATGATCTCGCCGAAATAATGCACGTCCTCGACGCCTTGCGTAGGCGCCTTGGTCTCGCCGCCTTGCTGCGGGTTGCGGGCGAAGGTCTTGAAATCGGTCACGACGTCGATCACGCCAGGAATGTCGCGCACGCTCTCGGCATCGACACGCGTGATCTTGCCGCGGCCGAAATCGCTGCCGACAAGGACGCCGTAGCACAGGCCTTCGATGTCGTATTCGGCGGCGTAGGTGGCGGTGCCGGACACCTTGAGCGGACCTTCGGTGCGGGTGAGCGCCTGGCCGATCAGCCCTTGGACGCCGCTATCGAGCAGGCTGGTTTCGACCGGCTTGCTCATCTTGAGGCTGGTGGTGGTGCTCATGGGTGGGTTCTTTCATCGAACCTTGCTGTTCTCCCGCGCACGCGGGAGCCCAGGGTTACGGAGGACAGCGCTCGCGACTCCTGGGCTCCCGCTTTCGCGGGAGAACAAGAAGGATGGCGCGACGTCATGCGCGCGTGCCGGTTAGGTCGCGCAGGCAGGCGATGAGCACGCGGCGGGCGAGGGGGATCTTGAAGTCGTTGCTGCCATAGCCTTGCGCATCGGCGAGCAAAGCGGTGGCGGCGGCCTCGAACACGGCCTCCGACGGCGCCTGGCCGATCAATGCGGCTTCGACTGCCGGATCGCGCCACGGCATCGGGCCAAGGCCGCCGAAGGCGAGCGAGGCATGTGCGATCTTGCCGGTCTCGACCGAGAGTATGCCGGCAACCGAGACGAGCGCGAAGGCATAGGAGGCGCGGTCGCGGACCTTGCGGTAGATCTGGTTGCCCTTGGGCGGGGCGGGCAGCTCGATATGCGTGATCAGTTCGCCGGGTTCGAGCACGGTCTCGATCTGCGGCGTATCGCCGGGCAGGCGGTAGAATTCGTGGATCGAGATGCGGCGGCGGTCGCCATCGACCTTGAGCGTGACGATCGTGGCGTCGAGCGCGCGCATCGCGACGGCCATGTCGCTGGGGTGGGTGGCGATGCAATGCTCGCTGGTGCCGAGCACGGCGAGGATGCGGTTGAAGCCGCCGATCGCCGAGCAGCCGGTGCCGGGCTCACGCTTGTTGCACGGCATGGCGGTGTCGTAGAAATAATAGCAGCGCGTTCGCTGGAGTAAGTTGCCACCGGTCGAGGCCTTGTTGCGCAACTGGCCGGACGCGCCGGCGAGCAAAGCGCGGCTGAGCACGGCATATTTCTCGACCACGCGGGGATCGGCGGCGAGATCGCTGTTGGGGACCAGCGCGCCGATCGTCAGGCCGCCATCCTCACGCTGTTCGATCTGGGCGAGATCGAGGCGGGAGATGTCGACGAGCTTGTCGGGCGTCTCGATCTGCAGCTTCATGAGGTCGAGCAGGTTGGTGCCGCCGGCGATGAACTTGGTGCCCAGGGTGACGGCGTGGACGGCGGCCTCAGGGCTATCGGCCTTGGCGTAATCGAACGTCTTCATGCGTCGGCTCCTGCGACTTCACGAATAGCATCGACAATGTTGGGATAGGCCGAGCAGCGGCAGATGTTGCCGCTCATGCGCTCGGAAATTTCTTCGTCGGTCAGCTCGGGGTTGGTGAGGTCGGCGCTGACATGGCTGCCCCAGCCCTTCTTGACCTCGTCGAGCATACCCATCGCCGAGCAGATCTGCCCCGGCGTGCAATAGCCGCACTGATAGCCGTCATGCTTGACGAACGCGGCCTGCATCGGACTCAAATTGTCCGCCGTGCCCAGGCCCTCGATCGTCGTAATGTCATCATCCTGATGCATCACCGCCAGCGTGAGACAGGAATTGACCCGGCGGCCGTTGATCAACACGGTGCACGCACCGCACTGCCCGTGATCGCAGCCCTTCTTGCTGCCGGTCAACCCGACATGTTCGCGCAAGAGATCGAGCACCGACGTGCGGATGTCCGGCTCGACCTCATGGGACTGGCCGTTGATCGTGAAGTGCATGCAGATGCCCCTGTCTTTACCGAATTCTTGGCCCCAACGCGTGCGACTAGGATGGTTTCCAAATGACAATCGTTATCAACAAAGTGGCTGTGCTGGCCGCGGTGCTCTTGGCAGCGGGCAGTGTACAGGCGCAGGAGACGGATATGCCCAAGCCGCCGATCGCAAAGCAGAAGAGCCTGTCCCCGGTGATCGTCATCGCGCATCGCGGCGCTAGCGGGCTCCGGCCGGAACATACCATCGCGTCCTACACGCTCGCGATCGAGCAGGGCGCGGACTTCATCGAGCCGGACCTGGTGCTGACCAAGGACGACGTTTTCGTCGCGCGGCACGAGAACGACATCACCGATACGACCGATGTCGCCAAGCATGCCGAGTTCGCCGCGCGCAGGGCGACCAAGATCATCGATGGCGAGAAGCATGTCGGCTGGTTCACCGAGGATTTCACGCTGGCCGAGCTGAAGACGCTGCGCGCCAAGGAGCGGCTGCCGCTGCTGCGCCCGAACAACGTGCAATATGACGGGCAGTTCGAGGTGCCGACATTGGCAGAGGTGATCGCGTTGGCCAAGCAGCACAAGGTCGGCATCTATCCGGAAACCAAGCATCCGAGCTATTTCGCCGGGATCGGCCATCCGATGGAGGCGCGGCTGGTGGCACAGTTGAAGGCGGCCGGGTGGGACAGTGCCGACGCGCCGGTGTTCATCCAGTCGTTTGAGGTGGACAATCTCAAGCGGCTGAAGGGCATGACGCAGGTGCGGCTGATCCAGTTGATGGATGCCAAGGGCGCGCCGGCCGATGGCGCGGCGCCAAGCTATGCCGCGATGACCACGCCCGAGGGGCTGAAGGCGGTCGCGGCTTATGCCTACGGGATCGGCCCGAACATCGCCATGGCATCGGACGGCACGTTGATCGCCGCGGCGCACGTGGCGGGCCTGCGCGTCCATCCCTGGACGTTCCGCGCCGAGAACTTCTTCCTGCCCAAGTCCGCCTGGATTGGGATCAACCCGCGCGGGCATGGCCGTGTTTCCGCCGAAATCACGCGCTATGTCGAGATGGGCGTGGATGGCTTCTTCACCGATTTTCCGGCAATCGGTGTCGAGGCGCGTGCCGCCGCGAACAAGGATTGAAGCCATGCGTCGATATTGTCTTGCCCTGCTGCCTCTGGTGTTGAGCGGCTGCGTCAGCACCGTGGCGAGCGTCGTCACCGCGCCTGTGAAGGTAGTGAGCAAGGGCGTCGACTGGACCACCACGAGCCAGTCCGAGGCCGATCGCAATTACGGCAAGAAGATGCGCAAGGCCGAGGAGCGTGAGGGGCGCGAGCGGAAGAAGGCGGAGAAAGCGTGTCGCAAGGATCCGGCGGCGTGTGGGACGTATGATGGGTATCGGGCTGGGCAGCCGCGGGACGATTGATCGGCAGTCCCCGGCGGAGGGCGGGGTCCAGGCGTGGCGCAGGGGGTAATTGTCGCTGCGCATCGTCACTGCGACCTTTCCGACTAGGCCCCGGCCTTCGCCGGGGAGCAGATGGCGCGCGCACTTTGAGTTTCCGACCGTCACCCCGGACTTGTTCCGGGGTCCACCAAGTGGCTTTCGGTGAGGATAGTGCATCCGGGACAGAGCGTGCGGCACGGTGGACCCCGGACCAAGTCCGGGGTGACGGTCTATGCTCGGCCGGGTTGCTACTGCTGTCCCAATATCCCGGCGATTGCGCGCAGGGTTTGCGGGTGGAGTTGGACGCCGAGATGGCCCGACCTGATCTCGATGTCGCGGGCGAGGGGGTCGCCGTCGCTGCGGCAGATGCGGCCGTTGACCAGGCCGTCGCTGCGGCTCCAGATCGCGGTCGAGCGCACCGGCAGCGGAGCGGCGGCTTCGGCGCTGCGCCGGCGGACCGCGTCGCTGTCGATCCGTTCGCCGGTGAACCATTCGAACGCGCGCCAGACGTTGGTCGCGCGGGGCGATCCGGCAAAGGGCGAGCTGACGGTGATCACCTCACGGATCATGCCGGGCAGGCGCTGTGCGGCGAGGCGCGCCATGATGCCGCCGAGGCTGATGCCGATCAACGTGACGGGCTGCCCCGTTTCGGCATGGAGCGCGCGGATCCGGTCGAACAGCCGCTCCGCTTCCGGCCCGACCACGCGCACGCCGGTGTTGCGGCCGAGCCCCCAGCCTTCCGCGCGATAGCCGAGATCGTTCAGGTAACGGCGCAGCACGAAGTTCGAGCGATCGGCATTGAACAGGCCGGGCAGCAGCAGGATCGGGCGGCCATCGCCGCGCGGCAGATCCGCCAGCGAAGCGCGGGCGCGAATCAGCGACATCACGGTCAGCGCCGCGCGCGGCAGCTCGGCCGCCCAGAGCAGCTTGGAGGGCGCGCGCCGATCGCGCACGGGGGTTGTTTCCTGCACCATGCTGGGTGTGATATGACACATTCATGGCTCACGATACGCACGTTCTCGCAACCGCCCCCAGCGCCGACTGGTCGATCCCGCAGGATTGGTCGCACTATACGCCCGAGGAGCATGCGACCTGGGACACGTTGTTCGCGCGGCAGGCGAAACTGCTGCCGGGGCGCGCTTCCAACGCCTATCTGCGCGGGCTAGACGTGCTCAAGCTCAGCAAGCCCGGCATTCCCGATTTCGAGGAATTGTCCGAACGGCTGATGAAGCTGACCGGGTGGCAGGTGATCGCGGTGCCGGGGCTGGTGCCGGACGACGTGTTCTTCGATCACATGGCCAATCGCCGCTTCGTCGCGGGCAATTTCATCCGGCGGCCCGACCAGCTCGATTACCTGCAGGAGCCGGACGTGTTCCACGACGTTTTCGGCCATGTGCCGATGCTCGCCGATCCGGTGTTCGCCGATTATCTCGAGGCATATGGCAAGGGCGGGCAGCGCGCATTGGGGCTTGATGCGCTGAAATATCTCGGCCGGTTATATTGGTATACGGTGGAATTCGGGCTGATCGCGGAGCCCGAGGGCCTGCGCATCTACGGCTCGGGGATTGTCTCCAGCTTTGCGGAGTCGCGTTTTGCGCTGGACGATCCGAGCCCCAACCGCATCGCCTTCGATCTGGCGCGGGTGATGCGCACGGAATATCGGATTGACGATTTTCAGCAGAATTACTTCGTCATCCCGAGCTTCGACGAACTGCTGCGCCTGACGGTGGAGACGGACTTCGCGCCGCTCTACGCCGAACTGAAGGCGCTGCCGGATATCGCGGTGGCGGAGGTGCTGCCGGAGGACGCGCTGATGACGCGCGGGACGCAGGAATATGCGCTGTCGAAGGGGTGAGCTGTCGTTATCTGGCCCCGTCTGGGGGGCGGCGGCCTTGCACCAAATCGAGGGCTTGATGATCTGACTTTTACCCGTTCGTGCTGAGTAGAGACCGAGTAGGCCGCAGGCCGTATCGAGGGCTCGTATCGAAGCACTGATGGAGCGCGGTATCCCCTGTCCTTCGATACGCCCTCTCGATACGCGCTTCGCGCTACTCGATGCCTGTCCTGAGCGCCTGCCCTTGCAGGCAGTCGAAGGGGCACCTTAGGACGAACGGGGAAGGTGCGGCCCACCTCGCTCGTCAAGCCGTGGAAGAAAAAGCTGGACCCCGGCTCAAGGCCGGGGTGACGGAATGAGGTCAGATATCCAGCGCCCAGCCGTCGCGGCCCTTGGGATCGAAGGGGCGGTCGGGCACGTAGCGCGTCGCGCCCGCGGTCAGCTTCAGGATGGTCCAGTCGCCGCGGCGGTCGGTTACTTCCAGCGTGCAGCCGCAGGCTTCGAACGCGGCCACGACTTGGTCGCGTTGCGTGTCGAGCAGACCGGCGAGGATGATCGTCGCGCGGGCATCCGCAACGGCCGCGATCTCGGGCGCCATCGAGACGAGCGGGCCGGCGAGGATGTTGGCGATGACGAGGTCATAGGGCGCGCGGGCGGTGATCGCGTCGGCGAGTGCGCCGTCGGCGACGATCAGGTCGATGCCGGCGACGCTGTTCGCGACCGCATTCTCGCGCGTGACTTGCACTGCCGCCGGGTCGATGTCGGTCGCCATGATCGCCGCCGCCGGCCAGAGGTGTGCAGCGGCAAAGGCGAGCAGGCCGGTGCCGGTGCCGATATCGATGACGTTCGCGAAGCGGTGGTCGGCGAGGCCGTCGAGCATCTTCAGGCAGCCACTGGTGGTCGCGTGATGACCGGTGCCGAAGGCGTTGCCGGCGTCGATCAGGAAGGTGCGGCCGCCCGCGGGGGCCTCGACCGGGTGCGCACTGGTGTGGACGACGAAGCGGCCCTCGGCGATCGGTTCGAGCCCTGCCTGGCTCATCGCCACCCAATCCTCGGAGACCAGCGGTTCGATCTGCGGCTGGGAGTCGCCGGCGCTCGGCACCAGGGCCTGGAGCGCGGCGATCATCGCGGCATCGGGTTCTTGCTCGCTATAGGCATCGAGGCGCCAGGTCTCGACATCGTCCTCGACCGTCTCGGTGGTCATGAT